>NZ_JBIRVJ010000001.1:0-889906 GCF_044386705.1 Streptomyces sp. NPDC020422 | reverse complement strand
GAGCCGGCCAGACCGCCGGAGGACGAGCGGCTCGCCGTGCTGTCCGAGCGGGAACGAACCGTGCTCGATCTGATCGGCGAAGGGCTCACCAACCGGCAGATCGCCAAACGGCTCTACCTCTCCGAGAAGACGGTCAAGAACCACATCTCCCGGCTCCTCGGCAAACTCGGCGTGGAACGCCGCGTCCAGGCCGCCGTGATCGCCGCCCAGGCCCACGAGGACGGTGCACAGGAGCGGTAGCGCGGACGGGCGCGGAGTCGCGTGGCCCCGCCTGCCGCGTCCGCCTACCCCGTCCGCCGGAACGCGGTCCGCACCAGGCGTGCCGCGACGAACCCGCCCGGCGCGCAGACGGCCGCGAGGGCGATTCCCGTCCAGCCGAGCGGTTCGGTCTCCAGGACCGAGCTCAGGAACGGGACGTAGAGGGCCGCGGCGGCCAGCAGGGCGGAGGCGAGGACCGAGAGCGGCAGGAACGGGTTCTGCCGGGTCAGCAGCCGTGCCCGCAGCCCCAGGACGACGCCGAGCTGGGCGGCGAGCAGGGCGAGGAAGAGGACGCTCTGCCACGGCAGCCCCAGCGTCCGGGCGGCGAGTGCCGCGCCGAGCGTGACGGTCGTGACGACGGCGGCGAGGAGGAGCAGCCGTTGCCAGGCACCGCCGCCGAGGATGTGCTGGTCAGGGGGGCGGGGCGGCCGGCGCATGGTGCCGGGGGCGGCGGGTTCGGCGCCCATGGCGACGCCGGTGAGGCCGTGGGTGAGGAGGTTGATCCAGAGGATCTGGCCCGCTCTGAGGGGAAGCGGCAGCCCGAGCAGCGGGCCGGCCAGCATGACGAGGATCTCGGCGGCGCCGCCGGCCATTCCGTAGACCAGGAAGCGGCGGATGTTGTCGTAGACGCGTCGGCCCTCCTCGACGGCGGCGACGACCGTGGAGAGCTCGTCGTCCGTGAGGACGAGGTCGGCCGCCTGCCGGGCCACCTCGGTGCCGCGCGCACCCATGGCGACGCCGATGTCGGCCCGGTGCAGGGCGGGGCCGTCGTTGACGCCGTCGCCGGTCATGGCGGTCACGGCTCCCGCGGCACGCCAGGCTTGGACGATGTCCACTTTCTGCTGGGGGTCGGTGCGGGCGAAGACGGGGACGGCGGTGAGGTCGGCGACGCGTCCGGCCGCCACATCCGCACCCGTGATGACCTGCCCGTCCGACTCGCCCCGGTCTCCCAGGAGCGCCACGCCGGACGCCACCGCCCGCGCCGTCGCGGGGTGGTCCCCGGTGATCAGTACGGGGGTGATGCCGGCCGCGCGGCAGGCGGCGAGGGTCGCGGCGGCGTGCGGCTTGGGCGGGTCGCTCAGCGCGACGAGGCCGAGCAGGGTGAGGCGGGTCTCCGCCGCGGTGACCGGGTCCGGGACCTCGTCCCGGACCCGCGAGGCGACCGCGAGCACACGGTAGCCGCGCTCGGCCAGCCGTGCGGCCTGCCGACGGGCCTCGGCGAGGGCGTCCGGCCCGGCGGCGAGGACGGCGGGGTCGAGCACGGCTTCGGGGGCGCCCTTGGTGCAGACGAGCACCCGGCCGTGTGCGGTCGTGTGCAGGGTGGTCATGCGTCGGCGCAGGCTGTCGAAGGGGACCTCCGCGATCCGGGGCCGGCTCGCCGAAAGCGCCGCCTGCGCCGGGCAGCCCGCCTTGGCGGCGGCCGCGAGCAGGGCGGCCTCCATGGGGTCGCCCAGGGCGGTCCAGCGGGCGTCGGACGGGGCGGGGTCCGGCGGGCGGAGGGTGGCGTCGTTGCACAGGGCTGCCGCGGTCAGCAGCTCCCGTACGGGCCGGAGCTCGTCCTCGGTCGCCGGTCGCCCGTCGACGAGGACCTCCCCCACCGGCTCGTAGCCGACACCGGAGAGTTCCGCACGCACGCGCGGGGTCCAGACGTGCTGGACGACCATGCGCCCCTCCGTGAGCGTCCCGGTCTTGTCGGTCGCGAGCACGGACACGGAGCCCAGGGTCTCGACGGCCGGCAGCCGCCGCACCAGGGCGTGCCGGGCGACCATGCGCCGGGCTCCGAGGGCGAGGGCCAGGGTGACGACGGCCGGGAGGGACTCGGGGACGGCGGCCACGGCGAGGCTGATGGCCGTGACCGCCATGGTGCCGGGCGGGAGTCCCCGTACGAGCCCCAGGGCGAAGACCAGCACGCACAGGGAAAGGGTGACCACGGCGAGCACGCGCCCGAGGGCGGCGAGACGCCGCTGCAGCGGGGTCGGCTCGCGGCGGGTGTCGAGCAGGGCCGCGATGCGGCCCAGCGCGCTGCCGGATCCGGTCGCCGTCACCGTGGCCACGCCCCGGCCCCGGACGACGACCGTGCCGGCGCTCAGGGCGTCTCCCCCGGCCTTGTCCACGGGCACCGACTCCCCCGTGAGCATGGACTCGTCCAGGAGCAGGGCGGTTGCCTCGGCGAGCTCGGCGTCGGCGGCGACTATGTCGCCCTCGCCGAGCCGGAGGACGTCTCCCGGGACGACGTCGGCGGCCGGCAGGTCGCGGACGGCGCCGTCGCGCAGCACACGGGCGTGCGGGGCGCTCAGGGCGGAGAGGGCGGCGACGGCGTTGTCGGCCCGGATCTCCTGGGCGACGCCGACGGCGGTGTTCACCGCGATGACCAGCGCGATGACGACCGCGTCGGGATGGTCCCCGATGGCGAGGGTGAGGGCGACCGCGCCGAGGAGCACCGTGATCAGCGGGTCGCGCAGCTGCGCGAGGATGCGGCTGTGGAGGCGTACGGACCTCTCCGAGGTCACCTCGTTGGGCCCGGACGCGGCGAGTCGGCGCGCCGCCTCCGACTCGGTGAGACCGCTCGCCTGACCGGGCGACGCGATGGCCGGCGCCGTCATGGCGGTTCACCCGACGGGGACGGTGATGACGGGGCAGTGGGCGCGGTGCAGCAGGCCGTGGACCACGGAGCCGAGGCGCATCCCGCTGTACCCGCCGTGGCCCCTGCGGCCGACGACGAGGGCCAGGGAGTGCTCGGCGGCCTCCGCCAGCACCTCGACGGGCGAGCCGGCGATCACCTCGTGGGTGAGCCTCACGTCCGGGTACTTCTGCGCCCATCCGGCGGTGGTCTCGGAGAGCAGCCTGCGCTCGGCGTGGAACAGGGAGTCCCCGGTGGGCAGGGAGAAGACCGGAGCTTGCCGGACGGCGATGGCGCGCAGCGCGCAGCGGCGCAGATCCGCCTCGTCGAGGGCCTGGGCCAGAGCGGCCCGGGAGGACTCGCTGCCGTCGATGCCGACCACCAGGTAGGGCGGGTCCTGGGTGACGTGCTCCGCGTCGCCCACGACGACGACCGGGCACCGGGCCTGCGCGGTGACCGGCACCACGAGGGAGCCGGCGCTCAGGTACTCCTCGGTGCGGCTGAGGTGCCGTGAGCCGAGGACGACCATGGCGGCCTCCGCGCTCAGCCCGGTCAGCACCCGGGACGGGACTCCGTCGACGAGCGTCGTGGTGACGCGGACGCCGGGGCGGCGGCCGTGCGCCCACTCCGACGCGGTGCGCAGCGCGGCCTCCGCGTCGACCGCGCGGGCGTGGTGATGCGGGATTCCGGCATGCCGGGGGTCGTGCACCGGCGGGACGGCGGCCACCAGGCGCAGGGCGAGGCCGCGGCGGTCGGCCTCGTCGACGGCCCAGGCCAGCGCGAGGTGCCCGTTCCTGACGGGGTCGATGCCCATGACGATGTCGGGGCGTTTCGTCGTACCGGTCATGGTGAGCTCCCCTGTCAGGGTCCGTGCCGGGGACGGGTCCCACGGGGCCGTGGTCGGCACGGTGCGGCTCCTCCGTTCGGAGCGCCTGTTCTCACCGTGGCATCGGGTGGCCTCGCGTCCGCAGGGCCGCTGGGGGCAAGGGAGGGGCCGAAGGTCCCCTTCCGCGCCCGGCCGTGCCGCCCCCGCGCCGCCGGCGGCGGCGCGGGGGTGCCGATCGGCCCACGGAAGGGCGCCGGTCGGACCCTCCGGGACACGGCGGTGCGGTGCGAGGGTGGAGACCGGCAGCTACTCCGAAGGAGGACGGCCATGTCCCAGGCAGCTTCGAACCCCGCTCCCTCCGCGCCCGGCGGTCCCGCCGCCCCGCGACCGGCCCTGCTGAGCTTCCTGGGCGGCGTGGGGACGGTCACGGGCAGCAAGTTCCTGGTCGAGACCGACCATGCGCGGATCCTGCTCGACTGCGGCCTCTTCCAGGGCTTCGCGAACCTCAGACGCCGCAACTGGGACCGGTTCGCCCGGGACGCCGCCGACGTGGAGGCGGTGGTGGTCACCCACGCCCACCTGGACCACTGCGGCTATCTGCCGCGCCTGGTCCGGCAGGGCTTCCGGGGACCGATCCTCATGAGCCCGCACACGGCCCGGCTCGCGGCGATCGTGCTGCGCGACAGCGCACGGCTGCAGATGGAGGCCGCCCGGCACGCCAATGAGCACGGCTGGTCCAAGCACCGCCCGGCCAGGCCGCTCTACGACGACACCGACGTCGACAAGACGGTGTCCTTCTTCGATCCGGTCACGGTCGGTGCCGACGTGGAGATCATGGCCGGCATCCGGCTGACCCTCCACCACGGCGGGCACATCCTCGGCTCGGCCTGGGCCCGCCTCACCCTGGAGGACGGGCACACCCTGGCCGTCTCCGGGGACCTCGGCCGCCCCGGGCATCCGCTCCTGCTGCCGCCGGAGCCGTTCTCCGGCGCCGACGTCCTGCTCATGGAGTCGACGTACGGCGACCGCCGCCACGACCAGGAATCCGGCCGCTCGGCGTTCGCCGACGTCATCGCCAGGACCCTGGCCAGGAGCGGCACCGTCGTCATCCCGGCCTTCGCGATCGACCGCACCGAGGTCGTCCTGCACGAACTGACGCGGCTCCGCGAGACGGGAGTCCTCCCGAGGTCGGTGCCCGTGTTCGTGGACAGCCCCATGGCCCTGGCGGCCCTCGACGTCTACCGGGACGCCGTGCGCGAGCGCTCCGCCGAGCTGCGGCCCGAGATCCTGTCCCAGGGCGAGGCCGCCCTGAGCCCCGCGCCCTTCCTCGCCGCCCGCTCGGTGCAGGAGTCCATCGACATCAACAGCACGCGCGGCCCCGCCGTCATCGTCTCCTCCGCCGGCATGGCCACCGGCGGCCGGGTCCTGCACCATCTGCACCGGCTGCTGCCCGATCCGCGCAACGCCGTGGTCGTGGTGGGCTTCGCCGCGGCCGGCACCCGGGCGCGGGACCTGGTGGACGGTGCCCGGGCGCTGAAGATGTTCGGCGAGTACGTGCCGGTACGCGCCGAGGTCGCCGACGTACCCCACTTCTCGGCTCACGCCGACGCCGGACAGATCGTCGAGTGGCTGCGCGGCGCGCCCGCCCCGCACACCACCTACCTGGTGCACGGCGAACCGTCGGCGTCCGAGGCGCTGCGCGACCGCATCGACCACGAGCTGGGCTGGACGGCCATCGTCCCCCGCTCGGGCGAGGCCGTCCTGGTCCGCTGAACGGACCCGCCCGTGGGACCGGACCGCGTCCGGTCAGCGGGTCTCTCCGGCCCCCGGGGCCGACTGCCTCCGGCGGCGCCGCCAGGCCCGCCGGAGCTCGTCCGTGCCCCACACCAGGATCGGAAACGTCGCGATGAGCAGGATGACGTCCGGGGGGAGGGCTGCCGTGCCGAAGAGGTGCTGGAGCGGGGGCGCGTAGACGAGGGCGGCGGTGAAGGCGAGCTCGAAGACGATGCCGACGAGCAGCAGCGGGTTGGAGAAGACGCCGATCTCGTGGAGCGCGGCGTGGTCGGTCCGCGCGGCGAAGGCGGTGCCGATCTGACAGGTGACGATGCCCGCGAAGGTGGCGGTGGTGGCCGTCACGTACGCGTGGTGCAGGGGGCTGCCGGCCCCGGTCGGGTCGCCGGGCTGCCAGCCCGCGCGCCACAGTACGGAGAAGTAGCCGATCATGACGAGGGCTGCCGACACCAACCCCAGGTACCCCCAGCTGCGCACGAGCATGTCACGGGAGATGACGCCCTGGTGCTGGGGCCTCGGCGGCCGTTGCATGATGCCGGGCTCGGAGCGTTCCCTGCCGAGGGCGAGTGCGGGAAGCGTCTCGGTGCCGAGGTCGATCGCGAGGATCTGCAGCACGGTGAGCGGCAGGGGGACGGCGCCGGCCGAGAGGGCGAAGACGAGGAAGGGCACGATCTCCGGGGTGGCGTGGGCGAAGATGTAGACGATGAACTTGCGCACGTTGTCGTAGACCCTGCGGCCCGCCTCGATCGCGGTCACGATGGTGGCGAAGTCGTCGTCGGTGAGGACCATCGCGGCGGCCTCGCGGGCCACGTCCGTGCCCGAGCGGCCCATCGCCACGCCGATGTGCGCACGGTGCAGCGCGGGGGCGTCGTTCACGCCGTCGCCGGTCATGGCGACGATCCGGCCGTGGGCCCGCAGGGTGTCGGCGACTTTGAGCTTCGTCTCGGGCGAGGAGCGTGCGAAGACGATCTCGGCGTCGCCTGCCACCAGGAGGCGGTCCAGCGCGTCGTCGTCGAGTGCCTCGGAGGCCGCGACGACCTGGAGACGGGGCACGCCGATGCCGACTTCGCGGGCGACCGCCGCCGCCGTGGCCCCGTTGTCGCCCGTCACGATGTGGACCCGCACCCCGGCGCCGTGGCAGCGCTCGACGGCCGCCGCCACCTCGGCGCGGGGCGGGTCGTACAGGCCGACGAGACCGAGCAGGGACAGCTCCGACTCGGCGTCCTGGCGGCGCGACGGCCGCTCGGCGCCGCTCGGCAGCTCGCGGGCGGCCACGGCGAGGACACGCATGCCGCCCGCCGCCAGTTCATGCGCCGCCGCCCGGGCTCCGTCCGTGTCGGGCCCCGGCCGCAGCCGGGGCAGGATCGCCTCGGGCGCGCCCTTGGCGACGATCCGCGCGCGGCCCGCCGCCCGGTCGTCCTGCTGCACCACCGACATCATGCGCAGCCGGGGATCGAAGCGGAACAGCGCCTGCCGTCCCTCGTCCCGTCGGCCTGGATCCACGGGGCTGCCGTACTCCGCGGCGCCGGCGACGAGGGCCGCCTCCGTCGGGTCGCCGTGCGGTTCGCCATCGGCGTCGCGGGTGACCGTGGTGCACAGGGCGGCCGAGTGGATCAGCTCCTGGGCCCAGGGGCCCGGTTCCGTGCCGTGGCCGGGCGTCCACAGGGCGTGCAGGCGCATCCGGTTGCGGGTCAGGGTGCCGGTCTTGTCCGTGCAGATGACGCTCGTGGAGCCGAGCGTCTCCACGGCGCTCAGGCGTTTGACCAGGGCGCCCCGCCGGGCCAGGGAGCGGACTCCGACGGCCAGGGCGAGGGTGATGGTCGGAAGCAGTCCTTCGGGAACGTTGGCGACGAGCAGGCCGATGGCGAACATCAGGGATTCGGTGAGGGGCAGCCCGACCGCCACACCGACGCACAGGAAGACGATCCCCATGCCGGTGGCGACGCCGGCGATGAGCCAGGCGACCTTCTTGACCTGTCTCTCCAGGGGGCTGGCCTCGCGCCGGGTGCGCTGGCTGAGTGCGGCGATCCGGCCGAGTTCGGTGTGGTGGCCGGTGGCGAACACCACGGCCCTTGCCTGCCCTTCGACGCAGGTCGTTCCGCTGAAGACGAGGTTGGGCTCCTCCAGGAGGGGCGCGCCGAGGAGACCGGCCGCGGCGATCCGTTCGGCCGGCACGGACTCCCCCGTGAGCGTCGACAGGTCGACCTCGACCCCGCCGTCGGTGACCCGCGCGTCGGCGGGGACCTTGTCGCCCTCTTCCAGGAGGATCACGTCCCCCGGCACCAGGTCCCGGGCCTCCACGGTCGACGGCTTGCCGTCCCGTACGACGAGGGCGTGCTCGGGCAGATAGCGCGCGAGGGTCTCCACCGCGCGCTCGGCCTGGCGCTCCTGGAGGAGGGCGAAGGCCGCGTTGACGCCGATGACCGCGAGGATCGCCCAGCCGAGGACGGCGAGGTCGGCGACGTAGGCGAGTGCGGCCGCCGCCCACAGCAGCAGCGCGAGGGGGTGGGCCAGCTGTCCGGCCAGTTCCCGCGGGAGGGAGGAGCGCGCCTTGCGCCGCACCTCGTTCGGGCCGTGGACGGCGAGGCGGCGGGCCGCTTCACGTGCGGACAGTCCGTCCGGTCCGGTCGCCAGTTCACGGCGCAGCCGGGGCAGCGGCTCCTCCGGGTCGAGCGGGAGCCCGGCGTCGGGGCGCTCGGCCTGCCGCTCCGCCGCCGCGCCGCCCGTAGGGTCATTCATCGGCATGCCCGGGGCCGGTGCCCCGACGGAGCCGGCCGGGCCGTACGGGCTCGGCCCGTTCCCCCTCCCGTCCCCGGGCGGCGACACCGCCGCTGGTCACGGCGGTCGCCGGGGTCGGTACGCGCGGACCTCGCAGGCCCGGTCCCGCCGCCGGCGCTGTCGGCCGGTGGCCTGATGCGTCTGCGCGGCTCATGTCGCACCTCCGGGTTGGGAGGGCCGGACGGCTCGGCGGTGTGCTCAGCGCGTGGCGCCGAGTTCGCTGCCGATGTGGTGCGCCCACTCCTGGATCCGCTGCGGGTTGCGGAAGTCCCCGCCCTTCCCGTGGCGGACCAGGGACCGGGCGATACGTCCGGACGTGTCGGCGGTGACGGCGCCGCCGAACGTGATGTGTTCGCGCGCCCCCAGCTTCTTCATCCGGCGGGCCACGCCGGGTGTGGGCGGGATGTCGTGCTGTTCTGCGGAGCTGTCGACGGGCCCGCTGCTGAAGAGCCAGACGGGCCGGTTGCGCAACTGCTCGGCGTTGCGGCGGGCGCACCGGCTGGCCTTGCCGTTCCAGCGCCCGGCGTAGAGGGCGCCGCCGAGTACGACGCCGTCGTATCCGCTCACGTCGGTGACGGTGTCGGCGGGCAGGACGACCGCGTCGACGCCGTCGGCGCGGAGCGCCTTGCCGATCTCGTCGGCGATGCCCGCGGTCGCGCCGTGCCTGCTCCCGTAGGCGACCAGCACGCGTGTGTGCGTCATGACCTCTCTCCTCTTTCCACGCGCCGCACCGGGATGCTGCGTGCCGTCCCGGTCTTCGCTTCGGGCATCGGGATGCGGATGGTGAGGATGCCGTCCTGGTACGACGCGTCCACCTCCTCGGCGGGGATCGGGGCGGGGAGCCGCAGAGTCCGGCGGAACGCTCCGTAGCGGAACTCCGAGTGCTCCTTGTCCTCCTCGCTCTCGCTGTGCTCCGCGCTCACCGTGATCAGGTTGTCGTCGACGCTGATCGTGATGTCCTCGGGCCCCATGCCGGGCAGTTCGGCGCGCAGCACGTAGCCGCCTTCACCGCTGGTCACCTCCACCGGGATGGAGTGCGCGGCGGCGCCGGGACGCCATCCGGGCAGCCCCGGGAACTCGCGGTTGAACCAGTCGTTGAAGTCGGGGATGAGGCTGTGCCTGCGTTCCACCTTGTCTCCGGTCATCGTTCCGCTCCTCGTGTGCGGCTCCCGGGGCGGGTTCCGTCCGACGGGTCGGGCCGGGAGTCCTGTTCGCCCCCACCTCCACTCTCCCCCTCGTGCCGTCGGACGTCCGTTCAGCGGCAGATCTGCTCGACGAAGTGGCCCACCACCTCCTCCGGCAGGTGCCTGGCGAGGTCGGCCTCGCTGATCATGCCGACCAGGCGGTGGTCGTCGATGACCGGCACGCGACGGACGCGGTGGTCCTGCATGGTGCGGAGCACCTGCTCGGCGTCGGCGGTCGCGTCGACCGTGACCGGCTTGCCCTGCGCGAGGTGTCCTGCCGTCATGGCGCGGGGGTCCTTGCCCTTCGCCAGGCACTTCACCACGATGTCGCGGTCGGTGATGATGCCGTGGAGCCGTTCGTCCGGCCCGCAGATGGGCAGGGCGCCGACGTCGAGTTCGCTCATGCGGCGCGCCGCGTCCATCAGGGTCTCGTTCTCCTGCACACAGCTCGCACCGGTGTGCATGATCTCTCTGGCGGTCGTCATGGCCGAGTCCTTCTTCCCTGTCCTCGCCGTCTTCGTGTCTTCGTGCTGTGGTCGGGTGGGGCTCCCGCGGGCGGAGTCAGAGGAAGGCCGCGGAGACCCGGACGGTGTGTATCGGGCGCCCGGGGCGCGTCCTCGCCTCCAGGGCGCGGGGATCGGCGCCGGACCGCCGGGGCGGTGCGTCGCCCGTGGTGCCTCGGGGACCGGACCGGCGCGGGGGTCCGGCGTCCCGGGCGGGGCGGCGACGGTTCCTGCGGGGCATGCTCACTCCTCTCCGCCGGGTCCGGTGCCGGGATTCGCCTCGGCTCGGGCCACGTGCCGCTTGACCGCGGCGAAGCTGTCCGGTGCCACCGAGAGGGAGTCGAGGCCCGCTTCGACCAGGATCGTGGTGAAGTCAGGGTCGTCGCTGGGCCGCTGGCCGCACAGGCCGACGGGGCGTCCGGCCGCGTGGGCGCGGGCGGCGAGAAGGGCGATGCTGCGGACGACGGCGGGGTCCCGCTCGTCGAAGACATGGGCGAGCGCCTCGGAGTCGCGGTCGACGCCGAGGGTGAGCTGGGTGAGGTCGTTGCTGCCGATGGAGAAGCCGTCGAAGCGTGCGGCGAACTCCTCTGCCAGGACGATGTTGGCCGGTATCTCGGCCATGACGTACACGCGCAGCCCGTTCTCGCCGCGCACGAGCCCCTCTTCCGCCATCACGGCGAGGACCTGGTCGGCCTCACGGAGGGTGCGGCAGAAGGGAATCATCACGATGACGTTGGTCAGCCCCATGTCGTCGCGCACGCGCCGCAGCGCCCGGCACTCCAGGGCGAATCCCTCGCGATACCCCTCGCTGTAATAGCGGCTCGCGCCGCGCCAGCCGATCATGGGGTTGGCCTCGGCGGGTTCGAAGGGCCGGCCGCCGAGCAGCTTGGCGTACTCGTTGGTCTTGAAATCGCTGGTCCGGACGACGACGGGGGCCGGCCACCGCGAGGCGGCGATGCGGGCGATGCCCCTGGCCAGCCGGTCGACGAAGTACTGTCCCCGGTCGAGGTAACCCTCCGTGATCCGCTCGACGAGGTGCAGGTCGTGCGCGTCGAGCCGCTCCGGGTGGAGCAGGGCCATGGGGTGGACCTTCACCTGGTGGGCGACGATGAACTCCAGCCGGGCGAGCCCGACGCCGTCGGCGGGGAGGCGCCACCACCGGAGGGCAGCGGACGGATCGGCGAGGTTCAGCATCACCCGGGTGCGGGTGGGCGGCAGGTCCGCGAGGTCGGTGCGGGTCTCCTCGTACGGGAGCAGTCCCTCGTAGACGTGTCCGTTCTCGCCCTCGGCGCAGGAGACCGTCACGGCCAGGCCGTGGCCCAGGATGCGGGTGCCGTCTCCGGTGCCGACGACGGCGGGTACGCCGAGCTCGCGGCTGACGATCGCGGCGTGCGACGTGCGGCCGCCGTGGTCGGTGACGATGGCGGCGGCCCGCTTCATGACCGGTTCCCAGTCGGGATCGGTGACGCCCGTGACGAGGACCCCGCCCCGGGGGAAGCGGTCGAGGTCGACGGGGGCGTCGAGCGCGACCACCGGGCCGCGGCCGATCGCCTCGCCGACGGCCTTGCCGGTCACCAGCGGCTCCCCCGGTGTGACCGTGAGGCGGCAGCTGCTCAGGGTCGTGGCGGGCCGTCGTGACTGCACGGTCTCGGGCCGGGCCTGGACGATCCACAGGTCGCCGGTGAGTCCGTCCTTGGCCCACTCCAGGTCCATCGGGCAGCCGTAGTGCTCCTCCACGGCCGCCGCCCAGCCGGCGAGCGTGCGGACCTCGGAGTCGTCGAGCACGCGCTGCCCCCGCTCGCTGTCGAGCGTGTCGACGGTGCGGGTCAGACCCGTGTCCGCGTACACGGTCTTGAGGCGCTTGGTGCCGATCCGGACGTCGATCACGGGGTCGAGAGCCGGATCCTTCATGCTCGGTTTGAACACGGTGTACTCGTCGGGGTCGACCCGGCCGCTGACGACGGTCTCGCCCAGCCCCCAGGCGGCACTCACCACGACCACGTCGGGGAACCCGGTCTCCGGGTCCAGGGTGAAGGCGACGCCGGCCCCCGCGAGGTCGGACCGGACCATGAGCTGGACGCCGACCGAGAGGGCGACGGACAGCTGGTCGAAGCCCATGCGCTCGCGGTAGTCGACGGCCCGGTCGGTGAACAGGGACGCGTAGCAGCGGGTGCACGCTTGGAGGAGCTCCTCGGTGCCACGGACGTTCAGGTAGGTCTCCTGCTGTCCGGCGAAGCTGGCCTCGGGCAGGTCCTCCGCGGTCGCGCTGCTGCGCACGGCCACGTCGGGCGACTCGCGTCCGGACTCCTTCGCCAGCCCCGCGTACGCCGTGAGCACGGCGTCCCGCAGGGGCTCGGGCAGCGGCCGCGCGAGGAAGAGCGAGCGGACGGCCGCCCCGACCTCGTCGAGCGGGGCGCCCTCGTGCAGCCGGTCGATCTGTTCCTCGACGAGGCGTCGCAGGTCGCCGGTGCCGAGCAGTTCCCGGTACGCGTCGGCCGTGGTGGCGAACCCCGGCGGGACGCGGATGCCGACGGCGGAGAGCCGGTTGGTCAGCTCGCCCAGCGAGGCGTTCTTGCCTCCCACGCGTGCGACGTCCTGCCGGCCCAGTTCCGTGAACGGCACGACGCGTCGTATCGGTCCCATGGCGTCCTCCACGGTTTCTCGCCGCGTTCGTCAGTACGGGAGCGGACGGCCGGAGGGCGTCCGCAGGTCGGGGGCGGCGGGGCGGCGGGACGGACGGGGCCGGCGGCTGATCCGGATCTGCTGCATCGTGCTCACCTCTCCGGGGGTCCGGACGGCGGTCCGGGACCGATGTCGTCCTCCCACGGTGCTGTACGGCGCCCGGTCCGTATGAGTGCCGAGAGGGTCAGTCGGCCAGGGCCGGTCGGTCCGTACGGGAACGGGACCGGTCGGCCCTGGCCGTGGCCCCTTCCTTCCCGCCCGTTTCCGGCAGCGGAACGGTGATCACGGGGCAGTCGGCATGGTGCAGCAGGCCGTGCACCGTGGAGCCGAGCCGCATGCCGGAGTAGCCCCCGCGTCCGCGGCGCCCGACGACGACCGCGAGGGCCTCGCGGGAGGCACGGGCGAGTTCCTCGACGGGGTGCCCGCGCACGACGGTCTGCTCCACGTGGACGTCCGGGTAGCGGGCGGCGTGACCGGCGACCGACTCGGCCAGCAGCCTGCGGCGCTCGGCCAGGCCCTGCGCCGCGTCGCCGTGGGACAGCAGGGGGCGGGGCCACACCCACGTCGCCAGGAGCCGTGCCTCGCGCAGGCTCGCCTCCGCGACGGCGAAGGCGACGGCGGCCCGGCAGTCCGTGCTGCCGTCCACGCCGACGACGACCAGCGGCGGGTGCATGGGCGTGTGTTCCGGTTCGCGGATCACGACCACGGGGCAGTCGGCGCGGGCCGTCAGGGGGACGACCACGGAGCCCTCGCTGAGGACCTCGGCGGCTCTGCCGAGGCGACGGGAGCCGACGACGGCGAGTGCGCTACCCGGGGTCCTGTCGCGCAGCACGGTCGCGGGCGCCCCGATGACCAGTTCCGTCGTCGCCCACAGCTCACCGTGGAGTTCCCGTACGAGGTCGGCGGCATTGGCGAGCATGGACTCCGCGCGGATCCGCAGGGAGCTCTGGTGGGCGTCCGCCGCGTACGGAAGCCGGTCGTGGACCGGCGGAACGGCGGCGACCAGGCGCAGCCGGGCACCTCTGCGCACGGCTTCGTCGGCGGCCCAGACGAGGGCGGGGACCGACAGCTCCAGGGGGTCGATGCCGGCCAGGATGTCGCTCATGGCTCCTCGTCCGGTGCCGTGAAGGCGGTGGGGACGATCTCGACGGGGCATCGGGCGTGGTGGATCAGGGTGTGCGCGACCCGGCCCAGGGACGGACCCACGCCCAGGGGGCGCCGGCCGCGGCCCATCACGACCAGGTCGGTGTGGGCGCTCGCCTCGATCAGGGTGCCGGGGGTGCTCGTACCGGTCTCCACGTGGTGGCCCACGATCAGCTCGGGGTACGCCTCGCGGACGCGGTCGGACAGCTTCTTGACGTCGTGCACGCGCTGATGGGCGATCTCGTCGAGGTCGTCGAGCATCGTGGCGACACTGCCGACGTGGGTGAACAGGTTCCAGACGCTCACGAGGCGCAGGGCGGCCTTGCGGGCGTCGGCCTCGGCAGCCGCGACCATCAGCCAGTCCAGGTCCTCCGGCCCGTGCACGGCCGCGGTCACCGAGCCCGTCTCCAGCCACTCGTCGTCCCCGCGTACGACGATGACGGGCACGTCGGCGCGGGCCGCGACGCCGAGGCCGACCGAGCCGAGCATGAGGGCGGAGAAGCCTCCGAGCCCCCTGCTCCCGACGACGATCGTCCCGCCGCGGCCGGCGGCCGCGCGCAGGCCGGCGACCGGCTCCTGGCGGCTGAGCTCCTTGGTGACGGCGAGTTCGGGGAAGAGGTCCCTGGCGGCGGCCTCGGTCCCGTTCAACAGGTCTCGGCCCGCTTCGCGTACCGCCTGGACCGTCTCGGCGTCGGTCCAGTAGGCACGCCGATCGGTGTCGGCGGCGTGCACGAGACGCAGGCTGCGGCCCCGGCGGTCCGCCTCGGCGGCGGCCCAGAGCGCGGCGGTACGGGCCGAAGGGGATCCGTCGACCCCGACGACGACGTCGCCGAGCTGCGCCCGGGCGGCGATCTCGCTGTTCATGGTCTTCCTCCATCGGGCTACCCGGGGGCCGGGGCGAGTCCACGGGAACGGCATCTCCCACGCTGGCACCGTGGCGGGCCTCACGGGGATGGGCCGTTCGGCCCCGATCGCGGCCTGCCCGGCCCCTCCTGCACGGGGGCGGCACGGACTCCGCGCGCCGGACGGCGAGGGAAGCGGTGCCGCGTGCGGTACCGCTCCGGCTGGTGCGCGAGGACGAGTGGGCGTACGCGCCGGAGATCGGCGCTCGGGCCCTCTCGACTGCCGCACAACTGGACGCTGCCCGGGCCACGGCGTGAGCCGGTGGCGCGATCTCCCGGCCCGGGCGTCGGGCCCGGGCCGGGGATCCGTCAGCGCACGGCCTCGTCAGTGCCCGGTGTCGGTGTCCGTGCCGGGAGCACCGAACGCCCTGATCCGGCGACCGGTCACCCGGTGCGGGGTGAGCACGACGAGGACGTCCCGTCCGTCGCCGGCCCAGGGCGTCGAGTGGACGGCGGCCCTGAGCGTCCGGACGCTCGCCGGGTCCGACTCGCGGCGCCCGGGGCCGGTGAGGAGGACGCTCCAGCCCTGCCTGAAGGCCTCGTCCACGCGGTCCAACTCGAAGGCGATCGGCATGCCCGAGTCGGCCGCCTTCGCGAGCGGCGTGCCCTCCGCCGTCATGAACAGGACCTCGCTGCCCACGACCTGGTAGTTGACGGGGAAGATCTCGGGCCCGTCGTCTCCCGTGACGGCGACCCTGCCGACGCCGTGGTCGTCCAGCAGCTCCCAGCATCCCGACTCGCCGATGTCGTCCATCAGGGCGTGCCGGCCGGCCTGTCCCGTTCCCGGGGCGACGTCCGCCGTGTAACCGGTCAGGTCCTGGACGGTCGTCTCCAGGGCGTTGGCGAGCCGGACCAGGAACTCGACGCTCGGGCTGGGCAGTTGTTCTTCCAGGAGGCCGATGTAGCCGGGTGTCGATCCCGCCCGCGCGGCCACCTCCTCACGGGACAGGCCGAGGTGGCTGCGGCGGGCCTCGACCCTGCGACCGAGGTCGCTCATGTGGTGCCGGACGGCGGCGTTCATCACTGGTCTCCCTCCGAAAGGGCGGTCAGGTGGTGGGGGATGACGGCGACCGGGCACGAGGCGTGGTGCAGTGCGCGGTGCGCGACCCTGCCGAGTTCCAGACCGACGACGCGGTCCCGGCGCCGCGCCCCGACGACCAGCAGGTCGGCGGCGGCTGAGCGTTCGGTCAGCACCCGGTGGGCGGGGCCCTCGACGGTGCTTCTGCGCAACCGGACCCGGGGATGCTCACGCGCGAGCGGTTCGAGCGCCTTGTCCAGGAGCGCGGAGGCGCGCTGTTCGAAGTACACCCGGGGGTCGCCGGCCAGGAGCGGGTGGTCGACCGGTTCGTGGGCGGGCCGTCGCCAGGCGCGCACGACGTCGAGCTCCGCGTCGCGGACGGCCGCCTCGCGGAAGGCGAAGCGGACTGCCGGGGCGTCCACGTCGTGGTCGCCGATGCCCAGCAGGACGCGCCGGTGGCGCGCCTGCCTGCCGTGCTCGTCCCCACGGACGACGACGACCGGGCCGTGGGCCCGTGCGGCCACGATCAGGCCGACGGATCCGAGGAGCAGGTCGCCCAGCTCTCCCCGCCCGCGGGACCCGACCACCAGCAGCATGGCCTGGTGTCCTTCCCCGAGCAGCGCGCCGGCCGCGTCCTCGGCCAGGACCTCGGCGCTGACGGCGAGGGCCGGCGCGCGGCGCCGGGCGCGTTCCGCGGCCGTGCCGACGATGTTCTCCGCGAGGACCTGGCCGGCGGGCCGGTCCCTGCTCCAGGCCGGCAGGACGCCCTCGTAGCGTTCCCACAGCGAGGCGTGCACGATCCGCAGCGGCTGTCCGTGCCGCACCGCCTCGTCGACCGCCCAGTCCAGGGCGGCGAGACTGGCGTCGGAGCCGTCCACGCCCACCACCACCGGTCCCGTCACCACGGGCCAGTCCATCGTCCCCACCGCCTTTCCCTGTGCGGGTCGCCTCGCACGCTTCAGTGGACTTCACCGCCGCGGCGCGGCCGCCTTCCGGCCGGAGCGCGGGAAGTGCTGGACGCGCGCGTCCGGACCGGGGAAGACCAGGGTGGTCCTGCCCGTGTCCGACCAGCGGACGTCGTAGGGCGGAGTGCCGTCCGCGTGGTGCAGGCCGACGACCTCGCCGTCGCGCCCCGCGTCCCCGACGGTGGCGCCGCCGACGACCAGCCGGTCGCCGACGCGGGCCCACAGACCGGCGCGGTCCTCGTCGGAGTGGTGTCGTGTCGCGGTCCCGGTCATGGCCCTCTCCTCCCGGGATCGGTCGGGGAGCCTCGAAGCCTCCGCGACCGGTGGTTCCTCCTTCCACCGTGGGGCGCGCCGACCGGACCCCATAGGGGCGAACGGTCCCCGAAGGGGACCGTTCGGCACTGCTGCCGCGAAGGGCCCGCCCACCAGGGTGGGAGCGGTGGGGGCGCCCGTCCGGAGGAGGAGCCTCGTGAGGCACCGCACCGTCTTCGAAGTGAAGGACGTCCGCCTGCTCGGCGCGGTTGGCCGAAGCCGGCCGGCTGCGGGCCGGCGCCCACGGCAGTCTCGCGCTCGGCGTGGAGCCCCGGCGATGGACGCCATGTGGGTGGCCCCCGTGATGCCCGAGCACCCGCTCCGCGTCACCTGGGACGGCTGTACCGACCGCCTGATGTCCACGGCCGACGCCCGGCACACCCAAGAACACGAACACGAACACGAACAGCACGACGTCACAACAGGAGGTGGACCGTCATGACGCAGGGCATCGTGGTCGGCGTCGACGGCACGGAGCAGGCACACGCCGCCGCCGAGTGGGCCGCGGACGAGGCGGTGCTGCGCGGCACCGGCGTCCAGCTGGTCCACGCGAGGGAACCGTGGCCCGAGTCCGTGGTCCCGTTCGCGACGGGCGGGACGGAGGAGTCCTGGGCCGAGGATCTGCTCGCACGGACCGCCGAGCGGCTGCGCGGCCGGCACCGCGGTCTGCCGGTGTCCACCCGGGTGCTGGCCTCCGGACCCGCCCCCGGTCTCGCCGCCGCGGCCGAGTCCGGTGAGCTCCTCGTCCTGGGGTCGCGCGCGCTGGGCGAAGTAGCCGGCTATCTGGTCGGCTCGGTGGCTCTGACCGTCGCAGGCGCCGTCGAGCGGCCGCTCGTGCTCGTACGTGCCCTCGGCGACGCCTTCCCGAGCGGGCCGGTCACGGTGGGCGTCGACGCGCGGCAACCCGTGGACGCCGTGTTGGGTTTCGCGTTCGAGGAGGCCGCCCGGCGCGGTAGCGGAGTGCACGCGGTGTACGCCCAGCAGCTCCCGCTGTACGCCACCCTCGGCCCCGAGATGGTGCCCGACATCCGGGTCGCCGTGGCGCCCGAGATCGAGCGTGCGCTCGACGAGGCACTCGAACCCTGGCGGTCGAAATACGCCGACGTGCCCGCGGTCGCCCGCGTACTGATCGGATCGGCCGGCCAGGAGCTCGTGTCGGCCGCCGCCGACGCGGCCCTGGTGGTGGTCGGCCGGCGGACCCGGCGTTCCGCGCTCGGCGCGCACCTCGGCAGCGTCACCCACTGCGTACTGCACCACAGCCGCGCTCCGGTCGTCCTCGTCCCGCACGACTGATTCGGGCGCGGCGCGCGGTGCTCAGGCCGTGCCGCGGATGCGGGCGACGAGGAGGGCGATGTCGTCGTCCGCCGAGGCGGGGACGAGGTGGGTGAGCAGTCGGTCGCACAGGGCGGACAGGGACGGGCCGGGCTCGGCGAGCAGGTCGGTCAGTTCGGCGAGGCGGGCGTCGATGTCGCTGTTGCGGGCCTCGACGAGGCCGTCGGTGTACAGGACGAGGAGGCTGCCGGGGGGCAGGGTGACATCGGTGGTCGTGAACGGGACGCCGCCGACGCCGAGCGGCAGGCCGGGCGGTAGGTCGAGCAGCCGGACGGTGCCGTCGGGGAGGACGGCCGCGGGGGGCGGGTGGCCGGCCCGGGTGATGCGGCACGCGCCGGTGTCCGGGTCGACGACGACGCACAGGAAGGTCGCGAGCATGGGTTCGGCGAGGTCGTGCAGGGCGGCCTCCATCTGGTACAGCAGTTCCTCCGGCGAGAGGTCGAGCCGGGCGAGGGCCCTGACGCTCGCGGAGAGCCGTCCCATCACCGCGGCGGCCGCGGTGCCGTGTCCCATCACGTCGCCGATGACGAGCGCGGCCCGGCCGCCTTCCAGGGGGATGACGTCGTACCAGTCGCCGCCGACCTCGTTGACGTCGCTGGCGGGCAGGTAGCGGTGGGCGACCTCGATCCCCGGCGGCGGGGTGATGTGCTGCGGCAGCATGCTGCGCTGGAGGACGGCGGCGGTGTCGTGTTCCCTGCGGTACAGGCGCGCGTTGTCGACGCAGACCGCGGCGCGGGCCGCCAGGTCACCGGCGAGCGCGACCTCGGCCTCGGTGAACGGGCCGGTCGGCCGGGTGCGGTAGAAGGTCGCCAGCCCCAGCACCACCCCGCGGGCGAGCAGCGGGGCCATCATGAACGAGTGGACGCCGAGCCGGAGGAGTTCGGCGGGCGTGGTGGAGTGGGCGGCCGCCGGGGCGATGGCCTCCTCGTCGAAGACGGGGACGACGTAGGGGCGGCGGGCGGCGAGGGCTCGGGTGTACGGCGCGCCGGCGGGGAAGGCGAGGGTTTGTCCGAGCGGGGCGAGGACGGTCGTGACGGGTGATCCGGCCAGGGGCGCTTTGGCCAGCCTGCGCAGTGTGGCGCCGCCGACCAGGCCGCCGCCGATGTCGTCGCCCGCCGCCAGGGTGTCCAGGACGTCGACGGTGACGGCGTCCGCGAGGTCGGGGACGGCGACGTCGGCCAGTTCCTGTGCCGTGCGTTCCAGGTCCAGGCTGGTGCCGATCTTGAGGGTGGCCTCGTTGACCAGGGCGAGGTGGCGCCTGCCCGCGTCGGCTTCGAGCTGGGCCCGCTGCTGGGCGGTGATGTCGATCAGGGTGGCCGCGAGACCGATCGGGCGCCCGTCGGCGTCCTCCAGCCGGACGTAGGAGCCCGACCAGACGTGGTCGTGGTCCGGGTCCGCCGGGGTACGGCCCGTGCGGCGGGAGTCGAGGACGGGTCTGCCCTCCTCCAGGGCCCGCCGCATGGAGCGCTCCATGGCCTCGGCGTTGACGTCGGGCAGGATCTCGACCAGCCGGCGGCCGATGTGAGCCGCCTGCGGAAGACCGTTCATGGCCTCGAGCGCGGGGTTGACGCGGAGGAAGCGCAGCTGGGTGTCCAGGACCGCGATGCCGACCGGTGAGCGTGAGAACAGCCCGTCCCACACCGCCGAGGAGCCGCGGATCCGGCGGGCGGCCTGCGCCTCCGCCGCGAACACCAGCACGGTCGTGCCGCCCCGGTGCCGGGCGGGGACCGGACACGCCCAGATCTCCAGGTCCAGGGGGCGTCGCTCCTTGTGCCAGGCGGTCACCATGCCCATGACCCCGCGTCCGGTGGCCGCGCCCTCCCAGAGCGAGCGGCCGAGGCTGCGGTCGGCGTCCGGATGGAGCAGTTCGGCGATGTGCCGGCCGAGGACCTCGTGCGGGGTGTAGCCGAGCAGGTCCTCGGCCGCGTGGTCCCAGCGCACGATCGTGCCGTCCGCACCGGTGGCGACCACCGCGACCGGCAGGGCGCCCAGCCACCCGCCCGCGTCATGGGCCGCGCTGCTGGTCACTTCGTCGAAGGGCACCTGCTGCATCGCCACCGCGATTCCGGGTACTCGGGCGCTCCTGGACGGCTGCCGTCATCCTCAGTATGGGCCGGGCGCCCGATGTTCGTCGTGTGGATCCCGCTGCCCGTCACGTGGGGTGGCGTGGCGGCCACTGCCGGTCGCCGCCGGGGGGCGCCGGCCGGCTCGGGCGTCGGGGGACGCGGGGCGCAGCCGTACCGCCGTGACCTTGTACTCGGGGCACGAGGTCACCGTGTCGGCGTGCTCGGACGTGAGCGCGTTGACCCGGTCGTCCGGGAAGTGGAACGCGCAGAAGACCTGTCCGGGGGCGAGGTCGCCGCCCACGCGGGCGAGCAGCCGCGCCTGTCCGTGCCGGCTGTCGACGAGGACGGGCGCGCCGTCCCGCACCCCGTACCGCGCGGCGTCCAGTGGGTGCAGGTCGAGCCGGCCGTGACTGTCGAGCAGGAGGTTGCCGCCGCGCCGGGTCATGCTGCCGGAGTTGTAGTGGGCCCAGCGGCGTCCCGTGACGAGCAGCAGCGGATAGGCGTCGTCGGGTTCCTCGCCGGGCGGCAGGTAGGGGGCGGCGGAGAGGTGGGCGCGGCCGTCGGGGGTCGCGAACTCCTCGGTGTACAGGGTGGCCTCGCCGGGCCGGTCCGGCGAGGGGCAGGGCCAGGGCACGGCTCCCTCTCGGTCGAGGCGGGCGTGCGAGATCCCGGCGAACAGCGGTGCCAGGCGTGCGCACTCGGCGAGGGCGGCGGCCGGGGTGGGGCAGCCGAGGTCGGCGCCGAGGGCCTCGGCGACCGCGTGGAGGGTCGCGAAGTCGGAGCGTGCCGTTCCGGGCGGGCGAACGGCGGCCCGTACGCGCTGGAAGCGGCGGTCGAAGTTGACGAAGGTGCCGTCCTTCTCCAGCCAGGAGGCGACGGGCAGGACGACGTCGGCGTGCCGGGCGGTCTCGCCGAGGAAGAGCTCGTTGACGACGACGAGCGGGCAGGCGTCGAGGGCTTCGGCGACGTGCCGGCTGTCGGGGTCGGTCGCGCAGACGTCCTCGCCGATGATCCAGAGTGCCCGCAGGCGCCCCTGCCCGGCTGCTGCGAACATCTCGGGGATGCGCAGGCCGGGCCGCTCGGGGACGGGGTGCCCCCAGACCTCTTCGGCGCGGGCGCGGGTCTCCGGGTCGGTGACCCGGCCGTATCCGGGGAGGAGGTCGGGCAGGGCGCCCATGTCGGAGGCGCCCTGGACGTTGTTCTGGCCGCGCAGGGGGCTGATGCCGAATCCGCGCCCGGTGCCGCCGACGGCGCCGCGCAGGATGGGGAGGTTCGCCAGGGTGCGTACGCCGTCGGTGCCGTGGAGGTGTTCGGTGACGCCGAGCCCGTAGACGACGGCCGGCCGCTGGGCGCGCCCGTAGAGCCGGGCGGCTTCCCGGATGGCGTCGGCGGGCACTTCGGTGATGGCGGCGACCCTCTCGGGCGGGTAGTCGGCGAGGAGCGCGATGAGTTCGTCGAGCCCTGCCGCGCGCCGGCGGAGGAAGTCGGGGTCGGTCATGCCTTCGGCGACGAGGACGTGGGCGAGGCCGTGGAAGAGGGCGACGTTGGTGCCGGGGCGGGGCCGCAGGTGCACGTCGGCGTGCCGGGCGAGTCCGACGGACCGGGGGTCGGCGACGACGAGGGAGGCGCCGGCGAGGGCGTGCTGGAGGAGGCGGGCGCCGACGACGGGGTGGGCCTCGACGGGGTTGGCGCCGACGACGAGGAGGCAGTCGGCGGTCTCGACGTCGTCGAAGGGGTCGGTGCCGCCGGCCCTCCCGAAGGACGCCGTGAGTCCGGCGGCGGAGGGGGCGTGGCAGAGACGCGAGCAGTTGTCGACGTTGTTGGTGCCGATGACGGTCCGGAGGAACTTCTGGACGAGGTAGTTCTCCTCGTTGGTGGCGCGGGCGGAGGAGATCGCGGCGACCGCGTCGGGTCCGCCGTGGGCGACGGCGGCGCGCAGTCCGTCCGCGACGACTCGGATCGCCTCGTCCCAGCTCGCCGGTACCAGGGCGCCGTCGCGCCGGACCAGGGGCTCGGTGAGGCGTTCCGCCGAGGTGAGGTAGCCGTGGGCGAAGCGCCCCTTGACGCAGGCGTGGCCGTGGTTGACGGGGCCGTCGCGGGCGGGGAGGACCGCGGCGACCCGCTCGTCGCGGACCACGACGTCGAGGGCGCAGCCGACGCCGCAGTACCCGCAGGTGGTGCGGATCCGGTCGGGGTCCGGCCGCCGGGAGGTGAGTCCCTTGCCCGGTCCCGGCTGGGTGAGCGCGCCGGTGGGGCAGGTGTCGACGCAGCCGCCGCAGGCCACGCAGTCGGAGGCCGCCCAGGGGCCGCCCGTGCCGGGCGCGACGACCGTGTCGGGCCCGCGTCCGGTCAGGGTCAGGGCGAAGGTTCCCTGCACGTCGGAGCACATGCGGACGCACCGGCCGCAGGCGATGCACAGGTCACGGTCGAGCCGGACGTACGGGTGGGAGTCGTCCTGCCCGCGCCCGGGTGTGCCGGCGCCCGCCTCAGGTTCGATGCCCAGGGTCCGGCAGGTGTCGGCGAGTTCGCTGGGCGAGTCGTCCGCGAGGGCGTCCGGCGGGAGCGCGGAGGCGATGAGCGCGACGGCGTCCCGGCGCAGTTCGCGGATCTCCTCGCCGGCGGTGTCGACCGTCAGGTCCGGCGCGGCGGGTGTGACGCAGGCGGCGACGGTGCGCCCGTCGGCCCGGACCAGGCAGGTCCGGCAGGAGCCGACGGGCCGGAGGCGGTCGTCGTGGCAGAGGGTGGGCAGGGCGGCACCGGCCGCCCGGGCGGCGTCGAGCAGGGTCGCTCGGGCGGGCAGTTCGACCGTCACGCCGTCGACCCGGAGGCGGATCACCGGTCCCACCCCGCGAGGGCGGCGCCGTAGGCGCGGGCGAGGCTGCGCACGGCCACGGGTACCCGCCGGCCGAAGGCGCACAGGCTCGCCTCGTCCATCAGCCTGGCCAGTCGGGCGTACGTCTCCCCGGGGCGTTCTCCCCGGCTTCGGGCGAGTTCGAGCCCTCGTCTGGTGCCGACCCGGCAGGGCGAGCAGGCTCCGCAGCTCTCGTCGGCGGCGAACTCCCACAGGTGTCGCAGGAGTTCGCGCGGGTCGGTGTCGGCGTCGAAGGCGACGAGCCCGGCGTGTCCGAGGGCGGCGCCCCGGTCGGCGAGCGCCCGGGAGGCGAGGGGTACGTCGAGGGCGTTGCCTGCCAGGAAGCCGCCGAGCGGGCCGCCGATCTGCAGGGCGACGAGTTCGCGTCCGTTCTTCAGGCCGCCGCCGAACCGGGTGACGATCTCGCTTACCGGGGTGCCGATTTCGACCTCGTAGGCCGCCGGGCGGGTGAACCGCTCGGACAGGCAGACCAGCTTCGTGCCGGTCTCGCCGGGTGCGCCGCGCCGGGCGTAGGCGGCACCGCCGTGCTGAAGGATCCAGGGCACGCTGGCCAGTGTCTCGACGTTGTTGACCACCGTCGGCGCGTCCCACAGGCCGTGGTCGGTGGGGTACGGGGGCCGTGGGCGGGCGCAGCCGCGGGCGCCCTCCAGGCGGGCGATGAGCGCTGTCTCCTCCCCCGCCACGTAGGATCCGGCGCCTTCGACGATCTCGACGAACGGCTGCGGCCCGGCGGTCTCCACCGAGGCGGCGAGGTCTCCGGCGGCCACCGCGTCCCTCATCGCACGGCGCAGGCGGGTCATCGCCCTCGGGTACTCGGAGCGCACCAGCACGGTTCCGCGCCGCCCGCCGCAGGCGAAGCAGGCCAGGGCGAGCCCCGCGAGGACGCGCTCGGGGTCCTCCTCCATGAGCAGCCGGTCGGCGTACGAGCCGGGGTCGCCCTCGTCGCCGTTGGCGACGACGACCGGATCCGGCTTTCCCGCGACAGCGGCCCACTTCGCCGCCACCGGGAATCCGGCCCCTCCGCGCCCGCGCAGCCCGGAGGCGGCGACCTCCTCGCGGACGTCGTCGGGCCGCAGCCCGGTCGCCGCCCGGCGCCACACGTCCCACGCCGACTCCCCGTTCACGACGCCCGCCAGGAGGACGGGGGCCCCGGTGGTGTCGGCGGCGGGGATGCCGGGCGCATGCGGCTGCGCATGCCTGGTGAGCCGGTCGGCGAGGTCGGCTCCCACGCAGGGGCGGGTGCCGTCGAGGGCGGCGGGGGCCGCGTAGCAGTATCCGAGGCAGTGCACGGTCTGGAGCGAGGTCCGGCCGTCGACGGCGACGTGCCCGGCGGTGACGCCGAGCGCCTCCTCCACCTCGGCCAGGTGCCGTCCGCCGCGTGCGGCGAAGCACGCGGTCGCGGTGCACACGCGGACGTGGCGCTCGCCTCGTGGTGCGGCGAGATCGGCGAAGTAGGTGGCGGGACCGAGCCCGGCGGCGCCGGGCAGTCCGACCGCGGCCGCGGCCTGGGGCGCCCATTCCCCGGGCTCCGCCGTGGTCGCCGCCCTGGTCCGCTCCAGCGCGGCCGGCAGCGGGCCGCCGCGCCCCGTGTGCCGTGCGGCCAGCGCACGCAGCGCGTCGCGGTGCCGGCCCGGGACCCCGGGCGACCGACCGGTCATGGTCCCAGCGTGGTCGCGTGTGTCCGCGCCCGCATCCCGGGGTGCGGCCCGCCGCGCGTTCCCGGACACGGCCTACGCCTCCCCACCGCGCAGGGCGCTCAGACGTCTGCGGTACTCCTCCTCGTCGATCTCGCCGCGGGCCAGCCGCTCGCCGAGGATCTGCTCGGGGGCCGAGGGGCCCTGGCGTGGGGGCCGTCCCGCGGCACGGTCGAAGCTTCGGAAGATCAACACGACAGCGGTGATGAGGAGGCCCCAGAACAGGACCATCCCCGCCGACATGGCGAACCAGCCCCATCCGTTCATGCCGTCGCCGTACCAGAACATCATGGCCACTCACGCTCCCCGAGGCCGGACCGGCGGGCCAGGGCGCCCCTGTCCGCGGTCGGGCCGGACACTCCCACCGTGCCCCGGTCCCGGCGCGGCGCACAGGGTCCGACCGGCCCCTCGCGGGGGCCGGTCGGGTACGGGCCGGGGCGGCGCGTGGCCGGATTGGTCCGTTCGGCCCCCCTCCCGGGCCTGGAGGGCCGTAGCCGCCCGCGCCTCCGCGGGCTTCGGATGGAAGACATGAACAGCGACCTGCCGCTCCTGGTCGCCACGGGAGTCCGCAAGATCTACCGGACGGGCTCGGTGGCGGTCACCGCCCTGGACGACCTCGACCTCGTCGTGCGCCACGGGGAGCTGGTGGGGGTGAGGGGGCCGTCCGGGTCCGGCAAGACGACGCTGCTGAACTGTCTGTCCGGGCTCGACGACATCGACGGCGGCCGGGTGGAGATCGACGGCCACGACCTGTTCGCGATGTCGGACGCCGCCCGCACGGAGCACCGGGCCCGCACGATGGGCTTCGTCTTCCAGTCGTTCAACCTCATCCCGGTCTTCTCCGCGGCGGAGAACGTCGAACTGCCGCTGCTGCTGGTGGGCACCCGGCCCCGCGAGGCACGGCGCAGGGCGCTGGCCATGCTCGACCGGGTCGGCCTCGGCCACCGGGTGGAGCACCGGCCGAGCGAGCTGTCGGGCGGCGAGCAGCAGCGGGTGACCATCGCCCGCGCGCTCGCGGGGCGGCCGGCCATCGTCTGGGCGGACGAGCCGACCGGCAACCTCGACAGCGCGATGGCCGACCAGGTCATGGGCCTGTTGTGCGACCTCAACCGGGACGACGGCCAGACCATCGTCCTGGTCACCCACGACGCCGCGATCGGCGCGCGCGTGCCGCGCCTGATCACGATGCGCGACGGGCGCCTCGTCGACGACCTGCGGCAGCGCGCCCCGGGCACCGCCCGGACCCCTCACGCGGTCGGCGACACCCCCGGGGGCTGACGATGTACCCGAATCTCCTCGCCCCGCTGCTCATCGCACTCGCGCTCGTCCTCGTGGCGCTCGTCCTGGTCGCGGCCCGGCAGCCGGTCGCGCGTCGACTGGCCTTCCGCCAGCTCGCCCGCCGGCGCACCGAGGCGGCGCTGGTGATCGGGGGATCCGTACTGGGGACGGCCATCATCATCGGGGCCCTGGTGGTCGGCGACACCCTGAACTTCTCGGTGCGGCAGGAGGCGTACCGCACGCTGGGGCCGGTGGACGAGCGGGTCGTCGCACCGTCCGGCCCGGCCGGTCGCACCGTCGCCGAGCGGCTCGCCGTCCTCACGGCCGACCCCGATGTCGACGGTGTGCTGACCGCCCAGGCCACCCAGGCGTCGGCCGTCAGCCGCAGCGGCGGCCGGCCGGTCGCCGAACCACGCGTCCTGGCCTGGCAGCTGGACTTCGCCGCCGCGTCCCGCTTCGGCGCCCCGAACGGGGACTCCGGTCTCACCGGACCTGCCCCCCGGCCCGGCCGGGTCGTGCTCAACGCCCCCTTGGCGCAGTCCCTGCGGGTCTCGGCAGGAGAGCCGGTCACGCTCTATCTGTTCGGCGCTCCGCACGCGTTCCGCGTGGACCGGGTGGTGCCGGAGCGGGGTCTGGCCGGTGTGGGCCTGGGCGGCAGGCTGAACCGCGATGCCTTCCTGGCGCCGGGGACCCTGGACGCGGCCGCCCGTGCCGCGGGGAAGGAGCCCCGTTCGGTCACCTTCGTCTCCAATCGCGGCGGCGTCGAGGGCGGCGACGCCCTGACCGGGAGGGTGACCGCGGGCATCCGCCGGGCCGTGGGACCGCTGGCCGGCCAGACGACGATCGACACCCCGAAGCACACCGTGCTGCGGGACGCCGAACAGGCCGGGGCGGCGCTCGGCGCGCTGTTCCTGATGATCGGCAGCTTCAGCATCATCGCCGGCGCCCTGCTCCTCGTGAACATCTTCGTGATGCTCGGCGAGGAGCGGAAGGCCCAGATGGGCATGGTGCGGGCGATCGGCATGAAGCGCTCGCGGCTGGTCGGCTCCTTCACCCTCGAAGGGGCCGCGTACGCGCTGTTGTCCGCCCTGCCGGGAGTGGCCATCGGGGTCGCCGTCGGCTGGGGCGTCGCCGTGGTGGCCGCGGAGATCTTCCAGGGCTGGGCGGTCGGCGGAAGCAGTCTGCGGATCACCTTCGCCGTCACCCCGACCAGCATCCTCAACGGGGTGGCCATGGGCCTGCTCATCGCGTTCGCGGCGATCCTCGCCACGAGTGTGCGCATCAGCAGGTTCAACATCATCGCCGCCATCCGTGACCTGCCGTCGGCTTCCGACGGGCGCCCGCGCCGCAGGCTCCTCGTCGTGTGCAGCGCCCTGTCGGCCCTGTTCGCGCTCGCGGCCGTGCCCGCGGTGGCCCGCAGCCAGGCGGAGGCGACGTACCTGATGCCGGCGCTCGCCCTCGCCTTCGCCACCCCCGCCCTGCTGCGCGTGATGTCCCGGCGCGCCGCCGCCACGCTCGTCGCGGGTGCCGTGCTCGTCTGGACCCTGCTCGCTCCGGTCCTGCGCCCGAGGATCTTCGACACGCCGTCCATGTCCGTGTACGTCATCCAGGGAGCCCTCGCCGCCTTCTCCGCCGTGGTCCTCGTCAGCAACAACCAGAGGGCGCTGCTGCGCCCCGTCCGCCGGCTGGTCGAGCGGCCCTCGGAGTCGGGCCTGGCCGCCCGGCTCGCGGTCGCCTATCCGCTGGCGAAGCGGTTCCGCACGGGTGCCACGCTCGTGATGTACACGCTGATCGTGTTCGTCCTGGTCCTGCTGACGGAGATCTCCGGGATCCTGCGCGCCGGAGTGGACGGGGTCGTCGCCGACGCCACGGCCGGCTACTCGCTGCGGCTCGACTACAACCCCCAGGTCGCCGGCGACGGGCTCGTCGCCGGTCTGCGGAACGGCCCTTCGGGCGCCGGAATCACCGCCGTCACTCCCCTGCTGAACGCGACCGGCCGGGCCACCGACCCCGGCAACCGGAGCACCCGGCCGCTGGACGTCGCGGCCGTGGGCGTGCCGGACGGAGCGATCAGCGGCATCACCTTCCGCGAGCGCTTGCCGGGACTCGCGGACGACCCGGCGGTCTGGCACGCCCTGGCCGCCGACCCGAAGTACGTCGTGCTCGACGGCTTCTTCGGCAGTACGGGCGGGCCGGCCGGCGACTACTACGACCCGGGAGACACCCTGACCGTCACCGACCCGCGGACGGGCCGCAGCGAGCAGAAGGTCATCGCCGGGGTGCTCAGCAACGGAATGGTCTTCTACCCGGGCACCGGCGCCAGTTCGACCACCTACCCGGTGGTGATGGGGGAACGCGGCATCCGCGAACTCTTCGACGGCCAGGCCCAGCACGCCTCCGCCCTGGTCGCCACCAGCCCGGGCACCTCCCCCGACGGCCTGGCGACCCGGCTGCAGGGCGAGCAGCTGTCCGCCAGCCTGGTCGCCACGCCGATCGCCTCCGAGATCCGCCACCAGTTCGACTCGAGCACCGCCTTCTTCCGCCTCATGCAGGGTTTCCTCGCCCTGGGCCTCGGTGTGGGCATCACCGGCCTCGGTGTCGTGATGGTCAGGGCGGTGCGCGAACGCCGGCGCACCATCGGGATCCTGCGGGCCCTCGGTTTCCGGGCGCGTACGGTGCGCCGTTCCTTCCTCTGGGAGAGCGCCTTCGTCGCCTCGGAGGGAATCGTGCTCGGGTCCCTGCTGGGCGTCCTCACGACCTGGCTCATGTACCGGAACAGCGCGGCCTTCGAGGGCCTCGAAGGCGGCTTCCCCGTCGAGTGGACCAGCATCGTCGGCCTGGCCGCGGTCACTTTCGCCGCCTCCCTCCTCGCCACGGTCGGGCCGGCCCACCGTGCCGCCGCCATCCGCCCTGCCCGCGCGGTCCGCGTGGCGGAGTGACCCACGGCGCCCGCGCCGCCCGCTCAGCCGGGGGCGCGGGCGCCGTAGCGCACGGGGTCCGCGTCGCAGGCCGCGGCGCAGTGGGCCGAGCAGAAGTGGAAGGGGCCGTCCCGGTGTTCGGGCGCGGTCTCGCGGTCGATCCGCATGCCGCAGACCGGGTCGGTGGCCGTCTCCTCCGCTTCACCGCCGTCTTCTCCCCGTGTGGTCGCGCCGCCGCCGTCTGCGGCGCGCGCTGGGGCTGTAGCCGCCCCGCACCGTCACGTCCACCCGCTGGACCCCGTCCTCCGGCCGGGCCATGCCGGCCCTGCGCGGCCCGAAGCAGTACCGGCCCAGCACGGCGACCAGTCCGGCGGCGACCACGGTCACCACGACGTCCGCCACCGTCACGGGGCTCGCCTCCTGGCGCCCGCCCGCCCTTCCAGCCTCCCGCGCGGCACCAGGCAGCGCTATCCGCGCCCGAGGTCCCAGGATGCGATGTCGCGGTAGCGGATCGGCCCCGGGCCGCGGCCGAAGTCGCTGCCGACCAGGTGGAGGCGTTCGGTGTGCCAGCGGCGCCCCTGGAATCCGGCGAGCGCCAAGGCCGTCTCGACGACGCTCGACGTGTCGTCGCGGCGCGCCCGCGCCAGGGTGAGGTGGGGGCGCAGGGGGCGCCCCTCGTAGGGGATGCCGCATGTACGGACCAGGTCGCGCACGTCGGACGCCAGGCGGTGCAGACCTTCGAGGTCGCCTTCGATGCCGCTCCACAGGACCCGCTCGTCGAAGTGGCCGCCGCCGTGCAGGGCCAGTTCCAGTGGGTCGCGGGAGGCCGCGAGCTCGGCGAGCGGGCGGCGCAGCGGAGGCACGGCGGCGACGGGGAGCTCCCCGAGGAAGGCGAGCGTGATGTGCCAGTCCTCGATGCGGTTCCAGCGCATGCGCGGGTACGCCTGGTAGGCGGGGAGCAACTCGCGCTCCAGCTCGTCCTTCGCGTCGTCGGGCGGGGCGAGGGCGATGAACACGCGGGTCGTCGCATCACGGGTCACTTCGTTCACAGGGGACTTCGTACCTCGTGACGTGGGGCGGCGTCACTTTTCCCGGGAACCGGGGCGGGGACCGCCCGTGACCGCCAGCGTCAAGCACAGCGCCGCCAGCGGCAGTTCCGCGAGTACGGCCATGGCGACCGCCGTCGCCAGTTCGGCGCCCGGGGCGGCGGTGGCGAGGTCCATGCAGGCGTCGGCGACGAGGAGGGTGGCGGCGGCCGCCGCCGGGGCACGATGGCGGGGGTCGGCGTGCAGCAGGCGGGTGCCCGCGGTGAGCAGTGCCGCCGCCTCCAGGGCGTCGACGGTGACCCAGGCCGCCGCCTCGGCGGTCGGCAGGGTGCCCGCCAGGTAGCCGAGCCAGGGCAGCAGGATCAGGCCGGCACCCACCAGGACGCGGCCCCGGCGGCGACGGGAGCGGCTGACGGGCTTCGCGACGGCGTCGGGGCCTGCGCCCGCGCAGCGGCCATCGGCGGTGGCGGGGTGGGCGGCGATCAGGGCCATGGGCGGTGCCTTTCGGTGTCACGGACCCGCTGTCCGGGCTCGTGATCCAGACTCCTGCGCGCCCGCTCCCCGGTCGGTAACACCCTTTGCCGACTTGGGGTGGCACTGGCTGTACCCCGGGACCGGACAGCAACTGCATTCCGGGCGGCGGCCCCGGCCCGTACGGTTGGATCATGAAAGTCCCGCCCCGGACGCGGCGCGCGCTCACCCGCGTGGCCCGAGACACGTCCTTCCTCGCCCTGGGGGTGCCCCTCCACCTCCTCATGGGCTTCCTGCTGTTCGTGGTCGGCGGCCTCGTCTGGGAGATCATCCTGGGCAGCGACGCGGGCGCGCCGGTGGTCCTGGGCTTCGTCGTGGTCCTCGCCGTCCTCGCGGTGCCCGCCCTGACCGTCGCCCAGATCCGGCGATTCCGGCGCCTGTTGGGCATCGACATTCCCCGCCCGGGCCGGCGGCGCCCTCAGCGGCAGGCGGGCTACCACTGCCTCGCCGGGCTCCTGCTCGGCGCGCTGGAGGTGCTGCTCCTGGCGCTGCTCGTGGCCGGGCTCGCCGCTGCCACGGTGTACGTGTGGGTGTGGGCGGTGCCCTGGCGGTGGCGGATCGAGCACCCCGGGTACGGCACCCAGGCGTTCTACGTCACCGTCGCCGGGCTCGCCGCGCTGGCGCTGGTGCCCTCGCTGGCCGCAGCGCTCGTCCGCGTCGAGACCCACGCCGGGCCCCGGCTGCTGGGCCCCGACTCCGGCGAGGACCTGGCTCGGCGGGTGGCCGACCTCACCGAGAGCCGGGCCGGGGCGGTCGACGCCGCGGACGCCGAACGGCGCCGGATCGAGCGGGATCTGCACGACGGCGCCCAGCAGCGACTGGTGTCGCTCGCGCTCAACCTGGGGATCGCGAAGGCCACGCTGAAGGACCTGCCGCCCGAGGCGCGGGCCGTGATCGACGCGGCCCACCAGGAGGCGAAGGACGCGATCGAGGAGCTCGGGAACCTGGTGCGCGGGCTGCATCCGGCGGTCCTGGACGAGCTGGGCCTCGACGCCGCCCTGTCGGGACTCGCCGCGCGGTCGCCCCTCCCGGTGCGGCTGAGGGTGGACCTGCCGCCACGCCAGGAGCCCGACGTGAGGCGGGACATGGCGGGCGGCCGGCCGCAGGCTCCCGCGGCCTCCGCCGTCGAGGCCGTCGCGTACTTCGTGGTCTCCGAAGCCCTCACCAACATCGCCAAGCACGCACGGGAGGCGACCAGGGCGGAGGTGAGCGTCACCCGGCTGGGCGCGATACTGCGGGTGGTGATCGCCGACGACGGGATGGGCGGCGCCGATCCGTCCAGGGGCAGCGGTCTGCGGGGGCTCGCCCAGCGCGTGCGGTCCGTGGACGGGACCTTCCGGATGAGCAGTCCCGTAGGGGGACCGACCATGATGAGCGTGGAGTTGCCGTGCCCGACCTGAGACGTGCCGTGATCGCCGAGGACTCCGTGCTGCTGCGGATCGGCCTGGTCAAGGTGGTGGAGATGGCCGGCTTCGAGGTGGTGGCCGAGACCGGGGACGCGCAGGGGCTGACGGCCGCCGTCGAGGAGCACCGGCCCGAGCTCGCCGTCGTGGACGTGCGCATGCCGCCCGGTTTCACCGACGAGGGGGTGCGCGCCGCCCTGACCATCCGCAGGGAACGGCCGGATACGGCCGTGCTGATGCTCTCCCAGTACGTCGAGGAGCGCTACGCGGCCGAGCTGCTCGCCACCAACACGAGCGGGGTCGGCTATCTCCTGAAGCAACGGGTCGCCGACGTCGAGGAGTTCATCGACGCGTTGCGGCGGGTCGCGGACGGCGGCACCGCGCTCGACCCGCAGGTCGTGGCGCAGTTGCTGGTGCGCAGGCCGAGCGACCCCCTGGAACGGCTCACGCCCCGCGAGCGCGACGTCCTCGCGCTGATGGCCGAGGGCCGCTCCAACGCGGGCATCGCCGCCCAGCTCGTGGTCAGCGAGAGCGCCGTCGCCAAGCACATCAACAGCATCCTCGCGAAGCTGGACCTGCCGCGCGCGGACGCCGACCACCGGCGCGTGTTGGCCGTGCTGCGCTTCCTCGGCGTGGCGGGATGACCCTCCCGGCCCCCGTCGACCGGGCACCCGTCCCCCTCCTGACCGGGTGCCCGGCCGACGCGCGGGCGGTGACGGGTCAGGCGGCGCGGTCGGCGGCGAGCCGGGCGGCCAGAGCCGGTATGCCGAGGGCCTGTTCGTCCGCCGGGGTGGCCTGGTAGAGCTTGTTGGCCAGCTGGTACGGATCGACCGCCAGGTCGTAGTACTCGCGGAACTTCACCTGCCCGGTGCCGGACACCGTGCCGTTCGCGTCCGTCGTCAGGTCGTAGTACTCGGTGTACTGCTTGTCCTTGGCGACGTACGAGGACCAGGTCGGCACACCGCCCGCCGTGGTGCCCTGCTTCCACCACTCCACGAGGAGGTGGTCGCGCTCGTACGAGGAGAGCAGGGACCTGCCGTCCTGCGGGGCGGCCGGGGTGATGCCCGCCGCGTCGAGGATGGTCGGGGCGATGTCGATGTTCGCGACGATGCGGTTGTCCACGGTCCCCGCGCCTCTCCCGCCCGCCGGCCAGGACAGGTAGAAGGGCACCTCGTGCGCCGGCCGGTAGGGCACCGACTTGGCGGTCCAACCGTGGTCGCCCCAGCTGAAGCCGTTGTCGCCGATGTAGATGACGAGCGTGTCGTCGAGCTGGCCCAGCGCCTGGAGCTTGTCCTTGAACGCCTGGACCGCGTCGTCGACCGACAGCAGGGTGCGCAGCTGCTCGGCACGGATGTTCCGGCCGTCGGCCAGGGTGCCGGTCGCGTTCTTGATGTAGGCGGGCTTGTCGCTGCGGTCGCCCTCCGGGACGGAGGGGCGCCCGTTCCAGTCCGGGACGGGCGCGTCGGCGTACTTCGCCTCCGGGGTGCGCGGTCCGTGGGAGGCGTAGGGGGTGACGTACGCGAACCACGGGCGGGGGTCGGTGGCCGCCTTGTCGAGGAACTTCAGGGTGCGGTTCTTCACGATGGTGGTGGTGTATCCGTTGATCGTCTGGACGGTGCCGTCGACGTTCCACTGCGCGTCGACGTACCCGGGCTGGAGCAGGGCGAACTCCTCGAAGTGCGGCGGGTTGTCCGCCAGGGTCCAGGAGTTGAGGTACTTGCCGAACAGGCCGGTGCGGTAGCCCGCCTGCTTGAGGTACTTCTGCACCGTGGTGCTCTGGTCGAGCGCGTACGAGGCCTTGTTGTTGCGCACGCCGTGGTGGTGGGCGTGGCGCCCGGAGAACACGCTGGAGCGCGAGGGTGCGCACAGCGGCGTGGCGACGTGGCCGTTGGTGAACCTCACGCCCTGGTCGGCGAGCCAGGCGACGGTCTTGGGCAGGGCCCACTCGGTGTGCTTCGGCTGGTCGTCCGTGACGATCAGCAGGATGTTCGGGCGGCCCGCGGCAGCGGCGGGGCCGGCTCCGGCGACCTGTGCGAGGGCGGGTACGGCGGTGGCGGCTGCCACCGCGGCGGCGCCGCCGAGGAAGCCGCGGCGGCTCACCGGGGGGCGTCGGTTCTCGCTCATGATGTCCATTCCTCCTGGGTGCGTCTGCGCAGGGGGGGCACGGCGGGCGGACGGCTGCGGTGAGCCGTCGGGCCGCTGTGCGGAAAGGGGAAGAGACGGGAGTCAGGCGGGTGCGCCAGGTGGGGATCCCGTAGGGGAAGAGGGGCGCTTCAGCGCGCCGGGGCGACCGTACACAGGGCGCTCGCCACGTGCCCTTGGTCGACGTGGCGGCGCGCAGTGAGGATTCCTGCTGCCATGGCCCAGAGCGTAAGGGCAGCGGAACGGGGGTTCCATGTACGGCGGATGAAATGGGTCCGGGCACGGGCCGGCCGCCCGGGGACGCACTCCCGGGCGGCCGTCGCCTGCTGGGTTCGGGGCCTTCAGCGTGCCGCGGCGGTCCGGCTGCGGGGGTCGTCCAGGCTGCTTGCCAGGGACCAGATGACGAACACGTCGATCCCCATCACGAGGATCGACCAGAACGGCGCGTACGGCAGGAACAGGAACTGGGCGAGGAGGCTCAGCGAGGCGAAGAGCAGGCCGGCGAAGCGGGCCCAGGTCGCGCCCTTCAGCAGACCGCCGCCGGTCAGGGCGACGAGCGCGCCGAGGACGATGTGGATCCAGCCCCAGCTGGTCAGGTTGAACTCGAACACGTACGAACCGACGCGTGTGTACACGTCGTCCTCGGCCACGGCGGCGATGCCCTGCAGCACCGCGAGGATGCCGCTGCACAGCAGCAGGACCGCCGCGAACATCACCCCGCCGGCCACCCACCCACCGGTGTCCCGGCCGTCCCGTGGCGCGCCTGACGACTGCGTTGTCTGCTGACTCATGTGCGTGTTCCCTTCTGCCGCTCTGCTCCGAGCGTCCTCGGGCCGACACCGCGCAACCACACGGGCTCCGCCGAACGGGTGAGCGGGCCTCGGGCCCCTCCGTACCTGCGCGGGTTCGGCATCCGGGGAAGGCGAGGTCGGTCAGGCCAGGGCGAGGAAGAGTTTTTCGAGCTCTTCCTCCGACATGGGCGGGGCATCGGCGGCGCTTTCGGCCAGGCACTGGCGCATCCCGCTCGCGACGATCTTGAAGCCGGCCCGGTCGAGGGCCCGGGAGACGGCGGCGAGCTGGGTGACGACGTCCTTGCAGTCGCGGCCGGCCTCGATCATCGCGATGACGGCGGCCAGCTGGCCCTGGGCGCGGCGCAGCCGGTTCAGGACGGGGCGCACGGCTTCTTCGTCGACCTGCACGGCGGATCCTCCTCCACGTTTCACCATCCCCGCCCGCCAGGATACCCCGAGGGGTATCAACCGCTACTTTTGCTCCGCAACCGGACGGCGGTCGCGGCGACCAGCAGCGCACCGAGCCCGCCCAGGGCACCCCAGGCCGCCGGGTGGGCCCCCATGCCGGCGCCGAGCTGCCGCACCAGGACGAAAACGCCCATGACGACGACGAACCAGCCGAAGGCCCTGCGCAGGACGCCCTGGGGAATACGCCCGGAGAGGCGCCCGCCGAGGACGCTGCCCGCCACGGCCACCGCCGTCACCAACAGGGCGAGCCGCCAGTCGATGTGCGCGCCCGGGAGGTGCCCGGCCAGGCCGGCGAAGGAGTTCATCGCGATGACGAGCAGCGAGGTGCCGACCGCGAGGCCCATGGGCAGTCCGCCGAGGAGGGCGAGCGCGGGAACCACGAGGAATCCGCCGCCCGAGCCGACCAGTCCGGTCACGGCGCCGACGCCCAGTCCCTCGACCGCGATGCGCCGCAACGGCAGGCGGCCCTGGGGCCGCCAGGCCTGAGGCTCGCCCTCGCGTCGCGGCCCGCGGAGCATCGCGACGGCCGTGGCGAGCATCATCAGGGCGAACGCGACGAGGAGCGCCGTAGCGGGGACATGGGCGGCGATCCGGCCGCCGCCATAGGCGCCGGCCATGCTGAAGACGCCGAAGAGGAGCCCCGCCTTCCAGCGCACCCGGCCGGCGCGGGCGTGGGGAACGAGGGCGGCAAGGCTGGTCACGCCGACGACGAAGAGGGAGGTCGCGATCGCTTCCTTGGTGCCCTGGCCCGCGAGGTAGACGAGCAGGGGCACGGTCAGGATCGAGCCCCCACCGCCCAGGACGCCCAGGCTGAGGCCGACGAGCAGCGAGGCCGCCACGACGAGGGCTGTCACGGCGTGGCCCGCAGTCCCGCGATCACGGTGCGGAGGTCGGTGCGCGGCCCGCGGTTGTAGGGCAGCTTGGAGAGCAGGACGCCCATGGCACAGGAGTTGCTGACGGCGGCGTAGGTCAGCCCGGCGCCGATGGCGGTGCCGATCAGGTGCGCGCCGGGCACGAAGACGCCCACGAGTCCGGTCGCGAGCACGATCGAGCCGGCGACGAGCCGGACCTGGCGCTCCATGTCCCACCGCTCGGGACCGCGGTTCGTGGGAGCTCCGGCCGCCTCCCAGGCGTTCATGCCGCCTTCCAGGACCCGCAGGTTCGGCAGGCCCGCTGCCGCGAGCGCCTGCTCGGCCTGCTCGGCGCGGACGCCGGAGCGGCAGACGAGGACGACCTCCTCGTCCAGATGCGCCCGCAGTTCCTCGCGGTGCTCCCGCAGGGTGGCGAGGGGGACGTTGTAGGCGCCCGGGATGTGCACGGTACGGAATTCGCCCGGAGTGCGGACGTCCAGCAGGCGCGGGGCGCGCCCGTCCCGGACGAGCGGCTGGAGGGCGGCGGCGGTGACGTAACGCCGGGGATGGGCGGGATGGCCGGAGTACGCGGTCATGGAGGCTCCTGAACAGAGTGGTGGACGGGTGCGTGGGCGGGGGAAGGTGATGCGGACGTGCGTGGGTGGGGGCGGGGGAAGGTGCTGCGGGCGTGCGTCAGGCGCGCGCGGTCGGCTCCGCCGAGAGGGCCCAGGCCGCGTAGCCGCCGAGGATGTCGGAGACGTCCGCGAAGCCGCGCCGGCGCAGGAGGCTCGCCGCGATCGACGAGCGGTGGCCGCCGGCGCAGTGCAGGACGAGGGGCAGGTCGGCGGGCAGCTCGGCGGCGCGGGCGGGCAGCTCGTTCAGCGGTACGTGCAGGGCGCCGTCGATGAAACCGTTCGCCTCGCGCTCCCCGCAGGTGCGGACGTCGACGACGACCGGGGGGTTGTCGCCGGTCAGCGCCGCGCGCAGGTGGGCGGCGGTGAGGCGGCTCGCGGGGGCGACCTCGTCGGCGAGCGCCTCCAGGGCGTCCTCCGGGTCGCGCAGATAGCCCACGGCGCGGTCGAAGCCGATGCGGGCGAGGCGGGTGACGACCTCCTCCTCGCGGTGCTCCGGTGCCATGACGATCAGACGGTCGGCCGGGTCGAGGACGGTACCGGCCTGCTCGGCGAAGCGGCCTTCGGCGGGCACGTTGACCGCGCCGCGCAGGTGCCCGTTGGCGAACTCCTGCGGGGAGCGGGCGTCGACCACGACCGCGCCCGCGTGCCGCAGCTCGGCGAACTCGGCCGGGGACAGCGGCCGTGGCGTCGTCGCCGCGTCGTACAGCAGGCGGTCCTTGCGGTTGAGTTCGGCGTCGTAGGCGAAGTACCCGGGCGCGGGCGGCTGCCCGGCGGTGACGAGCGCGACGAACGCCTCGCGGCTCATCGGGACGCAGGCGTAGTTGGTGGCGCGCTGCTCGCCGATGGTGGACTGCTTCTCGGTGGAGAGGTTCTTGCCGCAGGCGGAGCCGGCCCCGTGGGCGGGGAAGACGCGGACCTCGTCGGGCAGTGCCATCAGTTTGTCCTGGACGCTGTCGTGGAGCATGGCGCCGAGCTCCTCGGCGGTCACGCCCACGGAGGCGAGCAGGTCGGGGCGGCCGACGTCGCCGATGAAGAGCGCGTCGCCGGTGAGCACGCCGTACGGCACGGCGTCGTCGGCGTGCTCGTACACGAGGACGCTGATCGACTCGGGGGTGTGGCCGGGGGTCGCCAGGATCTCGAGGGTGACGTCGCCGAGTGCGATCCGCTCGCCTTCGGCGAGCGCGCGGATGGGGTACTCGGTCTCGGCCCCGCGGCCGTAGCCGATCCAGGCGCCGGTGCGGGCGGCCATTTCGAGGTGGCCGGCGACGAAGTCGGCGTGGAAGTGGGTGTTGATCACGCCGACCACGGTGAAGCCGTGCGCGGCGGCGTCGGCGAGGTACTCGGACACGTCACGGCGGGGGTCGACGACCACGGCCTGCCCGGTCGTCTCGTCGGCGATCATGTACGACGCCTGGGAGAGGCAGTCGAGGTAGTACTGCGCGAAGAACACGGCGTTTCCTCCATCGGGGACGGGCCGGCGGGGCGGGTGGGGCGGAGCGGGGCGGGCCGGGGACACCCCTCGCCTCGATACCCCCCTGGGTATCTCTCCCCACGACCGTAAACAGGTCGGCCATCGCCCGTCAAATACCCCCCTGGGTATCTCGCATCACACCTTCGACATACGGGTGGGGGTATATTGAGCTGCTGGTACTCCCCCGGGACAGACGCCGACGGGCCCGTCGAAGGCCCGGCTCTTCGCGGGGTGGTTCCGGCGCCCAGGTCGACCGTGGCCGCCGGGCGGTCCGGGCTGCCGAGAGCTCCCGGGCGGGCGGAGGGCGAGTCGACGACCAGGCGCTTCCTAGCCGCCTGGTTCCGTCCGCCGGATGTCGCGCACCAGGAGCACGGTGATGTCGTCGGTGGGTCGGCCGTCGGGCCAGGACTGCCGGACGAGGCCGTCGGCGAGGCGCGGGAGCGGGTCGTCGGTGTCGGCGAGGTGGCGGGCGAGGGCGGCGGTGGTCAGGGCGGGGTCGACGCCAGGGACCTCGACGAGGCCGTCGGTGTAGAGGGCCAGCAGGGCTCCCGGCGGGAACGGCGCGGCGGTGACGGGGTAGTCGGCCCGGGTGCCGACGCCCAGCAGGGGGCCGGGTTCGGCGTCGAGGACGCGGGCCCGGCCGGGCGCCGTGCGCAGCAGGGGCGGGACGTGCCCGGCGTTCGCCAGGGTCAGCCGGTCGTGCGCGAGGTCGAGGTGCACGTAGAGGCACGAGACGAGCAGTTCGGAGTCGAGGTCGGCGAGGAGCCGGTTGGTGTGGGCGAGGACTTGGGCGGGGGACGCTCCGGAGGTGGCGTGGGCGTGGATGGCGGTGCGGACCTGGCCCATGAGCGCGGCCGCGGCGATGCTGTGCCCTTCGACGTCGCCGACGACGGCGGCGACGGTCGTGGCGTCCAGCCGGAGCACGTCGTAGAAGTCCCCGCCGACCTGGAGGTCGTGGACGGCGGGCAGATAGCGGGCGGCGATGTCGAGGCCGGGCACGGCGGGCGGGTTGCGGGGCAGGAGGGCCTGCTGCAGCTGCTGGGCGAGGTCGTGCTGGGCGTCGTGGAGGCGGGCGCGGTCGAGCGCCTGGGCGACGAGACCGCCGAGCGAGGTCAGGACGGCGCGTTCGTCGGCGGAGAAGCGGTGCGGGCGGTCGTACGAGATGATGCAGCAGCCCACGGGGCGGCCTGCGATCGTCAGGGGGAGGTAGGCCCAGGCCTGCTTGTCGCTGAGGCGCGTGGCCTCGGGATGGCGGGCGGCCATCTCGTCCCGGTCGGCGAAGAAGGCGGGGACACCGCCGGCGAGGACCTGCCCGGCGGGGGTGACGTCGGTGTTCAGGGGCAGTCCGTCGAGGCGCTCGATCACGTGGGCCGGATAGCCGTGTCTACCGATGATCTTCAGGCGTCCGGCGTCGACGGCGGAGAGCACCAGGCCCTGGGCGCCGAAGGCGGGCAGGGCGTGCTCGGCGATGAGGCCGACGAGATCGTGGACGCCGACCGCTTCGGAGAGCATGGCGGCCAGGTGGACCAGCTGGTAGAGCCGGCCGGTCGCGGCGGCGGGACGCCGGGCCGAAGCCGGCGGGAGGGTGGACGAGGCCTGTTCGCGCCCCGGTGTGACGCGGACGCTGATGCCGCTGGCGTCCGGGTAGAGCTGGAAGGTGAGCCAGTGGTCCGGCGGGCGCAGGGCCGTGAAGGAGACGGGTTCACGGCTGACGACCGCGGTGCGGTACTGGTCCTCGTAGGCGGGGTCGTCCAGCCACGGCAGCGCCTGCCAGGGACGGGTGCCGAGGAGCCGGCCGGGCTCGCGGTCGAGGAGACGGGCGGCCGCGCGGGTGAGGAAGGTGATCCGGCCCTCGAGGTCCAGGGCGAGGGCGCCTTCGGGAAGCCGCTCCGCGAAGTCGGCGGCTGCCAGACCGGTCGGCGCGGGGCCCGCGACGGCGTCCCGGGGCACGAGGCGCGGCCGGTCCGGGAGGGAGGGCTGCTCGGTGGAGCCGTCCAGGATCCGGCAGAGGACGGCGGCGTGCCCGCGGAGGTGGGCGCGCTCCCTGGTGGCGATCTCCTGGGGGTGGTCGGCGGGCCACATCAGCACGACGCCGCCCCAGCAGCGGCGCCTGCCGGTCACGGGGAACGCGGCGAGGGCGAAGCGGTACGGGAGGACCGCGGCGGCGCGCGGATAGCGGCGGGCCATCTCGTCCTGCCCCCCGACCCAGACGAGCCGGTCCTCGCCGATGGCGTCCGCGACGGGAACGGGGGCGGTGAGGGGCAGTCGCTGCCAGGGGGCGGTGAACTCCACCGGCAGACCGCACAGGGCCACCAGGCGCAGCACGGGCTCCGCCGGCTCGATCAGGTAGAGGAGGCCGATCGAGGCGCCGGTGCGGTGCACCGCGCCGGCGAGCGCCAGGTCGAGGGCGGTGTCCACCGTCCCGCCGACCCCCGGGGGCTCCTCGATCGCGGGCATCCCTTCCTCCGAGCGCTCCGGGGCCGCGACCGGCTCGGCCGCACCGGCCCGCCGCCTCCATTGTCCACGGGGGAGCGCCTGCCCGCCGGGGCGCCGCTCACCCGTCAGCGGCGCCGGTACTCGCCGGCGCTCCTGGGATGCCAGGAGCAGGTCCACACGCCGTGGGGGCAGTAGTCGGAGAGCGATTCGTAGAGCGGGCGCTGTGCGCGGAACCAGGCGAGCATGCCCTTCATGTAGTCGGCGTCGTCGCCGTTGCGGAAGAGGCCCCATTCCGGGTACGAGACGTGTTTGCGGTGCCGCTTGGCGAAGGCGACCTGGTCGCGTAGCCCGTAGGGCTCCTCCACCTGGCTGCGGAACGAGGTGCCGGGGGGCTGGTCGTAGGCGTCCATGCCGATGATGTCGACGTAGGCGTCCCCGGGATAGCAGCGGGTCCATTCGACGGCGTCGACCCCGCGGTTCGGGGCGAAGTCGAAGCGGAAGCGCTGGCCGGGGACGGAGCGCATGGCGCGGACGATGCGGCGCCAGTACTCCTGCCACCGGGAGGGGTCCGGATGGCAGCGGTGGGTGTAGGTGACACCGTTCATCTCCCAGCCGAGGACCAGCACGCTGTCGCCGAGTCGGTGCCGTACGAGGCGCTCCGCGAGGACCTTGAAGTGCGCGTCGTTGCGTCCGCTCGCCCCCTCGTAGAGGAGCGCCGCGACCTCCTCGTCGGAGAGCTGGGCCTCGCTGCGGTCCAGCATCGGCACGTTCAGGACCAGGACCCGGCCGGGGCGCGCGGTGTGCCAGGTCGCCCAGGGGCGCAGAAGCTCGTCGGGGCCCTCGATGCTGACCCAGTCGTCCCCGGCGAGGTAGGTGCGCCCCGCCTGGAGGGCGCCCTGCGCCCGCCAGGCCTCGAACCGGCCCAACCGGGCCACGCCCTCCGCACCCGAACCGACGAACACCCCGTGCAGCGTCGCGGCCTGCGCGCCGCGCGGTTTCGCGTCCCCGGTCCCGGCCGGCCCGGGGGCGACGACCGAGGTCGCCACCAGCGCGCCCACCAGCAACGGCGTCACGCCGTCGCGCACCCGCCGCACCACCGGCACTCCCTCCGGACGCCCTGGACATCGGTCCGGGCCTGACTGGTGCTCAGCGTAGGTGGCGTGGGGCACGCCCGCACGCGCACGATCCGGGCCTGCGTCTCACCGCAGGACGCGGCGGAGCCAGCGGGTGCGGGCCTCGCGGGCGTCCTGACTGAGGGCCGCCCGCGGGGCGATGGTGTCGAAGCCGTGGAAGGCGCCGGGCCACACGTGCAGTTCGGCCTGGCCGCCCGAGCGCCAGATCGCGTCGGCGTAGGCCACGCACTCGTCCCTGAAGGTCTCGGCCGACCCGACCTCGATATAGGCCGGGGGCAGCCCGGACAGGTCGGCCGCCCGGGCGGGTGCGGCGTAGGGCGGCAGGTCGTCGGCGCCGTAGCGGTCACCCAACAGCGCCTGCCAGGCGGTCGCGTTGGAGGTCCGGTCCCAGGTGTCGACACCGGCCATCTGGTGGCTGGAGAAGGTGCCGCCGCGGTCGTCGAGCATCGGGCACAGGAGGAGTTGGCCGATCGGGGCGGGCCCGCAGCGATCGCGGGCGAGCAGGGCGAGCGCCGCGGCGAGGCCGGCGCCGGCGCTCTTGCCGCCGATGAGGATACGGGCCGGGTCGATGCCGAGGCCGGTGGCGTGTTCGGCCGCCCAGGCGAGTCCGGCGTAGCAGTCCTCCAGGGGCCCGGGGTAGCGCGTCCGCGGTGCGAGGCGGTACTCGACCGACAGGACGGCCAGCCCGAGGGGCTGCGCCCAGGAGCGGAGCAGTCGGGGGAGGACGGACCACGCGTTGCCGCTGATCATGCCGCCGCCGTGCATGTAGTAGAGCAGCGGCAGCGGACCGGCCAGGCCGGCCGGCCGTGCGCTGACGAGTGTGACGTCCGGCTCGCCGGGCGGGCCCGGCACGTGCAGCTCCGACACCTCGAAACGCCCGTCGGCCCGCAGCTCCTCGACCGTCGGCCGGGGCCGCAGCGCGGCGTCCCGCTCCTGCCGGACCACGAGGTTCTCCGGGGTGTAGGGCTCCCTGTCCGACTCCCCCAGGGAGGCCAGCGCCACGCCCAGTTCGGGGTCGAAAGGAGGGGCCTGGGGAGCCGGGACGCGGGCGGGTCGGGGGGTGGGGGTCATGAGGGGCAGTATCCCCGGGGCCGGCGGCCCCTGGTGCGTGCGGCAGGTGAGAGCGGCCCGGCGAAGGGCGAAAGGCTACGACTCTCCCCCGCGCGCCGCGGGCCCCGTCACCCCCTGCGGGTCCCCCGGCGTCTGCCCGGCCGCCCTCTCCCCCGCAGCCCCCTCCCGCCGCAGCGCGACCCGCAGCGTCAGCGTGGCGACGACTCCCGCCGCCACGCCCCAGATCAGGGCGGCGGGTACGCCGTTGCCGAGGTTGCCGAAGGCGTACAGCAGTCCGTACTGCCGGCCCGTCCCGTCCAGCGCGATCCGCAGCGACTGGCTCACGAGCAGCCCGATGACGGTGGCGCTCACGGCGCCGGCTGCCATCGCGGGGACGGTGACGCGGGTGAGCAGTCCGGGGAGGCGGCGCAGGCCCCACCAGACGAGGGCGAGCACCACCAGGTCGGCGGCGCGATAGAGGAGCCAGGTGGTGAAGGGCACGCCGGCGGGGCCCGCCCAGGCACCGAGCAGCAGCCACTGGCGCAGGAGGTCGCCGGGTTCGTCGAGCAGTCCGGCGGGTGCCGGGGCCGTCTGGATGGCGGCGGCCACCGACTCGTACGAGAGGACCAGCAGGGAGAACGCGATCACCGCGGTCCCCGCGGTGGCGGCCTGGCGGGCGGGGCGCGCCGGGACGTCGGCGCGCGGGAGGTTCCCGGCGCCCTTGGCGGTGATCCGGGCGATCAGCGCGGTCACCACGGCCGTGACGAGCGCGGCCGCCACGAGCGGTTGCCGGCCGGAGGCGATGACGCTCGCGAGCTGCGGCAGGATGCGGTAGCTGCCGCGGCCGCCCGAGGCGATGAGCCAGGGGGCGGAGACGGTCACCGCGAGGACGCCGGCGACGATGCCCCAGGCCCAGAGCGCGAGCAGGGTGGCGGGCATGCGGCCCTGCACGGGCGGCAGGCGCCGGGCCAGGAGCAGGGCTCCGGGGACGAAGAAGGCGAGGACCGCGCAGAAGCGGATCTGCATGGCGGTGGTGCGGAGGGAGAGGTAGCTGCCGTCGACGACCGTCGCGTCGCCGGTGCCGCCGGACGCGGGGGCGTACGTCCAGGGGGCGAGCCGGCGTGCGAGTTCGGCGGTCTGTTCGAAGCCGAGGACGGACTGGCTGCCCGGCAGGCGGAGCGCCTCGGAGCTGGCGCCCGCCCACCACAGCAGCGCGGTGAGCAGGAGTCCCCCGATCAGTGCCGGTATGGCCGCGCGGCGGTATGTCATGTGCTGTCCCCCGTGGTGACGGCGCATCGGGCGATGCGCCTGGTCCGTCGGAGGGTACGGGGCGCTGATCACCCGGGCGTCACGAGTGGACGGATCATCATCCCCGCAGATAATGAATTGCCAAATTCTGCAATTCATTACATGATGGCCGGGCTGTGCCCGCAGGTAGCCGCGGGCACAGCACCAGAGAGGAGCGCGTGTGTCCACCCCGGCCGGCCCTCCGCCGCTGCGCCGCCTGCGCGCCCTCCTGCCGGGCCGCGCCGACTTCGCCGCCATGGCCCGCAACCCGCGCCGCGACCTGCTCGCCGGGCTCACCGTCGCCGTCGTCGCCCTCCCCCTCGCCCTCGGATTCGGGGTGTCCTCGGGACTCGGCGCGGCGGCGGGACTCGCGACCGCGGTCGTCGCCGGCACCCTCGCCGCCCTGTTCGGCGGATCCGGCCTCCAGGTCTCCGGCCCGACCGGCGCCATGACGGTGGTCCTCGTGCCGATCGTCGCCGAGCACGGGCCGAACGGGGTGCTGACCGTCGGGCTGCTGGCCGGGCTGATCGTCATCGGGCTCGCCCTCGCGAGGGCCGGCCGAACGATGGTCTATCTGCCCGCCTCCGTGGTGGAGGGCTTCACCCTCGGCATCGCCCTCGTCATCGGCCTCCAGCAGGTGCCGAACGCACTGGGCGTGGCCAGGCCCGAGGGCGACCGCGTCCTCGTGGTGACCTGGCGGGCGCTCGTGGAGTTCGCGCGCGCCCCGCACTGGACCGCCCTCGCGGTCGCCCTGGGCGTCGCCGCGCTGATGCTCGTCGGCGCCAGACTGCGCCCGGCGGTGCCCTTCTCCCTGGTCGCGGTGGCCGCCGCCACGGGGGCCGCCCAGCTGCTCGGCCTGGACGCGGCGACGATCGGCGCGCTGCCGGCCGGGCTGCCCGCCCCCTCCCTCGACTTCGTCGACGTCTCCGCTCTGGGCGGCCTCATCGCCCCGGCGTTCGCGGTGGCGGCGCTCGCCGCGCTGGAGTCGCTGCTCTCGGCCCAGGTCGCGGACGGCATGACGGTCGGCCAGCGGCACGACCCCGACCGCGAGCTGTTCGGGCAGGGCCTCGCGAACCTGGCCGCGCCCCTGTTCGGCGGCGTACCGGCGACCGGCGCCATCGCCCGTACCGCGGTCAACGTCCGAACCGGCGCGACGTCCCGGCTCGCCGCGCTCACCCATGCCCTGGTCCTCGCCGTGATCGTCTTCGCCGCGGCCCCGCTCGTGTCGAAGATCCCACTGGCCGCGTTGGCCGGCGTCCTGCTGGCGACCGCCGTGCGGATGGTCGAGGTCGGCTCGCTGCGCGCGATGGCGAAGGCCACCCGCTCGGACGCCGCCGTCCTCACGCTCACCGCTGCCGCGACGCTCGCCCTGGACCTCGTGTACGCGGTGGTCATCGGCTTCGCCGTCGCGGGCGCGCTCGCGCTGCGCGCGGTGGCGCGGCAGGCGCGCCTGGACCAGGTCGACCTCCGGGCCGACCTGCCCGGTGAGCACGACGCCGAGGAACACGCCCTGCTCGACGAGCACATCGTCGCCTACCGCATCGACGGCCCGCTGTTCTTCGCCGCCGCCCACCGCTTCCTGCTCGAACTCTCCGGGGTCGCCGACGTCCGGGTGGTCATCCTGCGCATGTCACGGGTGACGACGGTGGACGCCACCGGCGCGCTGGTCCTCAAGGACGCGGTGGAGAAGCTGAACCGGCGCGGCATCGCCGTCATGACCTCGGGCATACGCCCCGGCCAGCGCCAGGCCCTCGCCTCGGTCGGGGCGCTCGACCTGCTGCGCTTCGAGGGCCGGGAGTACGCCACCACGCCCGAGGCCGTCGCGGGCGCCCGCGGCCACCTCCGCGGTGCGGGGATCCTGACCGCGCCGGCCGCCCGCGAGGCCGGCACCGCCCTACCGGAGAGCACCCGATGAACGACCCCGCCCCGACCCTCCGCCGGATGACCGAGGTCTCCGGCGCGGAGGCCCTGTGGCTCCTGGAGGGCGTCGCCCACGGACGCCTGGTAGTCGTGCGGCGCGACCAGGCCGTCGTACGGCCCGCCCTCCACGTCCTGGAGTACGGGCGGCTGATCGTCCGCGCGCCCGTGCAGGCCGACGTACTCGCGGACCGGCCGGTGCTCACGTACCAGGCCGACGCCGTCCGACTGCCCGCCGGGAGCGGCTGGAGCGTCACCGTCTCGGGGCCCGCGGAGGCGATCGCCGACCCCGCGGAGGCCGCTCACCACGCGCGCACTCTGCCCGGCTGGGCGTACGGTCCGCACGACACGCTGCTGCGCATCCAGCCGCGGTCGGTCGCCGGGCACCGGCTCGGAAATGACCCGGCCCCGTGAGCAGCGCCCCCGAGCCCCTCCCGCACCGGCACGTGCTCACGCTGCCGACGCTCCCCGCTTCGGTGCGGCTCGCGCGCCGGACCGCCGAGATGACGTACGCCTCGTGGGGCATCGACGGCTCGCACCCCACGATGGGCCCGGCGCTGCTCGTCCTGGCCGAGCTCGTGACCAACAGCGTCCGGCACGCGGCCGCCCTCTCGCCCTCCCTGACGGTCACGTTCGTCGCCGGGGAGTACGCGCTCGCCTTCGGCGTCCATGACCGGCACCCGGACCACCCGGGGCTCATCGGCGTGCCGGCCTCCTCCCGCGGACTGGCCCTGGTGGCACAGGTGACCGCGGAGAGCGGCGGGACCTGCGTGCTGCGGCGGGACGCGGACGGCGGGGGCAAGAGCGTCTGGGTCACCCTCCCCCTGTGACGACCGCTCCCGCCCGGCGCCGGGGACTTTCCGGATTGCTAATGTGAGAAATTCCCGATGTCGTCATGTCGATGTCAGGGGGCGAGGATGGAGTCATGGCGATGACAGCACGACGGACAGGGTGCACGACCGGGGCGCGGCGGGGGTGGCGCGGGTGAGTGCGCCGCTGTACCAGCTGAAGGCCGAGTTCTTCAAGACGCTCGGGCATCCGGTGCGGATCCGCGTGCTGGAACTGCTCAGTGAACGCGAGCACGCCGTCGGCGAGATGCTGCCCGAGGTCGGCGTGGAGCCCGCGCACCTGTCGCAGCAGCTCGCGGTGCTGCGCCGGGCCAATCTGGTGGTCGCGCGCCGCGACGGCGCGACCGTGCACTACTCGCTGGTGGACCCGAAGATCGTGGATCTGCTGGCGGTGGCCAGGTCGATCCTCTCCGGGGTGCTGGCCGGCCAGGCCGAACTCCTCGCCGACCTGCGGGCCACGGCGACGCCGTCCCGCGACTGAACACGCCCCTCCGAGGCACGGACCGTCCTTGCGGGGGACGCGCCGCCGCACTATCTTGCATTGCATGGTTCCTGGTAACGCAAAGAACGACGCGGGGGGCAGGGTCCCCAGCCAGCTCCGCAAGGGGGTGCTGGAGCACTGCGTGCTCGCGCTGCTCAGGGACGGGCCGCGATACGGCGTCGAACTCCTCTCGGAGCTCGCCGAGGTCAGCGTCATGACCACCAGTCAGGGCACGATCTACCCGCTGCTGTCACGACTGCGCCGGGAAGGGCTCGTCGACACCGAGCTGCGCGAGTCCCCGAGCGGGCCGCCGCGCCGCTACTACACGCTCACACCCGTCGGCCGCGCGGCCCTCACCGAGTTCACCCAGGCGTGGCCGCTGTTCCGGGACGCCGTCGACCACTTTCTCAACGACCCACAGGGGGAAACCGCATGAACGCCACCGACCATCCGCTGGTGACCGCCTATCTCGACGCCGTCGCGCGCGAGACCGCCGAACTCCCCGCCGAGCGCCGGGCCGAGCTGCTCGCCGACCTGCGCGAGCACGTCGAGGTCAGCGGCGCCGTGGAGGACGACCAGGTCCGCGAGGTCCTGGCCGCCCTCGGCGAGCCCCGTACCGTCGCCGCCTCGGCGCTGGCCGAGGAGCCCGCCGCGGCGGCGCCGGCCCCGGCCGGCCACCCCTGGCGCGCCCGCCTCACGGTGGTGCTGCTGGCCCTGGCGGGCCTGCTCGTCCTCTTCAACGCGTTCCTCGGGACGGCGGCCCTGATCGCGGGCCTGGCGCTGCTGTGGTCCTCCCCGCTGTGGGACACGCGCCGCAAGGTGATCGGGACGCTGGCCTGCGCGGCCGCCCCGTTCGTCGTGGTCGTCGGCGCCCTGACCCTGTCCGGCTCCCGGATCGGCCCCACGGAGCTGCTGCTGATCGCGACCCTGTCGCTGGCCGTGCCGGTCGCCGGCGCGCTGGCCCTGCTCCGCGCCGTACGCCGCTGACGCGGGCACGGGAATCCCGCCGGGCCGCCCGCGGGCCCGGCGGGATCTCCACGCCCGCGGTCAGCGGGGGTTGGCGGCGTGGGTGAGGGTCTCCCAGGCGACGAAGAGGTTGTTGGAACCGGCGGGACGGTTCCGCTCGGTGAGCGCCTGGGTGTTGCTCATCGCGTAGCCCATGCGCTGGTGCAGCGCGTTGAAGCCGACCTCGGTGACGGGGCCGAGGTGGTCCTTCAGGGTGCCGCCGCAGAGCCAGCCGGGCGGGGTCTCGCCCAGCTCGTAGCGCGACTGGAGACCGAGGGCGTGGCGCAGCCGGTCGGCGACCTCGGGGTAGAGGTCCTGGCCCTGGATGCGGCTGGTCTCGGCGATGTGGGAGATGGCCGAGAGGCCGTATCCGGTGTGGGTGAGGTCCCGGCAGGTCTCCTGGGTGAGGCCGTCGACGAAGGTGGTCTGCCCCTGCCAGTAGCGGACGATCTCGTCCCGGGTGTCCAGGCCGCTGCCCGGCGCGGTCTTCGGCAGGCTGCCGTCGCTGCTGAGGTAGATGTACGCGGGGACGCGCCCGCGGAACTTCGCGACCGCCTTGTCGTACGCGGCCCGGTCCTCCAGGAAGACCGCGATGCCGATCGCGGCCTCGGTCATGCTCAGCTCCCAGTTGCCGTTGGACTGGGAGCCGCCTGCGACCTCGGGGAGGTACACGGTGCGCAGCATGTTCTTGAACCGGTCCACCCGGTCCTGCGGCCAGCCGCCGTAGGTGTAACGGATGATCTCCGCCGCCCGGGGCCACGAGGAGCCGGCCCAGCCGGTCTGGAGCGGGGCGTTGGAGTTGGTGTGGTCGGTGATGACGCCCGACCAGGCGTCCATGATCTCGATCGCCTTCTGCGCGTAACGGCTGTCCCGGGTGACGTACCAGGCCAGGGAGAGCGTGTACGCGGCGATGGCGTCCTCGCGCTCGTCGGTGCACCCGTGGTTGGGGTTGGAGTACGAGCCGCACTCGACGACGGAACGGGGCTTGGGCGTCCGCGCCAGGGAGGCGTAGGGGCTCGCCATCATCCGGTCGTAGGCCCCCTTCCACGGCTGGGCACCGGCCTGGACCCGCTCCCGGGTGAAGTCCAGTTGGCCTCGGGAGACCAGCACGCCGGGATGCACGAACACGGCGGGCGCCGCCTCGGCGCGGCCGGCGGAGGGCAGGCCGGCGAGGGCGACGAGGAGGGCGAGCAGCAGGGCGGATATGAGGGCCCGGTGGGGGTTGGTTCGCATCGGGACTCCGTTCGAGTATGTGAACTCTGGTCGGGGTTCTCGCGCTGCGAAGGTAAAGGTCTGAACCAGCACCGTCAACCGTTGTCGGCTAACTACCCTGCGATGGAGCAGCCCTGAGTCGACAAGGAGGCTGCAGGTCCCCACATGAGTCCCGTTCATGGATATGAACAGGACTCATGTTCACGGCTCAGCCTGCGACGATGCAGAAGGGGTGCCCCGCCGGGTCGGCGAGAACCCGCCACCTCTCGCCTGCGATGCGAGTTCTTTCCGCAGTGGCTCTACGTACCCGTGGGCTCCCTGCTGCACCTCGCCACGCTCCTTCTCGGCGGCGGCGCCTCGGCGCCCTTCGGCGGGCACCCCAGGGGTGCACAGAAGGGGGCGGTGTTCCTGACGCCGCGCCAGTACGAGCTCGGAGTTGCGCGGGACACCCGAACAATTTCGGGAGCGCGCCGAGTTCGCCCTGCGGAAGGCCATCGGGAGGGGCCCCGCGGGGCCGGGCGAACCGGTCGTCGTCGGCGCCCACACCTGTCGCGGCCCGGTACTTGACGGTCTGGACGAGCCGGCCCGGCCCCTAGGGTGGCGGGTCGACCGGGCCCGACTGCGGTACACGCCGGGGAACGACGCTCCCCCTCGTTCCGATGAGCTCGTAGCGGCACGGGGGCGGCGGGCAAGGAGCAGACCGTAGCGTCGGTTTCCGGAAGGGTGAGGGCGATTTGCCGCCAACGCACCACGAAAGGGAGATTCGACGGTACTGTGGTCTCAGGCCCGGCCCCGTACCTCCCCCGTGTACGAGGCCGGGCCGTTGTCATGCCCCGACGCGCGGCGCCGGCAGGGCGCGGACGCGGTCGGCCGCCAGGTGGAGTCCGCACGGGCAGCAGCGGTCGGAGGAGAGCGTCGCCACCAGGGCACCGCAGGCCGCACGCGAAGACCGTGCGGCCCTGGTGGGAGTGGTCACTCACCGGGGGCGGGAGCGCACCTTCCCGGGGCGGCCGCCGAATGGACGCCCCCGTTCCGGTGGATTGGCCGAACTGTGCGTAGACCAGATAGGTGCCTGAGGCATGTAGTGGAGACGGCAACCAACGTCAGAGCCACCGATTCGCCCTTGCGAGGCCCCCCATGACGGAAGCCGTGGCGTTCCCCCAGGACCGAACCTGCCCCTACCACCCGCCCACCGCCTACGCCCCGTTGCGCGAGGAACGCCCGCTGTCGCGGGTGACCCTGTGGGACGGGCGCCCCGTGTGGATCGTCACCGGGCACTCGACCGCCCGGGCGCTCCTCTCCGACCAACGCCTGTCCACCGACTCCACCCGACCCGACTTCCCCCTCCCGACCGAGCGGGCCACGAATCTGCGCCGGCGCCGCCGCGCCGCGCTGCTCGGCTGGGACGATCCCGAGCACAACGCCCAGCGCCGGATGCTGATCCCCAGCTTCACCCTGAAGCGCGCCGAACGGCTCCGCCCCCGGATCCAGGAGACGGTGGACCGGCTCCTCGACGCGATGGAGGCAGCGGGTCCGCCGGCCGAGCTGGTGAGCGCGTTCGCGCTGCCGGTGCCGTCGATCGTGATCTGCGAGCTGCTGGGCGTGCCGTACGAGGACCACGAGTTCTTCGAGGAGCAGTCCCGGAGGCTGCTGCGCGGCCCGACGGGCGCGGACACCGAGGACGCGCTCGCCCAGCTGGAGGGCTACCTCGGCGACCTCATCGAGCGCAAGCGGGTCAAGCCGGGTGAAGGGGTGCTCGACGACCTGGTGGCCCGACAGCAGGAGGACGGCGGGCCCAAGCCCGCCGAACTGGTCCAGCTCGCCACGATCCTGCTGGTCGCGGGACACGAGACCACCGCGAACATGATCTCCCTCGGTACGTACACGCTGCTGCGCCACCCCGAGCGCCTGGCCGAACTCCGCGCCGACCCCGGCCTCGTACCGACCGCCGTGGAGGAGCTGCTGCGGTTCCTGTCGATCGCGGACGGCCTGCTGCGGGTGGCACGCGAGGACGTGGAGATCGACGGGGTGGTCATCCGCGCGGGCGAGGGCGTCGTCTTCTCCACCTCCGTCATCAACCGGGACGAGGCCGCCTACGCCGACCCGGACAGCCTGGACTGGGCCCGACCGGCCCGGCACCACCTGGCGTTCGGTTTCGGGATCCACCAGTGCCTGGGGCAGAACCTGGCCCGGGCGGAGATGGAGATCGCCCTCGGCTCGCTGCTGCGGCGGCTGCCCGGGCTCCGGCTGGCCGCGCCGGCCGAGGAGATCCCGTTCAAGCCGGGCGACACGATCCAGGGGATGCTCGAACTCCCCGTCACGTGGTGAAAGGACCAGCACGGATGCGCATCTCGATCGACGGGGACGTCTGTATCGGCGCCGGGCAGTGCGCCCTGACCTCCCCGGACTTCTTCACCCAGGACGACGACGGCTTCGGCACGGTCGTCCCGGGGCGCGCGGAGGGCGCCTCGGGGCCCTTGGTGCGCGAGGCGGCGCGGGCCTGCCCCGTACAGGCGATCACGGTGGAGGAGGAACAGGCGCAGGCGTAGCGCGGGGCGGCGGAGCGGGGGACATGCCACGCGATGCGTCGGGAAAGTTTGACGCGTCGGATTTTCCCGACGTAACGTGGTGGCATGCCTACCGACGTGTTCGGCGTACTGGCCAATCCGGTGCGCCGCCGACTGCTCGACAGCCTGCGCGAGGGGCCTCGCTCCACGGGTGAGCTGGCCGGAATGTTCGAGCTCGGCAGGCCGGCGGTCTCCGAGCACCTCGCGGTGCTCAAGACCGCCGGGCTGGTGCGCGAGGAACCACGGGGCCGGCACCGCTTCTACCACCTCCAGCCGGCGCCGCTGGCGGAGGTGAGCCGGTGGCTGCACCCGTTCGAGCACTACTGGAACCAGCGCATGAACGCCCTGGCCGACCTTCTGGACGAGGAGAACCCCACATGACCGGGACCGCACACGACACGATCCACCTGGACACGTTCCTGCCCCACCCCCCGGCGGCGGTCTGGCGGGCCCTGACCGATCCCGAACTGCACGCCCGCTGGTGGGCCGCCGGCGACGTCAAGCCGGTCGTCGGCCATCGCTTCACCCTGGACATGGGCAACTTCGGCAGCCAGCCCTGCGAGGTCACCGAGGCGGAGGAGGAGCGGGTGCTGGCCTACCGCTTCGCCGAGGGCACGCTCGACACCACGATCACCTGGCGGCTCCAGGCGGAGGGGACCGGCACCCGCCTCTTCCTCACCCACGCGGGGTTCGACCTCGACTCGCCGATGGGACGACAGGCCTTCCAGGGCATGGGCCACGGCTGGCCGCGCGTCCTGGACCGCCTCGCCACGACGCTGGACGAAACGGCCTGATCAGCCGGCCCGCACCTGTCCACTCGGTAGTGCGTCGGTCGCGGGTTTGGACGTGGCGTCGAAAGTCGTACGGTCGGTGGACCCGCATGATCGACTCTGTGCCGTAGCGGTCACCCCAGCAGAGCCAGAAAGTGTGAGTCCATGTCTGCCGACATCAAGGTCCGTGCCGTCACCGCCGACGACTTCCCGCAGTGGCGGGCCCTCTACCGCGGCTACGCCGACTTCTACCGGGTCGAGCAGACCGAGGAGGCCGCGGCGCTGGTCTGGTCGTGGGTCAACGACCCCGCCCACGAGGTGAACGCCCTCGTCGCCGAGGACTTCGACGGCCGGCTCGTCGGTCTCGCGCACTACCGCCCCTTCGCCCGCCCGCTGTCGGCGACCACCGGCTGCTTCCTGGACGACCTGTTCGTCGCCCCGGAGAGCCGCGGCTCCGGCGCCGCCGACGCCCTCCTCGCGGCACTGCGCGAGACCGCCGCCGAGCGCGGCTGGAGCGTGGTGCGGTGGATCACCGCCGACGACAACCATCGCGCCCGCGCCAAGTACGACCAGGTGGCGACACGCACGATGTGGGTGACGTACGACATGACGCCGGGGGTTTAGGAGCCTGCCCCTAGCCGAAGAAGCGCCTGAGGCCCGAGGGGGCCGCCTGGCCGCCCTCGCCCTCGGCCTCCTCCTGCGAGGCGACCAGCTCGCCCACGCTTACCCGGAAGTGGGCCTCTCGGTGGCGTTCCACTCGGACCAGCAGGGCGCCGTCGGGCATGCGGTAGACCTGGCGCCCCGGTCGTCCCCCGGGATTCAGGAGTCGGGCGATGTGCTCGGGGCCCTGGCCGGCCCGGCTCGGCCTAGCCCGCCCCCGACCGGCTGGCGTCGCGGAGCCGGGGTCGGGTGGCCGCGTCCGGTGCGGGGCGGGCGAGGAGGGGTGCGACCAGGAGGGGCTGGGCGGCGGCGAGGGCCAGGCAGAGGGCCGCCGTGGCCGTCCAGAGGGTCGTCGGGCCGAAGTGTTCGAGGAGTTGGGTGGCGGTGACGGGGGCGGCGGTCGTGGCGATGCCCCAACTGATGCCGTACGAGGCGAGATAGCGGTCGGATCCGCCCGGCGGGGCCAGGGCCGCCACGACGCCGAACACGCGGCCCAGGACGAGCACTTCGCCCAGGCTCCACAGCGCGGTGCCGACGAGGAACGCGGGCAGCGAGGAGGCCAGCGCGTATCCGGCCAGACCGAGTGCGAGGAGGCCGTAGCCGAGGGCCAGCGCCGCGGTGTCGGAGAGCGCGGCGAGGCGGGGCAGGCGCAGCGCGGGCTGGGCCGCGACGACGGTGACGGCGGAGGCGGTGAACAGCAGCCCCGCGTCGGCCGGTTCGAGCCCGCGGCGGGCGAGGGTCAGCGGCAGGCCCATCGCGACCTGCATGGCCACGAGCGCGAAGCCCGTGCCGCACACGAACATGGCCCACAACGCACGGTCCCGCCAGGGGTGCACCCCGTGCTCGCTCTGCCCGCCGCCCTCGCCACCGGCCGTCCGGTCGGCGGGGAGCACGAGACGCAGGGCCACGGCGCAGCCCAGGCAGGTGAGTGCGTCGACGACGAAGAGCCAGCGCAGGTCCCAGCGGCCCACCGCCGCCGCGATCAGGCCCGCGACCGTCCCCGCCACCGCCAGCGCGGCGTTGAGCAGGCCGAACGCGCGGACCCGCTCGGTGGGACCGACGGCTTCGGCGATCAGTGCCTGGCTCGGCGGCTCGTACAGCTCGTAGGCGAGCCCGAGGAGGATCGCGAACACCGCCACCTGGAGCAGGGAGTCGGCTGCGGCGATCGCCAGTTGCGCGACGGCGCAGCCCATGAGGCCGAGCACGATCGTCGGGCGGCGTCCGATGCGCCCCGCGAGGCGGCCGCCGGCCAGTCGCGAGGGGATCGTCGCGAGGCCGAAGGCGGCCGAGACCAGCCCGGCCGTGGTGACGCCCGCCCCGAAGTCGGTGCTGATCAGGACGGTCAGGAAGGGAAGGGAGAAGGCCCCGAGACGGTTGATCGCCCGCGCGACCACCAGCGCCCACACGATCCTCGGCATCGCCGCTCCCTCGCGTAACCGTCGAATCAAGTAATGTCAGTCACGTATCAGACCATCGAAGGGGTGACTGGTCAAGTGATGTTCGACAGTCACGTGGCGGTGCTGCTGGATCAGGCGGTGGCGCTCGTCAACACGTTGACCGCAGGGGAAGCGCGCGGACGCGACTACGCGGCGCCGCGCGGAGCGGAGCTGGCCGCGGCCGTCGACGCGGCGATGCCGCCCGCCTCGTTCTCACTCCCGCGCACCCTGGACGCCGCGGAGGCCGAGTACCTCGCGGCGGCGGCCCGGCGCATGCGGGCGGTGTTCCAGGCCGTGCAGGACGAGGATCTGGACGCGGCCGCCACCACCGTGAACGACCTGCTCCGGGACAGCGGCGCCCGCCCGCACCTGGACCGGCGCGAGGGCGAGCCCTGGCGGCTGCACTTCCACGGCGCGGACGACTCCTTCGCCGCGGGCAGCACCGCGAGCTGCGCCACGGCACTCGCGCTGGCGGTGGGCGGCAGCCTCGCCGGGCGACTGGGGGTCTGCCGGGCCGAGCGCTGCGACCGGGTCTACGTCGACACCTCCCGCAACGCCGCCCGCCAGTTCTGCTCCACCGCCTGCCAGAACCGCACCAAGGCGGCGGCCTTCCGCGCCCGGAAGGGCGCGGGGGGATGACGGGGCGCCGGGGACAGTAGACCCCGAGGCCCCCGGCGCCGCTCCCGCGCCGACACCTACACCGGCACCGGCACCGACACCGACACCGACACCGGCACCGACACCGACACCGACACCGACACCGACACCGACACCGACACCGACACCGACGTCAGAACGAGCCGCGGCCCGGGCGGTTTCCGCGGGGGCGGCCGCGGCCGGTGCGGCGGCGGCCCGACGGCGGGGTGGGGACCTCTCCCCCGGCAGCGCCCGGCGACGAGAAGCCGACCGCCACCGGCGGCGGGCCCGCGGGCGCGGCGGGGGCGGTCCGGGTGGTGCCCGCACCGGGCTGGGCGGTCACGGTGCGGCCGCCCGCGAGGACGGTGGCGTGGGTGATGAGGGGGGCGCAGGCCTGGCAGATCTCGGCGAGCGTCCAGACCTCGGCGACGGCCGGGTTGTGGATGAGGACCAGCAGGGTGGTCCCCGTGCAGGTGGCGCGGGCCGTGTGGTGGCGGCAGGCGGAGGCTCCGCACGCGCAGGCCGCGTTAGGGCGCGGGGTGGCGAGGCGGGCGTGGGCGCGGGCGTGCTCGCCGGCGAAGGCGCGCAGGGCCGCGATGTCCCTGGACCGGGCGGGCATGCGGCAGCCCTCGGTCGTGCAGGTGACCGTGGCGGAGTGGTCCGGGTGGCCGGTGAGTCGGACGGTCCAGGTTCTGCCTGGGACACGGGATCCGGGAAGCATGCTCAACGCGCGCGTGTCCGTTCGAATGAGAGGGGTGTTGGTCATGGTTTTACCCCGAAGGCGGCGCGGGTTCACATCCGGGGCCGGGTCAAGCGCGCCTGAATGGCCCGGTCGGCCGAGTCCGGACGGGTCGAGGGGGAGGAACGGCGAGGCGGTGCGCGGTGGCGGACCGTGCCGCCGAACCCGTACGCCTCACCCCGTCAGCGGCGCCCAAACCCGGATCGCGGGATTTTGCCACACCCTTGGCGGGCTCCGATCGAGACCGCAGAGCCGTTACCCAGCCGTTATAAACGGGTAGTTCGTGCATCTATGGGGGCTTTTCAACCGGCGGCCGACGTGCATTCCCGCCGCCGGGAACCGTCGCGCGGCTATCACACCGTCCTGGCCCGCACAAGCCCTCAGGTCGAGGCAGTTCGCTGATCATCTCGGTAGCTTCGGCGCCCATGACCACTGCCTACGCGACATCACCGATCAAGGGCCTCACCTTCGGACGCGCCGAGGCGGCGGACGGTGCCGAGCTCTGGCGCATCGCCCGTGGCACGGCGGAACTCGACCTCAATTCGCCCTACACCTACCTCCTGTGGTGCCGGGACTTCGCCGACACGACCACCGTCGCCCGTGACGCGTCCGGGCGGCCGGTCGGCTTCGTCACCGGATACCTGCGGCCCGGGGCGCCTCGCACCCTCTTCGTCTGGCAGGTCGCCGTCGAGGATTCGCACCGCGGATCGGGGGTAGCCGGAGCCCTGCTCGACGCCCTGTCCGCCCGCGTGGCGCAGGAGCACGGGCTGAGCCTGGTCGAGGCGACCGTCACTCCGGGGAACGTGGCCTCCGACCGGCTGTTCCGTTCGTATGCGCGCCGGCACGGCGCGGCCGTGACCCGGGAGGTCCTGTTCCCGTCCGCCGCGTTTCCGCCCGCCGACGTTCCCCACGAGCCCGAAGTCCTCTACCGCATCGCCTCGCCCGCGCTCTGACGCGCCCGGGCAGCCGCGCCCCGGCGCCATGGCGCCGGGCGGCACCGACACACGCCGCCTACCCGCACCGCACCACCACCTACGGGAGAACCGTGACCACCCTCACCGACATCGCCGCCCCGTCCGTCTTCGAGACCGTCGAATCGGAGGTGCGCAGCTACTGCCGTGCCTGGCCCGTGGTCTTCGAGCGGGCCCGCGGCAGCCGGTTGTACGACGAGCACGGGCGGCCCTTCCTCGACTTCTTCGCCGGCGCCGGCTCGCTGAACTACGGCCACAACAACCCGGTCCTCAAGCGGGCCCTGCTCGACTACCTCGCGGGTGACGGGGTCACCCACGGCCTCGACATGTCGACGACAGCCAAACGCGACTTCCTGGAGGCCTTCCGTACGACGGTCCTGGAGCCCCGCGCCCTCCCGTACAAGGTGATGTTCCCGGGGCCCACCGGCACGAACGCCGTGGAGGCCGCCCTGAAGCTGGCCCGGAAGGTCACCGGCCGCGAGCAGGTCGTGTCGTTCACCAACGCCTTCCACGGCATGTCGCTCGGCTCGCTCGCGCTGACCGGCAACGCCGCCAAGCGGGCCGGGGCGGGGGTGCCCCTGAACCACGCCACCCCCATGCCCTTCGACCACTACCTCGGCGGCCGGGTGCCGGACTTCCTCTGGTTCGAGCGGCTCCTCGAGGACCCGGGCTCCGGCCTCGACCACCCGGCGGCGGTGATCGTCGAGACGGTGCAGGGCGAGGGCGGCATCAACGTGGCCCGGGCCGAGTGGCTGCGCAAGCTCGCCGACCTGTGCCGGCGCCGCGACATGCTGCTGATCGTCGACGACATCCAGATGGGCTGCGGCCGCACCGGCGACTTCTTCTCCTTCGAGGAGGCCGGCATCACGCCCGACATCGTCACCCTCTCCAAGTCCATCAGCGGCTACGGCCTGCCCATGGCGCTCTGCCTCTTCCGTCCCGAACTCGACCTGTGGCAGCCGGGCGAGCACAACGGCACGTTCCGCGGCAACAATCCCGCCTTCGTGACCGCGACGGCCGCCCTCGGCGCGTACTGGGCCGACGGCGCCCTGCGCGAGCGCACCCTGAGCCGCGCCGGGCGCGTCGAGAGCGCCCTGCTCGACCTGTGCGGCGAGGACGGGCGGGCGGCGCTCTCCTGCCGGGGCCGCGGTCTCGTGTGGGGGCTGGAGTTCGCCGACGGGGAGCGCGCCGAGGCGGTGTGCCGGCGCGCCTTCGAACTGGGGCTCCTCCTGGAGACCTCGGGCCCGCGCGGCGAGGTGGTCAAGCTGCTGCCGCCGCTGACCGCGACCGACGACGAGCTCGACGAGGGCCTCGGCATCCTGGCCCGTTCCGTACGGCACACGGCCGGCCGCCACACCGTCTGACTCCGTCCGCCCCTTCCCGACCAGAAACGTTCCCTCACCGAAAGGCGACCGATGATCGTCCGTACCTTCGACGAGCTCGACGGCACCGACCGGCACGTGAAGGCCGCGTCCGGCACCTGGGAGAGCCGGCGCATCGTCCTGGCCCGCGAGCGCGTCGGCTTCTCCCTCCACGAGACCGTGCTCTACGCCGGCACCGAGACCTCCATGTGGTACGCGAACCACGTCGAGGCCGTGGTCTGCACCGCCGGAGAGGCCGAGCTCACCGACCACGAGACGGGCCGCACGTACACGATCGTGCCCGGAACCATGTACCTGCTCGACGGGCACGAGCGGCACAGCCTCCGGGTCAAGCACGACTTCCGCTGCCTGTGCGTCTTCAACCCGCCCGTCACCGGCCGCGAGGACCACGACGAGAACGGCGTCTACCCGCTCCTCACCGAGCCCGGCCTGGACTGATCCCGGCCGCCCCGCACACCCCGTACAAGAGCCGCGAAAGGAAGGCACCCGCCCTCATGACCTCCGCACCCACGCGCCCCGTCGACCTCTACCCCACCCGCGGCCCCAAGGAGGTGCTGGTCGGCCGCAAGGACCCGGTCGTCTGGTCCTCGCCCGGCACCCCCGGCCCCTTCTGGGCGCGCGAGCTGGACGCCTACGAGCGCGACGGCTTCGTCACGGTCGACGAGCTCGTCTCGCCGGACGAGGTCGTGGAGCTCCGCGACGAGCTCGACCGGCTCCTGGCCGACCCGGGGGTCCGCCAGGACGAGCGGGCCGTCGTCGAACCCCGCTCGCAGGAGATCCGCTCCGTCTTCGAGGTGCACAGGATCAGCCCGGTCTTCGCCCGGCTCGCCGCCGATCCGCGGGTCGTCGGACGCGCCCGGCAGATCCTCGGTTCCGATGTGTACGTCCACCAGTCGCGGGTCAACGTCAAGCCCGGCTTCGGCGCCAGCGGCTTCTACTGGCACTCCGACTTCGAGACCTGGCACGCCGAGGACGGCCTGCCGCGCATGCGGACCGTCTCGGTCTCGATCGCGCTCACCCCGAACCACACCACCAACGGCAGTCTCATGATCATGCCGGGTTCACACCGGACCTTCCTCGGCTGCGCGGGCGAGACACCCCGCGACAACTACAAGAAGTCGCTGCGGATGCAGGACGCCGGCACGCCGTCCCAGTCCTCCCTCACCACCTTCGCCGACGCCTGCGGCATCCGTCAGTTCACGGGCCCGGCGGGGTCGGCGACCTGGTTCGACTGCAACGCGCTGCACGGCTCGGGCGACAACATCACCCCGTATCCGCGCAGCAACGTGTTCCTGGTGTTCAACAGCGTCGAGAACGCGCCGGAGGCTCCGTTCGCCGCCCCGGTCCGGCGGCCCTCCTTCATCGCGGCGCGGGACCTCACCCCCGTCGGCTGACGCCCCGCGCCCTCACGACCGCACACCGCTCCCCCGCCACCGAAGAAGAGGACGTCCATGCCCAGTCCCGCGCCGCTCGACCGCCGCGGCTTTCTCACCAGGTCCGTGCAGTTCGGCTCCCTCGCCCTGGCCTCCGGGCTCGCCGTGGCGGCCTGCAGCCGCACCGAGGCCGGGACGGGCGCGCCCAAGGACGACGGCGAACTCCTGGCGCGGCTGCGCGAGCGGGGCTTCGTCCGGGTGGGGTTCGCCGGCGAGGCGCCGTACGGGTTCCAGGACGGCGACACGCTGGCCGGCGAGGCCCCGACGCTCCACCGGGAGGTCTTCAAGGCGCTCGGCGTGGCCGAACTGCGTCCCACCCTCACGGAGTTCGGCACGCTGATACCCGGGCTGCTCGCCGACCGGTTCGACGTGGTGAGCGCGGGCATGTCGATCACGCCCGAGCGCTGCGCCAAGGTGCTCTTCTCCGAGCCGGAGTTCGTCTCCGCCACCGCGCTGATGGTCCCCGAGGGCAATCCGAAGGGGCTGACCGACTTCCGGTCCTGCGCGGCGAAGGGCGCCACGGTGGGCGTGCTCACCGCCGCGGTGGAGGCCTCGTACGCGAAGGCGGCCGGCGTGCCGGAGGGGGCGGTGAAGACGCTGGCCAAGCAGCAGGACGGCCTGGACGCGCTGCTCGCCGGCCGGATCGACGCCTTCGCGCTGACCGCCATCTCGCTGCGGTGGCTCGCGCGGACCAACCGGCGCGCCGCGGTCGAGGTGGGTGCGCCGTTCACCCCGGAGATCGACGGCGTACGCCAGTTCAGCGCGGGCGGCGCCGTGTTCCGGCCGGGGGCGGCGGCGCTGCGGGACGCGTTCGACCGCGAGCTCGCGAAGATCACCGGCAGTCCGGCCCGCTACGTGCGGCTCATCGGCCGGTACGGCTTCACCGAGCGCGAGGTGCCGCCCCGGACCCTGCGCACGGCCGGCCTGTGCGCGGCCTGAGCGGGTGACCGGCATGACCGAGTTCCCCACCCGTCTCGTCGCGGTGCTGCCCGACGGCTTCGCCGCGGACTTCCTGCCGCAGCTCCGACAGGCCCTGCCCCGCCTCGGCGAGGGACTCCTCGTCACCGTGGAGGCCACGGTGCTGGGCGCGGCGCTCGCCCTCGTCCTCGCCTACGCGCTCGGGCTGCTGTCGCGCTCCGCCCGGTGGCCGGTGCGCGGCGGGGCGCGGGTGGTCGTCGAGTTCTTCCGCGGCACCTCGTTGTACGTACAGCTGTTCTGGCTGTTCTTCGCGCTGCCCATTCTCGGCTTCCGCCTGGAGCCGCTGGCCTGCGCGGTCCTCGCGCTGGGACTCAACTACGGTGCGTACGGCGCCGAGGTGGTGCGCGGGGCGATCGCGGCGGTGCCCCGGGCGCAGAGCGAGGCGGCCGTGGCGCTGGGCATGGGGCCGGGGCTGCGGCTGCGCCGGGTGGTCCTGCCGCAGGCACACGCACTCATGGTGGCGCCGTTCAAGAACCTGCTGGTCCAGCTCCTGAAGGCGACACCGCTGCTGTCGCTGGTCACGGTGCCTGATCTCACCTTCGCCGTCGACCAGCTGAGGTCCGCGACGGGCGACACGGCGGCGGCGTATCTGCTGCTCCTGGTGGTGTACGGCTTGCTCGCCATGGTCCTGAGCCTGCTGATGAACGCGCTGGAGCGGGCCGCGAAGGCCCGGCTCGGGCAGGGTGGGGGTGCGTGATGTGGGACGGGGAAGCGGCATGGGCCGCACTGCCCGCCGTGCTGAAGGGCTTCGGCGTCACACTGGCCGCGACCGTGCTCGCCTTCGGCGTGGCGGCGCTGCTCGGGCTGGTCATCGCCCTCGTCCAGCGGGCCGGCCCCCGGTGGCTGGCGCTGCCCGTGAGCGGGGCGAGCGCGTTCGTCCGGTCGACCCCGCTCCTGGTGCAGCTGTTCGCCGCCTGGGTGCTGGTGCCCGCCCTGGACGCCCTTGCGCTGGGCGTCCTGGTGCTCGGCGTCCACTACGCGACCTATCTCTCCGAGGTGTACCGGACGGGCATCGACGCCGTGCCCCGGGGCCAGTGGGAGGCGTGCACGGCGCTGTCGCTGCCGCGCCGGAGGGTGTGGCGCGCGGTCGTGCTGCCGCAGGCGGTCCGCAACGTGCTGCCGCCGCTCGGCAACTACGCCGTCTCGATGTTCAAGGAGACGCCCCTGCTCTCGGTGATCACGGTGCACGAGATGGTGCACGAGGCGAACACCTTCGGCAGCACCCACTTCGCCTACCTGGAGAGCCTCACCCTGGCCGCCGCGGTGTTCCTGCTCGCGAGCTGGCCCACGTCCCTGCTGGTACGCCGACTGGAGGCACGCCTTGCCCGCTGAGACATCCGTCCCCGACGCACCCGCCCCGGACCGCTCCGCCGTCCCCGACGCCGTCCGGTTCGACCGGGTGACGAAACGGTACGGGGAGCAGACCGTGCTCGACGGGCTCGACCTGACGGTCGGGCGCGGGGAACGCGTGACCCTGATCGGGCCCAGCGGTTCGGGCAAGACGACGATCCTGCGGCTGCTCATGACCCTGGAGCGGGTGACCGACGGCGTCATCCACGTCGACGGCGAGCCCTACTCCCACATGCCGGGCGGACCGGGCGGGAAGCTGGTGCCCGCCAGCGAGCGGCATCTGGCGGCGCGGCGGCGGCACATCGGCATGGTCTTCCAGCAGTTCAACCTCTTCCCCCATATGAGCGTGCTCGAGAACGTCGTCGAGGCGCCGGTGCACGTGCTCGGCGAGAGCAGGGAGGCGGCGCGGGCCCGGGCCCGGGACCTGCTCGACCTGGTCGGGCTCGCCGACCGGGCGGACGCGCGGCCGACCCGGCTCTCCGGCGGGCAGCAGCAGCGGGTGGCCATCGCCCGCGCGCTCGCGATGCGCCCCGGGATCCTGCTCCTCGACGAGGTGACGTCGGCGCTCGACCCGGAGCTGGTGGCGGAGGTGCTCGACGTGCTGCGGGACATCGCGCACGGCAGCGACATCACCCTGCTGTGCGTGACGCACGAGATGGGTTTCGCGCGGGACGTCTCGGACCGGATCCTGATGTTCGACCGGGGCCGGATCGTGGAGTCGGGGCGGGCCGACCAGCTCCTCGACTCGCCCGAGCACGAACGGACCCGGGCGTTCCTGCGGACCGTGCGGTGAGGTGGTCGTGTCGGGGCGGGGGCGGCGGTCCGGAGCACCTCCGGCCGGCCGCCCCTGGCCCTGCGGCCCGGCCTGGCCCGGTCTGACCCTGCGGTCCGCACCGGATCAGGCCGGGCCGTCGACGAGCATGCCCGCGCGCAGTCGGGCGAGGCTGCGGGCGAGCAGCCGGGAGACGTGCATCTGGGAGACGCCGACCCGCCTGCCGATCTCCGCCTGGGTCAGCTCCTCCACGAACCGCAGGTGCAGCAGGAGCCGTTCGCGGTCGTCGAGGAGTTCCATCAGCGGGGCGAGGGTGTGGAAGTCCTCGAACAGTTCCAGGGCCGGGTCCTCCTCACCGAGGAAGTCGGCGAGGGAGGCGTCCGCGTCGGAGTCCTCGCCGTCGACCACGGCGTCGAGGGACGCCGAGTGGTAGCCGTTCGAGGCGATCTGGGCCTCGACCACCTCGTCCTCCGACACCCGCATCGCCTCCGCGAGTTCCGCGACCCGCGGCGACCGGCCGAGCCGTGAGCCGAGCTCCTCGTTCGCCTTGGCGAGTTCGACCCGTGCCTCCTGGAGCCGGCGCGGGACGTGGACGGCCCACGTGGAGTCGCGGAAGAAACGCTTGATCTCGCCCACGATGTACGGCACGGCGAAGGTGGAGAACTCCACCTCGCGGCTCAGGTCGAAGCGGTCGATCGCCTTGATCAGCCCGATGGTGCCGACCTGGACGATGTCCTCCCGCTCGTCGCTGCGGGTCTTGAACCGGCCGGCCGCGTACCGGACCAGCGAGCCGTTCATCTCGATCAGGGTGTTGCGGGCGTACTGGTACTCCTCCGTGCCCTCCTCCCGCTCCGCCAGCGCGCGCAGGAACAGCATCGACAGGGCTCGCGCGTCGCGGGGCGCGACCTCGCTCGGGGTCTCGATCAGGGGCAGCCCACTCCCCGCGCTCTCCTCGTACGTCGTCGTCACCTTGGCCACATCGATCCGCACGGGAACAACCTCCTGCCGCTCGCGGAACGTTCGCCTGCTCGTGCCTGTGCCTGTGCCTGTGCCTGTATGCGCCTACCCTCGCTTCGCGTGCGCACGCGGCACCGGTGCGTCCGCCCGGGCGCGGCGGGGCGGCGGGGGCGCAGCCCGCCCGCGCCGGAACGTAGGACGAAGCATCGGCCCCGGGACAAATCGGCGTTCTTCGTTGGGAGTTACGCGGGCTCGTGAGAGCGCGGGTCCTCCCCGACTTCTTCGGCCAGGCGGTCCCGCTGACGCGGCTGCGCCGGCAGGGCCTGCGGCCGCGCCTCTTCCTTGGTTACGCAAGGGGGCGCGGACGTCGTGCCGTCAGGGGCGCGGGGCGAGGCCGTGCAGATAGGCGTCCAGGAGCTCGACCTGCCGCTCGGGGGTGAACTCCGCGGGCGCGAAGAGTGCCTGCACGACCAGACCGAGGACGAAGGACTGGGCGCCGGCGGCGAGGGGCGCCGGGTCTCCCGGCGGGAGTTCGCCGCGTTCCTGGGCCGTCGCGACGAGTGCGGTGAGCCGGGCGCGGCTGCGGCCGTACTTTCCCGCGTAGTCGTCGGTGAGGGCGGGGTCGGCGAGGGCGGTGTCCCAGGAGGAGACCCAGATCCGGTTGCTCGCGGTGGCCTGCGGGGTCAGCGGCAGGATGTCGAGCAGGGCGGCCCGCAGGGCGGCGAGGCCCTCGCCCCCGGGGGCGCGCCGGGGGCGGGCGGCGGTGCGTTCCTCCAGGAGGTCGAGGGCGTGTGCCACCAGGTCGCGCTTGGCCGGGAAGTAGTGGGTGAGCAGGCCGGTGGTGGCGCCGAGCTCCGCGGCGACGGCGCGCATGGTCAGACCGCCGAAGCCGTGCGCGGCGAGGACGCGCCAGACGGCCTCGGAGACGTCGCGGCGGCGGGCTTCGTGGTCGCCCTTGGTACGTGGCATGCTGCTACGGTAATAGCCATAACGCTTGTTGTGTGAATGGGGTCACCATGTTCTCCCTCCCGTTGCGGGACGGCGCCGCGCTCCGTCCGCTCGAGGTCCGGCACGCCGAGGAGTTCGCCGCCCACATGGACCGGGCGCGCGAGCACATCCGGCCGTGGGTGGGGGCCGGCTTCATCACGACCGACGTGGAGGGCGCCCGCGGCACGCTGGGCCGCTACGCCGAGCGGCAGGCCGCGGACGGCGGCCGCCTGTTCGGCATCTGGCTCGACGGCACGCTGGCCGGCGGCGTGATGTTCACGGACTTCTCGGCGGCGGCGGAGTCCTGCGAGCTCGGCTGCTGGCTGGAGCCGGCCGCGGAGGGCAAGGGCCTGATCACCCCGGCCTGCGAGGTCCTGCTCGACTGGGCGCTCGTCGAGCGGGGCGCGCACCGCGCCGAGTGGCACTGCCGGGCCGACAACGAGCGCAGCTCCGCGGTGGCGCGGCGGCTCGGGATGACGATGGAGGGCGTGCGGCGCGAGGCCTGGGCCTACGGCGGCACCCGGCACGACAAGCAGGTGTGGGCGGTGCTGGCGCCGGAGTGGCGGGCGCGCCGGGGCCTGTAGCGAGCTCCGGCGACGCGGACGGGACCGCTCGCGAGGGAGCGGTCCCGTCCCTGTGCGGGGGCGGGGTCAGTTGGTGATGGAGAAGGCCTCGCCGTAGACGCTCCAGTAGAGCGGGGTGTTGAGGTCGAGGTTGTTCTCGTTGAGGAAGCGGCGCTGGGCGGTGCTGACCCGGGTGGTGTCGCTGTGCGCCTCCTCCTTGCGCATCTCCTCCTCGCGGGCGTCGAGGAAGGCGTTGAGGTACGTCTTCTCGTTGCCGCCGCGGGACGGCGGAAGGGCGCGGGAGAGGGCGACCGAGCGGATGCTGCGGAAGCCGTCCTCGCCGTGCATCACGGCCGCGTCGTAGTAGGCGAACTGGCCGAGCGCCCGCAGCCCGTCCTGCTTCGCCTGGGAGACCGCGGGGTTGAAGTAGACCCGGTCGCGCTCCTCCTCCTGCGTCTGCTGGAACACCGAGTCCTGGGCGGCCTGGCGCCAGGCGTTCGGGAAGCCCGGGTCGAGGCCCTGGTGGGAGTCGGTGCCGTTCACCGCGCGGAGCGCGTTGAGGTAGGGGGCGAGCGGGTTGCCGGGCTTCTTGGCGGTGTAGCGCTCGACGAGGTCCAGCATGTCGCCGGTGCCGGAACAGAAGCCGATGATGCCCGCGGTGTAGCCGCGGCCGTCGTCGATGTCCTCGATGTAGGCGAACTGGGCGCGCCAGTCGAGGGAGGAGTTCTCGAAGGAGGAGACCAGCTTCATGGCGACCTCCTTCTTCGCCGGGTCGTCGAGGTTGGTCCCGGTGGACGGCGGGGTGGTGCCGGAGCCGTACGCCTCGACCTCCCAGAGCGAGTAGCCGTACGGGGTGGCGCGCTGGGTGCCGAAGACCCGCAGGTAGCGGCCCGTGCCGTTGACGGCGAGGTCGTCGGTGCCGCCGTCGCCGGTGCTGGTGGCGAAGACCTGCCGCCAGGTGGAGCCGTCGTCGGACAACTCGACGCGGTACGCCTTGGCGTAGGCGGCCTCCCACTTGAGGACGACGCGCTTCACGGCGGTCGAGGAGCCGAGGTCGACGCGTATCCACTGGTTGTCCACGCCTTCGGCGCTGGCCCAGCGGGTGGAGGTGGAACCGTCGACGGCCTTGGCGCCGGCGAGCGTGCTGCTCTCGACGGACGAGGTGGTGACCGGCCGCCCCTGCGCCAGATTGCCCGCGGCGGCGGAAGCCGGCGTGAGACCGGACAGGACGGGGACCAGGACACCGGTGGCCACGGCGACGACGAGCGCGGCCGTGCGGCGGCGCCGAAGCGCGTTGATCGTGGGGGGCATGTCACTCCAGTTCTCTGCGCGGACTAATAGGAAAGCTTCCTAACTTTCGGTGAGGCGAGAGTAGGGGGCCGCTTCCGGTGGCGCAAGGGGGCGGGCGGCAAAGGGAGTTGGAGGAGCGAGGGGAGGAGGACGGCGCAGCGGGGAGGGGCGAGGAGTGAGGGGGATCGCCCGGAAGCCGGAACAAGGGAAGGGCACGACCACCGAGGTGATCGCGCCCTTCCCTGACCGGGGGCTTCGCGCTTCGTCAGCGGACCTCGCGGAACTCCACGTGGGCCGCCACGACCGGGTCGTACTTGCGCAGGACCAGACGGTCGGGGTCGTTCTGACGGTTCTTGCGGGTCACATAGGTGACGCCGGTGCCGGCGGTGGACCGGAGGGTGACCACCGGGCGCTGGGTGATGCGGGCCATGCTGTGCTCCTTCCGGCCGACAGCCCGAGATCGTTTGAGTCGGGCATGTCAGCTTCGGTCGGTGTAACAGAGACCTCGCGCCCCCCATTCCCGCACACCTCTTGCTCTTGCGAGTAATAAGCAACAAGCTATGCGAGTCCTTACGCCGCACCGCCCTGGACTCGGAGCCCGCCATGCCCAAGCTCGTGCCCGACACCGCGCCGCAACGCGTCATCGCCGCCTCCAACCTCGTCAACACGATGGGCAGCGGGCTCTATCTGACCGCCGGCGTCCTGTACTTCACCCAGGCCGTGCACCTCCCCGCCGCGCAGGTCGGGCTCGGGCTCGGGGCCGCCGGCCTGGTGTCGCTGGTCGTGGGGATCGCCGTCGGGCACCTCGCGGACCGGCGCGAGGCGCGGGGGGTGTACGCGGTGACGCTCGTGGTCAGGGCGGCGGCGACCGGGGGCTTCCTGCTCGCGGACCGGCTCTGGCTCTTCGTCCTGACCGTCTGCGCCGCCTCCGCCGCACAGGCCGCCGGTCTCGCGGCGCGCAGCCCGATCATCCGGCGACACGGCGGTGAGCGCCCGCAGGAGTTCCGGGCCTATCTGCGGGCGGTCACCAACGTGGGCATCTCCCTGGGCGCGCTGCTCGCGGGCTGGGTGGTCCAGGTCGGCACCCTGACCGCGTACCAGCTGCTGATCGTCGGCACCACCGTCGCCTTCGCCGCCTCGGCCGTCGTGCTCCTCCCGCTGCCGCCGGTGCCGCCCGTGCCCGCCGCGGGCGGTCCCCGCCGACTCGCCCTCAAGGACCGGCCGTATCTGCTGATCACCGCCATCGACGGCGTCATGGCCGTCCAGTTCAAGGTGCTCACCGTGGCGATCCCGCTGTGGCTGGTGGAGGCGACGAGCGCGCCGCGCTGGCTCATCGGCGGCAGCATGCTCGTCAACACCCTGATCGTCGTCGCCCTGCAGGTACGGGCCAGCCGCGGCATCGACTCCCCCGCGGCCGGCGCACGGGCCTACCGTCGGGCCGGAGCCGCCTTCCTGGTGTCCTGCGCGCTCGTCTCCCTCGCCGCGGGCACGCCCGCGTGGGCGGCGGCCGTGCTCGTCCTCACCGCCGTGGTCATCCACACCGTCGGCGAACTGTGGCACGCCGCCGCGGGCTTCGAGCTCTCCTTCGCGCTCGCCCCCGAACAGGCCACCGGCCAGTATCTCGGCGTCTTCGGCCTCGGCGCCGGGCTCGCCGAGGGCTTCGGCCCCGCCCTGCTCATCGCCCTGTGCATCGGCTGGGGCCGCCCCGGCTGGTACGTCGCCGGGGCGATGTTCGCCCTCACCGGCCTCGCCGCCCCGCTCGCCGTCCGCTGGGCGCGACGGACCCGGCTCACCGCGGGCGCGCTCACGCCCCCGGTGCCGGCGGGAGCTCCCCTGGGCGGTTCGTGACCGCCCTGGCCAGCACGGCCGAGCTGCCGAGGACGGTCCCGGCGGCGCCCGCGTCCGTCGAGCGGGTCAGGACCGAGCGGGCGCCGAGGAACGCCGAGCTCTTCCGGTCGAAGATCCACTGGGTCTGTTCGCCGTGGGCGGTGCGGGCCACGGCGACGCCCTCGCGGCCCGCGGCGTCCTTCGCGGACGGCAGCACGACCGTTCCCGGGATCCGCGCCGCGGCCTCGTACAGCGCGGCCGTGACCCGCGGGGGCGCCCAGGTCTCGGTGAGCAGGGTGCCGATGGCGTCGAAGGCCCGCTGGTCGGGGTCGCCGTCGCCGTGGCCGCGCTTCGTCTCGGCGTAGACGAGGCCCAGCAGGGTCTCCGGGTCGGTCGGCAGGGACGCGACGTAGGTGTGGGTCGGGTCCGTGACCGACGCGGACGGCGCACCCCCGGGCGCCCGGCGGGGCGTGGCGCCCGGGTGGTCGAGGGTGTACACGGGCGCCCGGACGCCGAGCGGGCTGTCCGGGGCGCCCGCTTCGCGCAGCAGGCCCTCGCGGCTGCCGTCGGCGGAGAGCCAGACCTGGCGGCGGTGGGCCGGCGGCAGCACGGCGGGGCCGCCGGAAGCGCTGCGGGCGGCGTGGGCGACCAGGCTCTCGATGTAGACGAACTGCTCCGGGCGCGCCTCGGCCCGCGGACTCGCCGCCGCCGCGAGCGCGGCACGGGCCAGGATCCGACCGGGCTCCGTCCCGGTCCCGGTCGCCTCGACCCCGGCGTGCGGGGCGGGGGCGGGTGGTGCGGGCGACTCGCCGGCGATCACGGTGACCGCGACGAGGGCGACGGCCGCGGTGCAGGCCGCTGCCGGAATCGCGAAACGCGGGAGACGGAGCGGGCTACGGCCGCCCCTGCGCCCCTCGGCGGCGTTCAGGGTCCGGTGCTTCAGCGCCTGGTGACGCGACGCAGGCAGCTCCGGCACCTCGGGCGGCGGCAGCAGACCCGCCAGCTCGGCGTGGAGGGCGTCGTCGGCAGGGGTGTTCACAGCGAGTTCTCCGGGGTGGGTCGGCGCAGCAGGGCGGGGCGGACGGCGGGGGCGGAGACGTGGAGGGCAGGGGGTGCGGAGGCCTGGAGGGGGGCAGGGGCCGGGGCCGCGCGGGAGGTGGGGATGCGGGCGGGGGCCAGACTCCCGGCGGCGCGGGCCGGGGCGGCGGCCGCGACCCCGGCACCGGCCATCACGGTCGCGCGCCCGCCCCGCGCCTTCCGCAGCGCCCGCAGTTCCGCGTCCGCCAGCGTCCGCAGCCGGTCCCGGGCGCGGGAGAGGCGGGAGCGGACCGTGCCGACCGGGATGCCCAGGGCCTGGCCGGCCGCCGCGTAGTCGAGCCCTGCCCACACCACCAGGGCGAACACCTCGCGATCGCGGCGGCGCAGGCGCTTCAGCGCGGCGCGGGCCGCGTTCAGCTGCTCGGTGTCGTACAGGCGGGTCACGACGTCGTCGGCGAAGTCCGGGAGCACTCCGCGATCCGCGAGCCGGGCCAGGGCCGTGTCGCGGCGGCGCGCCTCACGGGTGGTGCTGCGCAGGATGTTGGTCGCGATGCCGAGCAGCCAGGGGCGCAGGCCGTCGCCCTCGGGGCGCAGCCGCTCGCGGCAGCGCCAGGCCTCCAGGAAGGTGGCCGAGACGACGTCCTCGGCGGCCGCCCAGTCGCCGCAGACGCGCAGCGCGTACCGGAACAGGATGTGCGCGTGCTCGTCGTAGGCCTCGCCGAGCGCCGTGGTGTCCCCGGCACGGAAACGATTCCTCATAGGTGATTCCACATGGAGTACTGGGCGCCGGTTCGCCCTGGTTCCCGTGACCCGCACCACATTCGCCCCCTGTGGCGCAGGTCACGGGAACGGAGCCGGCCGTTTCGCCCAGTGCTGGTCATGAACAACCCCGCCACGAACCGCACCACCCGCCGCACCCTGCTGCGCGGGCTCACCCTCGCCGCCGCCGGCGCCTGCCTCCCGACCGCCGTCGCCCACGCCGCCGCCCCCACCGCCCCGGCCCCGGCCTCCGACGACACCGAGACGTACGCGGTGACGCTCACTCACCTCGGCCGCGACGGCGCCCCGACCACCGCCTACTTCACCCATCTGGTCGGCGTCTCCGGTGCCGCCGCCGCGGTCAAGGAGGCGTTCCAAGACGGAGCCGCGAGCGTCACCCTCCGCGTGCCCAGGGGCCGCTATCTGCTGGACTCCCAGATCACCACCTACGCCGCCGAGCCGGAGACGGACTGGCTCGTCCAGCCGCGGCTGGACGTCGACGGCGACACGACCGTCGTCCTGGACGCCCGGCTCGCCGCGCCGGTCGACATCCGCCCGCCGGAGGCCGGGGCCGAACACCGGCTCGGCGGCGTGTTCGTCGAGGTCGAGCACGAGGGCGGCACCGCGTTCGCGAACGTGGTCAAGGCCAATCGGCACCTGCGGGTGGGCCATCTCGGCCCCGCGGCCGAGCCCGGGTCGGTGCGGCAGTGGATCGACACGTTCTGGAAGGGGGAGCGGCAGGGGTACGCGCTGGGCTACACCTTCACCTCCGACCGTGCGCTGACCGGACTCGTCCGGCACCCCGCACCCGCCGAGCTCGGCACCCTCACGGTCCGCGCCGTCGCGCCGGACTCCGGTGCGGGGTACGGCTCCCTCGACCTGATGCCGACCGGCCCGTCCGCGGTCTCGCTGCCCCACCCGTTCCGGGTCCCGGGCGCCACCACCTTCCTCATGACGCCCGAGCGCGGCTCCTGGGACCTGCTGTACACCGCCCCGGTCGCGTCGGACGAGGCGACGCCCAATCGCTACCCCGCGTCCGGCGTCTCGGTGCGGGCCGGCGCCACCACCACCGTCACCTTCGACGGACCGGCCTTCGGCCCCGCCCTCGACCCGGCCCCCGGCGCCCGGCCCGCCGGTCTGCGCTCCGGCAACACGCTGAGCCTCGCCCTGGCCCTGCTCGCGGACGGCGAGGGCCACCTGCCGAGCGCGCCGCCGCACGAGGGCGCGACCACCACCCTCCACCGCAACGGCGCCCTCGTCGGCACCCGGCGGGGCGCGCCCGGGCACGCCGAGTTCACCGTGCCGCCCGCGCGGGCCGACTACCGGCTCTCCACGACGGCGGCCCGCCCCGGCGGCCGGGTCACGGCGGCCTGGACCTTCACCTCCTGCGTGAGCTCCCGCCCCGTGGAACTCCCGCTCAGCGTGGTCCGCTTCGTCCCGGCCGGCCCGGCGCCGGGCCCGGACGGCACGCTCCCGCCGGGCACCACCTCCCAGGTGCAGGTGACCGTGCAGGGGGCAGCCGCGGCGTCGGGCATCCGGAGCCTTGCCGTCTCGGTGTCGACCGACGCGGGTGCCACCTGGAGCCGGGTGCCCGTGGTCGCGGGGCGGGCGGCCGTCCGCACGCCCGGGCCGGGCGGAACGGTCTCCTTGCGCACCGAACTCACGGACACCGCCGGCAACACCCTCACCCAGACCCAGATCGGCGCCTATCGCGTGGCCGCCGCCTGATCCCCGGGCGGGGACCCGGGCAGGCGTACGGAGGCGGCGAGGGAGCGGCCGTCCACGGACGGCGACCGGCCCCTCGCCGCCCCCGCTCACGCTCCGGCGGGCAGGTCGGGCGCCTCGTCGTCCGCGTGACCGTCCTCGTCCGCGTGACCCTCGTCGTCCGCGTAGCCGTCGTCGTCGACGTAGCCGAGGACGTCCAGCCGCATCTCCGCCAGCCGGTCCCGCTCCGCGATGACCTCGATCCCGGTGATCAGACCGTCCGTCACGGCGAACCTCAGCACCAGGGCGAGGCGGCCCATGGGCGCCATCGCGAGGCCGACGGTGCCGTCGATGAGCGCCACCCCGGTGAAGCGGGCGCGGCCCATCGCGGCCATCGCACCCTCGGCGACGGTGCGGCCGCCCTGGACGACGATCGGCTCGGGGGTCGGGATGACCATCCGGTCGGCGTGCAGCACGACGTCCGGGTGGAGCAGGGAGACCAGGGCCGCGAAGTCGCCGCCCCGGGTCGCGGCGAGGAAGGCGTCGACGACGCTCCGCCGGCGCGCCAGGTCGGCCGCCCCCGTCGGACCCGCTGCCGCGCCGCCCTTGACCCGGCGGCGGGCGCGGCTCGCGAGTTGCCGTACGGCGGCGGTGTTGCGCTCCAGCAGGGGCGCGATGTCCTCGAAGGGGACGGCGAACATGTCGTGCAGGACGAAGGCGAGCCGCTCGGCCGGGGCGAGCGTGTCGAGGACGACCAGGAGGGCGACGCCGACGGAGTCGGCCATCAGGGCCTCCTCCTCGGGGTCGTGTCCGGGCCGGTCGGGCTCCGTCTCGCGCAGCAGGTCGTCCAGGGCGTCCTCGCGGCGCCGGTCGCGGGACCTCAGCATGTTGAGGCAGACCCGGGACACGACGGTCGTGAGCCAGCCGCCGAGGTTCTCGACGCCCTCGATGCCGGCGTTGTTCGCCCGCAGCCAGGCCTCCTGGAGGGCGTCGTCGGCCTCGGCGAGCGAGCCCAGCATGCGGTAGGCCACCGACCTGAGGTGGCTCCGATCCTGCTCGAAGCGCTTGGTCAGCAGCTCGCTGGCGTCCTTGTTCATCGTCCCCCGCTCGGTCGTGCACCGCGATGCCCGCGCAGTCCGCGACGGCCGCGGTCTCCGCGATTCCCGTGATTCCCCGTCAGGCGTTCATGATCACGCCCGTCCGGCAGAACGCATCATGACAGTGGGGGCGTCCGGTCGCTGCGAGCGGGGTGCCCGGGCGGAGCGGTCGCGGAGCGTCGACCGGCCCCCTCCCGAGGGAATTTCGTACCGATGGGTAGGCGGGCGGACGCTCTTGCTATACCTTCCGTCTAATAGCTTGCTAGACGAGACGTCTAATAAGCGCGCGTTCCCGCCCCCTCCCCCGAGGTCACGAAGGAGCAGCACCATGGCGAGCAGCACTGTCCGGCCGGCGGACCAGGCCGTGCCCTCCGAGTCCCCCGCCGAGCGCGAAGCGGCCCGGCGGCTGCTCGAGTCCTCGGCGAAGCTGTCCTACGACCCCGCCACCGAAGTGGACTGGGACACCCCGCTCGACGAGGACTTCCACGGGATGAGCCCCGAGTGGAGCACCCTCTACGGCACCCGCTACTGGCAGGAGCTGACGGAGGCCCAGCGCCGGGAGCTCACCCGGCAGGAGTCGGCCTCGGTGGCCAGCACGGGCATCTGGTTCGAGATGATCCTGCAGCAGATGGTGCTGCGGGACATGTACGCCAAGGACCCGACCGACCCCCGGTTCCAGTGGGCGCTGACGGAGATCGCCGACGAGTGCCGGCACTCGATCATGTTCGGCCGCGGCGCGGCCAAGCTCGGTGCCCCCGCCTACCGGCCGGCCCGCTTCGTCCTGGAACTCGGCCGGGCGTTCAAGACCCTCGCGGTCGGCGAGGCCGCCTATGCCTCGATCCTGGTCGCCGAGGAGGTACTCGACGTCATGCAGCGCGACTGGATGCGCGACGAGCGGGTCGCCCCCTTCGTGCGGACGATCAACAACATCCATGTCGTCGAGGAGTCGCGGCACATGAAGTTCGCCCGCGAGGAGACCCGCGCGCGACTGCGGAACGCCGGGCCGCTGCGCCGCCACGTCCAGGCGCTGGTCGTCTCCATCGCGTCGTACTTCATCGTCACGAGCATGGTCAACCGCGAGGTGTACGCGAACGCCGGGCTCGACACCGAGCGGGCCCTCGCCGAGGCCCGTGCCAACGAGCACCACAAGTCGCTGATGCGGTCGAGCTGTTCGGGTCTGATGGAGTTCCTGGCCTCGTGCCGTCTGCTCACCCGCCCCGCACTCGCCTTCTACAAGCGCGCCCACCTCATCTGACCTGCCCCAGCCGACGAGCGGACGAGCCGACGACGACATGACGTACGCCATCACCCAGACCTGCTGCAACGACGCCACCTGCATCGCCGTCTGCCCGGTCAACTGCATCCATCCCACGCCCGACGAGCCGGACTTCGGCCGCACGGAGATGCTGTACATCGATCCCCGGTCGTGCATCGACTGCGGGGCGTGCGCCGACGCCTGCCCCGTCGACGCGATCTTCCCGGCGGACGCCCTGGCCCCCGGTCAGCAGGAGTACGCCGCCGTCAACGCCGCCTACTTCGAGCAGCGCGCTCCGCGCACCGCGCCCACCGGGGGACCCACCTTCCACGCCTGGGGGCAGCCGTCGTTCCCGCGCAGCCTGCCGTCCGACTTCGCGCCCCTCCGGGTCGCCGTCGTCGGCACCGGGCCCGCGGGGATGTACGCCGCCGAGGACCTGCTCCTGCACACCAACGCGGAGGTGACCCTGGTCGACCGGCTGCCGGTGGCGGGCGGTCTCGTCCGGTACGGAGTCGCGCCCGACCACCCCGCGACCAAGCGGATCGGCGACACCTTCGCCCGGTTCCACACCCACCCGCGGGTACGCATGTACCTCGGCGTGGACATCGGTACGGACGTGTCGGCGGAGGAACTGGCCGCGCACCACGACGCCGTCGTCTACGCGGTGGGCGCGGCGAGCGACCGGCGGCTCGGCATACCCGGCGAGGACCTTCCGGGCAGCCTCTCGGCGAGCACGTTCGTCGCCTGGTACAACGCCCACCCGGAGGTCGCCCCGGACGCGATCGACCTCTCGGGCACCGAGCGCGTCGTGGTGGTGGGTTCCGGCAACGTCGCGCTCGACGTCGCCCGCATCCTCGTGACCGACCCCGAGACCCTCGCGGGCACCGACATCGCCGAGCACGCGCTGGCCGCCCTGCGCGCCTCCTCCGTAAGGGAGGTCGTGCTGCTCGCCCGGCGCGGCCCCGAGGACGCCTCCTGCACGGCGCCCGAACTGCTCGCCCTCGGCAAGCTCCCCGGGGTCAGGCTCGTCGTCGACGCCCACGACCCGCGGGCCTGGGCCGCCGTCGAATCCGCCGCACCGCACGAGAAGGCGGGCCTGCTGCGCGACGCGCTCCGCGAGCGCGTGGACTGGGCGGCGCCTCCGGGCCCGGAGCGCCGGATCGTCTTCCGCTTCCACTCCGCACCCGAGGAGATCCTGGCCGGCGCGGTGCGGGTGACGGGTCCTGCGACCAGCACCGACATCCCCGCCGGCACGGTGCTGCGCGCCGTCGGCTACCGGGGCATGCCGGTGGCCGGGCTCCCCTTCGACGAGGCGACGGGCACCGTGCCGCACGAGAACGGACGGGTGGCGGGGCGCCCCGGCACGTACGTCGTCGGCTGGATCAAGCGCGGCCCCTCGGGCGGCATCGGCGCCAACCGCACCTGCGCGGCGGAGACCGTGGGCACCCTCCTCGCCGACGCCGTCGACGGCGCCCTGCCCGCGCCCACCGGCAGCGCCCGCGCCTTCGACCGGCTGGCCCGCAGCCGGACCGGGACGGTCGTCGACGCGCGGGGACTCGCCGCCATCGAGCGGGCCGAACTCGCCCTGGGCGGGGCGTCCGGACGCCCTCGGATCAAGCTGGGCACGGTCCACGAGCTGGTCGCGGCGGCGCGGGGCCGCCGCCGGCTGCTGCGCTGAGCGCCCTCACGCCGCCGCGCCTCCGCCCGCTCCGCCTCCGCCCGTTCCGCCTCCGCCCGCCACTCCTGCGGCCGCTCCGGCTCCTGCCGTTCCGGTCGCCGGGGTGCGCAGGGGGCGGCGGAGGGATCGGCGGAAGCGGAGCCCCGTGGCCAGGCCGTGGCGCGGGGCGAGCAGCCAGGTCAGCACGAACAGTGCGGTCAGCACGACCACGACCGAGCCGCCGGCCGCGAGGTCGTACGCGTAACTGACGTACAGACCGGCCACACTGCCCGCGCAGCCGAGCAGCGAGGCCAGCAGGGTCATCGCCCACAGCCGCTCGGTCAGCAGCCGCGCGGTGGCCGCGGGCGTGATGAGCAGGGCCAGCACCAGGATGTTGCCGACGGCCTCCAGCGACATCACGATCGTCGCGGTCACGACCACGTACAGCGTGAGGTCGAGCGGCAGGACCGGCAGTCCGGCCGCCCTGGCCGTCTCCCGGTCGAGGGCGACGGCCATGAGCTCCTTGCGCAGGGCCAGCAGGACGGCGACGAGGACCGCGCCGACGCAGGCGACCCGCCGGATGTCGGCGCCGTCGACGGCCAGGACCTGTCCGAAGAGGAACGAGGACAGGTCGGTGGTCCAGCTGTCCCGGGTGGAGACCAGAACGATGCCGAGGCCGAAGGCGAAGGCGAAGAAGACCCCGATGACGGTGTCCTCCTTCAGCCGCCGGTTCTGCGACACGAACGCGATCAGGACCGCCGTGGTGACACCGGCCGCGGCACCGCCGAGCAGCAGGTTGCCCTCGAAGGCGTACGCGAGGGCGACGCCGGGGAACGCCGAGTGCGCGACGGCGTCGCCGATGAACGCCATGCCGCGCAGGACGACGTGGACGCCGACGACTCCGCAGACCAGCCCGACGATCGCGGCGACCGCGAACGCACGCCGCATGAACGGCAGTTGCCAGGGTTCGGCGAGCAGGGCCAGGAGCTCGCTCATGCCGCCACCTCCAGGCCGAAGGCGCGCAGCATCCGCTCGGCGTCCGCGAGCAGCTCCGGGCCGCCTTCGGCGACGACCGTACGGTTGAGCAGGACGACCCGCGAGCAGCTGCGGGCCGCCGCCGCGAGGTCGTGGGTCGTCATCAGCAGGCCCCGCCCCTCGGCCGCGAGCCGCCCGAACAGCTCGCCCAGCAGGTCCTGCGTGGGGACGTCCACCCCGGTGAACGGCTCGTCCAGGAGCAGCAGTCGCGGCTCGGCCGCGAGGGCGCGGGCCACCAGCACCCGCTGGCGCTGCCCGCCGGAGAGCTCGCCGACCGGCCGGCGACGCAGGGCCGTCAGCCCGGCCCGCTCCATCGCCTCCTCCGCCGCCGCCCGGTCCTGGGCGCGCGGGCGACGCAGCCAGCCGACGGTGCGGGTGCGCCCGCTGAGGACCGCTCCGGCGACGTCGACGGGGAAGTCCCAGGCGAACTCGTGCCGTTGGGGCACATAGCCGACGGGGCCAACCGTCTCGACGGAGCCGGTGGTCGCGGCGGTGCCGGTGAGACCCAGCACGGCGCGCAGGAGGGTGGTCTTGCCCGCGCCGTTCGGCCCGAGCAGACCCACGAGTTCGCCGGGCGCGACGGTGAGCGAGGCGTCCTGGACCGCCTGCCGGCCGCCGAGGACGACGGACAGGGAGGACGCGCGCAGGAGAGGCCCCGTGGGGGTGGGGACCGGCACGGGGGCCGCGGTGGAGTCGCTGGTCATGCCGAGCGCCTCCGGGCGACCCGGACGGCCGCCGCACCGGCGGCTGCGAGGGCCACCGCCGCACCGCCGAGGAGCAGCGGGGTGCCGGCGCCCGTGGAGGCCATGGCGCCTCGCGAGGCCGGGTCACTGCCGGACGTGGGCGTCCCGGTCGTGCTCGTCGGCGCCGGCGCACCGGCCGAAGGCCCCGCGTCCGCCCGTCCGCCGCTCGCGGTCCCGCCCGTCGAGGTGCCGTCCGTGGCGCTTCCTGTGGCGCCGCCGGTGGCGCCGGGCGTACCTCCCGACGTCTCCCCCACCGCGAACGCCAGCGTCTCCGTGTCGCTGACCCGGGCCCCGTCCGCGCGGGTCCCGGACATCGTCACCGTCAGCCGGTAGGCACCCTCCTTCCCGAACGCCCAGCCACCGTGCGCATGGGTGTTCTGCGGCACTCCGAACGCGTCCGGGACGCCGTCCGCGCTGTTGAAGCGGACGGTCGCGCCCGACAGGCCGTCGTAGTTGTAGAGCGCGAAGCCACCGGGGCCTTCCGCCTTCACCAGCTTGAACTCCACGTCCCCGCGCAGGGCCCCCGCGGGCACGTTGTCCGTGGACCAGCCGGGCCACAGCAGGCCCGGTTGCTGGACCTGGTCGAGCAGCCAGACGGGCCCGCCCGCCCGGCCGAGGAACGCGAAGTCCTTGTGGGCCGGGATCGTCTTCCTGGCCTGCGGCTTGACCCGGAGCACGACGGAGGAGGGCTCGCGCCAGACGCTCTTCCCGGGGACGGTGCCGTCCTTGACGTGGATCTGCAGCCTGCCCCCGACGAGCCGGGCGGCGATGTCGACATGACCCTCGTCGAGCACCTTCCGCGACGTCTCCACGGGCTCGTCGGCCGCGAGGGCGCGCGCCGTACGGCGCCCCTGGGCGGGGCGCGCGGTGGGAGCGGGAGCGGGTGGGGCGGCGACCGCATCCGGCAGCTCCGGCCCCGTCTCCGGCCCAGGCCCCGGTCCCGTCTCCGGTCCCGTCTCCGGCTCCCCGCCGACGACCACGGTGTGGTGGACCTCCGCGGTGGCGGGGCTCCCGTCCACCGCGCCGCGTGCGGCGAACGTCAGCCGGTAGGTGCCGGGCGCGTCGAACTCCCAGCGGGTGGCGCCCCTGCTGCCGGCGGGCAGCTCGCGCCCGTCGGGCAGCCCGTCGCCGCTGTCGAACCGTACGAGGGACTCCGCTGCCCCGGCGGGCACCTCCAGGACCCGGACGGCCCCCGGGCCCTCTACCGCGGTCAGCGCCCAGTGGACGGGGGCACCGGTTCCGACACCGGTCGTGTCCCAGGCGGCATCGGTCTCCCAGCGCGTGACGCCGTCGGGTCCGGTGACGCGGTGACTGTCGTCGAGGTCCAGGGTGACGTCCGGGCCGAGGTTTAGGGCGTTCCCGGTGACGGTCACGGGCGCCAGGACGGGGATCGCGGCGGGACCCGCGGCGGGACCCGCGGCGGGACTCGCGGCGGGACTCGCGGCGGGACTCGCGGCGGGCGGCACCGTAGCGGAGGCGCTCGCCGGCGGGATGGCCGCCGCGGTGCCCGCGAGGGCCAGGGCGCTCGCGGCGGCGAGGGCGGTCGTCGTGCCGTGGTGGACGGGCCTCATCGGGCTCCACTCCCCTTCCGGCCCAGGCAGCGGGCCAGTTCGTTCGCGTTGTGGCGCATCATCGCGACGTAGTCGTGGACCTTGTCGTCGAAGGAGTCGCCGTAGACGGTGCAGATGCCGATGCCCTCGTCCTCGGCGACCCGGCGCAGGACGTCGGCGCGGGCGGCGAGGTTCGGTTCGAGGAACACGGCCGGGATGCGCTGCTCGCGGATCGTGGCGCGCAGCCTTCTGACCTCGGCGGCGCTGGGCTCGCGGCTGGGCACGGGCACGACGAACCCGGCGACCTCCATTCCGTAGGCGTGCGCGAGATAGCCGAAGGCGTCGTGGGTCGTGACGAGTCGCCGCCGCGCGGCGGGAATGCCGCCGAGGGTACGGGCGACCTCCTCGTCGAGGCGGCCGAGGCGCCCCAGGTAGGCGGCCGCGTTGCGCTCGTAGGCGGCGCGGCCGGCCGGGTCCGCCGCGGTGAGTTCGGCCTGGATCCGGCGTACGTACGCCTCGGCGTTGCCCACGTCCTGCCAGGTGTGCGGGTCGAGGTCGCCGTGGACGTGCTTGCCGACGACGGCCTGCGGGAGGAGCCAGAGCGGTGCCCCCGGGGAGCCGAGGAAGCGGTAGGCGCCTTCGGCGGGCACCGTCTCCCTCGCCCGGTCGGGCACGGACAGGACGACGGAGTCGAGCGGGTGGTGGGTGCGCCGCCCGGTCGCGGGGTCGTCGGCGCGCACCCGGACGGTCCGGGTCCGCGCGTCGAGGGCGATGTCGGCGTGTCCCCCGTCGAGCAGGGTCCGCCCGCCCGCGCCCTCGGCCGCCGCCGCGCCCACGGCGAAGGTGACGGTGCCGCCGCCGATCGGCGCACCGGTCCCGTCGAGCGCCTCGGTGCGTCCGGTCACGGTGAGCCGGTACGTACCGGGGGCGCTGAACGCCCAGTTGACGTGGGTGTGGGCCTCGGGCGGCAGAGCAAAGGAGTCGCGGGCGTCGAAGCCGTCGGCGGAGTCGACGGTGACGGTCGGGGTGCCGAGGGTGTCGGTGAGATAGACGCGCAGGTCTCCGGGGCCCTCCAGGCCGGTCACGGTCGTCCGCACCTGACTGCCGTCGCCCGCCACCTCGCCCTCCACGGCCCAGCCGAGCCAGAGCACGTCGAGCCCGAGGTCCTCCTTCAGCTCGATGACCGATCCGCCGTACGGTTCGAGCTTCTCGCCGAGGGCGACCTTGGGCGTGCCCTCGGGAGCGTTGGTGTGGATCATCTTCAGGATGCCGGGCTCTTCGAGGAGCAGTCCGTTGCTGAAGACGAGGTCGGAGCGGGCGACGCGGGCGGCGTCGCCGGGGCTCGGCTCGTACGAGTGGGGGTCGCCGTGCGGCGGGACGACGGAGGTGACGTCGACGCGGTCGCCGCCGACGTTGCGGACGAGGTCGGCGATGACGGCGGTGGTCGTGGAGACGTGGAGAGCGGCGTCGCCCGAGCGTCCGCCCGCGGGGGCCGAGCATCCGGTGCCGACGGCGGCGAGCAGCAGTCCGGCGAGTCCCGCGGCCGCCCCCGCCGTACGCACGCGGCGTGCGGTCCGGCTCATCCCGTGGCCTTCTTCCGGCGTACGAGGAGGAGCGCGACCCCGCCGGCGAGCAGTGCGGCGCCCGCGAGCCCGGCGGGCAGCGCGAGGCCCGCGCCGGTGGCGGCGAGCCGTCCGCCGCCACCGGACGGGGCGGAGGCGGAAGGGGTCGGGGAGGGCGTTCCGGTGGGCGCCGCGGCGGAGGTTCCGCCGGGCACGGAAGAGGGGGCGGAACCGGCACTGGCGCTGGCACCGGAGGTGGAGGTGGAGGTGGGCGTGGCCGGAGGAGCCGGAGGAGCGGTGGGGGAAGGCGATGGGGGCGAGGGGGTCGGCCTGGTCGTGCTCGTCGGGGAGGCGGAGCCGGTGGGCGTCGGCGTCCCCGGGGTCCCGTCGCCCGGGACCACCGTGGACGCGTCGACGTGCCCGACGGCCACGGCGAGCGTTTCGCGGTCGGAGACGCGCGCGCCCGAGGGCAGGGTGGCGCTCATCTCCAGGGTCACGCGGTAGACGCCCTCGGCGTCGAGGATCCACAGCGGGTGGGAGTGGCTGAAGGGCCGCAACTCGACGCCGCCCGGGTCGGGGTGCTTGGCTCCGTCCACGGTGACGCCGATGCGGACGCCGAGTTCGGGGTCGTCGGCCCACTGCCCGAGGACGAGACGCCCGGGCCCCTCGATCTTCGGGAAGGTCACCTTCACGTTCCCGCCGAGCTCGGCCGGGAGGATGTCCATCGTGCTCCAGCCGGGCCACAGGAGCCCTTCCTCGGAGGCGAAGTCCTTGTCGACCCAGAGGCTTTCGCCCGGCTCGCCGAAGCCCTCGAACTGCGGGACCTCCTCGCGCGGGGGGATGACGATCTCGTGGCGCGGGTCGAAGTGCAGGATCACGTCGGCGGGTTGACGCCAGACGGTCCGGCCGGCGACGGTGCCGTCCTTGATCATGAAGTCGAGGCGGCCGTTCCGCAGCCGGGCCGCGAGGTCGAGGTGGCCGGCGTGGAGGACGGCCCGCTCGCCCGCGGGTGCCTCGACGGCCGGTGCGTCGGCGGCGAGCGCGTGCGGGGGTGCGGCGAGCGGGACGAGGGTGGCGGCCGCCAGGACGGCGGCCGAAGCGGCGGTCCTGGCGGGGCGTGGGGCGAGTGGGGCCCGCATGGCGGGGCGGCTCCTTCGGGCGGTGGGCGGCGAGCGGGTACGGGCGGGCGAGGCGGCCGGGACCGCGCCGGGGGCGGGCGGGAGCGGCGGGCGGGGCCGCCCCCGGCGCGGGACTCAGGGCACCTCTGCGGTGGTGGCGGAGGTGGTACGGGAGGCGGTACGGGTCCCGGGTCAGCCGACCTGGAAGGTGTAGGTGGCCGAGGCGGGACCGACCTGGGTGCCGTTCGCGAGCGTGCCGCTCACCTGGAACGTGGCGGTGTACGTACCGGCCTTCGTGAAGGCCCAGTTGGCGTGGTCGTGCTCGCCGGCGGCGACGTCCCGCGTGTTGGCGAACGTGGCGTCGCCGCTGTCGTAGGAGCGGTTGCTCTTCGGGCAGAGCCCGTTCTTGTAGACGGTGATCTTGCCCGGGCCGCTCACCGAGGCGAGCTTGACCTTGACCTTGTCGCCCTGGAACACGCCCGCGGCGAGGTGCTCGCCGGAGATTCCGGGCCAGAGCAGTCCGGCGGCCTCGACCTGCGGGAGCCGGTAGACCGTCGAGCCGGCGGTCCCGAGGTGGCTGTAGCAGGTGCCGCTGGGGACCGTGTACGCGGAGGCGGGCAGGGCCCGCAGCACGACGTCGGCGGGGGCGTACTCGACGGCCGGGGCCGCGGAGTGGTCGTGGACGTGGAGCTGGAGCGCGGTGCCGTCGTACTCGACGTCGAGGGCGTCGACGTGCCCCTGGGACAGGGTGGTTCCGGCGGCGTGGGCCGCGGTGAGCCCGCCGAGCGACAGGGCCGCGGCGACGGCGCCGGCGACGGTCAGGGAACGCGTGAGGGTGCGCGTGGAAGGACGCGTGGAGGTACGCAAGAGAAAGCCCCCCTTGGGCTGCATGGAGTGTGCGCGAACAATCGAGACGATAATCATTTTCATTAAGAACACGCAAGGCGCTTCCGGCGTGGCACCCGAAAGCCGGTGAATGATCCCGATATGAGTGCGAAGTATGAGTGAGAAGACAGCTGTTGTGGTGGGTGTGGACGGTTCCGAGCACAGCCTGCGCGCACTGGACTGGGCGCTGGCGACCGCCCACAGCCTGGAGGCGCCGCTGACCGTCGCCCACGTCCGCCCGGAGGCGCTCCAGCTCGGCAGCGCCCGCATCGCCTCCCTGGGCAAGGCCCCGGACATCCCCGACACCGTCGTGGACGCGCTCGCGGCGCACGTCGGGATGAGGGCCGAGGGACTCGACGTGCGCTACGCCTCGCTCGACGGCTCGGTGGTGGACGCGCTGACCGCCGCGGCGCGTGACGCCCGGCTCCTCGTGGTCGGCTCCCGGGGACGCGGCGGCTTCGCGAGCCTGCTCCTCGGGTCCACCGGCCGCACCCTGGCCGCGTCGGCGCCCTGCCCGGTCGTGGTCGTGCCGCACGAGGCACGGGCCGCGTCGCTGGAGGGCGGAGCCGAGGCGGGGCGCGTGCTGCTCGGACTGCACCCCGACGAAACCCCGGACGAGGTCCTCGCGTTCGCCTTCGAGGCGGCCGAGCGGCGCGGGGTGCCGCTGGAGGTCGTGACGGCCTATCCGGTGCCGCCCTCCCCCGCCCTGCTCATCGGCGCTCCGGCGCCCGCACTCCAGGTGCCACCGCCCCTGCCGGACGAGACCCCGGAGCTCGTGGACACGACCACCCGCCGCCAGGAGGAGCGGCTGCGCCCCTTCGCCGAGCGCCATCCGCAGGTCGAGGTCATCCCCGCCGTCACCCCCGTGGACGCGGCGGCCCGGCTGGTGGAGGACTCCGAGGAAGCCGGGCTCCTGGTGGTGGGCCGGCACCGCAAGCACCGGGTCGAGACGCTTCTCGTCGGGTCCGTCGCGCACGCCGTCCTGCACCACGCGGCCTGCCCGGTCGCCGTCGTGCCACCCGCGGAGGCGGAGTCCGCCTGACCGGCGCGCCCGCCGACGGAGCACCGGCGGGCCGAAATGATCCGGATTCACCTCTTCGGGTGATGGCGGATGTGGAGAAACGTGTCTGCCTCAGCTAGGGCCGCGACCCTCGTCTCACGGGGGCCGATCCACTGGAGCGTGTCCATGCATCTGATCCGACGCCGCGAACCGGACATCGCCGTCCGGGCGGGCGAGGGCCTGACCACCGTCGAGCTCTACGGCGAGCTCGACCTGGTCCTGGTGCAGCGCGTCCGGCCCGAGCTGGACGTCCTCACCCGCGAGGCGCTCGCGCTCACGGTCGACCTGCGCCATCTCGGCTTCTGCGACGCGTCCGGGCTCGGACTCCTGGTGCGGTGCGCGCAGCGCGTACGGGAGCGGGGCGCGGCCTGGCGGCTCGTGTGCGAGCAGCCGACGCTCCTGCGACTGATCCGGCTGGCCGCCCTCGACGACGTACTGCGCCCGGAGCCCTCCGTCCCGCCGCAGAACGGGCCGGAGCCCGGCGGCCCCACGGGTCCCGCCGGCCCTCCGCCGCCCCGCACGGAGCGGCCGGGGCGACTGCCGGTGTGACCCCGACGCCCCGCTCGCGCACGTCACCGCGAGGCACCCGGGCGCCGGGCGCCGGACTCGGGGGCACCGATGCCGGGAGCCGGCCTCGGGGGGACCGGCGCCGGGCGCCGGCCTCGGCGGTCACCGGCGCGAGGCACCGGACGCAGGGCTTCGGACTCCGGTGCTCCCGGACCCCCGGAAGCCGGCCTCGGCGGTCACCGGCGCCCGGCACCGGACGCAGGGCTTCGAACTCCGGGGCCCCCAGGCGCCGGGCTCACGGCTCCGGACCGAGTTCCGGAGCTCGGGGCTCCGGGGCTCGGGGCTCCGGATCGCGCCTGCGCTACGCCGGCAGCAGCTCGCCCGCGCCGCCGTGTTCCCGCGTCTCGCCCGGGAAGGAGTGCCCGAGGACGCCCTGCGGGCGCAGCCCCGGTAGCCGGAGCTCGATGATGCCCCGTACGGCCGACCACTCCTCGTCGAGGATGGAGTAGAACGCGGTGTCGCGGACCACCCCGTCCAGGCCGCGGGAGTGGGCCCGGCGCACCCCCTCGCAGGTCGCGCCCAGGCGTTCGATCGCGGCCCGGGAGCGGCTGTTGCGGGCGTCGGCGCGCATCGAGATCCGGCGCACGCCCCAGGTCTCGAACGCGTGCCTGAGCATGAGGTACTTGGCCTCGGTGTTGACGCCGGTGCCGCGCGCCTCGGTGGAGATCCAGGTGTTGCCGATCTCCACCGCGTCGGGCACGGCCGTCAGCGGGTCGCCGTGGGGCGTGCCGGTGGTCGGCGGCCACACGAGGGGCCCGCGCCAGTAGTCGAGTTCGAGGAACCTGGTGGATCCGAGAACCCGGCCGTTGCGGGGATTGACCAGGGCGAAGGGCAACGCCCTGCCCGCCGCCTGATCGGCTAGGGCACGGGCGATGTAGTCGCAGGAGGCGTCAAGGCCGTGGGGCACGGCGGTGTAGGCATAGGCCGCACGATCCAGTGCGCCCGCCCAGGCGATGCCCTCGGCGTGGCGCATGGCCAGCGGCTCCAGGCGCACGGTGCGCCCGGCAAGGACTACAGGTACTGGCACGGAACCTCGGGTCTTTCACGGGCAGGGGACATCCCACGCCGGATCACGGCGGGAATGACGGGGTGAGGTTCGCGCCGGATGCCGACCACTTCGCCGGATGGGCAAAACGGACAGTGAAACGGTTCGTCACCGGTGCGAGGAGGACAGTATGCAGCCCCGAGCGCCTCGTGAACAGAACCCCACACGAACCCGAGCGCACAGCTGGGTGAATGTCCGGTTCACCCCGATCCCTCACACGGCCCAAACAGGCCTCCGACCCCCGCTAGGAAACGGCTTCCGCGCAGGTCGGATGCCCCCATCCGTCGGGGTTCTTGGTGATCGTCTCGCCCTTGCCGTACGGCTTGCCGCAGCGGCACCGCCCGGGGAACCGGGCCTTGAGCGTGGGGCTGCCGGAGGAGCCCGCCTTCCGGGGCCCGCGGGCGGCACCACCGGCTGCCTTGGGGGCACGCTTCGCGGCCGGGCGGGCGGAGCCCGGCTCCGGGGGCGGCAGGGGGGAGCCGGCGGCGGATCCGGCCGGCTCCTGGGTGCGTGCGGTGTGGCTGGCGGCGCGGTCGGCGGCGTCGTTGAGCGGGTCGCCGTCGACCTGGTGGGCGGGGGTGTACACGAACTCCACGCGTCGGTCGGCGAGCAGCTCGTCGATCCGCACCACGAGGTCCTTGTTGGCGACCGGGGTGCCGGCGGAGGTCTTCCAGCCCTTGCGGCGCCAGCCCGGCAGCCAGGTGGTGACGGCCTTCATCGCGTACTGCGAGTCCATCCGCACCTCCGCGGGCACGGCCGGGTCCATGTGCTCCAGGAGCCTGAGCAGCGCGGTGAGTTCGGCCACGTTGTTGGTCGCGGTGCCGAGCGGTCCGGCCTCCCAGTGGGCGACCCCACCGTCCCCGTTGCCGATGACCCAGGCCCAGGCCGCGGGTCCGGGATTGCCCTTGGACGCGCCGTCGCACGCCGCGATGATCTTGTCTGTCATCCTTCGATCCTGACATGTCCCCCGACGGTTCAGTGACCATCGGGGGCGGTCGCGCGCAGCCGTGCCACCTCCGCCCGCAGTGCGTCGCGCCCGATGGCGTCGGCACGGGTCGCGGGCACGGTGCAGGCGTAGGCGCCGGCCACCGAGCCGTGCAGCGCGCACTCCCGTACGGGCGCCCCGGAGAGCCAGGCGGCCAGGAAGCCCGCCGCGAAGGCGTCGCCCGCGCCGTTGCTGTCGACGACGGGGGCGGGCGGGGTGACGGCGGGCACATGGACGAGTTCGTCATCGGCCCCGGTCAGGAGGTAGGCGCCGGCGGCGCCCGCGGTGGCGACGACGACGGAGGCCCGCCCGCGTGCGGCGATGCCGCGCATCGTGCGCTCGGGGTCGTCCAGGGCCACGGTGGAGAGGAAGACGACGTCGGCCTCGTACGCGAACGCCTCGTGGTACGCCGCGGTGCCGTCCCAGTCGTGCAGGTCCGTCGAGAGCGTCACGCCGGCCTCGCGCAGCGCGGGCAGGGCGTGGGCGCAGGGCTGGGTCAGCGAGACATGGGCGTGGCCGCTGCGCGCGGCGAGCGCCTTGACGGTCTCCTCCGGCAGCCGGTCGTCGTCGTGGCCGCGGGTGGCGTCGTACAGCGAGAGCCTGCGTCCGTCGGGGCCCACGAGGTTGACGGCCCGCTTGGTCCCCGCGGGGTGCGGCACCTCGGTGAACGGGATGCCCTGCTCGTGGTGGAACCTGCGCACGAGGTCGCCCTCGGGGTCGGCCCCGACCAGGTCCAGGTGGTGGGTCCGCAGTCCCAGCCGGTGCAGCCCGAGGGAGACGAAGTCGCCGGTCTGCCCGGCGCGGGTCTCGATCCCGGGCCGGATCATATGGCTGTCGGCGAAGGGCAGGGGCAGTTCGGGGACGTACACGATGGTGTCGACCCCGGCCCCGCCGAGGACGAGGACGTCGATGTCGCTGCTCATGCGCGCAGTCAAACAGCGGCCGACGCGCGCCTGCAAGATCCTGCAAGGACTTTCCGCAAGAGGCGGCGAGGGGGTGGGGCCGGAGAGGGTCCGGCCCCACCGCCCCTGCGGGGTGGACGTCAGTCGGCGGCCGGGAGGCTGTCCATGAAGGAGCTGACGGAGAAGACCGCATTGCCGGGGCCCGCCGGGCCGTAGCCGGGGGGCGAGCTGAGGCCGTGGGCCTCCATGGTCGCGCGGTAGGCCTCCAGCAGCCGGATGTGGTACTCCAGCGGCGCGCCCTCGGGGTTGGCCTTGCCGAGCGGGGTGGTGGGCTCCGGGCACCAGGTGGTGAAGCGGGGCGTGATGCCGCGCGACATGAAGTACTCCAGGCCCTCCGTGGTGGAGTCGATCGCCTCGCCGACCGTCGTGAAGCCGAAGGGCTCGGCCATCTCCACGCCGGCCACGAAGTTGGGGATGACGTTGCGCGGGCCGAAGACCTCGGCCGAGTCCAGGATCCGGCGGTGCCACTCGTCGCGGCCCACGTAGCGCTCCTTGCCGGGGCAGTACAGCTCGAACAGCCGGCGGTCCCACACCTCGTAGTTGGGGTGGTAGATCTGGATGCCGTAGTCCTTGAAGCGCTGGACGTCGGCCTTGGGCAGGGCCTGGGCGACGACCTTGCCGATCCAGCGCCCGGGGAAGCGGTCCTCGATGGCCTGCGCGTACTGGCCGTAGAAGTCCGCCTCGTCCTTGCCGCCGACCTGCGAGGTGACCGCGCCGCCGGTGAGGGTGTACGCGGTCGAGGCGCCGGTCGTGTCGTACTTGTCGATGATCGCCAGCGCCTCCAGGACCTCCTCCACGTCCTTGACGCCGGTGTAGGGACGTCCGGCGGCCTTGTGCTGGCGCCAGTTGTGGTTGATGTCGCAGTACTGGCACTCCTCCTTGGCGCCGAAGTACTGGCAGACGCGGAAGACCGTGAGGTAGATCAGGTAGCCCCACTGGATGGTGGGCGCCACCTCCATCACGGACTTCCCGCTGGAGAGGGTGTGCCGGTAGTACTCCGGCATGGGAGGCAGGCCGACGTCCGAGATGCGGCGCCCGTCGAGGTAGAGCCCGAGCATGCCGTCCTCGCCCGCGGCGACGCGGTACGGCGACGACGGGTTGACGCGGACGGAGACGACGGTGCGGCGCAGCTCGTAGGGGCCGCCGGTGAGCACGATCTCCTCCGGCGGGCGGCGCAGCGCGGCCTCGCCGAGCTCCGGCAGGGTGCGGTGGTCGAACGAGAAGATGAAGTACGACTTGGGCTTGACCTCGCCGGACGCCTCGTTGGCGCTGTCGGTGAGGGCCGAGTCGTCGAAGGCGATGCCGCCGCGCAGCAGATCTTCCTTGATCACCGCCTCCCGGGGGACGTGCGGGAAGCGGTGCATGAGGTCTTCGACCTCGTCGGTGCGGCGGATCATGCGCGGGTACATCTCCTCGGTCGTTGCGGTCGCGAGCCGTGAGGGCCACCTGCCACCCTAGGACGGCACGACCGGGCGCGGCATCCGACCCCGGGCGCGAGCCGTCTAGGTCTCGGGGCGGAGGCCGGCGGCGGCCTTCGTCCCCTTCTCCTTCCGGCCTCCTGCCGGTCTCCTTCCTGCCTCCTGCCGGCCCCCTGCCGGCCTCCTGCCGGTCTCCTGCCGGTCAGAAGTTGCCGTAGTTGACCTGCCAGGTGGGCAGTCCCATCCGGCGCCACACCGCGACCACCCGGTCCCGGTCGTCCAGCGAGACGCGGACCGCGTAGCGGTCGCGGACGTGCGCGTCGAAGAGCTCGGCCTTGACGAGGTCGTCGGAGCGGCCGTCGTCGGAGGCGCGCATCCACAGCTCGTCGTAGGGCACTTCGTACCGCTCGAGCCAGGCCTCGGTGAGCGCCCTGTGGTCCTCGCTGCGGCCGGACAGCAGCACGATCCGGTCCTGGTGGGCGCGCTGGAAGGCGCGCAGGGCCTCGCGGACCGAGACGTTGAGCAGGTCGAGGTCGCAGCGGCTGAAGTCGTACGGGCCGCGGTCGCCGCGCAGCGCGAGGGTGCCGTCGATGTCGCACATCACGGCGGAGGGCAGCGCGGGGTCGGCGACGTACGGGGTGACGGCGGGCCGGTCGTTGAGCCAGTCGTCGGTGAGCCGCCAGCCGCCGCGGGTGGCCTTGGTGTGCTTGTCGGCGAGGATCCGGATGATCTCCTCGCCGACGGGCCGCCGGCGGGCGGCGTCGCGGCGGACGCACTCCTCGACGGGCACGTGGGTGAAGTCGTGCACGACGAAGGTTGCTTCGCGGCCCGCGACGGCGGCCTTGAGGCGCTTGGGGATGTGCGGGGTGAGGTGGGTGTTGTCGACGACCACGTCGAAGCCGTCGTCGACGGCGGCGCGGACGGCCGCGTCCTGGATGCCGAGGACGGTCTGCTCGTGGGCGGGCGAGCGGCCGTCGCCGCCCGGCAGGTCGAGCATGGTACGCAGGTCGTCGAGGTTGACCCGGCGCATCCGGCCCTCGGACCGCTCCTGGAGTTCGCGGGCGGCGGTCGTCTTGCCCGAGGCGGGCAGTCCGGTCATGACGTGGACCACGGGCACGGTCAGTTCTCCTCGTCGGTGGTGAAGGGGTCGGCGGTCTCGGGGCGCAGCGACCGCCAGGTGAACAGCTCGGTGGAGCGCCCGTCGAGGCGCAGGAAGAGGGCGGAGCGCAGGCTGGGGTCGGGCAGCCGCTTGGCCGCCCGGGCGAACGCGCCCCGGTCGTGGGCGAGCGGGGCGAGCGCGGCGTACGCCTCGTCGATGGCGCGCTCGCGCTCGGCGAAGGCGTCCTCGAGGCGGGCGATGACGGACCGCACCCAGGCGTCGAACTCGTCCGGCACCTGCTCCAGGAGGGCGTCCAGCGGCCGTCCGCCCTGGGCGCGCACACCGCCGAGCTCGGCCATGGACAGGCCGAGGCCCTGGGCGAGCCGCTTGGCGGAGGTGCCGGCGAAGCGCTGGATGCCGTGCCCGCGCCAGATGTCCCGCTCGGTGACGCCGGTGAGCACCTTGTGGAGGCGCACGTACTCGGCGATCTTCGCCTTGGCGCGTACGCCGGAGGCGAAGCGGAGCACGAAGCCCTCGGCGTCGGTGCCGGTCGCGGGGGCGCCGTCGGGCAGCGTGCTCGACTCCGTGAGCTTGACGAGGGCGTCGAGCGGCATCGGCGGGTGGAGCGTGACGACGGACCCGATGCCCGTCCAGGCGTCCGCGGCCTCGGCGAGGGCGAGTTCGGTGCCGTCCGGGCCGAAGGCGGCGAGCAGGACGAGGTCGCGGCGGTCGCCGTAGTCGACGACGATCCGGTTCTGCGGGTAGACGATCTCCGCGAGGTACGTCACGCCGGGGACCAGCGCCGAGGTGTCGGCGGAGTCGAGGCGGCGCTGCGCCCACGTGGCCTGGGTGCTGATGAAGGAGCCCTTGGAGGCGACCCGCCACCGGCCCTCGTAGTGGAAGACCACGCCGAGGCTGCCGTCGACCTTCTCGTACACCTCGAACGGCTCTTCGGGCAGAGCGGGCGCGTAGGGGCGGCCGGTCTCGTGCTCGGAGACGTTGAAGAACTTGGGCAGCGGCAGGGCCACGATCCGGCCGGTGGTGTCGTCGGCGACGAGGCCCCGGCAGCGGACGGTGACCTCGTTCCAGACGCCTTCGTACTGACAGACCCGCGTGTACGTGTAGATCGACAGCGGCAGCTCGGGGTGCGACTTCCGGGTCACATGCCCGGCTTCGACGGCCGCCGCGAGCTCCTGCGCCGGCAGCAGCGCGTCGAGAGTCAGGTACGCCTGGCTCATGGGTTCCCTCCCGGTTTCAAGGAGCCTCATTCTTCCGGCCCGCGACGGGGCTGACCAGCGATTTCCACGGCGTTCCCCGCGTCCGGCGGGCCTGCCGGGCACCGCCGGCCTCCGCGTGGTCCGGAGCGCGGGGCCCGGTCCGAGGGGTGAGCCCCTACCACGGGGCGCGACCGGGGCCCCGTAGACTCGCCGTCTTGTGGCCGCCGTCGGGGCCCCGGCGCCGGCCGGCCACGCCTGCACCGCCCCGTACGAGTCCCCAGCACGCCCGAGCACGTCCGAGCACCCCGAGGAAGCGAACCCGATGAACCACGCGGACACCACCGCCCCCATCTACTCCGAGCTGATACGCGAGCAGGGGGACGTGCCCGGTGACGTGCGCCGGACCGCCGAAGAGGTGCTGCGCGACCTCAGCCGGGTGATCCAGATGCCGCCGGCCGGGATCGCCCCGGCGCGCGGGCCGATGCAGCAGCCGATGCAGCACCCCATGCAGTAGCGGGCAGGACCACGAAGACCGCGGACCGTACGACGGAGGGGGCCGGAGAGATGACGGGTGCGAATGGTGCGACGGGGGCCGGGGAGCCGGGCCACGAGCGGGTGCGGCGCAGCTACGACGCCGTGGCCGGCGAGTACCTCGCGCGGATCGGCGACGAGCTCGACGGGAAGCCGCTCGACCGGGCCCTGATCGGCGCGCTCGTGGAGCAGGCGGGCGAGGGCGCGGTCGTCGCGGACCTGGGCTGCGGGCCCGGGCATGTCGCCGCCTGGATCGCCGGCCGGGCCGAGGCGCCCCGCGTGGTGGGTGTGGACCTGTCCCCCGCCATGGTGGCCCTCGGCCGCGAGCGGCACCCCGAGGCCGAGTTCCGCGAGGGCGACCTGCTGCGGCTTCCGGCGCGCGACGGCGAGTTCGACGCGGCCGTCGCCCTCTACTCGCTGATCCACCTGGCGCCCGGCGAACTGGCTCCGGCCCTCGCCGAGATCCGGCGGACGCTGCGGCCCGGCGGCCGGCTCTTGGTCTCCTTCCACATCGGCGCCGAGGTGCGGAACATGACCGAGTGGTGGGGGCACGAGGTGGACGTCGACTTCCACTTCCTGCGGCCCCCCGACGTCGCCGAGGCCCTGCGCGCGGCCGGTTTCGGCATCGAGGCCGAGCTGGTGCGGGGACCCTATCCGCACGAGGCCGAGACCCGGCGGTGCTGCCTGCTGGCGCGGCGCGAGGACGGACAGCTCGCCTGAGTCTCGTCTCGCCCCTCCGCGCGCCCGTGCGTGGTACACCAACCGGCTGGTATACCGAGCGGCGTCCGTTCGTTCGCCGTACGAGCCCCGGTGACCCGCCGTGTCCTCACCGCGGACCGCCGCGCCCGCCGCGCCGTCCGCCGTCGTCTTCCGGGAGCTGCGCCTCCTTCGCGCGCACAGCGCCCAGGGCGAGTGCGTGCCGCAGGCCGTGGTCGACGTGCCGCGCCGGGAGCTCGTGGTGCGGGCGGGCCGGGTCGTGGCCCGCGACGGCGCCCTGGTCTGAGCCGCCGGGACCGTGGCCCGCCGGAGGCCACGGTCCCGGCGGGGCTCAGCGGCTCAGGGGCTCAGCGGCTCAGGGGCTCAGGGTCCGCCAGAGGAAGGTGTGCTCCAAGGCGCTGTTGTACGCGGTCTGCTCGTGGTCGGTGGCACCTGCGTGGCCGCCGGCGAGGGTCTCGTGGAGCAGCACCCGGTGGCCGAGCTCCCGCAGCCGGGCGGCGGCCTTGCGGGCGTGCCCGGGGTGGACGCGGTCGTCGCGGGTGGAGGTGGTGAGCAGCACGGGCGGGTAGGCCGGACCGGCTTCCAGGTGGTGGTAGGGGGAGAGCGCCGCCAGGTGCGGCCGGTCGGCCGGGTCATCGGGGTCGCCGTACTCCGCGATCCAGCTGGCGCCGGCCAGCAGGGTGTGGAAGCGCAGCATGTCGAGCAGCGGGACGTGGCCGACGATCGCGCCGAACAGCTCGGGGCTGCGGACCAGCATCGCGCCCATCAGCAGGCCGCCGTTGCTGCCTCCGGTGATGCCCAGCCGGTCGGGGGTGGTGATGCCGCGGGCGACCAGGTCGCGGGCCACGGCCTCGAAGTCCTCGTAGGCGCGGGGCCGGTCGGCCTTGAGGGCGCTGCGGTGCCAGCGCGGGCCGTACTCGCCGCCTCCTCGGATGCCGGCGACCACGTAGGTGCCGCCGCGGGCGAGCCAGGCGCGGCCGCGGACGGCGTTGTAGGACGGGGTGAGGGAGACCTCGAAGCCGCCGTAGCCGGTGAGCAGGGTGGGACCGGGGAGTGCTCCGTGGCGGCCGACGACGGTGTAGGGGACGCGGGTGCCGTCGGCGGAGGTCGCGAAGTACTGGCGGGCGTCGAGGCCGGTCGCGTCGAAGCGCGCGGGGGCCTGCTTGATCGGCTCGCCGGGGCCGCCGATCTCGCCGCGGTGCAGGGAGGGCGGGATGAGGTGGCCGGTGACGGAGAGGAAGTATTCGTCGCCGGAGTCGGGGTCGGTGTCGATGAGGCCGGCCGAGGCCAGCGGCGGGATGTCGGCCAGCTCCTCGCGCTTCCAGTCGCCCGGGCCGGTGGGCGGGGTGAGGACGTGGATCCGGGTGGCGACGTCCTGGAGGGTCTCGACGACCAGGTGGTGGCGGGTCCAGGAGTGGCCGGCGAGGGCGGTGCGCTCGTCGGGCGTGAAGAGGACGTCGGGCTCGCGCCGTCCGGCGAGGAAGGCGTCGAAGCGGAAGGCGAGCAGGGTGCCCGCGGGCTGTCCGAGCCAGGGCGCCTTGGGGGTGACGAGGAGCCACTCGCGGTACACGGAGCGCTCGGCGTCGTCGGGGACGTCGATGCGGCGCAGCTCGCCGTTCTCGGTGAGGAGGTGGGTCTCGTGGTGCCAGAAGTCCCGGTAGCGGGCGACGAAGTCGCGCTCGTAGCCCTCGGTCGCGTCGTGCCAGGCCGAGACGACGAGGTCGGACTCGGCTCCCTCGTGGACGAGTTCGGCCTGGTCGAGCGGGGTGCCGCGGCGCCAGCGGCGCACCGTGCGCGGGTAGCCCGAGGCGGTCATGGAGCCGGGGCCGTGGTCGGTGCCGACGTAGACGTGGTCCTCGTCGATCCAGCCGATGTCGGTCTTGGCCTCGGGCAGCCGGAAGCCGTCCTCGACGAAGGCCCGCTCCACCAGGTCGTACTCCCGCACCACGACGGCGTCGCCGCCGCCGCGGGCGAGGCTCACGAGGGCGCGCCGGTAGGCGGGCCTGAGCACCTGGGCGCCGGCCCAGGTCCAGTCCTCGCCCTCGGCGGCGGCGAGCGCGTCGAGGTCGAGCAGCACGTCCCAGTCGGGCTCGTCGGTGCGGTACTCCTCCAGGGTGGTGCGGCGCCAGACGCCGCGGGTGTGCTCGGCGTCCTGCCAGAAGTTGTAGAGGTGGGCGCCGCGCCGGCGGGTGTACGGGATGCGGTCGGGGGCGTCGAGCACTTCGCGCAGCTCGGCGACGAGCGCGTCGAAGCCCTCGCCGCCGGCGAGCTCGGCGCGCGTCTCGGCGTTCCGCTCGCGCACCCAGTCGAGGGCGCGCTCGCCTTCGACCTCCTCCAGCCAGAGGTAGGGGTCGGTGGTGCCGGTGTCCGCGCTCGTCTCGGTCATGCCGACGATTGTGGACCACGCGACCGACAGCGCGCGGCCCGCCCCGGCTCGGCGGCGGTTCAGTCCTGCGGCAGCAGGCCGAGCTGGTCCAGGAACTCCCACTGGTCGAAGTAGAGCCGGTAGCTCCGGATGCGGCCGTCCGCGACCTGCGCGAGGTCGATCCCGCGGAGGGTGACGGTCTTGCCCGTCGGCGGCAGGGTCTCCCCGTCGGGCATGGGGATGGGGCCGGTGTTCCTGCCGCTGAAGATGCCTTCGTCGATGGCGGTGTCGCCGATCTCGAAGCGATTGCGGTAGGTGAACGTGGCCTCGGGTATCGACGTGGTCATCGAGCGCCAGTACTCGACGATCGCGTCGCGTCCCCGGATCTCGCCTTCGTCGGGTGTGAGGGCGACGGCGTCCTCGGTGTAGAGGGCGCCGATCGCGTCGAGGTCCCCGTGGGTCACTGCTTCGGTGAGACGGTCCATGACGTCGCGTGCCTCGCCCATGATCCACCTCCATGGTGGTCCGGATCCGGGTGCGTGTCGTCTCTCATTCTTCCACCGCATCGCATTGGTCCGTATCCGGACCAATCGGAGGCGGGTACCAGCCGGAGATCTGAGCATCCCTCGTAAGTTCACCAATCGATTACTGCACGGCCGTATACCTTTGGCTCCCGTTCCCCCATCCTGTCCATCGGCGCGCCACCGGGGCCGCCAGTGACGTGAGGGGCGGGGCATGCTTCCCATCAGCCGCAGAGGGTTCGTCGGGATAGGCGCGGGGCTCGCCGCCGGAGCGGCGCTGCCGGCCGGGCGGGCCGCCGCCGCGGGGGAGACCGTCTCGGCGGCCGCCGCCGCGGCGACCGGGACCCTGACCGACGTGAAGCACGTGGTGATCCTCATGCAGGAGAACCGCAGCTTCGACCACTACTTCGGGCGCCTGCGCGGGGTGCGCGGCTTCCGCGACCGCGCCGCGGGCAACATCCCGGGCGGCTGGGGCACGTTCAACCAGCCCAACTGGGGCGGTCGGCAGTACCCGTGGAAGCTCAGCTCCACTCCCCCGGCCGGCGGGGTCGACGGCGAGACCCTGGCCCAGTGCAACGGCGACCTGCCGCACAGCTGGACCTCGCAGCACGCCGCCTGGAACAAGGGACGGATGGACAACTGGGTCACCGGTGTGGGCAACACCCGCACCCTGGGCCACCTGGACCGCGGCGACATCCCGTTCCACTACGCCCTCGCCGACGCGTACACCATCTGCGACGCGTACTTCTGCTCGACGCTCAGCGCCACCGGTCCCAACCGCACCTTCCTGTGGAGCGGGAAGGTCGACGCCTCCAGCAAGGACGGCGGCGACGAGTCCGGGCTGACCTGGGAGACCTACGCGGAGGCCCTGCAGCGCGCCGGGATGAGCTGGAAGGTCTACCAGAACGCCCAGGACAACTACGGCGACAACGGCCTCGCGTACTTCAAGAAGTTCACCGACGCCAAGCCCGGCGACCCGCTGTACGACCGGGGCATGGCATCGGTGCCCAAGGTCACCGGCTCGACCCCGGACGACATCGCCGCGGCGATCCGCGCCGACGTCGTGGCCGGCACCCTGCCGCAGGTCTCCTGGGTGGTGGCCAGCGAGGCGTTCTCCGAGCACCCCTACGCCCCGCCCGGCGACGGCGCCCACTTCGTCGACCTGGTCTACCGGGCGCTGGCCGCCAACCCCGAGGTCTTCGACTCGACCGTGCTCTTCCTCAACTACGACGAGAACGACGGCTTCTTCGACCACGTGCCGCCGCCGGTCGCGCCGCCCGGGACGCCCGGCGAGTACATCGACGGGGTGCCGATCGGCCTCGGCTTCCGCGTCCCGATGATCGTCATGTCCCCGTGGACCCGCGGCGGCTGGGTCAGCTCCGAGGTCTTCGACCACACCTCCGTCCTGCGCTTCATGGAGACCTGGACGGCGGCGCTCGGCACCCCCGCCTCCTGCCCCAACATCAGCGCGTGGCGCCGCAAGGTGGTCGGCGACCTGACCGGTGTCTTCGACTTCGCCCACCCGGTGTACGGCGTCCCCGCGGGCCTGCCCTCCACCGCCAAGGTCATCGGCCAGGCCACCTGCGGCCCGCTGCCCAACCCGGTCCCCCAGGACAACGCCCTGCCCCCGCAGGAGCCGGGGACGCGTCCCGCGCGGGCCGTCCCGTACCAGGTGAACGGCAACCTGGACCGCTTCGAGTTCGGTGCCGCCGGGAAGATCCTCGCCTGGTTCTCGATGACCAACCAGGGCACGGAGGCGCGCCGTCCCGCACACTTCTCGATCCATCCGCACCAGTACCGGGACACCGCGGCCTGGCAGTACACGGTCGACCCGGGCGGCACCGCGAGCGACTACTTCAACATCGGGCTCGGCTCGGGCTCGGGGAAGTACGACATCTCGATGATGGGACCCAACCGCTTCCTGCGCCGTTTCATCGGCGACGCCTCCAAGGCGGGCAAGGACATCGAGGTGGCGGCGCGGTTCGCGACGGAGCCCGGCACCGGCAAGACGGCGATCTGGTTCAAGATGACCAACGCCTCGGCCTCCGCGGTCACCTTCACCATCCGCTCCGACGCCTACCGCACCGACGGCCCGTGGACGTACACGGTGCCGGCCGGCTCCTCCCGCGAGGACTACTTCAACGCCGTGGCGTACAGCGGCGGCTGGTACGACTTCACGATCCTCGCCGACCTCGACGGCACCTGGTCGCGCCGCTACACCGGCCACATCGAGACCGGAGCGCCCAGCGTCACGGGGTGACGGGACGGGTCCGCCGGGCGCCGGTCACAGCCCGACGATGAGCTGGATGCAGACGATCTTCACCAGGATGGCGAGGGCGAAGAGCGTCGCGTAGCCGGTGTTCACCCTGCTGTCGGAGACCCTGCTGTTCGCGTACGCCGTGATGGCGGGGTTTCCGACGTAGCCGGCCAGCAGGCCCATCGTCCGGGGACGGCTCTGGCCCAGGAGCCGGGCCACCAGGACCATCAGGGCGTAGCTGAGGACGGCGCTCGCCAGCAGGACGAGGGCGAGTTTCAGGCCGAAGACGGAGAAGGCCTCGCGGCGGAAGGCGTAGCCCGAGGTCAGCCCGACGCAGGCGAGGAAGACGAGCAGGCCGATCTGGCGCAGGGTCAGGTTGGCGCGGGTGGGCAGCACCCACACCAGCGGGCCGGTGCGGCGGAGGCGGCCGAGGACCATCGCCATGACGAGGGGGCCTGCCGCGGTGCCGAGGGAGAGGGTGGTGGCGCCGAGGGTGAGCTTGGGGATGCCGATGAGGAAGCCGGCGGCCAGGCCGAGCCCCATGCTGACGGCACTGACCTCGCTCACCTTGGCCTCCGTGTCGCCGAGGTAGGCGGTGACCTCGGCGGTACGGGCCCGTGGCATGACGACCCGGATCCGGTCGTCGAGCTGGAGCAGCAGGTCGTCGTGGGCGAGGAGGTCCTGGTCGCCGCGGCGGACCCGGGTGGCCATGGCCCCGTACCGGTCGGACAGCGCGAGCTCGCCGAGGGTGCGCCCGGCCAGGTCGGGGTTGGTGAGCAGGATGCGCCGGTAGTCGACGGTGTCGCGCCGGTCGAGCAGATGGTCGGCGTCCTCCCGGCCGAGCGCGGCGGCGCCCTCGGCGACGGCTTCGGGTCCGCCGACGAGGACGACCCGGTCGCCCGGGGCGAGGGCGCCGAGTCCGCGGGCGACCCGCGGGGCCGCGCCGACGGCCTGGTGGACGCTGGCGAGCAGGCGCCCGTCGGCGACGCCGGGGACCTCGCCCCACTTCTGGGCGCGGTCGACGGTCACGGTGCGGGTGACCAGCCGGTCGGGCAGGCCGCTACCGGGGTCGCGGCGGCCGGGCCAGGCGCGGACGGCGGCGATGGCCGAGACGAAGAGGATGGTGAGGACGACGGCGAGCGGATAGCCGATGGCGTACCCGGTGGCCGGTTCCGTGGGGTTCGCGGCGGAGGCCTGGGCGGCGGCGAGGCCGGGGGTGGTGGTGCCGATGCCGGCGTAGCCGCCGGCCAGGTAGGTGCCGGGGATCCCGAGGACCTTGTTCCCGAGGAGCCCGACGGCCACGGCGGTCACGACGAGCGCGGCGACCGCGCCGAGCATCACGCCGAGCTGGGGGCGCAGCTCGCGGAAGAAGGCGGGTCCGGCCTCCAGGCCGACGGTGTACACGTACAGGGCGAGGCCGAAGACGGCGAGCCCGGCGGGGACGGCGGGGCCGATGTCCTGGTCGAGGGCACCGAGCAGCAGACCGACGAAGAGCACCCCGGCGGCGCCGAGTTTGACCGGTCCGAAACGGACCATGCCGAAGAGGGAGCCGGCCGCGATGACGAGGAACAGCGTCAACCAGGGGTTGTCCGCGAAGAACTGCCACATGCTCCCACTGAGCCACAGCCGGGGGCGGGCCGCATGCCGTCGGCGTCCCCGGCCGGCCGAGCCTCACCCCTCCCTTCGCCCATTCGGCGCATATGAATGGTTTCAGGATGATGCGCACGGTTAGTCAGCCTTCAAGGGCCGTCGACGGCCAGGAACGTGGAAGGGCGGGCTGACACCGTGTCTCGACCGAGGATCCTCGTGGTGGGCGCCGGTTTCGCAGGGATCGGGTGCGTACGGCGCCTGGAACGGCGGCTGACCGCACGGGAGGCGGCGATCTCGCTCCTGTCGCCCTTCTCGTACCAGCTGTACCTGCCACTGCTGCCCCAGGTCGCCTCCGGCGTGCTGACCCCGCAGTCGGTCGCGCTGTCGCTGCGCCGCAGCGAACGGCACCGCACCCGGATCATCCCGGGCGGCGCGGTCGGCGTGGACACCGCCGCCAAGGTCGCCGTGGTGCGCACCATCACGGGCGAGCTGGAGACCGAACCGTACGACCACCTGGTCCTGGCCCCGGGCAGCGTCACCCGCACCTTCGACATCCCGGGGCTCGCCGAGCACGCCCGGGGCATGAAGACGCTCGCCGAGGCGGTGTACATCCGCGACCACGTGATCGCCCAGCTGGACCTCGCCGACGCCAGTCAGGACGAGGCGGAGCGGGCGGCACGCCTGCAGTTCGTGGTGGTCGGCGGCGGATACGCCGGCACGGAGACGGCGGCCTGCCTGCAGCTGCTCACCCACAACGCGGTCAAGCGCTATCCGCGTCTCGACCCGAAGCTCATCAAGTGGCACCTGGTGGACATCGCACCGACGCTCATGCCCGAGCTCGGCCCCAAGCTGGGCGCGTCGGCCCTCGAAGTGCTGCGCAAGCGCGGGATCGAGGTCTCCCTCGGGGTGTCGGTGGCCTCGGTGGACGAGGAGAACGTGACCCTCACCGACGGGCGGGTACTGCCCTGCCGGACGCTGATCTGGACGGCGGGGGTCGCGGCGAGCCCGCTGATCGGCACGCTGGGCGCCGAGACCGTCCGCGGCCGGCTCGTGGTCTCCTCGCACATGTCGGTGCCCGGTCTCGACGGGGTGTGGGCCATGGGCGACGCGGCGGCGGTGCCGGACCTCGCCAAGGGCGAGGAGGGCGCGATCTGCCCGCCCACCGCCCAGCACGCGATGCGCCAGGGCAAGGCGCTCGCCGACAACCTCGTGGCCGCGCTCAGGGGCGAACCGACCCGGCCGTACGTCCACAAGGACCTGGGCCTGGTCGTCGACCTGGGCGGCCTGGAGGGCGTGTCGAAGCCGCTGGGCGTCGAGCTGCACGGCATGCCGGCCCAGGCGGTGGCCCGCGCCTACCACTGGGCGGCGCTGCGCACGAACGTGGCGAAGACCCGGGTGATGACCAACTGGCTGCTGAACGCGGTGGCGGGCGACGACTTCGTGCGCACCGGCTTCCTCGCGTCGAAGTCCGGCACCCTGCGGGACTTCGAGTACACGGACGCCTACCTCACCGCGGAGCAGGTCCGCTCCCACACCGCCTCCCTGCGGGCCGCCGGCTCCTGACCGGCGGCGCCGCGCAGCGGCGCGCGGGGGCGCGCGGACGGCACGCGGGGGGCCCGCTCAGCGGGCGAGCTCCCCCGCGGGTCCCATCACGACGACGGGCTCGCGCGCCGGGTCGAGGGCGCGCAGCAGCTCGGCCATGTCCTCGCGGGGCAGCGAGACGCAGGCCTGGGTGGGGCCGCCGTGGTCGACGTGGATCCAGACCCCGCCGCCCCTCTCCGAGCCGAGCGGGCGCTCCTTGTTCAGCGGCGTCGTCCCCGGGATCCGGTTGTAGTCGATGGCGACGACGTAGTCGAAGGAGCCTTCCAGCGACTCGCCGAGGAAGCCGGTGCCCGAGACCGCGAACTCCTCGTCCTGGTCGTACGGGATCCGCGCCCCGGGGTCGGGGAGCCGACCGCCCGCGTCGCCGATCCGGAAGACGCCGGTGGGCGAGCGCAGATCGCCGGCGACGTGGTCGCCCGTCCAGCCGCGCAGGGCGTTGTGGCCGCTCCAGGGACCCGCGACCGGCCGCCAGCGCCCGTCGGGGCCCCGCTCGTGGAGCACGGCCGTCACCACGTTGTCGTCGGCGCCCTTGCCGCTGACCACGAGTGCCTGGCTCGTTCCGTCGGGGACGCGGGCGTACGTCAGCGGCCCGATGCCGGGCAGCCGTCCGGCGGTCCGCAGCGGCTGCTGCCGCGGGGCGGGGCGGGCCCCTTCGCGCCGATCCCGCCCGTCCTGGCCGTCGTGGCCGCTCTGGCCGTCCCGCCCGCCCCGCCCGTCGGCTGCGTCCTGGACGGACGGCGGCGCGGTCCCCGAGGACGGGCGGGCGAGGGTCGTGCAGCCGCTCAGCGCCAGGGCCGCGGTCAGGGCACAGGTCAGCACCGTTGCGGTGCCCTTGCGGACGGGCATGGTTCGGCCACCTCCGAGGCTCGGGGCAATGCCGGGATCCGTACCCGGTCGCGCGCGGCCCTGTCGCACCGCCCCGGCCTCCTCACCCGTCCGGGCCACGAGGCAAAGGAGTTGACGCCCCGACACCCACCCGCTTTCCTGCCCCCATGAACGATCTTCGTATCGAGACGGCCGGACCGGACCTCCTGGAGGACTGGCGCCTGATCCACAACGCGATCATCCCCACCGCCCCGCTCTCCCCCGGGGGCGTCCGCGAGCGCGCGACCCGCAACCGCCTCGACGTCGCCTACGCCGACGGCGTCGCCGTCGGCTGCTCCACCGTCCGCCCGCCCGACGAGGACACCCCCGCCGCCACGGTCATCGCCCGCGTGCTCCCCGAATATCGGGGACGCGGCTACGGCACGGCCCTGTACGAACACGGCCTCGCCCACGCCCGCACCCTGAGCGACGAGGGAGTGGAGACCGTCGTCCTCGCGAGCAACACCGAGGGCCTCCGCTTCGCCCTGTCCCACGGCTTCGTGGAGACCGAGCGCTACGTCCTGCCGGGCGACACGGTGCCGTTCGTGACGCTGCGCCTGGACGAGGAGGGACGGGCACCCGCCGCGTAGGGCCCGCGCGCGACCGCGCCGCCCTGCGTCGTTACGCTGGGCGCGGGCGCGACCGGGAGAACAGGGGGCGACGATGGGACGAAGGACGCAACGGGCCGCGGGGACAAAGTCCTTCACGGATCTGCTCCGGCATCCGGGCCGGCTCGTCGGACAGCTCACCGGGTCCGCCCGGCAGCGCGCCGAGGCGGATGTCGCCGCGTGGCGCGCCGGGCAGGCGCGCGAGGTCACCGCCTTCGTCCGCGACGGCGACCGCTTCCGCCAGGGCTCGCTGATCCTCGATCCCGCGGCGGCGTCGCCCGTGGTGTGGCGGCCGTTCCGGGTCCTCGCCGGACCGGGCGCCGAGGTCACCCTGGTCGCTCCGTTCCACGTGCACGGCGCGGGCCCCGTCACCGGAGCGGGAAGCGCGGCGGTGGCCAGGGGAACGTTCCGCCTGCTGTCCCTGCAAGCCGCCGACCGCTACTGGGAACTCGCCGTCCCCGCCACGGACGTCCCGCTGGTCCGTGCCGCCCTGGCCGGGCGGATCGCCGGACGCTAGCCGGCAGCCTGACGCGGGCGCCGTCCCCTGGACGGGCCGCCCCTCCGTGGGGCAGCATCGGGGCATGATCGACGGAATCGAGTACACCCCCGCCCGGTGAGCGCCCCGGAAGAGCGCCAGACGCTCGCCTCCCGGCCCTCCTTGTACGCCTATGCCCGTGCCAGGCTCGACGCCGAGCCGGACGGGCGGACGCCCGCGGGCTGCTACCCCGCCCCGGAACACACCCGCTCCCAGGACACGGCGGATCCGCCGGACGACTCCGAGCCGCTGCGGTATCACGAGGCCCTCGCCGCCGCCCGGGACGCCCTGGCGCCGCTGCTCGCCGCTCCCGGCGACGCACCCGGGTCGACCGCCGAGTCCCTTCGGCGCCGTCTTGCCGAACTGCCCGTGAGCCGGCGCGTGGTGGCCGCCGCCGTCGCCGGACTGGCCCTTCCCGACGAGCCGGCCGCCCGGGCCCTCGGGCGCCATCTGGTGCGTACGGGGACGGAGACGGGGCCCGTCACCGTAGGGCTCGCGCTGCTGCTGCGGCTCGGCGAGCCCGCGGACGTGCCGGACCTGCGGGTGGTGGGCCTGGTGCGCGGGCTCACCACCCCGGCGGTCTCCGCCCTGGAGCGCCTCGACCGGCGTGCCGCCGCCCTGTTGCAGCTCACCTCCCAGGCCGACCGGTACGGAGTGCGGGCCCTCGTGGACGCCTTCTCCTGCGGCGACCGGCGCGCCGCGGCGACCGCCCTGATCGAGGCGCCGCTGGACATCGGGCACGTCCGCCCCGCCCGGGCCCGGCTCCTGGCCGAGGCGTCCGGACTGGCCGCGCTCGTGCGGCGCGACCGGGTCGACCCGCGGCTGCTCGACCAGACGGGGCGGCTGCTCGTCCGGATGGCCAACCGGCAGGACTACCGCTCCGAGATCCTGCGCTACGCGGACGCGGTGGAGGTCTACGAGGCCCTGGTGCGGCGCGCCTGCGCCCTGGAGCCGACGGGCCGGCGGGGCGCCGTGCTGCTCTCGCTCGCCCTGGACCTGCACAGCGGGTCCTCCCACCTCCTGCCCTGGCAGGAGGGGCAGCGTGAGCAACTCCTCGACGCGCTGGGCGGCTTGCTCACCTCACCCGAGTGGGCCACCCTGCCGGACCGGGTCGACGCCACGGCGCCGCCCGCCGTGCGGCACCGGGCGGCCTGGGTGCGCGGCACCACGGATCGGCTCTTCGCCTCGCGGGCACGGCCGGCGGGACGGCTGCGGATCGAGGTGGTCGCGACGGACCCCGTCGAACGGGAGCCGGTCGAGACCCGCTTCCTGCTCGACGGGCGACCCCTCGTGCCCGAGGCGTTCGGGCGCGGCTTTGGCCACTCCCCCGAGCACCTGCTCGACAGCGGCGAGCTGAGGGCGACCGAGGAGCCGCGGGAGGTGCAGCTCGCGGAGGCCTGGTGCACCGAGGGCTGCTGCGGTGCGCTGTGGGTGACGGTCGTACGGGAGGGCGACGAGGTGGTGTGGCGTGACTGGCGCCGCCCGCCCCGGCTGCCCGACGGCACGGAGCCGCCCCGGCTCCCCGCGTACCGCTTCGACGCCACCGCGTACGACGCGGAGCTCGACCGCGCGGGCCGCGAGACCGGCTGGTCGTGGCCGGCCAGGGAGACCGGGCGGCTGCTCGCCGGGGAGCTGCGCCGCAGGCCCGAGCTGCTCGCCCGCTGGGACGCGCGGCTCACCCACGCCGGGGTGGACACCCGCGACCCGTACACGACGGTGCTCTGGTTCCTCTACCGGCCGGGGATCTTCGAGGGCGAGGCGGACGAGGACGGGCCGTGGCTCCAGTTCGCCTGGCGGCTGCCCGACGGCGACGGCGACCCGCGCGAGCGGGTGGCGGCGGCACTGCGCCGGCTGGCCGAGGACGACCCGCGGGGGTACGCGGAGTGTCGCGGCGGCAGCAGGCCTCCCGTGCCCCCGGACACCGCAATCTGAAAGACCGTCAGCAAATTGGCGTCACGGCTCTGGGAACCTCACATCCCCGGCGCTACCCTCCGCGCATGATTCCGACGGTGGTGTGGGGAACCGGAAATGTCGGGCGCGCGGCCATCCGCGCCGTCGCGGCCCACCCGGAGCTCGAACTCTCGGCCGTCCTCGTCGCCAACCCGGACAAGGTCGGCCGCGACGCCGGCCGGCTCGCCGGGCTCGGGCACGACCTGGGCGTCCTCGCCCGGGACGACGTCGAGGCGGTCCTCGCGCAGTCACCGGGCGCCGTGGTGTACGCGGCCTCCGGTGACCTGCGCCCCGACGAGGCGCTCGCCGACGTCGTGCGCGCGGTGCGCGCGGGCGCGGTGGTCGTGACGCCGGCGCTGTATCCGCTGTACGACCAGCGGGGCGCGCCCGACGAGTTCCGTGAGCCGGTGCTGGCGGCGGTGAAGGAGGGCGGCGGCTCGCTGTTCGCCTCCGGGGTGGACCCGGGCTGGGGCAACGACGTGCTGCCGCTGCTCGTCAGCGGGCTGGGCAGCACGGTGGAGGCGATCCGCTGCCAGGAGATCTTCGACTACTCGACGTACGAGCAGGAGGAGTCGGTCCGCTATCTCGTCGGCATGGGGCAGCCCATGGAGTACGAGCCGCCGATGCTGCTGCCCTCGGTGCCGACCATGGTGTGGGGCGGCCAGCTGCGGCTGATGGCGCGGGCGCTCGGGGTCGAGCTGGAGGAGATCCGCGAGACGCTCGACCGGCGCCCCCTGGAGGCGACGGTGCGCACGAGGACGATGGGCGAGTTCGCGGCCGGCACCCAGGGCGCGGTGCGCTTCGAGGTGCAGGGCATCGTCGACGGCGAGCCGAGGCTGGTGATCGAGCACGTGACCCGGATCCACCCGGACTGCGCCCCGGACTGGCCGGTCCCGCCCGACGGCTCGGGGGCGCACCGGGTGATCGTCGAGGGGCGCCCGCGGATCGAGGTCACGGTCGAGGCGACGGACGAGGGTGAGAACCGGTCCGCGGGTGGCAACGCCACCGCCGTGGGCCGGCTGGTGGGGGCGATCGACTGGCTCGTGGCGGCCGAGCCGGGTCTGTACGACGCGCTGGACGTGCCGCTCAGGCCGGCGGTCGGGAAGCTGGGAAGGAGACTGCGGTGATCATCGACATTCCCGGGGGGCAGGAGCCGATCGGGTACGTGTGGGGCGACATGGTGCCCGGCATCGGGATGGCGGCGGCGAACTTCTCGCTGTCCGTGTACTCCCATACGACTCTCGGACTGCGGGAGTTCGAGGCGGCGCGGCTGCGGATCGCGCAGATCAACGGCTGCCGGTTCTGCCTGGACTGGCGGACCGACCGGGACGGGGAGAAGGTCGAGGAGGAGTTCTCCGAGGCGGTGCTGGCCTGGCGGACGACGGACGCCTTCGACGAGCGCACCCGGCTGGCCGCGGAGTACGCGGAGCGGTACGCGCTGGACCACCACAACCTGGACGAGGAGTTCTGGGCGCGGATGACGGCCGCGTACAGCCAGGTGGAGATCGTGGAGCTGACGATGAGCCTGGGCTCGTGGCTGGCCTTCGGCCGGCTCAACCGGGTGCTGGGCCTCGACACGGTGTGCGTGCTGCCCACCCACTGAGCGCCGGAGGGGGCCGGCCGGGCTGCTGCCCGGCCGGCCCCCTCCTTTCGGCGCCCCGTCACAGGTCGGTGGCGATGATCTTCTCGATATTGCGTTCGGCGAGCGCGGTGATGGTGACGAACGGGTTGACGGTGGTGCTGCCCGGGATGAGCGCCCCGTCGATGACGTACAGGCCGTCGTAGCCGTGCAGGCGGCCGTAGTTGTCGGTGGCCTCGCCGAGGACGGCGCCGCCGAGCGGGTGGTACGTGAGGTGGTCGCCCCAGATCTTGTAGGAGCCGAAGAGGTCGGTGCGGTAGATCGTCCCCTCCTTGGCGTTGATCTTGTCGAAGATGGTCTTCGCCGCGTCGATGGAGGTCTGCTTCCAGGCCCGGTCCCAGGTGAGGTCGACGCTCCCGGTGGCCGCGTTCCAGCGGAACTCGGCGCGGTGCGGGGTCTTGGTGATGGAGAGGTAGAACGAGGCGTAGGTCTCGATGCCGGTCGGCAGGGGCGCGACCTCGGCGAAGGCTCCGCCGGCGTCCCAGTTGTCGATGCCGGCGGTGGGCATCGACGACTGGAGCTTTCCGGTGGCGTCCCACATGTGGTTGGCGCGCCCGCACATGACGTTGCCGTTGTCGCCCCAGTTCTTTCCGATCCGGTCGTTGAGGGCGGGCAGCGCGCCGGTGGCCTTGAGACGGGTGAGCAGCTTGCTGGTGCCGACGCTGCCGGCTGCGAAGAAGACCCGGTCGGCGGTGACGGTCTTGGTCTCGACGGTGGCGCCGGTGTTGTCGAGCCGGTCCATGGCGACCGTGTAGCCGCCGCCGGACGCGGGGGTGACGGTGGTGACCCGGTGCAGCGGCGAGACGCAGACCCGGCCGGTCTCGGCGGCCCGGGCCAGATAGGTCTTCTGGAGGCTCTTCTTGCCGTGGTTGTTGCCGTAGATGACCTCGCCGGTCAGCGCGGACTTGGGGACGGTGCCGATGGCCTCCTGCTTCATGTACTCCCAGTCGTAGACGTTGGGCACGAAGACGAAGGGGAACCCGGAGCGTTCGGCGTGCTTGCGGCCGACCCGCGCGTACTGGTAGCAGTCGGCGCTCTCCCACCACGACTTGTCGACCTGGGTGACGCCGAGCCCGGCGTTGGCACGCGGGTAGTAGGTGCCGTACATCTCGGCCGGGTCGACGGTGGGCAGGATGCCCGGAAAGAGCTCCCTGCGGGGGGTGACGGCCATGCCGCCGTTGACGAGCGAGCCGCCGCCGACGCCGCGGCCCTGGTAGACGGTGATGCCGGCGAAGTCCTCGGCGTCGAGGATGCCGGTGTACCGGGGGACGTCCTTGTCGAGCGGGAAGCCCAGGAAGTTGCTGAGGGGCTGCTTGGTGCGGGTGCGCAGCCAGAAGGAGCGGTAGTCCGGACTGGTGGTGTTGGCGAAGATGTTGCCGTCCGGTCCCGCGGTGTCCCAGGCCATCCCCATTTCGACCAGATGGACGTCGACGCCGGCGAGGGCGAGACGGAGGGCGGCGACGGAACCTCCGTAGCCGGAGCCGACGATGAGGACGGGGACGTGGGCGCCGGGCGGGATGGACGCGGCGGCCGCGAGTCCGACGGGGGCGGGGGGCGTGGCGGCGCTCGCCGCCGAGACCTGTCCGGCGAGGGCGAGGCCGCCGAGAAGAGAACCGGTTCCACTGACGAACCGACGACGGGTCATGCCTCCGGAGGGGGAGGCCGAAACGGGTGTGTCACTCACGTGATGTTCCTCACTCTTGAGCGAATGGGAACATGTTCTACTGGCGCGTTCTCGCGAAGTCACGAGAAACCGCCCGGTAACTTACGGCCGAAAACCACCTTTGTGATCACGGTCGGGTAAAGAAGACCACCCCGCCGCGCCGCACACACGTACGGCCCTGATAAATCTTCACTTCTGGTCGTCGTACCACCGCGTGCACGCGCGGGGACGGCACCGGGGGGGTTCACGCATGTCGGGCCGCGGCGTCACCACGCCGCGCCCTGAGATCTGCCTTTTCACGTCTCCTTCCCGGGCTGCTCCCTGCCCGCGCGGCCGCGCGACGCGGAACGTGAAAGGGAGCGTGTGCATGGGCCGAACCGCCCGTGAGAAGGCATTCAAATGGGGTGCGGCCACCGTGGCCGCCCTGGCCGTCGCCACGGCCGCCGTCCCGGCGACCGCCGTCGCGGCGCCGGTCGCGGACGACCCGGGCCCGCAGCGGGTCGGCGCGGCGCCGCGGATCCCGCAGGGCGCCGTCCGCACGGCGGACCCGGCCGCCGGCAAGACGCTCGAACTGAGCGTCGTCCTCGAGCCCCGTGACCCGGCCGCGCTCAAGCGCTTCGTCGCCGACGTCTCGACGCCCGGATCCCCGCGCTACCGCCAGTACCTCGGTACCGGCGAGTTCGCGAAGGTCTTCGGCGCCGAGCCGGCGACCGTCGAGCGCGTGCGCGCCGAGCTGGAGGCGAAGGGCCTGACCGTCGGCGCGCTGGAGGCCGACGGCCTCACGCTGCCGGTCACCACCACCGTCGCCAAGGCGGCCAAGGCGTTCAGCACCGAGTTCGACGGCTACCGCCTGACGGACGGCTCCACCGGTCTCACCAACACCGCCGCCCCCGCCTTCGACGGCCGGGTCGCGGACGAGGTGCGCACGGTCGTCGGTCTGAGCACGCTGGGCTCCTACAAGCCGCGCAACACCGGTGCGAAGGGTGCCGCGCGCAAGAAGGGCACCGCCGAGACCGGCGCCGCCCTGACCGGCCCGCAGCCGCGCCTGACCGGCACCACGCCGGCGATGTGCGCCGACGTCAAGGACCTGTACGCGACGGAGTTCCCGGGCTCCCCGGCCATGTACGACACGCAGGACTACTGGTCCCCGCGCTCGCTGGCCACGCAGTACAACATGGCGAACCAGCCGAACGTGCAGACCGGCACCACCATCGCGGTCTACTCCCTGGAGAACTACGACTACCGGGACAACGCGGAGTTCCAGCGCTGCTTCGGCACCAAGGTTCCCGTGACCCCGGTCAAGGTCAACGGCGGCCCGACCGAGCCGGTCACCGAGACCAACGGCGTCGGTCTGGAGACCGCGCTGGACGTCCAGACCATCATCGGCCAGGCCCCGCAGTCCAAGATCCTCGTCTACCAGGGCCCCAACACCTGGAACGACAGCACGGCCGTCTACCGCCAGATCGTCAACGAGAACCGCGCCAAGGTCATCTCGGTGAGCTGGGGCCTGTGCGAGCTGAACACCCCGACGTCGACGCAGGACGCCGAGAACCTCGTGTTCCAACAGGCCGCCGCCCAGGGCCAGACGATCGTCGTCGCCTCCGGTGACAGCGGCTCCACCGGCTGCTTCGTGCCGGACGAGAACGGCAACCCGACCTCGGGCGTGCCGAACCAGAACCAGCTGGCCGTGGACTTCCCGTCCTCCTCGCCGTACGTCCTGAGCGTCGGCGGCACCACGATGAAGGGCTCCGTCTCCGCCCAGACCACCTGGGTGGGCTCCGGCGGCGGCGTCTCCAAGCGCTTCACCGTCGCGGCCGACGGCTTCCAGGCCGGCACCACCGGCGCCGGCTACTCCAACGTCTGCAACACGGCCTCCGGCAGCTGCCGCCAGGTCCCGGACGTCGCCGGCGTCGCCGACTACTACACCGGCTACCCGGTCGCCTACGGCGCCGGCCAGAGCTGGATGGTCATCGGCGGCACCAGCGGCGCCGCCCCGGTCTGGGCCGCCCTGATGGGCCAGGCCGACCAGGACCTCGCCTGCCAGGCCAACGGCTCCGTCGGCTACGTCCACTCGGCGCTGTACAAGCTGCCCTCGACGGCCTTCAAGGACGTCACCACCGGCCACAACAACATGACGCAGTCCGGCTACTCGGGCGGCCTCTACAAGGCGGGCGCCGGCTACGACCTCGCCACCGGCCTCGGCGCGCCGAACGGGCGCGAGATCGTCGCCGGCCTGTGCAAGGCCGTCGCGCCCTCGCCCGCCGCCACGTTCAACGCGCTCACCCCGGCCCGTGTCCTCGACACGCGCTACGGCATCGGCCGCGCCGGCACCTCCCCGGTCGCCGCGAACGGCACGGTCAAGCTGAAGGTGACCGGCGTGGGCGGTGTCCCGACCACCGGCGTGACCTCGGTCGTCATGAACGTCACGGCCGCCTCGCCGACCGCGACCGGCCACCTGATCGCGTACCCGAGCGGCACCACCCGCCCGTCCTCGTCGAACATGAACTGGCTCAAGGGCGAGATCGTCCCGAACCTGGTGACCGTCCCGGTCGGCAAGGACGGAACGGTCTCCCTGTTCAACGCCGGCAGCGGCACGGTCCACTTCATCGCCGACATCTCGGGCTACTTCTCCACCGAGACCGGCGGCGGCACCTACGTGCCGACCGGCCCGGCCCGCATCCTCGACACCCGCTACGGCGTGGGCCGCGCCGGCACCTCCCCGGTCGCCGGCCAGGGCACGGTCTCCCTGGCCGTCGCCGGCCAGGGCGGCGTCCCGGCCACGGGTGCCACCGCGGTGGTGCTCAACGTCACGGCCACCGCGCCGAAGTCGACCGGTCACCTCATCGCGTACCCGGGCGGCGCCACCCGTCCGACCTCGTCGAACATCAACTGGCTGACCGGCCAGACCCGGCCGAACATGGTCGTCCTGCCGATCGGCCCCGACGGCACGGTGAACCTGTACAACGCCGGTCTCGGCACCGTGCACTTCATCGCCGACGTCTTCGGCTACTACACGGCCGGCGCGGAGGGCGCGACCTTCCACTCGGCCGGTCCGGCCCGACTGCTCGACACCCGCTACGCCCTCGGCGCGGCCTCGGCCACCCCGATGAAGGGCGGCGTCACCCAGGTCCTGAACCTGAACGACGGCCACACCCTCTCGAACGCCAAGGCGGTCGTGCTCAACGTCACCGTCACCGCCCCGACCTCGGGCGGCTTCCTGACGGTCTGGCCCGACGGCACCTCGCTGCCCAACGCGTCCAACCTCAACTGGACCTCCGGGCAGACGGTGGCCAACCTCGTGACCGTTCCCGTCGTCAACGGAAAGATCGACTTCCGTCCGAACGCCGGAAACGTGCACGTCATCGCCGACCTCTTCGGCTACTACTCCTGATTCCGGGACCCTTCGGGCCCCGTCCCCGGCGCGCGAGCGCCAGGGGCGGGGCCCTTCCCGTTGCCGTACAACGCGGCCACCAGGACTCCGACGAGCAGCGCCCAGGCCAGGGCCCCGGGTCCCGCGGCCCGCCAGCCGAGGCCGGCCAGCAGCACGCCCGCCACGAGCCCCGCGGACCAGGAGCGCCGGTCCCGGGCGAAGGCCAGGGTGCGGCGGGCGGTGCCGGGCTCACGCAGTTCGAGCAGGGCGAGACGGCAGACCAGGGCCGCCGCCGCGACCGCCGCCGTCAGGATCATCAAGGTCACGTCCGCCTCCGAGCCGCGTTCGCCTCGTCCGCCGTACGTCCCCATGGTCCCCCCGCGGACGGCGGACCGCCCCCGGTCAGGCCGCCAGGAACGCCTCGATGGCGTCGGCGAGGGCCTTCGGGGTCTCCTCGGGGGCGTAGTGTCCGGCGTCGGGCAGCACTTCGAGCCGGGCGTTCGGATACCAGCGCAGCCAGGTGGCCTCCATCGCCTCCGCGCCGAGCGCCGGGTCGTGGGCGCCGACGACGAGGAGGACGGGGGCCGGGTTGTCGCGCACCCGCTCGTGGAAGTCGGTGCGGGACCAGGAGTCCAGGTAGGCGCGGAAGGCCGTCGCCGAGGAGCGCCGCACGGAGCGGTCGACGAGGCCGCCGAGCCACTCGTCGCCGTGGCGGCCGCCGGTGGTGTTGTCGATGATCGCCCGGCGGTTGCCGTGGTTCTCGGCGGCCCCGGCGAAGAGCTCCCAGGTCTCGGGGTCCAGCGGGAAACCGGCCGCGGAGACCGGCGAGATCCCGATGATCGAGCGCACCCGCTGGGGTGCCTCCAGCAGCATGAGCTGGGCCGCCTTGCCGCCCATGGAGTGGCCGATGACCGAGAAGGAGTCCCAGCCGAGGTCGTCCGCGACGGCCAGGGCGTCCGCCGCCACCTCCTCCATGGTGAACGCGCCCTCGGCGTCGATCGCCTCGCCGTAGCCGCGGTAGTCGAGGAAGGCGTAGGAGCCGGCGTCGTCGTCGAGCTCGGCCCGCAGCGGGGCGAAGCTGGTGCGGTCGCCGAACCAGTTGTGCAGCACGAGCGCGCGGTGCGGACCGCTGCCCTGTACGTCGTACGGAAGAACCCGGCCGGTCATCATGCCCCCTGGTGACGAGGTGGTCACGCTGCGCGTCCGCCGCGGCAGCCGAGGACCGAGTCTGGCGAGCCCCGGTGGAGGGGTCAATGGGTCCGGTGGGCGGTTCACACGTTCGCACCTCCGGATGCGTCGCGCTTCCGGGCAGGAGCATGCTGGCTGTGTGACCTCGTACGGCGCGGCCGGCTCCGCCCCGTCGGCCGAGACCGGAGCCTCTTCCCGGGACCCCGGTGGCGACGGGTCGACTCCTGACGCCCTGGCTCTGGTGCTCGCGGAATCCGCGCTGCGCGCGGTGGAGGCCGTCGGCGGGTACGCGGGCGGGGTCTACCTCCAGTCGGGGACACCGGGGCTGCTGCGGCTTGCGATGCTCGCGGGGCTGCCGGGACCGCTGTTCCGCCCATGGTGGCGGATGCATGTGAACCGTCCCTTCCCGGTGGCGGAGGCTCACCGGTCCGGGCAGCCGGTGCACCTGGGGGACGTCGAGGAGGCCATGCGCCTCTTCCCCCAGCTGGTGGCGAGCCTGCCGTTCCCCTTCGCCTCGATGTACGCGCCGGTCGTCGGCGGCCGGGAGCGGTACGGGGTCCTGGTGGTGCTCCGGGCGCCGACGCCGGGAGTGCCGGTGACCGCGACGGACCGGAGCCGGATGCTCGCCGAGGCCCGCCGCCTCGGGACGGAGCTGGCCGGGCTGGAATCGGGCGGGACGCCCGTCGCGTGGCACGGCGAGCCGGTGTGCGTGCAGCTGCCGGCCAAGACCTCGCCACCGGTGCGGATCGGCTACTTCGACTGGGACCTGGAGACCGGTACGGTCACGGCCGACGAGGGGCTGCGGGCGATCCTGGGCGAGACCACCCCCTTCCCGTGGACCGTCGACGCGCTGACCGCACGGCTCAGGACGGAGGACGCGTACGCGCTGTGGGCGCTGGCCCGGCAGGCGGCCGGCTCGGGCGGCGCGGCGGCGCGGCGGATCCGGCTGAAGGGCCCGGACGGCGGGCTGCACCTGCTGGAGGTGACCGCGCGCACGGTGCCCGGCGGCGGGGGCGGGAAGGTTCTCACGGGCTCGCTGGTCGACCTCGGCACCGGCCTCGTCGGCTCGGACGCGACCGACCGGCTGCCCCGGGCGATCCTGGCCATCGACCGCCTTGGCCGGATCACCTACCTCAACGACCGCACCGAGACCCTGCTCGGCATCCCGCGCCACGCCTTGGCGGGCAGACCGCTGTGGGAGGCCCTGCCCTGGTTCTCGCACCCCTACCACGAGGACCAGCTGCGCGGCGCGCTCCTGTCCGACCAGCCGACGCACTTCCTGGCCCACCCCGGGCACGGCGAGTGGCTCTCGGTCTCGCTCTACCCGGGGCACGACGGGGTCACCATGGTGCTGGTCCCGGAGAGCGATCCGGCCCGCCTGCCGGCCGGCGCGGAGGCCGGCGACGCCGACGGGCTGGCCCCCGAGGGGCGCGCCGACGCCCTCTACCGTCCGGTGGCGCTCGCCATCGCCCTGTCGGAGGCGGTGACGGCCCGCCAGGTGTCGGCGGTGGTCACCGAGGAGCTCCTGCCCGCCTTCGGCGGCCGGCAACTGGCGATCTACCTGCTCAGCGAGCGCCACCTCTACCTGGCCTGGGAGACGGGTTTCCCGACGGGCTTCCTGGAACCCTTCGACGGGGTACGGCTGGACGCGCGGTTGCCCGGCGTGGAGACGCTGACCACCGGCCGCCCCCTCTTCTTCGAGTCGATGGAGCAGTTGGGCGCGGCCTACCCGGGGGTGCCGCTGGACGCCGAATCGGGCGCGCGGGCGTTCCTGCCGCTGATCGCCTCGGGGCGCCCGGTGGGCTCGTGCATCCTCGGCTTCGACCGGCCGCGGGGCTTCACCGCCGAGGAGCGGACCGTGCTCACCGCCCTCGCCGGTCTGATCGCCCAGGCCCTCGAACGGGCCCAGCGCTACGACTCGGAGTCCGCGCTCGCCCGGGGCCTGCAGGACGCGCTGCTCCCCCACCGGTTGCCGGTGCACGAGGGCGTGGACACGGTCGGCCGCTATCTGCCGGGCACCGAGGGCATGGACGTGGGCGGCGACTGGTACGACGTGATCGAGACGGGCCGCGGGCAACTCGCCCTGGTCATCGGGGACGTACAGGGCCACGGAGTGTCCGCCGCCGCCACGATGGGGCAGCTGCGCAGCGCGGTACGGGCGTTCGCCCTGGGCGGCCACCCGCCGCAGGACGTCGTGCGGGGCACCAACAGGCTGCTGATCGACCTCGACCCCGGCCAGTTCGCCAGCTGCTGCTACGTCGTGCTCGACGCGGCGACGGGCGAGGCTCAGGCCGCCCGCGCCGGCCACCCCCAGCCGCTGCTGCGCCGGGCCGGGGGAACCACCGAGGTGGTCGAGCTGGCGGGCGGCGTGGTCCTCGGAGTGGACAGCGCCGCCACCTATCCGGTGACGCACCTGCGCCTGGAACCCGGCGACGTCCTCGCCCTGTTCACGGACGGTCTGGTGGAGCGCCCCGGCACCGACATCGACGAGGGCATCGAGCACCTGCGCCGCACCTTCGCCGGCACCGGCGCCCGCCCGCTGGCGGACACGGCCGACCGCCTGATCCGCGAGGCCCGCCAGTCCACCGACCGCCCGGACGACATCGCCCTCCTCTTGGCGGCCCGCTGGCGACCGCACGAACACGACGCCTGAGCAGGGGTCAGGGGCGTCGGTGCTGGTGGTCGCTGATCGTCGGCATGCTGCCGTGCTGCGCCGCCGCGGAGAAGGTGGAGCGGTCCAGGTGGGCCTGCTCCCGGTGTGCCTGCTCGGCGATCAGGCCGTCGGCGTTCTCGGTGTGCCCGTTGCCGCGGCGCAGCAGGGTCACGATGAGCAGAACGGCGCAGGCGGCCAGGACGCCGAACAGGACGAGCAGCGCGGTCATGGCGGATTCCCCCCGGTCTCCGAAGCGGCTCCTGACGTGGAGCCGTCCCTCACGTCACCGTATCCCGCCCGACGATCACAGCGGAACACCCTGTGCGCCGTCACCCGGTCGGGTGTGCGGCGCTGGTCGCGCGGTCGGGGCGCGGGGAGGCTGGGACAGACCGGGGGAACCCGCCAGGCCGTCCGAGGAGGACACATGCAGCAGGACAAACAGCCGGAGTACGGGCCCGTGGTCTTCCGGGACCGGTCCGCCGGGTTCGCGTTTCTCACCCGGTCCACGGCGAGCAGCGACCAGACCATCGAGTGGGACGACGGCAACACGTACCCGGTGGTGGACGTCGAGATCTCCTCCGAGAGCCACCCCTTCTACACGGGCAAGGCGCGGACGGTGGACACCGAGGGGCGGATCGCGAAGTTCGAGCGCCGCTACGGCGAGGAGAGCTGAGTCCTCGGCGGATTCGCCTCTGATAACTGGCCAGAGGATGGCCTGTTCGCCTTCCAGGATGAGTGTCACGACCGCGGCGGGGCCTCCCGCTCCGCTCCGGTCGGCTCTTCGCTCTCCTCGGAAGGAATGGATCATGATCGTTGTCACCGGAGCGACCGGGAACGTCGGGCGGGCGCTGGTGGAGGTGCTGGCCGCGGCCGGCGAGGAGGTCACGGCGGTGAGCCGCCGGGCCGCGCAGGCCCCGCAGCCCGCCGGGGTAGGGCACCGGCTGGCCGACCTGGGCCGCCCGGAGGAGCTGAAGGCGGTATTCGAGGGCGCCCGGGCGGTGTACCTGCTGGTCGCCGGTGTCGGCGACGGGCTGCGTCCGCGGGAGATCGTGGACGCGGCCGTGGCCGCCGGCGTGCGCAGGCTCGTCCTGCAGTCCTCGCAGCTCGTCGGCACCCGGCCGGACTCGGAGTCGCACGGCCCGCTGCGGGAGTTCGAGGCGGCGGTGCGCGGTTCCGGTCTGGAGTGGACCGTCCTGCGCCCCTCCGGCTTCGCCTCGAACGCCTTCCTGTGGGCCGAGGCGGTGCGGACCGTGCGGACCGTCGCCGCGCCCTTCGTCGACGTGGCCCTGCCGGTCGTCGACCCGGCCGACATCGCGGACGTGGCGGCCGCCGCCCTGCGCGAGGACGGCCACCAGGGGCGGACGTACGTGCTGACGGGCCCGGCGGCCGTCACCCCGCGCGAGCAGGCGGCGGCGCTGTCGGAGGCGGTGGAGGCTCCGGTGCGGTTCGTCGCGCAGTCGCCGGCCCAGGCGCGCACCGAACTGGTGCGGTTCCTGCCCGCGCGGGCCGTCGACGGGATGCTGGCGGTGCTGGGCGAGCCCAGCGCGGAGGAGCGGCGGGTCAGCCCGGACGTGGAGCGGGTGCTCGGACGACCCGGGCGCCCGTTCTCGGACTGGGCGCAGCGCAACGCCTTCGCCTTCGTCTGAGGCCGTTGTCAGTGGTGCCTCGTAGGGTGATCGGGGCCGGTGGGAAGCCGGTGCGACACGCGTGACGAGAGGCGAGGGGCCATGCGGGAGCTGTTCCTGACGGAGGCACAGGGTCATGTGCGCTGGATCGACCTGCCCGGCGAGGGCCCGGCCCGGGTGTACGTCCACGGCCTCGGGTGCACGGCGGGCTCCGACTTCGCGCACATCGCCGCCCATCCGGCGCTCGCGGGCCGCCGCTCCCTGCTGGTGGACCTGCTGGGATACGGGCTGAGCGACCGTCCGCGGGGCTTCGACTACCGGATGGAGTCGCAGGCGGCGGCCGTCGCCCGGATCCTCGACCACGAGGGGCTGACCGGCATCGAGCTGATCGGGCATTCGATGGGCGGCGCCGTCGCGGTCCATCTGGCCGCGTCGCGCCCGGACCTGGTGGATCGACTGGTGGTGGCCGAGCCCAACCTCTATCCGGGCGGGGGCGCGTTCTCCTCCCCCGTCGCCGCGCAGGACGAGGAGAGCTTCGTCCGTGCGGGCTTCGCCGCGATGCTGGCGTCCCAGGACCGTGCGGACTACGCGGCGCGGCTCCGGCTCGCCGACCCGCTCGCGGTGCACCGCAGCGCGGTGGCGCTGGTGGAGAGTTCGGTCCCGGCACCGGGCGAGCTGCTCGCGGCTCTGCCGCGGCCGAAGGCCTTCCTGGTCGGCGAGTTGAGCCTGCCGGACGCCGACGCCGAGAAGGTGGCGGCTCTGGGCATACCCGTGCTCCAGGTACCGGCGGCGGGTCACAACATGATGATCGACAACCCGGACGGTTTCGCCAGGGCCCTGGCCCGCGCCCTGGCTTGAGGGGCGGCCGCCGCGGGGACCGCGCACGACCGCCCCCGGCCGGGAGGCACGGGGGCGGGTCGGTGACTGCGCGGCGTGGGCCGTGCGGTCGGGTCAGGCCTTGACGACGCCGGACTCGGCGACCTTGATGGCAGCGCTGGTGCGGCCGGACTGCGAGCCCAGGGACTCGATCTTCTTCACCAGGTCCTCGCCCTCGACGACCTCGCCGAAGACGACGTGCTTGCCGTCGAGCCAGGGGGTGACGACGGTGGTGATGAAGAACTGCGAGCCGTTGGTGCCGGGGCCCGCGTTCGCCATCGACAGCAGGAACGGGCGGTCGTGCTTGAGCTGGAAGTTCTCGTCCGCGAACTTCTCGCCGTAGATGCTCTTGCCGCCGGTGCCGTTGCCGTTGGTGAAGTCGCCGCCCTGGAGCATGAAGGCGGGGATGACGCGGTGGAAGGGGGAGCCCGCGTAGCCGAAGCCGTGCTCGCCGGTGGCCAGCTCACGGAAGTTGCGCGCCGTCTTCGGGACCACGTCGTCGAAGAGGCGGAAGACGATCCGACCGGCCGGCTCGTCGTTGATGCTGATGTCGAAGTAAACGTTCTCGCTCATGGGGACATCCTGTCATTCCCCCCGCACTCCTCGCGCACGGGCCACCCCCGCTCGGGTGGTCGGGGGTGGGATCCGTCAGACGAGGTCACCGGCGGCAGGAGCCTGGACGGCGCCGTCGCCACCCTGGACGGCCCCGTCGAGGAGCCCGCCGATCCCCTGGTCGTCCTGCAGGACCTGGTCCTCCTGGAGGAGGCCGGTGACGGCGTCGGCGGGGCCGGGCTCGGCGGCGTCGGCGTGCGGGGCCGGGGAGACGAGGGCGGTGACGACGCCCGCGGCGAGGGAGGCGATGGCGAGCATGCTGCGCTTCTTCATGGCCTGGACAACTGCCGGAGCGCGCGGAGGTTACGGCTCCGGCGCGGATTCCCGCGCGCATACTGAATCAAGTCCGGAAAATACGCAAAACGGGCGGAACCATACGGCCGGGGTGAATGTCCTTCCCAGTGACACCACTGTCCCCATCGCAGGAGAAGTTCGGGGGACGCCATGCTTCACCGTCAGAGCCTCGCGGCCGCGGCCGCCGGCATCCTTCTCGCCGCCGGGGTCGGCGCCACGATCCCGGCCGGCGCCGCCGCCCCGTCCCGTACGGCGAACCCTCCGGCCACGGCCCGGGTCGTCGACGTGCGCTGGGGCGGCCACTCCACCTTCGACCGGCTGGTGGTCGACGTCCGGGGCAAGCTGCCTCCGGTGAGCGTCACCACGGTCAGGGTGCTGCGCTACGACGGCTCGGGCCACAGGGTCCCGCTCGCCGGGAAGTTCTTCCTGGAGATCAGGCTCTCGCCCGCCGCCGCCCACGACGAGTCCGGGCGGTCGGTCTACCAGGGACCCCGGCTCCTGAAGATCCACCTGCCCGCGCTCAAGGGCGTCGCCCTCACCGGCGACTTCGAGGGCGTGGTGACCATCGGAGCGGCCTTCGACACCAAGCCCGTGTACAAGTCCTTCGCGCTGCACTCGCCCGAGCGCTTCGTGCTCGACATCGCGCACCGGCCGGCGGCCTGCTGGAGGTGAGCTCGCCCCGTCCGCCGCGGGGCGGGGCCGTCCACGGTGACGGCCCCGCCCCCGTGCCGTGGCGCGGGTCCGTCAGGCGTCCGCCGCGCTCTCCACGTACACGGTCGTGCCGGTCCTGCGGGCCCGGTCGATCTCGGCGAGCCGCCTGAAGTTGCGCGGGCTCATCTCCCGCTCCCACTCGGCGAGGGTGCGCAGCCGGTACTCGCTGTGCTCCTCGGGGTCGAGGACGACGGAGGCGATCTGCGCGTCGGTCAGTTCGCCGCCGTCGAAGATGAAGCCGATGTGGTTGGCAGGCCAGTGATCGCCGCGGTCGGAGGTGAAGTGGGCGCCGAGGAGCCGCGGTTCGCCCTCGTACACCAGGCCGGTCTCCTCGCGGCATTCGCGCACCGCCGTCTGCCAGGGGGTCTCTCCGGGGTCCATGTTCCCGCCGGGCCACTGCCACAGCTCGGTCTCGTAGGTGGCGCGCAGTTGGAAGGGGCGGCCCTGGGTGTCGGTGAAGTAGAGGCATGCGTACGCGGTCGCTCGCGGCAGCGTCGCGATGTACTCGGCGGGCGGCAGCCAGGTGTTCGCCATGGGCGGCTCTCTCTCGACGGAGCGATGTGGATCACCTCCCATCCAAGCGGTCCGCGGGGCCCGGCCGGGCCCTCCGCGCGGGCGTCACCGGATCGTGTGATCACCGCGCCTGGTCATCCTGAGGAGTACCCCCTGGGAGGACTGCGCCGGGCGCGAATGCCGTCCCCGGTGCGATGCGGGCGGGGGGACCGGGGCGGCACGGTGGTCCCATGATCGAAGTCAGGGACCTCACCAAGCGGTACGGCGCCACGACCGCCGTCGACTCGCTCAGCTTCACCGTCCACCCGGGCCGGGTCACGGGCTTCCTCGGGCCGAACGGGGCGGGCAAGAGCACCACGCTCCGGATGATCCTCGGGCTGCACGCCCCCACCAGCGGCTCGGTGACCGTCTCGGGCCGCCCGTTTGGCGAACTGCCCCGCGGCCTGCGCCATGTGGGCGCCCTGCTGGACGCGGCGGACGTGCACGGCGGGCGGACGGCCCGGGCCCATCTGGGGATCCTCGCGCGCAGCAACCGGATCCCGCGGGCCAGGGTCGAGGAGCTCCTGGAGGAGGTGGGTCTCGCGGGCGCCGCCCGGCGCCGGATCGGGGGCTTCTCGCTGGGCATGCGGCAGCGGCTCGGGATCGCGGCGGCACTGCTCGGGGATCCGCCGGTGCTGCTCTTCGACGAGCCGCTGAACGGACTCGACCCGGAGGGTGTGAAGTGGCTGCGGGGCCTGTTCCGGCGGCTGGCGGCACAGGGCCGTACGGTCTTCGTCTCCAGCCATCTGATGAGCGAGATGGAGCACACGGCCGACGACCTCGTGGTGGTCGGCCGCGGCTCGCTGATCGCGGCGGAGAGCCTCTCCGCGTTCGCCGCGCGCGGCACCCGCGCGAGCGTCACGGTCGGCACGCCCTCGGCGGCGGCCCTGAGCGCCCTGCTCCTCGCGGAGGGCGCCGCGGTGGAGCCGGAGGAGGGCGGCCTCCTCACGGTGACGGGGCTGAGCGCCGCCCGGATCGGCGACATCGCCCTGGACCACCGCCTCCCGCTGCACCAGCTGACCACCCGTACGGCCTCCCTGGAGGAGGCGTTCATGGAACTGACCGCCGACAGCGTCGAGTACCTGGCAGGAGAGGCCCGATGACCGCGCTCGCCCGTCCCGTGGCGGAGCCCCGCGCCCGCTTCCGCGATCTGCTGTCGGCGGAGTGGGCCAAGCTCTGGTCGCTGCGCTCGACCGGCTGGTCGCTGCTGCTCGCCGCGCTGGCCGTGGTGGGGTTCAACGTCGGCCAGGCCTGGGACCACTACCGGTACTGGACGTCGTACGACACGGAGAGCCGGGTCCGGTTCGTCCGCGACGGCATGGCCCTGGGGGACGCGTTCACCGGGAACGCGGGCCTGGTGCTGATCCTGGGGAGCGCCGCGATGGGCGCGATGACGGTCGTCGGCGAGTACGGCAGCGGGCAGATCCGTACGACGTTCGCGGCGGTGCCGGCGCGGCGTTCGGTGATGGCCGCGAAGGTGCTCGTGGTGACGGCGGTGATGACCGGCTTCGGCCTGACGGTCGCGGGGGCGTCGTTCCGGGCGAGCCAGGCCGTCCTGTCGCTCCGTGGCGTCGGGCTGCCGGTCGGCCACCCGGGGGCCGTCCGGGTCGTGATCGCCTCGGCGCTGCTCGCGCCGGTGTGCGCTCTGGTGGGAATGGCGCTCGGCACGCTGCTGCGCCGCGGCGCGGCGACGATCCTGGGGAGCGTGGTGCTGCTGCTGGTGGTGCCGGCGGTGATCAGCGAGAAGCGCCACTGGTCGGCGGTGCTCGCGCATCTGCAGCCGCGGTCGGCGTGGCAGCGGCTGCTGCAGATCGGGGACTGGCCGGCGCCCTTCCCGTGGACGGTCGGCGGGGCCTGGCTGGTGTACGGGGTCTGGGCACTGGCCGCGGCCGCGGTGACGGTGTGCGCGGTGCGGTACCGGGACCAGTGAGGTCACCCGCGCCGGGGGCCGGGGCCGACGGTGCGGCGCGCCTCGCGGCGCAGTCGGCGCAGGACGCGGCGCTCGTGGACGAGGCGTCCGACGAGGGCGCCTCCGTAGACGACGAAGCCGACGCCGACGAGCCAGGACTGCAGGACGAGGACGGTGCCGAACTGTCCGTAGGTGACGGCGTTGGAGGCGATGAGCGGGGAGAAGACGAACTGGGAGAAGATCCGCAGGCCGAGGAGGCCGACGGCGGTCAGGACGGCCCCCGGGAGCAGGGCGCGCCAGCGGATGCGGCCGCAGAGCAGGAAGCGCTGGGACCACCAGAAGAAGACGAAGGTGCCGACGACGTCTCCGGCGGCGACGAGGACGGTGCCGCCGGCGGGCGTCCCGTCGGCGGCCGGGTTGGCGACGAAGAGGAGCAGGGCGGCGACGAGGACGGCGAGCCAGACGACGTGGCGCCACATGGTGTGCCAGCGGGCGGTCGGCAGGTCCCAGACGCGTTCGTAGCCGGTCTGGACGGCCGAGCCGAAGGTCACGCCGAACGCGGCGAGGGCGGCCAGGCCGAAGGCGGTGGTGCGTTGCAGCGCCTGGCCGGGCTGGCCGAAGAGCCGTTCCACCTCTTCCTGGGAGACCTCGGAGACTCCCAGGCCCTGGACGAGCCAGCGGGCGAAGCCCTGGCCGCTGGCGAGGTCGGCGGCGGCCACGACGATGAGGAGCGGGACGAGGGTGAGCAGGCTGAGCGCCGCGAACCCCATGGCCCGGTGCATGAGCTCCATCTCGCGCCCGCGGTTCCAGGCGAGTCCGGCCGGTGAGGCGATGACGCGCGCGTGGAGCCGCTGGAACCAGTGGCCGTGCTCGGCGGGGGCACCGTCGTGCGGCGCACCGGAATTGGGGGGCATGCCTCGTCGAGTACCCCGCTCGTCGGCCGAACCCGTCCGGGATGCCGCCGAACGGGTGCAGGTGACGGTCCCGTTCCGGGGATCAGTCCTTGCGGGGGCGGGCGGCGGGGCCGGGACGGACGGTCACCTCGTACGGGGTGAGGGTGGCGTGTTCCTCGTCGGCGCAGACGACCTCGACGCGGACCGGGGCGCCGCATTCGGCGTGCCGGATGTCGAGCGGGGTGCCCTCGGGTTCGCCGGCGTGGCTGTCGCCCCACTGCTTGAGGGCGAGCAGGACGGGCCACAGGTCGCGCCCCTTGGGTGTGAGGCGGTACTGGGAGCGGGTGCGGGCGCCGGGTTCGCGGTAGGGCTCGACGCGCAGGATGCCGGCGGCGACGAGCTTGCGGAGCCGGTCGGCGAGGACGGCCTCGGAGAGCCCGAGGTGGCGGCGGAAGTCGTCGTAGCGGCGGACCCCGTTGAAGGCGTCCCGCAGGATCAGCAGGGACCACTTCTCGCCGACCAGGTCGAGGGTGCGGCGGACCGGGCAGTTCTCGGTGTCCATCTCCAGGTACTGCATCGTCACACTGTAGGCGGCTGGCTGCGATGTTGACAGTCAGCCGCGGATCCCTCTAGCTTCGATCTTCGAAGTCAGATCACGGGCGCGGCGGACCACGGACACGGGCCCAGGGCGGAAGGAAGCGCGATGGAGCGGTCACGGACGGTGCACTGGCAGGACGCGGCGGCCACCTCGGGCGCGGCGAGGACGATGGCGGGCCTGGACTTCCTCCGCGAGATCGCCACGGGCCGCCTCCCCGGCGCCCCGATCGGCGCACTGCTCGGCTTCGCCCTGGAGGAGGTCGAGCACGGCCGGGCCGTGTTCACCTTCGAGCCGGGCGAGGAGCACTACAACCCCATCGGCAGCGTGCACGGCGGTGTCTACGCGACGCTGCTCGACTCGGCGGCCGGCTGCGCGGTGCACTCCACGCTCCCCCAGGGCATGGCGTACACGTCGCTGGACCTGTCGACCCGGTTCCTGCGGCCGATCACCGTGGAGACGGGCAAGGTCCGCGCCATCGGCACGGTCCTGAGCCAGGGCCGGCGCACGGCGCTGGCCGAGGCGGGCCTCTACGACGACCAGGACCGGCTGCTCGGCCATGCGACGAGCAGCTGCATGATCTTCCCGATGGGCTAGGCCGCCGGGCCCGCCCGCCGGGACGGGTCGTCAGCAGCGGGTGCGGGTACGGGTGCAGTGGTCCGGGGCCGGGTCGTGGGCCGGATAGGGGGCGCCGGTGGCCTGGAGGGCGGCGCTCACCAGGGTCGCCAGCAGGTCGATGTCCGAGCCCATGTCCAGACGGACCGTCACCCAGCCGGACCCGGCCCGCAGCCGTAGCGCGCTCGACCCGAGGAGGGCCGGGCGCAGCCGGGCGATCATGGCACGGGTGAGGTGGACGTCGGCCTCGTGTTCGCCGTGGAAGTGCACGATCTCCTGCGTGGCGGTGCGCAGTCCGAGCCCGCCGCCACAGGGCGCGGGGTCGGCGATCAGCGAGGGCCAGCTCATCAGGCGTTCACTGGCGTGCCTGGCTGTGTTCATACGAGGAGCGTGCCGCTCCCCGGGAACGTGCACAAGCGTCCTGGCGAAAGAATCCCGCCGAGGCGTGAAACAGCCGACTCGGTTCAGGGCGCGGGGCGTTCGCGGACCCGGGCGGCGAGCACCGCGACGTCGTCCTCGGCGGTGTGGGCGTCGAGCCGCCGGAGCACCTCGTCGACGGCCGCCTCGGGCCCCGACCCGGGTGGCAGCCGCAGTGCGGCGAGGCGGGCCAGGGAGTGGTCGATGTCCTCGCCGCGCCGTTCGACCAGGCCGTCGGTGAACATCAGCAGGGTGTCGGCGGGGGTGACCGTGCGCACGGCCGGCTCGTAGCCGCCGAGGCCGGTGCCCAGCGGCGGGCCCACGGGGAGGTCCACCAGTTCGGCGGTGCCGTCGGCGGCGAAGACGACCGGCGGCAGATGGCCCGCGCTGGCGAAGGTCGCGGTGGAGCGGGCCGGGTCGACCTGGATCAGCAGGCAGGTCGCGGGGCGGCGGCCCTCGTCCTCGGCCACGACGGCGTCCAGCTGGCGCAGCACCCGGTGCGGGGGCAGATCGGTGGCGGCCACCTCGCGCAGGGCGCCGCGGTAGGCGTTCATGTCGACGGCGGCGTCCAGACCGTGCCCCATGACGTCGCCGACCACGAGCAGGCTGCGCCCGAAGTGCAGCCGGACCGTCTCGAACCAGTCGCCGCCGACGAGGGTGCGGGCACCCGCGGGGAGGTAGCGTCCGGCGATCTCCAGATTGGGGTGGGGCCGGCCGGGCTCGGCGACCAGGGCGCGCTGCAGGTGCAGGGCGGTGGCCTCGGTGGCCGCGAGCCGGCGGGCGTGGCCGAGGTGGACCGCGGCGAGCCGAACGGCGTGGGCGACCACCGCGCTCTCGTGCGCGGTGAAGGCGCGGCCGGTCCTGGCCACCCGCACCCGGCCCAGCTCCCGTCCGTCCCGCGCCGGCATCGGGAGCACGAGCACCGCGGGGGCGGCCGAGTCGTCCAGGAGCGCGGTCTCGCCTGCCGCGGCCCGCAGGGGCGGGGCGCCGTCCGGCATCGCCAGCTCGACGAGGGCCGCGTCGGCCGTCCACCGGGCGAGGAAGGCGGCCAGCTCGGCGCAGACGGTCCGTTCGTCGAGCGCGGTGCCGATCTCGGCCGCCGCGTGTTCCAGCGCGTCGAGCCGGGCGAGCACGGCCTCGTACTCCTCCGCGGGCACGGCCCGCTCCCCTGCTCGCTCCGCCACCACACCTCCACCGCCGATCCCCTCGACCCCATTCCATCAGCGGCCCGCCGCCGGCGCGCGCGGCACCCCCGGACCAGCGACGGGTCACCGTCCGTGAGGCCCTGGGCGGCTCCTGACCCGTCGACCTCCCGGGCCGCGGCCGGTACGCTGCGACTACTCGCCGGTAACTCACCTTGCACCTCGGGGGAACAGCAATGACGACCGGGTACTTCCACTCCGTCGACGAGGTCGCCGAGCGGCTCGCCGCCACCGGTTATCTGGCCTCGCCCGCCGTCGCCACCACGGTCTTCCTCGCCGACCGGCTCGGCAAGCCGCTGCTCGTCGAAGGACCCGCCGGCGTCGGCAAGACCGAGCTCGCCAAGGCCGTCGCCGAGGTGGCCGGCGCGCGACTGGTGCGGCTCCAGTGCTACGAGGGCGTCGACGAGTCCCGCGCCCTGTACGAGTGGAACCACGCCAAGCAGCTGCTGCGGATCACCGCGGGCCGCGGCGAGAGCTGGGACGAGACCCGCACCGACATCTTCGGAGAGGAGTTCCTGCTCCCCCGCCCGCTGCTCACCGCGATCCGCTCCGAGGAGCCGACGGTCCTGCTCGTCGACGAGACCGACAAGGCCGACGTCGAAGTGGAGGGGCTGCTCCTGGAGGTGCTGAGCGACTTCCAGGTCACCGTGCCCGAGCTCGGCACCGTCTCCGCCACCCGCCGCCCCTTCGTCGTCCTCACCTCCAACGCGAGCCGCGAGCTCTCCGAGGCGCTCCGCCGGCGCTGCCTCTTCCTCCACATCGGCTTCCCCGAGGAGGAGTTGGAGCGCCGCATCGTGCGCAACAAGGTGCCCGGCATCGACGAGGCCCTCACGGCCTCGGTGGTGCGGGTGGTGGGCGCGCTGCGCGCGATGGACCTGCGCAAGGCGCCCTCCGTGGCGGAGACCGTCGACTGGGCCCGCACCCTGCTCGCGCTCGGCGCGGACACCCTCTCCGAGGAGGTCGTCCGCGGCAGCCTGGGCGTGATCCTCAAGCACCAGGAGGACATCCTGAAGGCCGCCGCCAAGCTCGACCTGGACGCGCTGTGACCGTCGCCGACCGGGTCACCGACCTGGTGCGGGCGCTGCGCGAGCACGGCTTCGGGATCGGCACGGGCGAGACCGTCGACGCGGGCCTCGCGCTCGAAGCGGTCGGGTTCGAGGACCGGGAGCGGATGCGGGCGGCGCTGGCCGCGACGCTCCTGCACGGCGAGGACCGGCGCCCGGTGTTCGACCGGGTCTTCGACGTGTACTTCCCGCTGGTCGACGGCCCGCCCACGGCATCGGGCGCGGAGGACGGCGCCCCGGCCGGCGATCGCCCCGCCGATGCCGCCCGGCTGCGCGAGCTGCTGCGCGAGCGGCTCGTGGCCGCGCTGGCCGCGGACGACGGCGCGGCACTGAACCGACTGGCCGGTGAGGCGGTGGGACAGCTCGGCGGATACGGCTCCTCGCCGGGGTCCGACGGCTGGTCCTCGTACCAGACGCTGTCGCGGCTGCGGCCCGAGACGCTGCTCGCCCGGGTCAGGGCCGCGCTGCGGGAGGGCGGCGACGGTGCGCCCGCGTTCGCGGACCGGCTGACCGACGACGAGATCCGCCGGCGCATCGAGGCCTTCCGCGCCCGTGTGCGCACCGAGGCGCGCCGCCGGGTGGCCGAGCGCCGGGGCCGCGACCAGGTGGCCCGCCGGGCGGTCGGCACGACGCCCGACCGCGTCGACTTCCTGCTCGCCGGGCGGGACCAGCTCGACGAGCTGCGGCGTACGGTACGGCCGCTGGCCCGCCGCCTCGCCACCCGGCTCGCGGCCCGCCGGCGCCGGGCCGCGCGCGGCGAGATCGACCTGCGCCGGACCCTGCGCCGCTCGCTGTCGACCGGAGGCGTGCCGATGCGCCCGGTGCTGCGGCAGCGGCGGCCCGGGCGTCCCGAGCTGGTGCTGCTGTGCGACGTCTCCGGCTCCGTGGCCGGTTTCGCGCACTTCACGATGCTGCTGGTGCAGGCGCTGCACGACCAGTTCAGCCGGGTCCGCGTCTTCGCCTTCGTCAACCGCACCGACGAGGTGACGGACCTGGTGGCCCGGGGCCGGGCGGATCCGGCCGGTCTGGGCGAGCGGATCCTCGCGGAGGCGACGCTCACCGGCTGGCACGGGCAGAGCGACTACGGGACGGCGCTCGACGAGTTCACCGAGCGGTACCTGGACGCGGTGGGCCCCCGTACCGTCGTGTTCGTGCTCGGCGACGCCCGCACCAACAACAGCGACCCGCGGCTCCCCGCGCTCAGGCTGATCGCCGAGCGGGCCCGCCGGGTGTACTGGCTCAACCCGGAGCAGCCCTCCCTGTGGTCGACGGGCGACTCGGTCGCCCTCGCCTACGCCGAGCTCGTCGACATGCGCCCCTGTCGCAACGCCCGCCAGCTCGGGGAGCTCATCGGCCGGCTGCTCCCGGTCTGACCGGCATCGAGCGTCTCTCCGTCCGCCGCACCGGGTAGCGTGAGCCGCATGGAACTCATCGGTGAGATCACGGCCGACCGCCCCCTGTTCGTCCTCGCGGTCAAGGAGGAGGCGCAGCACCTCGACACGGACCTGCCCGTCCTGCTCACGGGCATGGGCAAGGTCAACGCCGCGACGGCGCTCTCGACGGTGCTGGCCCGCGGACCGCGTCCCTCCGAGGTCGTCAACCTGGGCACGGCGGGCGCGCTGCGCCCCGGCTGGACCGGCACCCACGTCGTCGGCACGGTGATCCAGCACGACCTGGACGGCGAGCTGCTCGCCACCCTCACCGGCGAGACGTACGGGGCTCCGCTGACCCTGCCCGCCGGCGGCGACGTGGTCCTCGCCACCGGCGACGCCTTCATCTCCGATGAGGCCGCGCGCGCCCGGCTCGCGGCCCGTGCCGCCCTGGTGGACATGGAGGGCTACGCCCTGGCGACCGCCGCCGCCCTCGCCGGCGTACCGGTCCGCCTGGTCAAGCACGTCAGCGACGAGGCGGGCGAGGGTGCGGCCCGCAGCTGGCGCGAGTCGGTCGCCGACTGCGCCCGCGCCCTCGCCGACTGGGCGGCGGCCAACACGCCGTACCGAGCCTGAGCCGACCCGCCTGCCTGCTTGCCTTCCTGCCTGCTTGCCGGTCGGCCTGCCTGCCTGCCGGCTTGCCTGCCTGGACACGGGTGTCCCTCCGCCGGGCCCCGGCCCCGTCCCGCCGCCCGCCACGGGCCGCTGGCCGCGGACGAGTTGGCCGTGTCCACCAGGCAGAAGCACCTTGACAGTCCGGAAGCGTGCCTGCCTAAGCTGAGGCCTCCCGTTCCGGACCCTGGAGGCTCCCGTGCACGCACCGATCGCCGCGCCGCGCCGCGCGCGTGGTGACGTGTGGGCGGGCGCCCTGCTGAGCTGCCGGCGGCACGTCGACTTCTGCCGCACCGCCTCCGCCATCTGTCCTTCCGCACAGCGCTGAATCCCACCCCGTCGCCGCGCCCGCGCGCGGCCTCGGGCCGCCGCGTGCCCTGCCGTGTCCTGCCACGACCCTTCGTCGTGGAGAGGTCCCGCGCGCCGCCGCGTTCCGCCGTGTCTTCCGGAAGGACCTCCATGCCTCACCCCGCCCTGCACCTGGCCGTCGAGATCGACGGTGACGGTGCCCATCCCGCCGCGTGGCGCCGTGCCGCGCACGCGCCCGGCGAGCTGCTCACGCCCCGCCGGATCGCCAAGGTCGCGGCCGTCGCCGAGAACGCCGGGTTCACCCTGGTCACCCTCGACGACTCCGTCCTGCCGCCCGCGTCCGCCGCCGTCGGCGGGCCCGCGGGACGGATCGGGGCGGTCGAGCGGGCCGCGTTCATCGCCGCGTCGACCAGCGTGATCGGCGTGGCGCCCGTCCTGGCGACGACCTACGCCGAGCCGTTCCACGTCTCCACCCGGCTCGCCTCGCTCGACCACGTATCGGTGGGCCGGGCCGGCTGGGTGCTCGGTCTGGAGGGGAGCCCGGAGGCGGCCCGCGCCTGGGGGCGGCCCCGCGTCGAGGGCGAGTCGGCGCTGCGCCGCGAGGCCCTGGACGGCCTGCAGGTGGTGGGGGACCTGTGGGACTCCTGGGAGGACGACGCGGTCATCCGGTCCGTCGCCACGAGCCGCTACCTCGACCGCGAGCGGCTGCACTACATCGACTTCGAGGGCGAGACGTACAGCGTGAAGGGCCCGGCGATCGTGCCCCGCCCGCCGCAGGGCCGCCCGGTCGTCCTCGCGCCCGCCGGCCTCGTCCCCGCCGGTCTCGTCGACGTGGCGCTCGTCGAGGGCTCCTCGCCCGCGCAGCTGGGCTCCGCGGCGGCCGCCTCCGGTGCGCCGCTCGCCTTCGCCGAGATCGAGGTCGCCCTGGACACCCCCGGCGAGACGGCCGCCGAACGGATCGCCGACCTCGACCGGTTCGCCCCCTGGGACGAGTCCACGGGCCGCCCACCGGGCCGGCTGCGGTACACCGGCTCCGCGGCGGGACTCGCCGATCTCCTGGAGGAGCTGAGCACCCTCGTCGACGGCGTGCGGCTGCACCCGCTGGTGCTCGACGAGGACCTGGCCGTGCTCTCCCGGCTGGTCCTGCCCGACCTGTTCGTACGCCGGGTCGCCGCGCGGCCCCTGCCGGGCACCACCCTGCGCACCACCCTCGGGCTCCCCCGCCCCGAGAGCCGTTACGCGACCGCCACCGCCGCCACCACCCGGGAGGGGAACCGATGACCGGCACCGACCCGTACGACGTCCCCCGCCCCGACGCCCAGCTGCACTTCGGCGTCTTCTTCCAGGGCGTCAACCACTGGACCATCTGGTCCGACCCGGCGAGCGGCTCCCAGATCGACCCGGCCTCCTTCCGCAAGGTCGCCCAGACCGCCGAACGCGGCCTGTTCGACGCCTTCTTCCTCGGCGACGGACTGCGGCTGCGCGAGACCGACGGGCACATCCACGACCTGGACGTCGCCGGGCGTCCCGACTCCCTCGCGCAGCTCTCCGCGCTCGCGGCCGTCACCCACCGGATCGGTCTGGTCTCCACCTCGAACACGACCTTCAACGAACCGGGCGACCTCGCGCACCGGCTGGCCGGTCTCGACCTGCTCTCGCAGGGCCGGGCCGGTTGGAACGTCGTGACCACGGACAACGCCTGGACCGGCGCCAACTTCCGCCGTGGCGGCTTCCTCGACCACGCCGACCGCTACCGCCGCGCCGAGGAGTTCCTCACCGTCGCCCGCGCGATCTGGGACGGCTGGGCGGACGGCGCGGTGAGCGAGTCCGTCGACGCCCGCACCTGGTCCGTGCCGGGCACCATCGGGCGGGTCAGCACGGCGGGGGCGCAGTTCGACGTCGACCTGGTGCCGGCGCTGCCGCGCAGCCGCCAGGGGCACCCGGTGATCTTCCAGGCCGGCGACTCCCCCGACGGCCGGGACTTCGCGGCCCGCAACGCGGACGTCATCTTCTCCGCGCACGGCACGGACTTCGACGACGCGCTCGGCTTCGCCGAGGACGTCCGCGGCCGACTGCGCGCGGCCGGGCGTCCCGAGGACGCGCTGCGCATCCTGCCGGGCACGGAGATCATCATCGGGGCGACCGAGAAGGAGGCGGAGGAGAAGGCCCGCTGGGTGCGCCTCGAACAGGTCACCCCGGCGACCGCCCTGGCCGTCGCGAGCCGCCTGTGGAACCTCGACCTGTCGGAGCGCGACGCGGACGGGCCGCTGCCCGCCGAGGACCCGGTGGTCGTGGAGAACACCGGCGCGTTCGGCTCGGCGCGGATCGCCGACCCGCGGGGCGTGGTCGCCCGGTGGCGGGAGAAGGCGGAGGCCAACGGCTGGTCGCTGCGGGAGACGGTGATCGAGCTGGGTCCGCAGCGCGGGCACGTCGGCACGCCGTCCGGACTCGCCGACCGGTTCGCCCACTGGGTGCGGCACGGCGCCGTGGACGGGTTCAACATCTCGCCGTACCTGATCCCGGACGGCCTGGACGACATCGTGGAGCTGCTGGTGCCGGAGCTCCAGGAGCGCGGCGTGTACCGCACCGCGTACACCGGGACGACGCTGCGGGAACACCTGGGTCTCGCCCCGCTGGCCTGACGCCTTCGACCGGGTCCGGCCGCGTGGCCGGACCCGGTCGGCCGGAACTCCTCCTTGCGCGGTATACCCCCCGGGGGTACAAAGGATCACGGAATACCCCCACGGGGTATCGCGCCACGCTCAGGAGGTTTCCATGTCCGCCTACTCCACCACCTACAAGGTCTCCGGCGTCAACAGCGGTCACTGCAAGGCGATCGTCTCGGAGGCCCTGCGCGGCCTGGACGGCGTCGACACCGTGCACGTGGAGATCTCCACCGGCCTGGTCACCGTCAACACCGGCGCCGAGCCGGACGACGCGCTGATCTCCGAGACCATCGACGACGCCGGCTACGACTTCCACGGCCGCGTCTGACCCCCGAACCTCCGGCGGAGGGGTCGGGCAGCGCGCGCGGCTCCTCCGCCGCGCTCAGCCCAGCGGGAGTTCGAGCAGCGCCGGCGCGTCCTCGGCCGAGGAGACGACCGTCCCCGTCCACACCACCGACACGTCCGCGTACAGCGGGTCCTTGCTGTCGATCACCAGCATCAGCCGGTGCCCGTCCGGGAGGTCGTAGGCGGCGGCCTGCAGCCGCCAGTCGACGCGCCGCTCCCGGCCCGGCGTCAGGCCGTCGACGTTGAGCGGCTCATGGGTGATGATCCGGGCCGTCTCGTCCTCGGCGACGTCGAAGAGATAGGCGAAGAGACTCGCCGACGGGGCCGTGGAACGGACGGTCAGCCGCAGCCGCGGGATGCCCCGGATGCGCCGTGCCGCCGCCCCGCCGCCGGCAGGGGCACCGGACAGCGGCTCCGAGACCCACACCAGGGCGTGGGTGCGGTCGACCTTGCGGGTGTCGTAGACCTTCGGACTGCCGGCCCACTCCTTCTTGCCGGTCTCCATGATCCGGTCCATCGCGGTGGCCACGGTGTCGACGCCGGCGACGAAGGAACGCTCCCAGCCCACCGGGCCCGCGACGCCGGCCGGGACGAGCCCGCCGTCGGCCCCGCCCCCGCCGCCGGGCGTCAGGGCGAGCAGTTCGGTGCCGGTGGTCACGTCGCCCCACTCCGCGCGGCTCTCGCGCAGCGCCGGTTGGACGATCTCGTGGACGCCGGTGGGCTGCCCGGTCTCCGGGTCGCGCACGGGGACCGTCCGGTACGTGAACATCACCTGGTTGACGATCGCGGGCCAGTCCTCCACCCCTTTGCGCTCGCCCTTGAGGTGGTGGTCGAGCCAGGCGTACGCCTCCTGCAGGGGGATGTTGACGTCGCCGGGCTTGGCCGGCGGGGCGATGAGACCCGCTCCCTCGGGGGCGGCGTGGTCGCCGATCCACATGTTGAGCCGCTTGGGCACCCGGAGCACGTCGAACGTCTCCACGACCTGGTTGGCGGCGAACAGGCCCTCGTGCCAGGTGTTGCTGTAGAACGTCGGCGTGCCGTGCTCCTCGGTCTGCGCGACATACGACCGGGGCGCGCGCAGGCGGCCCCACGCCACCACGGCGTCCATGTTCCGCCCGGCCAGGAAGTCCTCCAGGATCGCCCGGTTGCGGTCGTCGAACTTGTCCTCCGGCGAGCCGCCGGTCAGCTTCAGCAGGGCGTTGACGGCCGCGACGTGGCGCACGCCGTTGTCGTAGAGGGCGGTGGCGAGGTCGCCCCAGGTGCTGAGCGCGACGACCGCCTGGACCCGGTCGTCGTGTGCGGCGACGAGCTGGCTGATGCCGGAGCCGTACGACTCGCCCAGGAAGCCGATGGCGGTGGGGCCGAAGTGGTCGACGGCGTAGTCGATGACGGCCGAGCCGTCCGCCCAGTCGTTCGGCCCGGCGACGTCGACGAACCCCTGAGAGGTGGAGGGCAGGCCCGGGAGACCGAGGCCGCGGGGCGTGTACGCGATGACGTGGTAGCCCTTCATCGCGAGGGTGAGGTACGCGTACATGAAGGGCGCCCAGCCGAAGGGCGACCAGCCGGCCGGGAGGACGACCAGGGGGTGCGGCCCGGGGGCGAGCTGCCGGAGCGTGAACGCGGAGAGCCGGATGCCGTCGTCGGCCTCGATCGCGGTGAGGTGCGGGAGGGCGATCCCCCGCACCTGGCCGACGAGTTCGGCGAGCTCGTGGGTGAGCAGGTCCGTGCTGCCGCCGGGCTCCATGGCGGCGGCCAGGGTCTGGCCGATCCGTACGGCGTCGGGGTCGACGGTCCCGTCGGCGGCCCACAGGCCGTTGGCGGCCACATGGGCGAGGTCGGCATCCGTGACGGCCTCGGTGACGAGCGAGCTGAAGGTGTTGTCCGTGGTGTCTTCGGGCACGTGCACCCGTTCCTCTCGTCTGGTCCGGTGGTTCCGTACGCCGGGTGTCCGCATTGCGGACGGATGACGCACGGCCAGCAAGCCTGGTCCATTGCGGACAGAGCCACCAGAGAGCGCATGAAGGGCGCTTGAGACACCCAACCGGGGCACCGGCGACACCGGCCGCCCGAATTCCCACGTTTGAAACGGCCCCGGCCCGCTACCGCAGAGCCGCGACGGCGGGCGCGCCGGTCGCGGCGGCCGGTTCCGGCAGGCGTACGAGGAGCAGCGCGGCCACGTCGTCGTCGAGGCCGTCCGCGCCGTAGGCGGCGAGGTCGTCGTGGAGCAGCGGGAGGACCCGGTCGCCGGGCTCGTCGGTCCAGCCGCCGAGCCGTTCCTCCAAGGGATAGAAGACGCCCGCCCGGTCCCGGGTCTCGCTCACCCCGTCGGTGAACAGCAGCAGTCGGTCCCCGGCGCCGAACGGCACCTCCTCCACCCGGTGCCGGGAGGCGTACAGGCCGGCCAGGTTGACGGGCAGCGACGGGTCCGTGAGCTCGACGGTCCGCACCCGCCCGGCGTGCTGGAGGAGCGGGGCGGGGTGGCCGCAGCTGAGCAGCCGGACGACGTCCTCGTCGTCGGGGAGTTCGAGCAGCAGGACGGTGGCGAAGCGCTCGGCGGCGTCGGAGTCGGGGTCCCAGGCGCCGTAGCGGGCCAGGCCCTCTTCGAGGCGGTCGGCGAGTGCCGGGAGGTCGGGCGCGTCGGTGACGGCGGCACGGTAGGCGCCGAGCAGCACGGAGGCGCTCTCCACGGCGCCGAGGCCCTTGCCCTGGACGTCGCCGAGCATGACGCGGACGCCGCCGGGGACCCGTACGGCCTCGTAGAAGTCGCCTCCGATCCGGGCCTTGGCGGCGGCCGCGACGTACAGCAGGTGCAGTTCGACCCGGCCGAGCCGTGGCGCCAGCGGGCGCAGCACCACCCGCTGGACGACCTCGGCGACGGCCATCACCTCGCGCATGTCCTGCTCGTAGCGGGCCCGGACCCTGCTGACCCAGACGGCGGCGGCGGTGACGGCCGCCAGGACGGCCTCCGCCGCGATGATGTCCTGTGCGGGATCCCCCTGCGCCACGGCCAGCACGAGGCGCAGCGCCATCCCGAGGATCCCGATGGCGATCGTGCCGCGCGTGTTCCAGGTGACGGCGGCGAGCGCGGGCCCGACGACGAGCAGCCGGTCGAAGTGCTGCCCCTGCGAACTCACGAGATCGGCGACCACCACGAGCGCGAGGGCCAGCAGCGGCAGCACGAGGCCGATGGTGACCTGCGCACGCGCCCCCTTGGGCGGAGGGAGACGGTGACGAGCTGTGGGCATTGCCCGATGGTACGTAGCGTGCGGGGGCCGGGCCGGGCGTTACGGCGCCGGTGGCGTGTCTGCGCGCCGGGGCGTACGGGGCCGGGCACCCGGCAGGCCGAGCGCGGCCGGCACGGCGAGCGCGGCGACGGCCGCGAGTGCGGGCAGTGCGGTGCCGGAGGCGAGGAGCAGCGTGGCGAGGGCGACTCCGAGGACCGGGCCCGTGTTCATCGCGGTCTGCTGGAGCCCGCCCGCGACTCCGGCGTGCTCCCGCGGCGCCCGGTGGACGACGACGGAGGTCGCGGTGACCATGACGGCCCCGAAACCGGCACCGATCAGCGCGGCGCACCCACCGGTCGCCGGACCGGAGGCGGTCACGCTCGGCTGCCCCAGCAGGAGCACGCCGGCGGCGGTGAGGACGGCCCCCGCGACGGCCGTGGCCCGCGCGCCCAGGCGCCGCTGGACGAGGGCGCTGAGCGGCGCCGCCGCCACCATCACCAGGGCGAGCGGCAGCATCCGCAGACCGGTGTCCAGCGGGTCGAGGCCGAGGGTGTCCTGGAGGAGGTAGGTGGCCACGAACAGCGTGCCCGAGAGGGCCGCGGACACGGCGAGCAGCGCCCCCAGCCCGGCCGTCACGGGCCCGGGCCGCATCATGCCGGGCGGCAACAGGGGGTAGGGAGCCCGCCGTTCGTGCCGTACGAGGAGCCCGGTGGCGCCCGCGGCGACCACGAAGGCGAAGGGGGCGCCGGTGACGAGCCCGTGGACGAGCCCGGCGAGGGCGAGCCCCAGGAGGCAGGCGCCGGGGAGGTCCAGGGCGGTGAGGGCGGGAGGGAGGCCGGCACGAAGGCCGGGGCCGGGGCCGGTGCTCGGGCGGGCGTGGGGGGCGGGGCCGGAGAGAAGGTCGCCGGCCCGGGCGGGGCCCGCGGTGGACCGCGATCCCCCGACGGTCGCGGCCCCGGCCGGCACCGCACCCGCCGGGACGGGCGTGGACCGCCGCGCCTCCGGCACCGCCAGGCACAGCAGGGCGAGGGCCGTCGTCGGGGCCACGCCGAGCAGGAACACCGCGCGCCAGCCGTACGCCCCCACCAGCGCGCCGCCGACCAGGGGCCCCGCGGCCGCGGCCAGGGCGATGGCGCTGGTGCGCAGGGCGACGGGCATGCCGAGGCGGTCGGGCGGAAAGGCGCCGCGCAGCATGCCGAGCGTGGCGGGCTGGAGCAGGGCGCCGGCGGCTCCCTGGGCCACTCGCAGGGCGATCACCCAGCCGATTCCGGGCGCGGCGGCGATCCCGGCGGAGGCGCCCGCGAAGCCGAGGCAGCCGAGCGCGAAGACCCGGCGGTGCCCGTACCGGTCGCCGAGTCGGCCCGCGAAGACCAGCAGGCTGGCGACGGCCACGAGGTAGCCGGTGCTGGTCCACTGCACCTGCCCCAGGTCGGCGTGCAGGTCGCGTTGGAGGGCGGGCTGGGCGATGGTCAGCACGGTTCCGTCGAGGGCGACGACGGCGGCGCCGACGACGCTGCAGGTGAGGGCGAGGGCGCGGTGCCGGCCGGCGGCCGTGGTGGCCGTGCTGGTCGTGGTGGTCACCGGGCGTCCCCCGCCGGGCCGAGGTGCGCGAGGAGCGCCGCGGCGAGCAGCGGCTCCACGTCGTCCGCACCGGTCGCCAGGCGCAGGCTGCCCCAGCGCCACAGTTGGGCGATGCCGTGCAGATTGGCCCAGAGCGCACCGGCGGCGACGGCGGGATCGGCGTCCGGGCGGGCCTCGGCCACCAGGGCGCCGAAGTGCGCGAAGAGCGGCAGGCTCGTGTCGCGGAGTCCGAGCCGGCCGCTCTCCAGCAGGTCGTGGCGGAACATCAGCTCGTACATCCCGCCGCGGGTCCGCGCGAAGTCGAGGTAGACGCGGGCGAGGACCTCGATGCGCGCCCGGGCGTCTTGCACCCCCGCCGCCGCCCCCGTCCCGGCCTCCGCTCGCGCCACGCGTTCGCCCAACTCGCGGAATCCCTCCCGGGCGATCGCCGAGAGCAGGTCGAGATGGGTCGGGAAGTGGCGGCGGGGCGCGCCGTGGGAGACGCCGGCCCGGCGGGCGATCTCGCGCAGCGAGAGGGCTTGGACGCCTTCGGCGTCGACGAGCTCGACACCGGTCCGCACGAGCCGGTCGCGGAGCCCCGTGTCGGAGGCGTTCTCGCGGAGGGGAGAAGTCATGAGGTCCTGTGTAGCCGATCTTCGTAGACAGTGCCTACCCTTTCCCTACAGGGAAGTAGACAGCGTCTACGAAGCTGGTCGGCTGATCCGTTACACTGGTCGGCAGCGAAGGGGAGTAGCCCTGCGAACCGGTCGTCGACACACTGGAGCCTCCGGGTTCCCGGTGACCGGGTCCGTGCGCGTGCACGGACGGGCGAGACCTTCGGCCAGGCATCATCGCCGCGTCCGCACCTGTGGGCGTGGTTCGTCATGCCGGGCCGAGTGGTCCTCCCGTCGCCCACCGAGGCACTGTGGAGATCCCGGGCCCGGTCCGAGCAGAGAGCTCCCGGTATGCACCTCGACCCCTTGGCGATCGTCACCGCCTTCGGGCTGATCTTCCTCGCCGAGCTTCCCGACAAGACGATGTTCGCGTCCCTCGCCATGGGCACGCGCATGCGTCCGCTGTACGTGTGGTTCGGCACCTCGACCGCGTTCATCGTGCATGTCGCCATCGCCGTGGGCGCGGGCAGCCTGCTCGGGCTGCTGCCCGGCTGGAGCGTCAAACTCGTCTCTGCCCTGATGTTCGGCTTCGGCGCGTTCATGCTGCTGCGGGGCGGGGACGACGACGCGGAGGACGACACCGGCGGCAAGACCGCGACCGGTTTCTGGCCCGTCTACTCCACCGCGTTCATGGCGGTGTTCATCAGCGAGTGGGGCGACCTGACGCAGATCACCACCGCCAACCTGGCCGCCACCAACGGCACCTGGTCGACGGCGATCGGCTCCGCCGCCGCCCTGATGACCGTGTCGGCCCTCGCGCTCGTCGCCGGCCGTTTCATCGCCAAGCGCGTCCCGCTCAAGACCGTGCAGCGGATCGGCGGCCTGTGCATGGCCGCGCTCGCGATCTGGTCGCTCGTCGAGGTCTTCACGGGCTGAGGCCGCCCCCTCCGAGGCTTCTTGGCGGCCCCGGGTCCGGTCCCCAGCCGCTTCCGGTCAGGCCCGGACCCGCTCCCGATCCGGCCCTGACCGGGGCCCGAATCCGGCCCCGACGGGCATGCCCGCGCGCCTACGATCCGGGTATGCCCCTCGACCCTCCCGATCCCCGCAGCCGCCTCGCGGCTTTCGGCAACCAACTCGTCGACGTCCACCTCCACCTCCGCGAGGAGCTGGCCCGCCTCCGCTCCGACGTGGCCGCCCACCTCGTCTCCGGCGGGGAGCGCCCGCGCGAACTGAAGGCGCACTGCCTCGCGTTCTGCACCGCCCTGACCCGGCACCACACCGCCGAGGACGAGGGGGTCTTCCCCGTCCTCGCCCGGCGCCACCCCGAACTGCGGCCCGTGCTCGAGGAGCTCTCCCGGGACCACGAGCAGGTGACCGAGATCCTCCGGGCCGTCCAGAAGCTCGTCGACGGGCTCGGCACCGGGCCCGAGCCGGATCCCGCGGAGGTGCGCCGGATCAGCGGGGAACTGGACGGTCTCGTCGCCCTGGTCGAGTCGCACTTCACCTACGAGGAGCGCAAGCTCGTCACCGCCCTCAACGGACTGGAAGGAAGGCTTCCCGAGGGCTTCGCGGACTTCGCGCTGCGCGACCTGACAGGGACGTGAAGCGCGCCTTGCTGAAGGAATGAATCACTGCTTCACTCCTTCCATGGCCTACCGACGCACCCCCGCGGTCCAGGCCCGGCTCGACGCACAGCGCACCGCCGTCGTCGAAGCGGGCCTCGGGCTGCTCTCGGAGCACGGCTACGCCGGCTGCACCATGGCCGCCGTCGCCGCGCGGGCGGGAATCGCCACCGGCAGCGTCTACCGGCACTTCCCCAGCAAGGCCGCGCTCTCCGTCGAGCTGTTCCGCACGGTCGTCGGACGCGAGGTCGGCGCCGTTTCCGGGGCGGCGAACCTCAGGGCGCACCGGACCGCCGCCGACCGGGTCGTCGCCGTCATCGAGACCTTCGCGACCCGGGCCCTGAAAGCGCCCCGGCTCGCCTACGCACTGCTCGCCGAGCCGGTCGACCCGGCCGTCGACGCCGAGCGGCTCGTCTTCCGGCGCGCCTTCCGAGACGTGTTCGCCGGGCTGATCGCCGCCGGCGTCGACAGCGGCGAACTCCCGCCCCAGGACGCCCGGCTCACCGCCTCCGCGCTCGTGGGCGCGGGCGCCGAGGCGCTCATCGGCCCGCTGACCGGCCCGTCCGCCGGGGAGGCGGCCGGCGAGGCGGCCGGGCCCGGCACCGTACCCGCCCTGGTCACCTTCACCCTCCGAGCCCTGGGAGTCCCCGATGCCGACCACGCATGAGGTCACCAACCAAGTTCCCCCGCTGACCGGGTACGACGTCTCCGCCGACCCGGCCCTCCTGGAGGCGCTGGGCCGCGAGGGCGCGGGGTGGGCGGAGCCCGACGTCCGGGAGCTCGGCGTGATGGCCGGCGGTCAGCAGGCGCAGGACTGGGGGCGGCTCGCCGAGCGGCACTCCCCCGTGCTGCACACCCACGACCGGTACGGGCACCGGATCGACGAGGTCGAGTTCCACCCCGCCTGGCACGAGCTGATGAACGTCGCCGTCCAGCACGGCCTGCACGCCGCCCCCTGGGCGGACGCCCGGCCGGGCGCCCATGTGGCGCGCGCCGCGAAGGTGTTCGTGTGGGGGCAGGCCGACCCGGGGCATCTGTGTCCGATCTCGATGACGTACGCGGCGGTGCCCGCGCTGCGCGCCGCGCCGGAGCTCGCCGCGGTCTACGAGCCGCTGCTGACCTCCTCGTACTACGACTTCGGTCTCGAGGTCCCGACCGCCAAGCGCGGGATCATCGCCGGGATGTCGATGACCGAGAAGCAGGGCGGCTCGGACGTCCGCGCCAACACCACCCGGGCGGTGCCGACCGGCGAGGACGGGGTGTACGCGCTGACCGGGCACAAGTGGTTCACCTCGGCCCCCATGTCGGACGTGTTCCTGACCCTCGCGCAGGCTCCGGGCGGTCTCTCCTGCTTCCTGGTGCCGCGGGTGCTGCCGGACGGCTCGCGCAACGCGATCCGCTTCCAGCGCCTCAAGGACAAGCTCGGCAACCGCTCCAACGCCTCCGGCGAGATCGAGTACGAGGGTGCCGTCGGGCATCTCGTCGGCGAGGAGGGCCGGGGCGTCGCCACCATCATCCGCATGGTGAACATGACCCGGCTCGACTGCGCCGTCAGCTCGGCGTCCGGGATGCGCCAGGGTCTCGTCCAGGCGGTGCACCACGCCACGTACCGCAGCGCCTTCGGGGCCCGGCTGGTCGACCAGCCGCTGATGACCAACGTGCTCGCGGACCTGGCGGTCGAGGCCGAGGCCGCGACGACGGCCGCGATGCGCCTCGCGGGCGCCGTGGACCGTGCGGCGGCCGGGGACGCCGAGGAGGAGCAGCTGCGCCGCCTCGGCCTCGCCGTCACCAAGTACTGGGTGTGCAAGCGGGCACCGGCGCACGCCGCCGAGGCGCTGGAGTGCCTGGGCGGCAACGGCTACGTCGAGGACTCCGGCCTGCCGCGCCTGTACCGGGAGTCCCCGCTGCCCTCGATCTGGGAGGGCTCGGGCAACGTGGCCGCGCTCGACGTGCTGCGGGCGATGGCCCGGCAGCCCGAGGCGGTGGAGGCCTTCTTCCGGGAGGTCGACCGCGCGTCCGGTGCCGACCGGCGCCTGGACGCGGCGACGGCCCGGCTGCGCAAGGAGCTCACGGACCTCGGCGACCTGTCCGCGCTCCAGTACCGCGCCCGCCGCGTCGTCGAGCACCTCGCCCTCGTCCTCCAGGGCTCGCTCCTGGTCCGGCACGGCCACCCGGCCGTCGCCGACGCCTTCTGCGCCTCCCGGCTCGACGGCGACTGGGGGATCGCCTTCGGAACCCTCCCGCCGGGCCTCGACACGGCGGCGATCATCGAGCGGGGGGCGCCGGGCTTCCCGTCCTCCTGACCTGCCGGGGCGCGGTCGCCCTCGTCCGGCGAGGGCCGTCGCGGCGTGGCAGTCTGGTTCCCGCCCCACCCTCATGGCGAGACGGAGGCCTTCGTGAGCACGGAACGGACGCACGACGAGGACGCCGACGGGAACGCCGGGGAGGACCGGGGAACGGTCCCGGGGCCGGACCAGGGGAACGACCACGGGGAGATCCGCGGGCGGCTCGACCGGAGCGCCGCCGAGACGGCGCCCGACGTGATCGCCTGGCGCCGGCATCTGCACCGTCACCCCGAGCTGTCCAACCGCGAGGTCGAGACCGCCCGGTTCGTCGCGGACCACCTGCGGGCGCTCGGTCTCGACGAGGTCCGCACCGGCATCGCCGGGCACGGCGTGGTCGGGGTGCTGCGGGGCGGGCTGCCGGGCCCGAACACGGTGGCGCTGCGGGCCGACATCGACGCGCTGCCCGTCGAGGACCTGTGCGGTGCCGACTTCGCCTCGGAGACGGTCGACACGGCGTACCCGGGCGGCCCGTTCCCCGTCTCGCACGCCTGCGGACACGACTGCCACACCGCGATGCTGATGGGCGCGGCCACCGTCCTGGCCGGGGAGCGCGAACGGCTCCCCGGCACCGTGCTGTTCGTCTTCCAGCCCGCCGAGGAGGGGCCGCCGGTCACCGAGGACGGCGGGGCGCGGGCGATGGTGGAAGCGGGCGCGTTCGCCGACCCGGCGCCGACGATGGTGTTCGGCATGCACGTCACCCCCTACCCCAAGGGGTACGTGGGCTATCGCGTCGGCAACCAGTACGCGGCGTCCACGCTCGTCAGGATCGTCGTCACCGGCGAGCAGGTGCACGGCTCGACCCCCTGGCAGGGCGTCGACCCGATGCCCGCGGCCGGCGCCGTCATGACCGGGATCGGACAGATCTACCGCCAGGTCTCCGCCTTCGACCCGATCACCGTCACCATCGGGCACGTGGAGGACGTCGGCCGGTTCAACATCATCGGACAGACCGTCACCCTCTGGGGCACGGTCCGCTGTGCGGTGGAGTCGGACATGGCGGAGGTCCAGCGGCGGCTGACGACGCTCGCCGAGCACACCGCGGCGGCGTACCACGCGACCGCCGCCGTGGACTACCTCCAGGCCGTGCCGGCGGTGCGCAACACCGCGGCCTGGGTGGAGGCGGCCCTGCCGACGCTGCGCCGGGTGGTCGGCGAGGAGCGGCTGCTGGAGACCGGCGCGACGCTGGGGTACGACGACGTGTCGGAGTTCGTGAACCGTTTCGGCGGTCTGTACGTGATGCTCGGCGTCCAGGACGCGACCCTGGACGCCGCCGGGCGCCCGGTCCCGGTGCCCGGCGGACGCGGTCTCGTCACCAACCACAACCCGCACTTCTACGCCGACGACGACACCTTGGTGACCGGGGTGCGGCTGCACGCGCAGGTGGCGTACGCCCATCTGACGGGTGCGCTGACACCCTCGTAGACGCGCCGTTCACTCGTTCGTGAGTTCCGTGGATCTTCCGCCGTGCGCCCCGCCACGCTGAGGCGGACGGATTCGAGGGCGGGGAGGCGACGGCATGGCTGGTGGCGGGCGTGATCGCGAGGGTCTGGACGAGCAGGCCGTCTTGTTGGTGGCGGGGCTCGCCGATCTGGCGGTGAGCACGCTGGGCTCGGCGCTCGGCACGGTCCGCGGCCTGCTGCGCCGTTCGGACGCCGCGGAGCTGGCCGCCGAGGCGGAGCGGGACCTGATGGCCCGCGGCCGGCTGGCCCTCGACCGGTACGCGGCCGCTCCGCCGCCCCATCTGGAGGTGCTGGCCCGGCACGTCGTGGACCGGCGGGCCGGCGGCGATGGCTGAGGCGTGGGACCCGGCCGCCTTCAAGGCCCGGGTCGACGAGGTGCTGCACCGGTTCGTCGCCCGTGAGGCCGACCTGCTGGCCCAGGTGGATCCGGCCCTGGACCCGGTGGCCGTCCAGGTGGAGGCGGCGGTCGCGGCGGGCAAGCGGCTGCGGGCGGCCTTCTGCTACTGGGGCTGGCGCGCGGCCGGACAGCCGGACAGCGACGCCCTGGTGCGGGCGGCGGGCGCCCTGGAGCTGGTGCACGCGGCGGCGGTCGTGCACGACGACCTCGTCGACGACAGCCCGCTGCGGCACGGCCGCCCCACCGCCCACGTGGCGCTGCGCGCCGCCGTCCCGCGCCATCCGCGGGCCTCGGAGGCCGCCCGGTCGCTCGCGATGCTCGCCGGGGACCTGCTGATGTCGCTGGCCGGGCAGCTGTTCGTCACCAGCGGGCTGCCCGCCGCCTATCTCGGCCGGGCCCGCCCGCTGTGGGCGCTGCTCGCCCGGGAGCTGATCGCGGGCGAGTGCCTGGAGATCCTGCACACGGGAGCCGCGCCGGACACGGACGCCTCGCTCAAGGTGATCCGCTACAAGACCGCCAAGTACACCGTGGAGCAGCCCCTGCTGATCGGCGCCGCCCTGGCCGGGGCCCCGGCGCGCCTGAGCGAGGGGTTCACGGCGTACGGTCTGCCGCTGGGCGAGGCGTTCCAGCTGCGGGACGACCTGCTCGGGCTCTTCGGCGACCCGGAGCGCACCGGCAAGGCCAACGGCGACGACCTGCGCGGCCACCGGCCCACCGCGCTTCTCGCCGAGACCTGGCGGCTCGCCGGCCCTGGCGAGCGGGAGCGGCTGCGCGCCCTGATGGGCCCGGACGGGCCCGCCGGGGACCCGACGGGAGAGCACGGCGCGCTGGACGAGGTCCGCGAGCTGATGGTGCGTCTGAAGGCTCCGGACCGGGTCGAGGAGATGATCGCCGCGCGCGTCGAGGAGGCGCTCGGCGCGCTCGGGACCCTCGACGTGCCCCCGGCGGGCGCCGCCGCGCTGACGGCCCTGGCGCACTCGGCCGCCGTCCGCCCGTCCTGACCCCGCACACGGCCGGCGTACGGCCTGCGTACGGCCGGCCGCTCGCCCCCCGAACCCCGCCCAGCAGCCCGAAGGAGCCCCGCATGCCCTCCCCCACCGACGCGTCCGCCGACGCCCTGCGCCGGACCGGCGACGAACTCGCCGACGCCACCGTCGCCACGCTCTTCGAGCGGGGCGAGGTGGGCACGTTCAACACGCTCATGCGGTACGTCTCCGTAGCCGGCGCCCCCCTGCCCGACGGGCTGCCCGACGTGGCGCGCGAATACCTCCACGTGACGAGCGCGGCCCCGTCCTGGGTTGACTGGGAGGAGATGGAGCGGGCCAGGCTCTTCTTCATGGACAACGACGTGCACATCTCGACCGCGCTGTCCTTCGCCGCCATGCCCGCCTGCTACGTCGTGCCGCACATGGCGAAGCTGCTCTCGACCACCCACGGTCTGAACTACCCCTCCAAGCGGATGGCGGAGACCGGCCAGTTCACCGTCCACCTGATGCGGCCGGACGCGTTCGAGGCCGGCGGCCGCTTCGTCCCGGCCGCCCAGAAGGTGCGCCTCCTGCACGCGTCGATCCGGCACCACCTCACCCGCGAGGAGCGCTGGGACACCGCGGCGCTGGGGGTGCCGATCTGCCAGGAGGACATGGTCGCGGGGCAGATGTTCTTCTCCCTGCTCGTCCTCGACAGCCTGCACCGCCTCGGCATCCACATGTCCACGGAGGGGGCGGAGGCCTACTACTACGCGTGGCGGGTGGTCGGCGCCATGCTCGGGGTCGACCAGGAGACCGTCCCGAAGGACCTCACCGAGGCCCGGAAGTTCCTCGACGGCTATCTGCTCCGGTTCATGGGGCCGTCGCAGGAGGGCGCGGTCCTGACCCGGCAGCTCATCGACCTGTACGAGGAGGTCGTGCCCGGCACCTTCTTCGACCCGATCGTCTCCGCCCTCATCCGCTTCCTGATCGGCGAGACCTGCGCCGACTGGCTCGAAGTGCCGCGCACCCCCTGGGACACCGTGGTCAAGGCCGTTCCCCACCTCCTGGGCGTCCTGGAGACGATCGAGGACCGCTCCCCGCTGGGCGCCTGGGCGCTCGACCGGCTGGGCCATCTCACGACGGTCTTCGAGCTGTCCTCCCTCACCCGCGGCCGCGTCATGCACTACGCGATCCCCGAGCACCTCAAGGCCGACTTCGGGGTCTCGTCCTCGGTGCCCCGCACCCGTCGCTGGACCCCGCCGGCCCCCGTTCTCGGCGGGTAGCCGCACCGGGCCCGGGGCTACGCCGGCTCCGACGCCCGGGGCCGTCGCCACAGCGCGCCCACGTACACCCCGGCCAGGATGAGCGGGGCTCCCAGGAGCAGGGAGGCGGTGAGGGGTTCGGCGTCGAGCCAGGCGGAGAGCACGATCGTGACGACGGGGACGACCACGAAGACGTACGCGGCGCGGGACGCGTCCCAGCGGTGCAGCACGAAGAGGTAGAGCACGAAGGTGAGGACGGAGCCGGCCACGACCAGGTAGGCGAGCGCCCACCAGGTGGCGGGGCGCTCCGGCAGGCGCCAGGTGTCGCCCGCGGCGGCCGAGCCGGCGAAGAGCAGGACGGAGGCCGCGGTCATGGCGACGGCGTTCATGGTGACGGGATGCACCTCGGGGAGCCGCCGCACCAGGACGGCGGCCTGCGCGAAGCAGAGCATGCTGCCGAGGATCGCCAGGAAGGAGAGCAGGGGTACCGAGCCGCTGAGCGGGGCGCGGGAGATGACGGCGACTCCGGCCGCGGCGAGGACGGTTCCGACGGCGGCGGAGGCCCGGAAGCGTTCGAGGCGCTGGGCGACGGCGAGCAGCAGGGTGACGAGCGGGGTGAGCGCGAGGACCGTCTGGGCGAGACCGGCGTGGACGTGGACGAGGGCGTAGTAGGCGAGGGCGAAGGTCACACCGAAGTCGAGGATCCCGAAGAGTGCCGCCCCGGCCAGTGCCTTTCCGCGCGGCGGGCGCAGCCGCATGGCGGCCATGACGCCGATGAGGACGACGGAGGAGGCGCCGAAGCGGAGCGCGGCGCCCCAGAGGGGGTCGAGCTCACGGTTGCTGAAGCGGACTCCGACCGCGTTGCCGCCGGCGAGGAGCGCGGTGGCCGCGAACGCGGCGAGCGTCAGCCGGTCCTCGGCACGCTGCATCGCATCACCGTAGCTCCGGCGTCCCGCCGTCCCCGGCCGGGACACGCGCCGCCGTCTCGGCGAAGGCCCTGATCAGGGCGGACTCGGCAGCCGTGGCCCAGACGAGGCCGTACTCCAGGGGCGGGGCGTCGTGGAAGGGCACGTAGGCGATGCCGGGACGCGGGTGGTAGCGGGCGCCGCGGGCCGCGCCCGGGGAGACGCCGCGTCCCGCGCCGACCAGGGAGAGCACCTCTTCCCAGGTGGCGGCGTCCGGTCCCTGGGTGATGGGCGCGCCGGAGGGGGTGCGGGTCGGGTAGTGGGCCTCGCGCCAGGGGCGGGGGTGGGTGGCGCCGGTGGTGATCAGGGTCTGCCCTGCGAGGTCCTCGATGCCGATGGAGGGGCGCCGGGCGAACGGGTGGGCGGCCGGGACGACCAGCACCCGGTCCTCGCGGACCAGGACCGGGCCCGCGGTGAGTCCGGGGACGCCGACGGGGAAGGTGGCGTACTGGAGGTCGAGTTCGCCGTCCTCGACGGGCCGCGTGGCGGCGTCGAGGGGGACCTCGCGGAGGGTGATCTCGCAGCCGGGGTGGCTCGCGAGGAAGGCGTCGGCCGCGGCGATGAGCAGGGCGCCGCCCCAGGGGGAGGCGAACCCGATGCGGAGGGTGCCGAGCATGCCTCGGCCGGCGGCGGTGGCGTGTTCCAGCGCGGCGAGGATCAGGCGGTGGGCGGGGCGGAGCTCCTCGTGGAGGCGGCGGCCGACCGGGGTGAGGCGGACGCTGCGGCTGGTGCGTACGAAGAGCGGGGTGCCGATGCGGCGCTCCAGCTTCTTGACGGTCTGGCTGATCCGGCCGGTGGAGACTCCGAGGATTTCGGCGGTGCGGCCGAAGTGCAGCTCGTCGCCGAGGGTGAGGAAGGCTTCGAGTTCGTGCCGTTCGAGCACCGGACCGACTCCGATCGTTTAGTCTCGCTCAACGCCGCTTGCATTGTTGCACCTTGATGGGCCGCGGGTGCGACGGGAGCCTGAGGGACGTGACGCTCCTCTTCCTCCGCTCCCGCACCTCCGCCGGGCCCGCGGCGCACGGCCCGGTGGGCCAGGCCGCCGCCCCGGTGAACGTCCTCGTGCTCACGGTCGCCGGGGCCGTGACCGTCGCGAACATCTACTTCCCGCAACCGCTGCTCGCCGCCCTGGCCCGGAGCCTCGGCGTCTCCGACCGCACGGCGGGCCTGGTCGCCACCGCGGCGCAGCTCGGCTACGCCCTCGGCATCCTGTTGCTCGTCCCGCTCGCGGACACCGCCCGGCTGCGCCGCCTGACGGGCACGCTGCTCGCCCTGACCAGCGTGGCGCTGCTGGTGGCCGCCGCGGCCCCGAACGTCCTGACCCTCCTCATCGCGACCCTCGCGCTGTCGACGACCACGGTGCTGCCGCAGATCCTCACCCCGGTCGCGGCGGCCCTGGCGGGCCCCGGGCTGCGGGGCCGGGTCGTCGGCGTCATCGGTCTGGGGCTCACCCTCGGCTCGACCCTGTCCCGAACGGTCTCGGGCGCGGTGTCCGACGCGACCGGCAGCTGGCGGGCGCCGTATCTGGTCGCGGCCGCGGCGACGGCGGGTCTGCTGTGCGTACTGCCGCGCGCTCTGCCGGAGCGGCTCGGTGCGCCGGGCGGGCGCCGGGTGCCGTACGGGCGGATGCTCGCCGGACTGCCCGGGCTGCTCGGCGCCCACCGCGCCCTGCGCGTCTCGGCCCTGGTCGGAGCCTGTGTGTTCGCCGCGTACAGCGTCTTCTGGGCCGCGCTCGTCTTCCATCTGGCGGCTCCGCCGCTCGGGTACGGGCCGGGGGCGGCCGGGCTGTTCGGGCTGCTCACCGTGCCCGCCGCGCTGGCGTCGGCGTACGCGGGGCCGCTCACCGACCGGTTCGGCGCGGGACCGGTCGGCCGCTGGGCGCTCGCGTGCGTGGGCCTCGGGCTCGTCCTCGCGGCGCTGGTGCCCGCCTCGCCGCCGGCCCTGGTGGTGGGCGCCGGCCTGGTCGTCCTGGGTACGAGCGCCTGCCAGATCGCGAACCAGGCGCGGGTCCTGGGCCTGGGCCGGGACGTGGCCGCCCGGGTCAACACCGTCTTCATGCTCGCCACCTTCGGCGGGGGTGCCTTCGGCTCGTTCACGGCGGCCTGGCTGTACGGGGCGTACGGCTGGCCGGAGACGCTGCTCGGCGCGGCGGGCTTCACGGCGCTCGGCGCCCTCGCGGCCTCGCGACGGCGCGACCCGGTGCCGGCCTGACCCCGAGTTGCGCCGCGCCCGGCACGCGCCAGGCTGGGGGTACCGGTCCGCGACCCCGCAGGGAGACACGATGCAGGAGCCCGCAGCCCTCGACCTGGCCGCCCTCGCCGACGAGCACCTGTCGAAGGCCCGTGCCGCGGCACACGGCCGCAGTGCCCACGTACTGGTGCACGACGGGGTGCTCCGGCAGAGCGTGATCGCCCTGATCGCCGGCATGTCCCTCGACGAGCACAACGCCCCGCCTGCCGCGAGCCTCCAGGTGCTCCGCGGCCGGGTGGAGCTGACCGCCGCGGGCCGGGCGGAGGAGCTGGCGTCGGGCCATCTCCAGATGATCCCGAAGGAACGGCACGGGCTCACGGCCCTGGAGGACGCGGTGGTCCTGCTGACGGCGGTGAACGACTAGGCCGTCTCTCCCGGATCACCGCCGGACGCCCTGTCGGGCGACGCCCGGCGCGCTCGTTCCGGCGGCTCAGGACGGATCGCAGCCGGCTCCGGTCCCGCGAACGCCCCTCAGATCTCCTCGACGACCAGCGAGGACGTGGTGCCGTCGACACCAGCGGCCAAGGCCATGGCGTCGGCCGTGACGACGGTGCTGCGGCCGGAGAATCCGGCGTCCTCGTAGAGGGTCACCCGGAGACCCTGGTCGACGACCAAGGAGCTGATGGTGTCGTTCAGGGCTCCCAGAGCCTCGCTGTCGTAACGGCCCACGGCCAACCGGCGGTAGTCCCCCCGCATGTGGGGCTCCGTGTAGACGACGACGCATCCGCCTTGGGACTTGGGAGGGACATTGCCCTCGTAGACCTTCACGTACAGCGTGGCCACGCTTTCGCCTCCACGGATCTTCCAGCTCGGGCCGACCGCCGCATTATGCCCATGCGACGGGACGAATCGCGGCTTTGGTGGCGCGATGTCCGGGACGCCGAATGTCCCGCAGGGAGCGAGTGTCTCCGGTCTGCCGCGGGAACGCGTCAGAGCCCACTCTTGCCTCACCTATCGAGAAACGATAGATTTCGATCGCTGATCGACAGGAGGAGAGCCATGGGAAGGCTGACCGTGCAGGCGCTGCGCACCGTGCTCGTGGTGGGGCTCGTCGGCACGCTCTTCGTACAGGTGCTGATGGTGTGGGCGCTGTTCGCCGACCCGGAGGACGGGACGCTGCCGCTGCCCCCGATCCGGGTGGTCGTGATCCTTGGCGCCGGGGCCGTTCAGGTCGTCCAGGTCTGCGTGTGGCGACTGGTGGCGATGGTGCGGCGCGGGACCGTGTTCTCGCACGCCGCCTTCCGGTACGTCGACGGCGTGGTCGGCGCGTTCGTCGCGCTCGGGGTCCTGTGGTTCACGCTCGCGGTGCTCATGGCGTGGGGCCAGGAGATGGAGCCGCCGGGCAAGCTCTTCCTGGGCGCGGTCGGCGTGGCGATCCTGGGCGTCGCGCTCATCGTGCGCGTGCTGCGGATGCTGCTCGCCCAGGCCGTGGCACGCGACATCGAGGCGGCGCGGATGCAGGCCGAGCTCGACGAGGTGATCTGATGCCGATCGTCGTCGACATCGACGTGATGCTGGCCCGGCGCAAGATGTCCGTCGGCGAGCTGGCGGAGCGCGTGGGCATCACCCCCGCCAACCTCGCCGTACTCAAGAACGGGCGCGCCAAGGCGGTGCGCTTCGCGACGCTCGCCGCGCTCTGCGAGGCGCTCGACTGCCAGCCCGGCGATCTGCTGCGCTGGGAGGCGGAGACCAGACAGAGGGCAGTCGAGCCGACGGGATGAAGCGCCCCAGGGCGGCGCGAAGGCGCCCGCCCCGCCCGCCACCTCGCTTCCCCGCGGACGGCGGGAGCTCCGGCGCGAACCCGAGCTCCCGCTCGGTGCGCTCCAGCCGGCTCAGGCACCACTCGGCGAAGTCACGGCCCGTCGGCGGGGAAGCTCCGGTACTGCGCGGGCAGAGCACAGCCCAGTTCCGCCTCCAGGGCCGGAGCTGCTCCTCCCGCATGACCGGTCCGAGGCGGGATCCGTGCCCTTCGCCCCGAAGACCCCGTCCGCGCCGGGACGTCCGGCGAGCCCGAGCACCCCGTACCCCCGCCCGCGCCTCCCTGCTCATGGGCCCACGCCAGTCGAGGCGCCCACCGCTTGGGCATCGGGTTTTCGGGGCCGCGGGGTCTCACCCCTCCGGCGTCACCAGTACCAAAGGAGTGCCCGCGCAGGGCGTCAGACGCAGGGCACCGTGGCGGTGCACGGCCGGCGGGGCGGCGAGGACGGCGGCGAAGTCGGGGCCCTTGGTGAGCGAACCCGCCAGGTGGCAGGGGTCGGTGGAGGCGGCGACCCGGCCGCGGGCGTTCACCAGGCGCGCGGGGGCCGGCAGTGCCTGCAGCACGGGCAGGACGGCCGCCTCGAAGTGCCGCAGATAGACGTCCGCCGCGGCGACGCCGACGAAGCGCCCCTCGACGTGGACGGGCGCGGAGAGGGTGAGGCTGTACTCGTCGGAGCAGAGGTAGTCGACGTAGGGACCGGCCACGGCCCGCTGTCCGGTCTCGCGGGGCAGCGCGTACCAGTCCCAGTGGGTGTAGTCGGAGTACGCGGAGTGGGCGGGGTCGAGGTCCAGCAGGAGCGGGCGGACGCCGCCGTCGGGACCGCGCTGCCACCACTCCAGCCAGGCCGGTACGTCGGCGAGGAGACCGGGCGCCGCGACGAATCCGACGCCCGAGACCAGGTCCTGGGTCGCGAGCCGGCCGTGCAGTCCGGGCCGGAGGGCGGCGAGGTCGGCGGAGACGGGGCGCCGGCCCGGGGAGCCGAGCAGCGCCGCGGTGTCGACACGGGTCGCGGTGACTGCGGCGAAGACGTCTTCGAGGGTCTCGCGGACACGGTCGCGGACGGCCCCGATCGGATCGGCCGCGGTGTCCCGTCCGGCAGCGGCCGCGGTGCCGCGTCCGGCAGCCGTTCCGGGGTCGCGGAGGGCAGCCGTTCCGGAGTCGCGGAGGGCAGCGGCTCCGGAGCCGTCTCCGCCGGCGGGTCCGTTCCGGGGCCGGCGGCCCGGCCGCGCGTCCCCGTTCGCGTCCGCCCCGTCGGCGCGGGCCGGTTCAGGTGCGGCGGCCCCCGTGGGGCGGGCGAGCCCGGTGCTCCTGGCCATCGGTGTCCTCCTCGGGACGGGGCTCGGGTGCGCGGGAGGGAGCGAGCCGCAGGGCGATCAGTCGGCCCACGGACTCGCGTACGCACCGCTCGGCCAGCATTCTGGCCCGCTCGTCGGCCTCATCCTGCACGGCGGAGATCACGGAGCGGTGACGATCCGCCACGCAGGCGAGATACCCCGGGTCATCGAGGACGAGGACGAGCAAAGCGCCCAACTCGGTCTGGAGCGCGATCTCCTCGCGGGTGAGGCGGGCCGACTGGGCCGCGGCGGCCAACTCGACGTGGAAGCGGCCGTAGAGACGGCTGCGCGCCGCGGGGTCCTCGGCGAGGGCGAACTCGTCCACGGTGCGGGCGAGCTGGCGCAGCTCGCCGGGCTGGGTGCGCCGGGCGGCGAGCAGGGCGGCTGCTCCGGAGACGGCGGCCCAGTGGTCGCCGAGGTCGCGCAGCTCCTCGGTGGACCAGTCGGCGAGGCGGGCGCGCAGCCGGTCCTCCGGCGGACCCTCGGGGAGGGTGACGAAGCTGCCGCCGCCGCGGCCGCGGCGGGTGGTGACGAGTCCCTGCTGGCGCAGGGCCATGAGCGCCTCGCGCAGGGTCACGGTGGAGACGCCGAGCTGGGCGGCGAGCTCGGTCTCGCCCGGGAGTTGCTCGCCGTCGGCGAGGAGCCCGAGCTCGATGGCGTCGCCGAGGCGGCGCACCACGGTGTCGACCCGCGCGCGGGTGTCGACGGGGGTGAACACGGTCCTGCGGGCGCTCCCCGGCGCGCCCGCGCCCTGTCTGCCGTCTGGCCTCACGGTGTACCACCTCGCGCGTTGACTCAGCCTTTACCTTAAGGGGGTCTTGAGATTTGAACTATGACTTCATATGTTTACGCCCACGCTCGTGAGAACGCTCCACCGCACCAGAAAGGTTCCCGACCATGGAGGGAATGGCGATCCGGCTCTCAGGACTGCGCAAGAGCTACGGCCGGACCGAGGCAGTGGCGGGGGTGGACCTGGAGATCGCCGACGGGGAGTTCTTCTCGATGCTCGGCCCCTCCGGCTCCGGCAAGACGACCGTGCTGCGGATGATCGCCGGGTTCGAGACGCCGAGCGCCGGCGCCGTCGAGCTGGCGGGCCGGGACGTCACCCGGCTCGCCCCGTTCGAGCGGGACGTCCACACGGTGTTCCAGGACTACGCGCTCTTCCCCCATATGACGGTCGAGCAGAACGTGGCGTACGGCCTGAAGGTCCGCAAGGTCGCCAAGGCCGAGCGCCTCGTCCGCGCCCGCGCCGCGCTCGCCCAGGTCCGTCTGGACGGCCTCGGCAAGCGCCGCCCCGGCGAGCTCTCGGGCGGCCAGCGGCAGCGCGTCGCGCTGGCCCGCGCCCTGGTCGGCCGCCCCCGGGTGCTGCTCCTCGACGAACCGCTGGGCGCCCTCGACCTCAAGCTGCGCGAGCAGATGCAGGTCGAGCTCAAGGCGATCCAGCGGCAGGTCGGCATCACCTTCGTGTTCGTCACCCACGACCAGGAGGAGGCGCTCACGATGAGCGATCGGATCGCCGTCTTCCACCAGGGTCGGATCGAGCAGGTCGGCTCCCCCGCCGAGATCTACGAGCGCCCCGCCACCCCCTTCGTCGCCGGCTTCGTCGGCACCTCGAACCTGCTCAGCGGAGAGACCGCGCGGGTGGTGCTCGGCTCCTCCGGCACGTACAGCATCCGGCCGGAGAAGATCCGCGTCGTCAAGGACCCGGCCGCGCCCGCCGAGCCCGGGCACACGAGCGCCGCGGGCACCGTGGCCGAGGTGGTCTACCTGGGCGATGCCACCCGTTTCCTGGTCGACCTCGACGCGGGCGGTCGGCTCACCGCCGTCCAGCAGAACCTGGAGACCTCCTCCGCCGACCTCGCCGGCTACCGCGGCGCCCGGGTGGGGCTCCAGTGGCACCCCCAGCACGCCGTGAGCGTCCCCACCCCCGTGCCGGCACAGGCCGCCGCGGCGGCACAGCCGCAGGCCACGCCCCGGGCGTGAGCCCGCACACCGGCTGCCCTCCCCCCTCACCCCCCTCGTTCGGGCCCGCCCCGTTCGCGTCCCCGTCCCGCACCCTCACCGCAACGGAGAACCCCGTGCGCCTGCACCGCTCGCTCCTGACGGCCGCCGCCGTCTCCGGACTGCTCCTCGTCACCGCCTGCGGCTCGGCCGACCAGGCCGGCTCGGGGAAGTCCGGCGGCCTCAACCCGCCCGACCTCAAGGCGCCGACCTCCCTCGGCGCACCCGAGGGCCAGGTCAACCTGATCGCCTGGGCCGGCTATGTCGAGGACGGCTCCAACGACCCCAAGGTCGACTGGGTGACCCCCTTCGAGAAGCGGACCGGCTGCCAGGTCAACGCCAAGACCGCCGCCACCTCCGACGAGATGGTCGCGCTGATGAAGACCGGCGAGTACGACGCCGTCTCCGCCTCCGGCGACGCCTCGCTGCGCCTGATCGCCTCGGGTGACGCGGCGCCCGTGAACACCGCGCTCGTACCGAACTACGCCGACGTGTTCGCCGGGCTCAAGAACAAGGAGTGGAACTCCGTCAAGGGCGTCCCCTACGGCATCCCGCACGGCCGCGGCGCCAACCTGCTCATGTACGACAAGGAGAAGGTCACCCCCGCGCCCGACTCCTGGTCCGCGGTCTTCGACCAGGCGTCCGCGCACAGCGGCAAGGTCACCGCCTACGACTCCCCGATCTACCTCGCCGACGCCGCGCTCTACCTCAAGGCGACCAAGCCCGAGCTCGGCATCAAGAACCCCTACGCGCTCGACCAGAAGCAGTTCGACGCGTCCGTCGAGCTCCTCAAGGCGCAGAACAAGCACGTCGGCGAGTACTGGAGCGACTACCTCAAGGAGATCTCCGCCTTCAAGAGCGGTGACTCCGTGGTGGGCACCAGCTGGCAGGTCATCGCCAACCTGGCCAAGGCCGAGGGCGCCAAGGTGGAGGCCGTGCTGCCCAAGGAGGGCTCCACCGGCTGGTCGGACACCTGGATGGTGTCCGCCAAGGCCAAGCACCCGTCGTGCGCCTACAAGTGGCTCGACTGGATCGTCTCGCCGAAGGCCAACGCCCAGGTCGCCGAGTACTTCGGCGAGGCACCCGCCAACGCCAAGTCCTGCGCCGAGACCGCCGACAAGACGCACTGCACCACCTTCCACGCGACCGACGAGGCCTACTGGAAGAACGTCCACTTCTGGACCACCCCGATCGAGCAGTGCCTCGACGGACGCACGGACGCGAGGTGCGTGCCGTACGCGAAGTGGGTGCAGGCCTGGAACGAGATCAAGGGCTGACCGGCGTCCCATGACCACGCTCTCCTCCGCCACCCGAGCCGCCGGTCCCGTCCGGCGGCTCGCCGGGGCCCTGCACCGCAGGCCCCGGGTCCGGCTCGCCGCTCTGCTCACCGCTCCCCTGCTGTGGCTGGTCCTCGCCTATCTGGGCTCGCTGGCCGCCCTGTTCCTCTCGGCCTTCTGGACCACCGACTCCTTCACCTCCGAGGTGGTCAGGGTCTGGTCGGCCCAGAACTTCCAGGACCTCGTCTCCTCGCCGGTCTACCGGACGGTCGCCCTGCGCACGGTCGGCGTCGCCCTCACCGTGACGGTGCTGTGCGCAGTGATCGCCTTCCCCCTCGCCTTCTACACGGCCCGGGTGGCGAGCCCACGCCGCCGGCCGCTGCTCGTGGTCGCGATCCTCACCCCGCTGTGGGCCAGCTACCTGGTCAAGGTGTACGCCTGGCGGCTCATCCTCTCCGAGGGCGGACCGCTCGACTGGGCGCTGCGCCCGCTGGGCCTGAGCGGTCCCGGGTACGGACTGACCGCCACGGTCATGGTGCTGACCTACCTCTGGCTGCCGTACATGATCCTGCCGGTGCACACGGCACTCGAACAGCTCCCGGACAACCTGCTGCACGCCTCCGCCGACCTCGGGGCGCGGGCCGGACGGACCTTCTTCTCCGTCGTGCTGCCGATGGTGTGGCCGGCACTCGCGGCCGGGTCGGTGTTCACCTTCTCGCTCAGCCTCGGCGACTACATCACCGTCCAGATCGTCGGCGGCAAGACCCAGCTGATCGGCAACCTCGTCTACTCCAACGTCACCCTCGACCTGCCGCTCGCCGCCGCGCTCGGCACGGTGCCGGTGGCCGTGATCGTGCTCTACCTGCTCGCGGTGCGGCGCACCGGGGCGCTGCGCAGCCTGTGACCGGGCCGCGGAACCGTAACCTGCGGAAGGACCGCCCCCGATGAACCTCTCCCGTCCCGCCCGGATCGCGCTGCGCACCGCGGCCGGGCTCGGCTTCGCGGTGATCTATCTGCCGCTGCTCCTCGTGCTCGTCGGCTCGCTCAACCCCGACCGCTCGGCGAGCTGGCCCCCGCCCGGCCTGACCCTGCGCTGGTGGGCGGCCGCGTGGTCCAACGAAGGGGCGCGCGAGGCCCTGTGGACCTCGGTCCGGGCGGGCCTCGCCGCGACCGCGGTCGCCCTGGTCCTCGGCACGCTGATCGCCTTCGCCGTGCAGCGGCACCGGTTCTTCGGGCGCGAGGCCGTCTCCTTCGCGGTGGTGCTGCCGATCGCGCTGCCCGGCATCGTCACCGGCATCGCCCTCAACTCCGCCTTCGGCACGGTCCTCGCGCCGCTCGGCGTGGGCCTCGGGCTGTTCACGGTGATCGTGGGGCACGCGACCTTCTGCATCGTGGTCGTCTTCAACAACGTGACGGCGCGGCTGCGCAGGCTGCCGGGCTCGTACGAGGAGGCGGCGATGGACCTGGGCGCGCACACCTTCCGCACCTTCTGGGACGTCACCTTCCCGCTGCTCCGCTCGGCGCTCCTGGCCGGCGGGCTGCTCGCCTTCGCGCTCTCCTTCGACGAGGTCGTGGTGACCACGTTCACGGCCGGGCCGGGGGTGCGGACGCTGCCGCTGTGGATCTTCGACAACATGACCCGGCCTCAGCAGGCGCCGGTGGTGAACGTGGTGGCGGCCCTGCTCGTGCTGCTGTCGGTGATCCCGATCTACGCGGCGCAGCGGCTGTCCTCGGACACCGCGGGCGGCGGGCGGGTCTGACGCCGCGTCCGGAGCGGCTCCGGCGCAGCGTCCGGCGTCGGCGGTCCGTCACGACCCGCGCGTGCGGCGGAGCGCTGCTAGGTTTCCGGGATGCGGCAATTGTTCCCGTTCGACCTGCGGGCTCTCACCCGCAAGGCGGCCTCGCTCCGACCGCTGCGCCGCCGCGCCTCCGGCACGGTCACCGTGCCGGAGGCCGAGGACGCCGGCCGGGAGTACCTGCGGGACCTCGCCGCGCTGTTGTGCGAGCTCGGCTCGGAGCTGCTGCGCGCCGGGGAGCGGACCGCGGAGGTGGAGGCCGTCGTCCACGACGTCGCGGCCCGCTACGGGATGCGGGCCCGCTGCTTCGTCGTGCCGACGGGCCTGTTCGTACGGGTCGGCGGCGGGCCCGACGGGCGCGGCGGTGAGCTGGACTTCGCCCCGGTCGAGGGTCCCGACCTGCGCCTGGACCAGGTCGAGGCCCTGCAGTCCCTGGTGGAGCGGCTGCGCGCGGAGGAGCTGCCGTTCGCGGAGGTGCGGGCGGCGCTGCGGGCCGAGCGGGAGCAGCCGGAACGGTTCAGCCCGGCGACCACCGTGCTGGGCTACGTCCTGCTCACGGTCGGCCTGGGCGCGATGCGGCACGCGACCGTCGCCGCGGTCGTCGGATACGCGGTCCTCGGTCTCGGGGTCGGCCTGCTGCGCCTGTTCGGGGACCGGCTGCCGGCCGCCCGCTCGGCGCTGCCGGTGGTCGCCGCGATCCTGGTCACCGCGGTCGCGCTGCGCTGGGCGGGCCCGATCCTGCACGAGGAGGCCGCCCTCCTCTACATCCCGCCGCTGATCGCCTTCCTGCCCGGTGCCGCGCTCACCCTCGGCGCGATCGAACTCGCCACCGGCGCCGCCCTGTCCGGGATCGCCCGGCTCGCGGGCGCCGTCAACGTCCTGTTGCTGCTGGCCCTCGGCATCCTCGTGGGCAGCGAGCTCGTCCGCGCCCGGCCGATCGGCAAGCCGCCCTCCGAGGCGCTCGGCGCCTGGGCGCCCTGGGTCGGGGTGCTGCTGCTCGGCTTCGGCTTCCTGCTCTACTTCTCGGCGCCCCCGCGGATCACCGGCTGGCTGCTGGCCGCGCTGCTCGCCGAGCGTCTGGTGCAGACCACGGCGGGCGGGCTGGGCGGGGCGACCTTCGGCGCGTTCGCGGCCGGGATGCTGCTGCCGCCGATGGCCGGCTGGATCGAGCGCCGCTCCAGGACCCCGGACCAGGTGGTGTTCCTGCCGTGCTTCTGGCTCCTCGTACCGGGTGCGGTCGGGCTGACGAGCGTCTCGGAGATCATCGTCGAGGGCGACACCAACGGCGGACTGTCCAGTCTGGTGGACACCATCGTGACCGTCGCCGCCATCGCGCTGGGCGTCGTGGTCGGCGCGGGGCTCCAGCGCAGGACCCGGCTGCGGATCGGCGAGCCGACCCCGGCCGGGCTGCTTGACCCGGATGGCGGAGGGAGCGGAACGGATTCCGCGCCGGGCCACGAGCGCTGAAACCCCGCGGAAACCCCCGTTGGGGCGCCTGCGCACGGTGTCCGGATCCGGCTCGCGGACACCGTGCGTGACCGGCGTCCGGCGGGTCGCCGGCCGGGGATGCTGGTCCAGTGGAGGAAGACCTGCCCGCCAAGTCGACGCATACGGACGGCACTCCATGACCATGTCCCCCTTCGGATCCTTCGGCGGCTCTGACCCCTTCGGAGGCGCAGACCCCTTCAACGACCTGCTCAACCGCTTCTTCGGCATGTCGCCCGCGGCCTCGCCGCCGGCCGTCCAGCGGGTCCCGATCGGCCGCCTGCTCACCGACTCGGCCCGCGAGCTGCTCGGCCGGGCGACCGCCAAGGCCGCCGAGGAGGGCAGCGCCGACCTCGACACCGAACACCTGCTGTGGGCGTGCACCCAGGTCGACCCGGCCCGCGGCCTGCTCGCCCGTGCCGGCGCCGACCCCGACGAGCTGGGCAAGGCCGTCGCCCTGGCTCTGCCGGGCGAGAGCGGCGTCCCGTCCGCGGAGCCGGGGCTCACCCCGGCCGCCAAGCGGGTGCTGCTGCGCGCCTTCGAACGCTCGCAGGAGGCGGGGGTCTCGTACATCGGCCCCGAGCACATCCTCGGTGCCCTCCTCGACAGCCCCTCATCCGCCGCCGCCAGACTGCTCGGCTCCTACGGCACCGACGTCGGGGCGCTGCGCTCCACCGCCGACCGGCAGTCCCGCTCCGAGGCGGCGCCGGCGGCGAAGCCGGAGTCGAAGACGCCCACCCTGGACGAGTACGGGCGCGACCTCACCGAGGAGGCCCGGGCGGGCAAGCTCGACCCGGTGGTCGGCCGGGCGGACGAGATCGAGCAGACCATCGAGATCCTCTCCCGCCGGTCCAAGAACAACCCCGTGCTCATCGGCGAGCCCGGTGTCGGCAAGACGGCCATCGTCGAGGGCCTGGCCCAGCGGATCGTGGCCGGCGAGGTGCCGCGCACCCTGGAGGGCAAGCGGGTCGTCGCCCTCGACCTGTCGGGTCTGGTCGCCGGCGCGCAGTACCGCGGCCAGTTCGAGGAGCGTCTGAAGAACGTCATCGACGAGGTGAAGGACGCCGCCGACTCCACGGTCCTGTTCATCGACGAACTGCACACCGTGGTCGGCGCGGGCGCGACCGGCGAGGGATCCATGGACGCCGGCAACATGCTCAAGCCGGCCCTCGCCCGCGGCGAGCTGCACGTGGTCGGCGCGACCACGATCGACGAGTACCGGCGGTACGTGGAGAAGGACGCGGCCCTGGAGCGGCGCTTCCAGCCGGTGCTCATCCCCGAACCGACCGTCGAGGAGACCGTCGGCATCCTGGAGGGCCTGCGGGACCGTTACGAGGCCCACCACCAGGTGCGCTACGGCGACGACGCCCTCGCCGCCGCGGCCGAGCTGTCGGACCGCTACGTCCGGGACCGCTTCCTGCCCGACAAGGCGATCGACCTCATGGACCAGACGGGCGCCCGGGTGCGGTTGCGCTCGCTCGGGCGGTCCACCGAGGCCGTCGAGCGCGAGGACCGGCTGGCCAAGCTGCGCCGCGAGAAGGACGAGGCGGTCGCGGCGGAGGACTTCGAGCGGGCCAACGACCTCAAGCAGGACATCGTCCGGCTCGAGGGCGAGCTCGCGGGCATCGAGGAACGCCGCGAGGGCGTCCTGGAGGTGACGCCCGGCGACATCGCCGAGGTGCTGTCCCGGCGCACCGGCATCCCCGTGACCCAGATGACCGAGAACGAGAAGGAACGGCTGCTGAAGCTGGAGGACGCCCTGCACAGCCGGGTGGTCGGCCAGGACGAGGCGGTCGTCGCGATCGCGCAGGCCGTGCGCCGCAACCGGGCCGGCATGGGCGACCCCAAGCGTCCGGTGGGTTCCTTCCTCTTCCTCGGCCCGACGGGCGTCGGCAAGACGGAGCTGGCCAAGGCGCTGGCGGAGCTGCTCTTCGGCGACGAGGACCGGCTGATCCGCTTCGACATGAGCGAGTTCCAGGAGAAGCACACGGTCTCCCGGCTCGTCGGGGCCCCGCCCGGATACGTCGGCCACGAGGAGGCCGGCCAGCTCACCGAGAAGGTGCGCCGCCAGCCGTACAGCGTGCTGCTGTTCGACGAGGTGGAGAAGGCGCACCCGGACGTCTTCAACACGCTGCTCCAGGTCCTCGACGACGGGCGGCTCACCGACGCGCAGGGCCGCACGGTGGACTTCCGCCACTGTGTGGTCGTCATGACCTCGAACATCGGCGCCCAGCGGATCCTGGCCCATCACGGGGACGTGTCGGAGATCCGCGAGGACCTCAAGCAGGACCTGCGGGACTACTTCCGGCCCGAGTTCCTGAACCGGATCGACGAGACGATCATCTTCCACGGGCTCGGCGAGGAGGACCTCTCGCGGATCTTCGACCTGCTGATCGACCACAGCAAGCGCCGGGTGCGGGCGCAGGGTTTGGAGCTGGAGGTGACCGAGGCGGCGAAGAAGCTGCTCGTCGCCCACGGCCACCAGCCGGAGTTCGGCGCCCGGCCGCTGCGGCGCACGATCCAGACGGAGCTCGACAACCGGCTCGCCTCGCTGCTGCTGGGTGGCGAGGCCGACCCCGGGGACACGGTGGTCGCGGACGTGGAGAACGACGCGCTCGTGTGCCGGATCAGGAAGCCGGAGCAGGCCGCGGCGGCCGCCTGAGCCGGCGCCCGCGTCCCCGCCGTCCGTCGTGGCGACCCGTACGGACCCTCCCGGCTTGCGGCGGGCCCGTACCGGGCGACGATCGGAGGGACTCACCGCCACCGCACCGGAGGGGATCCCATGGACCCGCAGCAGTCGCCGTACGGCCCGCCGTCGACCTGGGAGGCCGCCCGGGGCCCCGTGGCGGAGCGCGCGCGGGGCCCCCGGCTCGACCCGGTCCGGCTGTGGTCGGGCGGGGTGATGACCGCGGTCGTGGCCGCGCTGATGGCGGTGGTGGGGGTGCTCCTGGTGCGCGGGGTGCTCGGCATCCCGGTCTTCGCGCCCGAGGGTGACGGCGCCATGGGCGACGCCTCCACCGGGCTGCTCGCGGGCGGCGCCGCCGTCGCCGCGCTGGCCGCCACGGCCCTGCTGCACCTGCTGATCCTGGGGACGCCGCAGCCGGGCCGCTTCTTCGCCTGGATCGTGGGGCTCGCGACGGTGGTGATGGTGCTGCTGCCGTTCACGACGGGGCTGCCGCTGGACGCGCGGATCGGGACGGCGGCGGTGTACCTGGCGATCGGCGTCACGATCGGTTCGCTGCTGTCCGCGGTCGCCCGGGGCGCCGTCCGGGCGGACTGAACGGGTCGTTCAGCGTGCGTTCTTGTCCCACTCCAGGGTGACCCGCAGATTGGCGCTCGCGCTGCCCTGGACGACGAGCGCGGTGAGCCGGCCGGCGTCGAGGCCGAGCTGGCAGCCGAACTCCACGACGGCCCGGTCGGGCGCGGCCCGGTGCAGGGCGTCGCCGAGCTGTCCCGCGAAGGAGGCCAGCGCGGTGGTGACCCCCGACAGGTCGGGCAGGTGCCCGCCCCGCCCTTCGGGCTCGTAGGGGCCTTCCAGGTCTTCGGGCGCTTGACCGGGGCCGATCGGCTCGGCCTCCACGTACAGCACGCCGTCGGCGAGTTCGACCTTGGCGATCTCCGGCATCGTCACTCCTCGGTACGGGGCGGGGACCCGGCCGCCGGTGCGGCCGCGGGCTCAGAGCTCAGGGCGGAGCGCTCCGGCGGCGTTCCGGGCTCCGGGGCCGCCAGGGGCACCGGAAGCTCCGGGGCCTCCGGGGCCGAGGGCGCTGCCCCGGCGCCACTCGGCCCAGCTGAGGTTCCAGTCTCCATAGCCGTTGTCGAAAGGGCTCATCGGCTCGCCGTAGGCGTTGACGACCCGGACCAGGTCGCCCTCACGGACGGTGCGGAAGAACCAGGCGGCGTCCTCGGTGCTCATGCCGGTGCAGCCGTGGCTGACGTTCTCGCTGCCCTGCGCGTCCAGCGACCAGGGGGCCGCGTGCAGGTACTCGCCGCTCCACGTCACCCGGGTGGCCCAGCGGACCTTGAGGTCGTAGAAGTCCTTGCTGCCGCGGGCGATGCCGATGGAGTCGCCGCGCATCCGGACGGTGGGCTCCTTGCCGAGGACGACCTTGGTGCCGCCACGGGTGCGGTAGCCGGCCTTGCCGGTGGTGACCGGGATGCTGCGGATCAGGGTGCCGTCGCGGAAGACGTCCATGGTGTGGCGGGCGACGTCCGTGACGGCCTCGATCCGGTCGCCGGTGGTGATCGTGAGCGGCTCGGAGGGCCCGCCGTAGAGGCCGTCGCCGATCCGGACCCCGTCGAGGGCGCTGTGCACGCGGATGGTGGCACGGGCCGGCCAGTAGGTGCGGGGCCGGTAGTGGAGGGTGGTCGGGCCGACCCAGTGCCAGGCGCCCTCGGCCCGGGGCGTCGAGCGGACGTCGAGGGCGCGTTCGACGGTGCGCCGGGCCTCCGGGTCGCCGGCGGGGACGGGGTGGCTGAGTTCGGCGGTGAGCGGCTGCCCGACGCCGTAGGTGCCGTCGTCGACGGGGCCTTCGCGCCTGGGGCCGAGTTCGGCGGTGAGCCGGTCGCCCCTGGGGGCGGCTGCGGTCCGCAGGTCGAGGCGGGCGCGGTGGCGGCGGAGCCGCCCCGTGTCGGTGCGCTCGACGACGAGGCGGGCGGTGTAGCGGCCGTCGGCCGGGAGCGGTGCGGCGCTGGTCCAGCGGCCGCCGTCGGCGGTCACGGCTCCGGCGACGCGGCGGCCCTTCTGGTCGGTGACGGTGACGTCGGCGAGCCGTCCTGGGGTGCGCAGGGCGAGGTCGAGGGGTCCGAGCGCGGCGCGGGCGTCGAAGGTGATCGGGGCTCTGCGGGCCTCGAGGAGGAGGGTGCGGCGCGGGACGGTGCACAGTCCGCCGTGGGCGGCGGGGCAGGCGTCGACGGTGAGGAGCGTGGACCCGGTGGGGGTGATGGGTGCGCCGACGGCCGCCGGCTGGGCTGCGTTGAGGGCGAGCACGGCCCCGGCGGCGAGCGAGAGCGCGCCCCACCCCTTGATGCTGTTGCGTGACGCCACGTCGGACACCCACCCCTTCTCGCCCGTGCTGACCTGGTCTGATGGGTGCATCAAAGCCGATCGAAGGCAGAAAAGATGATCAACTGACCGGGCGTGGCGCCGGAAGGGCCGTCGAGACGACTCGAAAGCACCAACGCGGCCGGGCGCGCGGGGTCAGTGGGGCGTCGCCGCGCCGGGAACGAAGGGCTCGCCGTGGCCGGGCACGACGAGGACCGGGCCGAGGCCGAGGATCGTCCGGCGCGAGGCGTGCAGAGCCGCGGGGTCGGTCGCGTAGGGGTCCTCGGGCGGGCCGTCGGCCGACCACCACAGGTGGGTGAGGACGACGAGCCCCTCGGCGGTGTCGACGAGGGTGCTGATGTCCTCGGGGGTGTGCCCGGGTGTGGCGGCGAGGCGGATCGACGGGGAGAGGGCGAAGCCGTCGGCCGGGCGGTCGGTCCAGAGGTCGTCCTGGTAGATCGCCCAGTGGTCGTGGTAGCGGGCGGTGGGGAAGAGTGCCGCGTTGAGCGTGTGGTCGGGGTGGTGGTGGCTGAACACCACGTCGGTGACCTGCTCGGGCGTCACGCCCGCGGCGGCGAGCGGCGCCAGGATGAGGGCACGGTCGGCGACCATGCCCGGATCGACCACGACGACCGTGTCCCCGTCGCGCAGCAGGGAGACGGTGGAGGCGGTGCGCGGCCCGACGTAGCCGGCGGTCAGAACGGTCACGGTGGCGGTCATGCGCGCACGCTAGCGCCCCGCGCCGCTCCGTTCGGGTGCTTTTGAAGGTCCGCCGTGCGTGCGGGCGCCCGGTCCCGGGGGTTCAGCGCGGGACCTCGGGCAGCTCCTCGCCCGTCTCCAGGAGGGACTTCAGGCTGGAGACCAGCGCGGGCCAGCCCTCGCCCACCAGCCCGCGGATCGTGCCGTCGGGCTCCAGGTCGTCGTGGACGACGGTGAGCTTGACCATGTCCCCGGCGGGCTCGATCTCGAAGGTCACCTTCGACCGGCGCTCCCCGGCGAGGCGGGCGTACGTCTCGGCACCGATGCGGACGGCCTCGGCCCAGGCGGGTGTGAAGGTGTGCCAGGTGTACGCGAGCCGGCGGCCGGGCTCCGCCTCGAGGACGACCTGCTCGGGGTCGGCGGTCTTGCGGCCGCCCTCCTCCCAGACCATGCCGGAGCCCACGGACCAGTCGGTCTCGAAGGCGACCCCCCAGTAGCGGCGGGTGAGGTCGGGTTCGGTCAGCGCCTTCCACAGCTCGTCGGGGGTGGTGCGGATGTAGGTCGTGTAGACGAACGCGTTGCTGTCCATCGGGGCTTGCTCCATTGCTGACTTCAGGTCGGCGGGATTCGAGCGGGTGGCGGCCTTCGGATGGTGCAGCTTCTCGCGCCCCCGTCTCCACCGCACCGTGGCGGGCGGCCATTCGGCCGTACGTCAGCGGAGCGCGGCGGTCACGAGCCCCTCGATCTCCTCCCGCGTCCCGCCGGGCGCCCGTCCCGGGGCCACGACCCGGTCGAGGACCAGGCCGTCCACGCAGGCGAGCAGCGTCAGGGTGCGGCTCTCGGGGTCCGCCACGCCGCGTTCGGCGAGGAAGGTGCTCACCGCCTCGCGCGCCGGGTTCCTCCTCGGCACCAGGATGGCCCGCAGCTCGGGGTCGCGCACGCTCTCCAGGACACACGCGTAGCGGGCGAGGGAACGGCGCCGCCCCTCGCCGCTGGTGCGGGCCGCGACGAGGGTGGCGAGGCCGCGGACGAGGTCGGCGGGGGTGCGGAGCGCGGGGGCGTGCTCGGCGGCGGCCCGCAGCTCCGCCTGGTCCAGCTCCACGAGCCGCCTGACCAGGCCGGAGAGCAGGGCGGAGCGGGTGCGGTAGTAGGCGGAGGTGGTGCCCGCCGGCAGCCCGGCCGCGGCGTCCACGGCCCGGTGGGTGAGGCCCCGCATCCCCGCGTCGGCGAGGACGCCGAGCGCGGCGTCGGCGAGCAGGGTGCGCCGGTCGGCGGCGGCCGCGGGTCGCGGGGCGGGAGCCCCGGGGGGACTGGGAGCTTCGGGGGGAGGGGTGGGAGCGTCGGGAGTCACCCCCTCTTTCTACACCTGTAGAGGGTGGGGCTACGCTCCCTCCCATCGCCTTCTACATCTGTAGAAGGCGATGGGCATCGGCCGTACGGGAGTGAGGACGCGTCATGGGACACACCGCCGTCGTCGTCGGGGCGGGCATCGGGGGGCTCGCCGCCGCCATCGGACTCCGGCGCGTCGGATGGGAGGTGCGGGTCGTGGAACGGGCTCCCGCCCTCGCCGACGCGGGCGCCGGTATCTCCCTCGCCGCCAACGGCATCCGTGCGCTCGACGCCCTGGGGCTCGGCACCGAGGTACGGGCCGCCGGTCGCGGCCAGTACACGGGCGGCACCCGCACCCCGCGCGGCTCCTGGCTCGCCCGGATGGACGGGGCCGCGCTCGAACGCGCCCTCGGCTCCCCCATCGTGGGGATCCCGCGCGCCGAGCTCCACCGGCTGCTGCGCGCCGCGCTGCCGCCCGGGGCGCTGCGCACGGGCGTGACCGTCACGGCCGCCACCCCACCCGGGCCCGGGAGGCCCGACGGCCCCGTCCGCCTGGCGTACGCCGCGCCGCCGGACGGGGACCTGCCCCTGGAGGCGGACCTGGTGGTCGCGGCCGACGGCGTCGGCAGCCGGCTGCGCCGCGCCCTGTTCCCCCACCACCCCGGCCCGGCGTACAGCGGCTCGACCGTACTGCGCGCGATCACCGCCCGGCCGGTGGACCTGCGCACCGACTTCGAGATCACGTGGGGCCTGGGGGCCGAGTTCGGGCACATCGCCTTCGCCGACGGGCGCGCGGAATGGCATGCGGTGCTCAACTCGCCCGCCGGGGTGCGCCACGCGGATCCGCTCGGCGCGCTGCGCCGGCGCTTCGCGGGCTGGCACGCGCCGGTCCCCGAACTCCTCGCCGCGACCCGCGGCCAGGACGTGCTCCACCACGACATCGCCGAACTCGCCACTCCCCTGCCGTCGTTCGTCTCCGGCCGGGTGGTCCTGCTCGGCGACGCCGCCCACGCCATGACCCCGAACCTCGGCCAGGGCGCCTGCCAGGCACTGGAGGACGCGGTGGTCCTGGCGGCCGCGCTCGACGGCGAGCCGGAGGTGGCCACCGCGCTCGTCCGGTACGACGCCGAACGGCGCCCGCGGGCCGCGGCCGTGGCCGCCGCGGCCCGAGGGGCCGGGCGGATGGGGCAACAGCTGGCCCACCCGCTCGCCGTACCCTTGCGCAACACCCTGCTGCGCCTGACGCCGTCGGGTGTCGCCCTGCGGATGATCCTGCGCCACGCCGACTGGACCCCGCCCCTCACCAGGGCTTTCACGGGTGAATAGGTGTGGAGGAAACTATTCAACGAACTGCTAGTTTGTCCGGATGTCTCTCAAGCACGCGGTCCTCGCAGCCCTCCTGGAGGGCGAGGCATCCGGATACGACCTGGCCAAGCTCTTCGACGTGTCCGTGGCCAACTTCTGGGCGGCCACGCCGCAGCAGCTCTACCGCGAGCTGGACCGGCTCTCCGAGGCCGGACTGATCGAGGCCCGCGTCGTGCAGCAGGAACGCCGCCCCAACAAGCGCATGTTCACCCTCACCGAGACGGGTCGCCGGGACCTGATCGCCTACACCACGCACCCGCCGAAGCCGACGGCGGTCCGCGACGAGCTGATGGTGCAGGTGCAGGCCTGCGACGAGGGCGACTCCGCCGCGGTGCGCGAGCACGTGCGGGAGCGGATGGAGTGGGCCCGCGGCAAGCTCGCGCGCTACGAGCGGCTGCGGGAGTGGATGCTCGACGGACGCGACGAGGAGACCTACCTGCGGGAGGCCGAGCGGATCGGCCCGTATCTGACGCTGATGCGCGGCCGGGCCTTCGAGGAGGAGAACCTGCGCTGGGGCGAGCGGGTCCTCGCCGTCCTGGCGGGACGCGAGGCGGCGCAGCCGGTCCGGCAGGGGCGGTGACGGCCGCGGCTACCGTGCGGTAGCGTCCCTGCCCATGAACGTCGGTGACATCGTCGAGGACTTCACCCTTCCGGATGAAACGGGGACGCCCCGCTCCCTCTCCGGTCTGCTTTCCGAAGGCCCCGTCGTCCTCTTCTTCTACCCCGCGGCACTCACTCCCGGCTGCACCGCGGAGGCGTGCCACTTCCGCGACCTGGCGGGCGAGTTCCGCGCGGTCGGCGCCGGCCCCGTCGGCATCAGCACGGACGAGGTGGAGCGCCAGCAGGAGTTCGCCGACCGCCACTCGCTCGGCTATCCGCTGCTCTCCGACCCCACGGGCGCCATACGGGACCGGTTCGGGGTGAAGCGGGGCTTCTCGCTGGCGCCCACGAAGCGGGTCACGTTCGTGATCGACCAGGACCGCCGGGTGCTGGAGGTCGTACGGAGCGAGCTGCGGATGAGCGCCCACGCGGACCGGGCGCTGGCGGCGCTGCGGGGGCGCAAGGGCTGAGGTGGCTCAGACGCCCAGCAGCTTGGCCTTGGCCGCCGCGAACTCCTCCGGTGTCAGCAGCCCCTGCTGCGCGAGCTCACCGAGCCGCGTCAGCTGGTCGATGACGTCGGACTGCCCGCCCGCGGGCGCGGGTGCCACGGGCCGGGCCGGCTGCGGGGCCTGGTGGAGCGGTTGCGCCGGCTGAAGCGGTTGCGCCTGCTGCTGAGCCTGTTGGGCCTGGAGGTCGGCGATGGCCTCCTCCTGGTCCTGTTCGCGGCGGGCGCTGCGGGCGGCGCTCCGACCCGCGGCGTAGGCGGCGCCGCCGACGAGCGCGCCGCGCGGCAGCGGGGCTCCGGCGGGCCGGACGACCGGGCGGACGAGGGGGCGACGGCGCAGGAACATCGCGGTCAGCTCCTTCCGGCCGTGGCGGCCGCCGCCGCGACGGCCTCGCGATAGGCGGCGTGCGCCTGCTCGACGTACTCGTGCGGGATCGGCACCCGGGCGGCGACCCGCCCTTCCGCCCCGCGGATCGCGTCCGCGGCGCGACCCGCCCAGAGGTGTTCGACGAGCAGCATCAGCGCACACGATCCGGGTTCCATGGTCTCGGCCGCCTCGGCGGCGTCCTCGGGGCCGAGCAGGTTGGCCTCGGGGCCGATCTCGGCGGCGGCCGCCGCGTACTCCTCGTACTCGACGAGTTCGGAGCTGGACACCTCTCCGGTGGGCGACTTGGTGACGACCAGCGAGTCGATCAACCGCACCTGCCCCGCCCTGCGCAGGTCGGCGATGGCCGTGACCGCCGCGACCCCCAGCCGCTCCCCGGGAAAGGCGAGCACCGGACATTCCACCGGCCCCATGTGACTCCCTCGTGTGGCTCCCTCGTCCACAGCCGTTCAACGCCGACACGTACCTCCCCACCATCCGAACACGAGGGCGCCGGCGACGCATCACGAAAAATCACGACATGCGAGGGGGCGGGGCTTCGGCGAGACTCGCTGCAGCGCGAGGCCGATCGTGGCCCGCGGGAAACGGAGTTCAGGCATGGACGACTACCCGCTGCTCAACCTCTTCTGGACCATGCTGTGGTTCTTCCTCTGGATCATGTGGTTGTTCCTGCTGTTCAAGGTCGTGAGCGACATCTTCCGCGACCACGAACTCGGCGGCTGGGGCAAGGCGGGCTGGCTGGCCTTCTGCATCCTGCTGCCCTTCCTCGGCGTGCTGGTGTACGTCATCGCGCGCGGCAAGAGCATGTCCCAGCGCGACATCAAGCAGGCCCGGGACACCGAGGCCGCGTTCCAGGACTACATCCGCAAGACCGCGGGCTCCGCTCCGGGCGGCGGCACGGGCGGCAGCGCGGACGAGCTCGCGCGGCTCGCGGAGCTCAGGGACAAGGGCGCCATCACGGACGAGGAGTTCGAGAAGGCGAAGGCCAAGGTCCTGTCCTGACCGGAGTCCACGGCGAGGAGCCCCGGCGGCCCGAGGTCCCCGCGGACGCGCCCCGTTCCGTGCTGCGCGCGGCGGCGGCCGAGCCGGGCCGGCTGCCGGAGCTCCTCGCCGACTTCGCCACCCGTCGGCTCGGCCATGGGGCCGCCCGGACGGTCGAGCGCCTGCGCGCCGCCCACCCCGACGCGAGCCCGGCCGAGCTGCGCGCCAAGGTGGTGGCGCGCGGCAGCCGGGCTGCGACGTCGGAGGGGGCGTTCGTGGGCGGGCCGTTCATGCTGTTCGTCCCCTTCGCCTTCTGCGCGGCGCTCCTGTCGCAGGCCCGGATGATGCTGGAGCTGGCCGGGCTGGAGGGCCGGGATCCGGCCGACCCGGAGCGGACCGCCGAACTGCTCGTCCTGCAGGGCGTGTACGAGGACACGGATGCCGCGCGGGCCGGGCTCGCCGCCCCGCACGCCCCGGTCGCGAAGCGGCCGGGACGGACCGCTGCCCTGTGGCAGCTGACCATGCGGATGGCACGGCTGCTCGGGCTCGTCACCCCCTCGGACGACGAGGGCACGAGGCTGCTCGTACGGATCGGCCAGTGGCTGCTGGTCGGCGTCGTGTTTCTGGTCGGTCTCGTGGCGCCGCTGGTCTGGCTGCCGTACTTGGCGTTCTCGTACCACCGCGGCACGGCCAAGGTGGCGGACCGCGCGATCCTGTTCTACTCCGGTGCACCCGGCCCGGCCCGCACCTCGCGCCTGGACGCCGCGATGGTGCTCTCGCTGCTGCGCGCGCTCTTCTCCCTCCTCGTGCCCGCGGTGGCGCTGGCGGTGGTGGTGTTCACGGACACGCGGATCGCCGACCGGCAGTGGCCGGTGCTCGGCATCGTCCTGTTCACGGCGTCGATGGCGATCGGCGGCGCCTGGACATGGCGCCGCTGGAAGCGCCACCACCACCGGCCCTCGGACCCTTAACACGAATCACAAATGCGCCTTTGATACGGTCGCGGCGTGCGGTTGACGAAATTCACCGACCTGGCGCTGCGTGCCGTGATGCGCCTGGCGGTCTCCGAGCAGGGCGACTCCCCCACCACACGCGAGGTGGCGGAGTCCATGGCCGTCCCTCATGCCCATATGGCGAAGGTGGTCACGCGCCTCCGGCATCTCGGCGTCGTCGAGGCGCGACGCGGCCGGGGCGGCGGACTGACGCTGACCGATCTCGGCCGGCGCTCTTCGGTGGGCTGGCTGGCCAGGACCCTGGAGGGAGAGGAGGAGGTCGTCGCCTGCGAGGGCGATGCGCCGTGCCCCCTGCGGACGGCCTGTCGACTGCGCGGCGCGCTGCGCCAGGCACAGGAGGCGTTCTACCGCACCCTCGATCCGCTGACCGTCGCGGATCTGGTCGAGGCGCCCACCGGTCCCGTGCTCCTCACCCTGTCCGCGGGCCCACGCACCGACTGAAGCCACTACCTCCGCACCCCCGCGCACGCCGCGGGGGTTCCGCAGCACTTTAAATACGTAGATCGTCTACCAGATTGAACATGGGAGCCCGTCATGCTGTCCGAGCAGGCCACCCCGGTCGTCCGCGCCACGCTTCCCGCCGTCGGTGGCGCGCTCGACGAGATCACCGAGCGGTTCTACGCGGGGCTGTTCACGGCCCACCCGGAGCTGCTCCGGGACCTGTTCAACCGCGGCAACCAGGCCACCGGCGACCAGCGGAAGGCGCTGGCCGGCTCCATAGCCGCCTTCGCCGGCGCCCTGCTCGCCCAGCCCGAGGCACGCCCGGACGCGATGCTCTCCCGGATCGCCCACAAGCACGCCTCGCTCGGCGTGACCTCCGAGCAGTACAAGGCGGTCCACGAGCATCTCTTCGCCGCGATCGCCGCCGTGCTCGGGGATGCGGTGACCCCCGAGGTCGCCCGCGCCTGGGACGAGGTGTACTGGCTGATGGCGAACGCCCTGATCGCCATCGAGGCCCGCCTCTACCAGGAGCGGGGCCTCGCCGAGGGCCAGGTGTGGCGGCCCATGGTGATCGCCGAGCGCCGTACGGAGACCCCCGACACCGTCTCCTTCGTGCTGCGCCACGCCGACGGGCGTCCGACCGGCGGCTTCCGGCCGGGCCAGTACGTCAGTGTCCAGGTCACGCTCCCCGACGGCGCCCGGCAGATCCGCCAGTACAGCCTCTCCGCCGCGCCCGGCCGCCCCGAATGGCGGATCACCGTCAAGCGCGTCGACGGCGACCCCGCGGGCGAGGTCTCGTCCTGGCTGCACGCCCACGCCGCCGTCGGCGACCGCCTCACCGTGTCGGCCCCGTTCGGCGACCTCGTGCTGCCCGAGGGCGAGGGCCCGCTGCTGCTGGCCTCGGCCGGCATCGGCTCGACGCCCATGCTGGCGATGCTCGACCACCTCGTTGCCACGGGCTCGCAGCGCCCGGTGACCGTCGTCCACGCCGACCGCTCGCCCGCGGACCACGCGCACCGCGAGGAGCTGCGCCGACTGGTCGACGCCCTGCCGCAGGGCTCGCTGCACCTCTGGTACGAGGAGGAGGGCACCGCGGACGCGGGGCACGGCCGGGCAGACGTGTCGGCGCTCGACCTGCCGGACGACGTCACCGCGTACCTCTGCGGCCCGCTGCCCTTCATGCGGGCGGTCCGCGGGGACCTGCTCGCCCGCGGGATCGCCCCTGCGGACGTGCACTACGAGGTCTTCGGCCCGGACCTGTGGCTGGGCGCCGCTGCCTGAGGGCGGCTCGCGCAGCACCAGGGCCCCGCCTCGCCGGTGTCGCCGGCGAGGCGGGGCCTGACCTGTGGTTCGCGCTTCAGCAGCCCGTGGCCCAGATGTGGGAGTCGCCCCGGTCGTTGGCCGCGCCGTTGTACCCGACCTCCTGGCCGGGTGCGAGACAGATGGTCATCGCGCCGCCCTGCCAGGCGGACTCGTAGACCCGGACGTAGTCCTTGATGCCCGGGCCGGAGATGCCGTGGTTGGCCCAGGAGGAGTCGGTGTCGGCGATCCAGCTCTCCCACCAGCCGTCGTCGCCGCTCCAGTTGGCCCGCTGACCGCCGAAGTTGGCGTCCTGCCAGACACAGAATTCACCGGACGGGCATTCGGCGGCTGCGGCCGGCGCGGTCAGCGCGAGCCCACCGGCGAGGGCGAGCAGGGCGGCGGCGGAGCCGAGGAGTCGCTTCATGGAGCGTGGTTGCCTTTCGTTCGGATGACGGGCGCGGACAGCTGGGCCGCCCGCCGCAGCGCGCGGGCGCGCAGCTGCTCGTAGGTGGTGACCTGGTCGCGGTGCAGGGTGCGCACGGTGGCCAGCTCGGTGGGCTCCAGCCGGGCACGCACGTCGGCGAGTCCGCTCTCGCGGGAGCAGCGGTCGGCGACGACCGGGTCGGGGCGGCCGTGGCGCGGCCCGCCCTGGGGGGCGGCGCACCGGGTCCAGCGGTCGAGGGCGGCCCGGTGGGCGGGGTCGTCCTTCATCCGGGCCTGGGCCTCGGCGCGCAGGTTGTCGACGGTGACCTGGGCCCGGAACCAGCGGGTCTGGTCGCCGTAGAGGCTCGCGCGGGCGTGGGCGACGCAGCCGTCGCTGTTGGCCGTGACCGTGAGCCCGTTGGCGAGGGTCAGGGACAGTTCGCGGGGGTCGCTGCCGAAGAGCGCGGCCTGGAGCCGACGGTCCTGGGCAGGGGCGCGCGCCCTGGTGAGCGCGAGGCCCTGGGCGCCGAGGCAGTCGGCGACGATCCGCTGCTCGGCGGCCTTGAGGATCCGGTCCTGTTCCTGCCGGGAGACGGCGGCCGGTCCTGACGGTCCGGGGCGGACGGTGGCGCAGCCGGCGAGGACGAGGGCGGCGGCGGCCGTCACAAGAGCGCGGCGGGTGGTGTGACGCATGGGTTCCCCCTGGTGGCGGGCCCGATCGGGGTGGTCGGGCGGCGCGGTCGCCGCCGTTCGTGGCGATCAATGCCCGGTGCCCGACGGGCCATGCGGGGGTCCCCTTCGACTCACCCGAAGGGGTCCAACGCGCCGGAGCGCGCGCCGCCCGAAGGGCGGCAAGGAGGCGTGCGGCGGTACGACAAAGCCCCGGTTGGACGGGGGATTCCAACCGGGGCCGTTTGCCGTGACGTGGGAAGAGCGGTCACCTCACGGGGGGGGGGGAACCTTGGGGACCGGGCCCCTTCGCCGTCACATACTGATGAACGGTAAACCTTCACCCATTGTTCCGGGGTGTCCCCTGTGCCGGATGTGAGTCACCTCACCCGGTTTGGTGCGCTCTCCGACTCCTCCGGCGCTTCAGTCGTCCTTCTCGGGGCGGTAGACGACGCCGGGCTCGGCCTTGCCGGGAGCGAGGAGCTCCGGCACGGTCACGAAGGTGTAGCCCTGGCGCTTCAGCTCGTCGATGATCCCGGGCACGGCCGGGACCGTTCCGTCGTAGATGTCGTGGAGCAGGATGATCCCGTCACGGTGCGCCTGCTCGAGCACGCGCTGGCGGATGAGGGCCGTGTCGTCGGTCGAGTAGTCCTTGGCGGTGATGCTCCACAGGATCTGGGCGAGGCCGAGCTCGCGGCACACGTCGGAGACGGTGCCGTCGGTGCGGCCCTGCGGCGGGCGCATCAGGGTGGGCTTGCGCCCGGTGATCTTCGCGATGGCGTCCTGGGTGCGGGAGAGCTCGTCGCGGACCTCGGCGGCGTCCAGATCCGTGAGGATCCTGTGACTCCAGGTGTGGTTGGCGACCTCGTGCCCCTCGTCCGCGATGCGCTTGACGACCGCCGGGTAGCGCTCGACGTGCTTCTTGCCGAGGAGGAAGAAGGTGGCGTGGACCTTCTTCTCCTTGAGTACGTCGAGGAGGTGCGGGGTGTCCTTGCCCGGTCCCGCGTCGAAGGTCAGGGCGATGCACTTGGCCTTGGCGCAGTCCACGCCGCCGGCCGCCGCGCCCTTGGCGTCCACCGACGCCTCGCCGCGCGCGTCACCGGGGGTGACCGTGTCGGCGGAGCAGCCCGCGAGCGTGAGGACGAGCGTCGCCGCGGCAAGGAGGGCGACGGCCGGTCCCCGGCGTCGGCCCGACGTGGTTCGGAACATGTGCAACCCGCTTTCCCCGAATGGTTCGACTGGCCGCGGCCCTCGCTGGTCATGGCGGGACCTTTCGGCACGACACGCACTCTACACACGGTGTATAGCCGGCAAGTGGGCGGGTCCCGGCCGCGGACCGCGTGCGGGCGCGGCGGCCCCGGGCGGCGCCCGTCCGCTCCGCCCGGGGGTCCGGGGGCCGCGGGGTCAGCGGGACGCGAGGAGGAGCCGCGCCTCGGTCTCCTGGTCACCGGAGACGGATTGCAGGGATTGGATGTCGAAGCTGCGCGCCAGCGTCTTCTCGACCTCGTCGACCGCGTGGTAACCGCCGGTGAGCAGCGCGCCGACCATGGCGGTCAGCCGGACCGGCGGGGTCTCCTCGCGACGGCCGCCCGCGGTGTCGAAGGTGGCCATCCAGACGGTGGTGGCGGGCCCGGTGGCCGCCTTGGGGCCTGGGGCCGACATGTCCTCCAGCTGGTAGGCGTGGTCGAGGACCTCGAACACGGCCTGGGCGTCCTCCCGGCAGCACTCGCTCAGCTGCACGGTGACGTCGGTGTCGATGTGCAAGTCGTACACGTCGCTCATCTCCTCCTGTCCCGCTTCCAGCATGCCTCCCGAGAGTGCGTCCCGCGAGGTTCGTGCCACCGTGGAGGGAGAGCGACACGGGAGGACGCGTGGCGGGAGCAGCGGAGGGGTCGGAGGAACCGGAGCGGCAGGACGCCGCCGGGATGATCCGCGGGCGTCACGAGACGCCGGAGGAACGGGCCGACCGGCGCTGGAGCGAGCTGATGCAGGAGATCCGGGTCGCCCAGACAGGCGTACAGATCCTCTTCGGTTTTCTTCTCACGGTGGTCTTCACCCCGCGCTTCCCCGAGCTGCCCGACGGCGACCGGACGATCTACGTCATCACCGTCTCGGTGGGGGCCGCCGCGATCGGGGCGCTGATCGGTCCGGTCTCGTTCCACCGGATCGTGGCCGGCCGGCGCATCAAGCCCCGCGCGGTGACCTGGGCCTCACGGCTGGTCTCCGTCGGTCTCCTGCTGCTCCTCGCGACGCTGACCACCGCCCTGCTGCTCGTGCTGCGGGTGGCGACCAGGGCGACGTACGTGCCCTGGCTGGTCGCCGCCCTGTCCCTCTGGTGCCTGGTGTGCTGGTACCTCCTCCCCCTCTGGGTCCGCCGCCGCCACACCTCCGACGGCCGCTGACCACCGACACCCGACGGCGCTCAGTCGCCGGCGAGCACCCGCTCCACGGTGTCCGCCTCGGCGGCCGCCTTGTCCGGGCGGTGGCGTACGACCCGGGCGAAACGCAGCGCCACCCCGGCCGGATAGCGGGTGGAGCGCTGCAGCCCGTCGTAGGCGATCTCCACCACGAGCTCGGGCCGCACCCGGACGGTGAAACCGTCGTCCGACACGGCCAGTTCACCGAGCCGCTCGGTCTGCCAGCGCAGCATTTCGTCCGTGAGCCCTTTGAAGGTCTTCCCCAACATCGCGAACGAGCCGTCGGCCGCCCTCGCTCCCAGATGCAGATTGGAGAGCAGCCCCGTGCGCCGCCCGTGCCCCCACTCGGCGGCGAGCACCACCAGGTCCAGGGTGTGCACCGGCTTCACCTTCAGCCAGGTCCGCCCCCTGCGCCCGGCGACGTAGGGCGCGTCGAGCGCCTTGACCAGCACGCCCTCGTGGCCACGGGCGAGCGTGTCCCGGAAGAACCGCTCGGCGCCCTCGACCGCTGCGGGATCCTCGGGGGCCGCCACGACACACCGCCGCACCCGCAGCGGCTCGGGCAGCAGCCGGGCGAGGACCTGGTGCCGTTCCAGGCCGGGCCGGTCGACCAGGACCTCCCCGTCCGCCGCGAGCACGTCGAAGAAGACCGGCGACAGGGGCAACGCGGCCTGCGCGGTGGCCACGTCGAGCCGGGAGCCGACCCGGGAGGCGATGTCCTGGAACGGCATCGGCCGGCCCGTCCCCGGGTCGAGCGCGATGACCTCGCCGTCCAGGACGAACCCGTCGCCTCGCGTCTCCCGGGCCACGGCGACGACCTCCGGGAGCCGCTGGGTGATGTCGTCGAGGGAGCGGGTGTAGACCCGGACCTCGTCGCCGAGCCGGTGCACCTGGATCCGGATGCCGTCCAGCTTCTCCTCCACCACGCAGGGCCCGAGGGCCCGGACGGCCTCGCCGACGCCGGCCGCGGTGTGGGCGAGCATGGGCTGCACGGGGCTGCCGACCCGCAGGGTGTACGTCCCGAGCACCGCGCCGCCCTCCGCGAGCACGGCCCGCGCGACCCGCGGCAGCGAGCCTTCGAGCATCACCGCCCGCCGCAGCTCCCCGGAAGCCACCCCGGCGGCCTTGGCGACCCCTTCGAGAGCGATGGCGTCGAGCGCCCCCTGCCGCACCTCCCCCGACAACAGCCGGATCAAGAACTCCTGCTCGGGGAGGGTGGCGGCGGCCACGAGCCCGCGCACCAGCTCCGCGCGCCGCGCCTGCGCGCCCGGGCCGGAGACCGCGGCGAGCTCGTCCATCACCGCGTCGGTGCCGGCCAGCGTCAGCGTCGGCTGTTCCGCGGGCTCGACGGCAGGCGGGACGACGTGCTTGAGCACGCTCCAGCCGACTCCGATCCGCCCCTGGGGAAGCCGTCCGGAGAGATAGGCGATGACCAGGGGGCTCTCCTCGGGCGCCGCCTCCGCGAACAGCTCCGCCAGCAGGCCGATCTTCCGCGACCGCGCGGACGTGGCCGCCACCTGTCCCGACACTTCCGCGACACGGGCCAACAGCATGCGCCCATCGTGCCCGTGCCACCGCCCGCCCGCACCCCGGCCGTTCCCGACGCGCACCCGACCCGGCGGCGCCACGTGCCCACCGCTCCGGCGAACCGAACCGGCACACCGCCCGCCCACCCACCGCCCCAGGAGCGATCTGGCCGCTCCGCCCAACCACCTGCCCGCCCGCCGGCTCAAGACCGACAAGGCCCCAACCACCTGCCCCCGCCCGCCGTCTCAAGACCGACCACGGCCGAACCACCTGCCCGCCCGCCGGCTCAGGACCGATCGCCCCCTACCGGGAGTGCACCCCCCTTCCGCCTCCTCAACCGGTCGAGCAGACCCCGCCGGGTCCGCCTCCCCGGCGGCCGGGTGACTCCCACGGGCCGCCCCGGGGCGAGGGCGAGGGCACCGCCCGCGGGACCGGTCCCGCTACCGCCTCCCGCGCGCACCGCCTCCGGCCGTACCGCCGCCGGGGCCGCCCCCGTGCGCCCGTCCGGCCGAGGGGCGTGGCGGTCGGCCCGGGCCTCGTCCAGGGAGAGGGCGAGGCTCATCCGATGCCAGAGGATCTCGTCCGGGTCGTCGGCGAGCATCAGCCGGTCGGCGATCTCCCGGGCGGTCGGCCCGGCCGGGCGCCACGGGGGCGGCGCGGGTCGGAGCCGGTCCAGATAGACCCGCTCGTACGGATCGTCGACGACCTCGGCCACCTGGAGCGGGTCGAGCAGCGAGGCGATGGCCGCCGTCCGCACCCAGGGATCCTCGCTCGCCCGCAGCAGCGCTCCGAGCCGCCTGGCCCGCCAGTTCCGCGGCCGCCAGTCCTCGTACCCGTCGGCGTCGGTGCGCACGTCGAGCGGGAGGCGGCCGGAGAGGAGCCCGGGATGGTTGAGGGCGAACTCGGCGAGTTCCGCGGCCGGGTAGAGCCAGACGACCGACCGGTAGCGGTTGACGTAGAACCGGAGCGGACTGAAGTGGCCGGTCCTGGCGAGCCGGGTGAAGCGGGTCGGGGTGACGCCGAGCAGTCTGGCGCCCTCCGCGGAGCCGACGACGCGGACCCGGTCGCGCAGCCCGTCGGGGAAGTCCGGGGCGGCTCTGAGCCGTTCGATCTCGCGCCGGTGCACCCGCAGACGGCCGGTGCCGCCGGTGCCGTCCGGGCCGGTGCCGGGCACGGAGCCCGTCACGGGCCCCTGCCCCGGCACCGTCCGGACGATGCCCAGCTGGACGGCGAGCTGGAACTCGTCGCGCCGTAGTTCCAGTTCCTCCGCCGCGCGCGCCGGCGCCACCGTCGGTGAGCCGCCGTCCTGCCCTGGCTTACGGTCGTGCGTCGTCGTACCGTCGTGCGTGGAAATGCCGTCGTGCGTGGAAGTGCCGTCGTGCGTGGACGTGCCGTGCTGCTCGGTCACGCCTTCGTGCTTGGTCATGCGGTCGGTCCTCCCCCGAGTCGTGAATACTCTCGGTGATGACCGTAACGCTTCGTGACTACCCTTCGCCCGGCCTGTGGATAACCTCGCCGCCGGGCTGCCGCGCCGCCACGCCCAGGTGTTCGCCCACCCGGTTCACCAGCAGCGTCATCTCGTAGGCGACCTGGCCGACATCGGCCTCGGCGGCGCTCAGGACGCAGAGGCAACTGCCGTCGCCCGCCGCGGTCACGAAGAGCAGCGCCTCGTCGAACTCGACCATCGTCTGCCGGGCCCGACCGGCCTTGAAGTGCCGACCGGAGCCGCGGGCGAGGCTGTGCAGACCGGAGGAGACCGCGGCCAGGTGCTCCGCGTCCTCCCGGGCCAGTCCGCTGCTCGCGCCCGTCACCAGGCCGTCGTTCGAGAGCACCAGCGCGTGCTGTATCGAATCCACCCGTCCGGTCAGGTCGTCGAGAAGCCAGTCGAGTCCTCGGTCCAACGCCATCGTGCGGTCCTCCCCCTGTTGGTGCGTGTCTCCGGTCAGCCTTACGCACTGTCGTGGACAGGGCAAGCACCCGTCACGACCTGCGCGCCGCGAGGAGGGCGCCGCCCGGCCGGGTCCTCAGCCCACCGTGTCCAGGAGCCGTGCCGTGTGCATCCGGCCGGCGTACTCGACCAGCCGGATCAGCACCTCCTTGCCGGAGTCGCGATCGCGGGCGTCGCAGAGCACCACCGGGGTCCCGCGGTCCAGGTCGAGGGCGCGCGAGACGTCGTGCGCCCCGTACGTACGGGCGCCCGCGAAGCAGTTGACGGCGACGACGAAGGGGATCTTGCGGTGCTCGAAGTAGTCCACCGCCGGGAAGCAGTCCTCCAGGCGCCGGGTGTCCGCGAGGACGACCGCGCCGAGCGCCCCCTGGGACAGTTCGTCCCACAGGAACCAGAAGCGGTCCTGGCCGGGCGTCCCGAAGAGGTAGAGGGAGAGACCGGAACGGATGGTGATGCGGCCGAAGTCCATGGCGACGGTCGTGGTGGTCTTCTGCGCCACCCCGCCGGTGTCGTCGACCGACTCCCCCGCCCGGCTGAGCAGTTCCTCCGTCCGCAGCGGCCGGATCTCGCTCACCGCGCCGACGAGGGTGGTCTTGCCGACCCCGAACCCGCCGGCGACCAGGATCTTCAACGCGAGGGCCGTGGTGTCCACGTCACCCGCCGGGGTGCTCTCAGAGCGCTCGTAGGCCATCGATGACTTCCCTCAGGATGCGTTCGTCAGGGAGCTGCGCGGGCGGTACGGGCCTGCTGACCCGCACGAATCCCGCTTCGAGGAGGTCGCCGAGGAGCACCCGCACGACGCCGACCGGGAGGTCGGCGTCGGCCGCGAGTTCGGCGACCGACTGGGTCTCGGCCCGGCACAGGGCGAGCAGGGACCGGTGTTCGGGGCCGAGCAGGGACTCCTCGGCCGGGCCCGGGGGGTCGTCGTCGACGACGACGAGCGCGATGAGGTCGAACCGTACGTTGCTCGGCCCCGGTTTGGTGCGGCCGCCGGTCATGGCGTACGGCCGGACGAGCGGCCCGGCCTCGGCGTCGTACCACCGACTGCCCGGCTCGGCCTGGACCGGGCCGGTGCTGTCCTCGTTCATGGGGTTTCTCCGGTCAGCCGGCGGCCGGCGGGGTCACGGTGAGCCGCGGCGGGGTGTGCAGGTGTTCGCCGACCCGCTTCACCAGGCGGGCCATCTCGTAGGCGATGAGGCCGATGTCGGCGTGGACGGAGCTGAGCACGGCCAGGCAGGAGCCGTCACCCGCGGCGGCGACGAAGAGGAAGCCGTCGTCCATCTCGACCATGGTCTGGCGCACCCCGCCGGTGTGGAACTGCCGTCCGGCACCCTTGGCGAGGCTGTGGAAGCCGGAGGCGATGGCGGCCAGGTGCTCGGCGTCCTCACGGCTGAGCCCGCTGGAGGCTCCGACGGCGAGGCCGTCGTTGGAGAGGACGACGGTGTGGCGGACCTCGCGGACCCGGGTGACGAGGTCGTCGAGGAGCCAGTCGAGTTCGCCGGAGCGGTGGTGGGCAATCCTCTCGTGGTCGATCATGCGTCGTCTCCTTCACTGCCGGGGGCGCTGGATGCGGGCCGGCCGTGGTGGCCGGGGCCCAGGGGGCGTCTGCTGCCGAGGGGGGTGCCGTGGGCGGGGGTGCCGGGAGCGGGTCCGCCGCCGCGCTGCCAGCCGTCGCGGTAGGCGGCCATGCGGTCCCGCACCTGCTCGGGGGTGCGTTCGGCCGGGCCGGGCGCACTTGCCTGGGCCGGGTACGGGTCGGCGGCGGGGGCCTCGCGCAACTGCGGCACCAGGCTCGCCTGGCGGACGCGTCGCGGCAGGTCGGCGTGCGGGTCGGGTGCCCCGTGACCGTCCGCCCCGGGCGGCCCGCCGTCGGCGCCGTGGGGCGTCGGGGCGGCCGGCGACGGGAGGACGGGCGCCGTCCTGGCCGAAGGCACCGGCGCCGGCGCCGGCGCCGCGGTGGCCGAGCGGGTGCGCTGGCGGATGGCCGTGACCCCGGCGGGCGGTGGCCCCTGCCGGTCGGCCGCGTCGCCCGCCCCCTCCTGCTCCCGGGGCGCCGCGAGGGCGGGTATCCGGGGCGGTCGGGGCGCGTCGGGGCCCTGCGCGTGGCCCGTCTGGGGAGCGAGGGCGATCGGGGCGGGGCGCTCCGCGCGGGCGGCTGCCTCGGCGCCGTACCCGGATTCGGTGCCCCGCGGGGGAGCGGCGCCGTACGCGGCTTCGGCGGGCCGGTCCGGGGCGGTGCTGCGGCCCGGCGGGAGGGCGGCCTGGAGCACGTCGGTGGGGAGCAGGACGACCGCGGTCGTGCCTCCGTAGGGCGAGGTGCGCAGCTGGACCCTGATCTCGTGCCGCGAGGAGAGGCGGCTGACGACGAAGAGTCCGAGCCGGTCGCTGTCGAAGAGGTCCAGGGCCTCGGACTGGGCGATGCGGGCGTTCGCCTCGGCCAGGCTGTCCTTGCCCATGCCGAGCCCGCGGTCCTCGATCTCCAGGGCGTAGCCGTTGCCCACGGGTTCGCCGCTGATCCTCACCTTGGTGTGCGGAGGGGAGAACTGGGCCGCGTTCTCGATGAGTTCGGCGAGCAGGTGGGTGAGGTCGGCGACGGCTCCGCCGACGACGGCGGTCTCGGGGAGCTGGCGCACCTCCACGCGGGCGTAGTCCTCGATCTCGGAGACGGCGGCGCGCACGACGTTGGTGAGGGGGACGGGCATGCGCCAGGCGCGGCCGGGTGCGGCGCCGGAGAGGATGATCAGGCTCTCGGCGTGGCGGCGCATGCGGGTCGTGAGGTGGTCGAGCCGGAAGAGGTCGCCGAGTTCGTTGGGGTCGTCGGCGCGTCGCTCCATGCTGTCGAGCAGGTTGAGCTGACGGTGCACCAGGACCTGGCTGCGGCGGGCGAGGTTGACGAAGACGCCGGAGATGCCGTTGGCGAGTTCGGCGCGCTCGACTGCGGCGGAGAGCGCGGCCTGGTGGACGGTGGTGAGTGCCTCGCCGACCTGGCCGACCTCGTCCTGGGGGGCGGGTCCGGGCGGCGCCTCGGCCTCGACGTCGATCTCCTCGCCGGCGCGCAGCCGGCGCATGGCGGAGGGGAGTTTGCGGCGGGCGATCTCCAGAGCGGTGTTGCGCAGGCTGACGAGCTCGATGACGAGGCCGCGGCCGATGCGTACGGAGATGACGAGGGAGGCGGCGACCGCGGCGAGGCCGAGCAGGACGGCGGCGCCGCCGGTGCTGAACGCGCCGCCGCCGAAGGGGTCGGATCGGTCGGCGGCGGTGCGGTGGGCGGCGGTCTCGACGTCCGTGAGGCCCTCGCGTACGAACGCGTGGACGTCGTTCCAGTCGGTGGAGGAGACGGCCTGGGCGGCCCGGCGGCCGGGGGCCGCCGCGCGCACGCTCTCCTCGGCCGCGGTGAGCTGCCGGTAGCCGGGCTGGCGGGTGAGTTCGCGCCAGGCGGTGCGCTGGGGCGCGGGCAGGTCGGCGGTGGCCGACTCGACGAGGGTGCGGCGGGCCTCGACGGCGCCGCCGAAGGCCAGCAGGTGCTCGGCGTCGAGCTGTCCGGTGAGGTGGGCGGAGCCGAGGAGGGCGTCCTCGCGGGCGAGCATCTCTCCCGCGCGGGCGAGTTCGAGGAGGACGCGGGCGTCGGAGCCGGCCTGGGCGTCCTGGATGGTGGTCAGCGCGCCGCCGACGGCGAAGCCGGCGGAGATGGCGGAGGTGTACTCCTCGTAGACCCGGTCCCAGTCGGCGCGCCCTTCGGCCGCCGCGGTGCGGAGCCGGCCGAGGCCCTCGGCCTTCGTCACGAAGGCGGCGACCCGCTCGGAGACGTCCGCGGGGAGGTTGCCGGTGTCGCCGACGGTGTGGCGGGCGTCGAGGCGGAGCCGGCCGACGGCGGTGTCGGTGCGGGCGATGAGGTCCTTGAGCTCGGCTGCGCGCCCGGTGCCGGGGGCGGCGATCTGGCGGACGGCGGCGCGGCGTTCGTCCTGGAGGGCGGCGACGGCGGCGGTGACGGGCTGCCGGATGTCGGCGTCGACGGACTGCAGGAGGCGCAGCCGGGCGATGTCCTGGGCGGTGGTGACGGTGGCGAAGCCCCACAGGGAGAGCAGCGAGACGACCGGGACCATCAGGAGGGAGACGATCTTCGCGCGGACGGTACGGGGTCGCAGGGCACGCAGACGGCCGCGCGCGGGGGCGGCCGCGGTCCGGGACGCCGGGTGTCCGGCTCCGGGCGTGGGGCCCGGAGCGGCGGGTGCGGCCGGGGCGGGCTCGCTCCGTGGCGTCTCGTCGGCGGGCCGGCCGGCGTGTGCGCGGCGCCCGCGGGCCGCCGCCGACGGCTGCGCCGGGTGCTCGGCCTCCGGGGTCTTGCGGGGAGTTCGCATGGCCTCCTCGTTCCTTCGTTCACGGGCCGGCCGGTAAGGGTCGGTCCGCCTGGTGCTCGGGGCTTACGGTGCGGAGGGCGGCGCCCTGGGTGTTCCGCCTGGACCGGTCGGAGGGGCCCTAGGCCCGCACGTGGCGCGGGTCCGCCGGGGCGTCGTCCACCGGACCGGACGGGTGCCCGTGGCCGCGCGGGCGGATGTGCTGTTCGGTCGGCGGCTCGGGGTGGAAGCCGGGGGGCGCGACGTCCACGGCGCGTTCGTCGGGTTCGGTGAGGCGCCCCGCGGAGGCGTAGGCGGCGCGTTCGCCCGCCGTCGGGGAGAGCGCGACGAAGGCGGAGGTGATGAAGAGGTAGGAGCCGAGGCCGACGGCGAGCGGGAAGATGAACTGCATGACGGAGGCCCCGGAAAGGGGCGCGGCGGAGGGGGCGACCTCGACCCGCACGGCGAACATTCCGGTGTAGTGCATGCTGCTGACGGCGGCGCCCATGACGAGGGAGGCGAGCGCCACGGCCGCCGGCGCGTGGATGTTGAGCGCGGCCCACAGGGCCGCGGTGGCGGCCACGACGGCGATGACGACGGAGAGCGCGACGAGCATCGGGTCGTACCGGACCTGTCCGTGCAGCCGGAGGGCGGCCATGCCCATGTAGTGCATGCTCGCGACTCCGATGCCGGTGGTGAGGCCGCCGATCAGCAGGGAGCGGACGCGGTCGCGTCCGTATCCGACGGAGAAGACTCCGATGCCCACGACGGCCATGGCGATGAGCAGGCTGAGGAGGGTGAGGGGCACGTCGTAGCGGATGTCGGTGCCGGTCACGCCGAAGCCGAGCATGGCGACGAAGTGCATCGTCCAGATGCCGGTGCCGATGGCGGAGGCCGCGGTGAGCAGCCAGTTGCGCCGCGAGCGCCCCGTCGCGTCGAGGGCGCGTACGGTGCAGCGCAGCCCGAGGGCGGCGCCGATGCAGGCCATCACGTATGACAGCGCGGGGGTCAGCCAGCCGAAGGTGGCGTGGTCCAGGTGTCCCATGACTCAGGGACGCTAGTGCGCCCCCAGGGGCGCACCAGGGGCGCATTTCGAAAGCTGATGGAATATGACAAGGAGATGTTCCCGAACGATCGCGACTGGCTCGAACGTGCGCACAGATCGTTCACTCTTCCGGGGAGAAATCGGGGGGAACCTCACGCCTGCGAGTGAGTTGCACGTGCGGGATCATGGACGCATGAGCGATGACCCCACACAGGTACGGGAGTTCTTCGGCGTCCGCGCCGCCGACTGGGACGCCCGCTTCCCCGACGACGGCCCCGCCTACGCGGCTGCCGTGGCCGATCTCGGCCTGCGCCCGGGCGACGCGGTGCTCGACGCGGGCTGCGGCACCGGCCGCGCCCTGCCCCCGCTGCGCGAGGCGGTCGGTTCGACGGGCACGGTGATCGGCGCGGACCTGACGCCCGAGATGCTCGCCGAGGCGGTCCGGGCCGGGCGCGACAAGGCCGCCGCGCTGGTCCTCGCGGACGTCTCCCGTCTGCCGCTGCGCGACGGGGCGCTCGACGCGGTGTTCGGTGCGGGCCTCGTCTCGCACCTCGCAGATCCCGCCCGGGACCTGCGCGAGCTGGCCCGAGTGGTCAGGCCCGGCGGGCAGCTCGCGCTGTTCCACCCGATCGGCCGCGCAGCGCTGGCCGCCCGGCACGGCCGGCAGATCACCGAGGACGACCTGCGGGCCGAGCCCAATCTCCGCGCCGTGCTGGACCGTTCGGGCTGGGAGCTGCGCAGCTACGTGGACGAGGACGACCGCTATCTGGCACTCGCCGAGCGCCGCGCGCAGTGACCGACGGGTGACGGTGCGGGCGATCCGGTGATCACACTGACGCCGGGAGGAAGCCTTCTGACGATCCGACAGCAACGGGTCCGGCCGGGCGGTCGGACCCCAGGACGGCAGGAAGGCGACAGATGGCCCGCAACAGATGGACGGGCGGCGGCGCGGCGCTCGGAGCGATGGTGCTCGGGGCCACCGCGATCACCGGTTTCGCACCCCCCGCGGACGGCACCGAACGGGACGGCCCGGCGTCGACCCGCGACCGGGAGGTCCGCGCGGCGGTCGCCGCGGGGGTGTTCGGCGCGGACCCGGCGGACCGGACGCGGGCCGGGGGCGGCGGCCGCACCACCCCGGCCCCGGGCGACGCCGCAGAGGACTTCGGGGCCGACTACGTGCGCCACCGGGTCGCCCGGGTCCTGCCCGCCGCGCTCGCTCCGATCTGCAGCAACGCCTACGGGCAGGAAGTGACGTTTCCGCTCTTCGACGACGTCACCGTGCAGGCGGTCGAGACGAAGCGCAGCACCGTCGGCTCGCTGCTGGTCTGGCACGGCACGGTCGCCGGCACCGCCGACCAGGACGTGGTGCTCACCCTGGAGGGCGGCTGCGACCGGAAGCCCGGCAACGAGATCCTCAGCGCGCAGTTCCTGCTGGGCGGCGACCTGTACGCCGTGGAGCCGCTGTCCGAGGGCCGGGTCCAGGTCACCCAGACCACCCCGCTCACCGACGAGGACGAGCCCGTCGCGCCGACGCCGCCCGCCACCCGCCCGGTCACGGGTGGCCGGGCGGCACCGGACACCGCACTCGCGGGCGCGGTGCTCTCCTCCGACGAGGCCCAAAGGGCGGCGGCCGCCTGCAAGGGCGGCCAGGGCTATTCCCTGGTCGACGTCCTGGTCGGCTACACCCCCGGCGCCCGCACCGAGGCCGGCGGCGACGCCCAGATCAGGGCCGCCGCCGCACGCGGCATCGCCCTCGCCAACGAGGCCTTCGCGGAAAGCGGGGTGAAGACGCGGGTGCGGCTGGTCGGCACCGCACTCACGAGCGTTCCCGCCGCCCAGGACGGCGTCACCGACTCCCTGCTCGCCGCCGTCGCCAGGACCGACGACGGCGTCGCCGACAACATCCCCCAGCTGCGCGAGCAGTACGGCGCCGACCTCGTCTCCGTCATCGCCGCGGGCCGCGCCGCTGGCGGGCTCGGCTACACCCCGGCCGACCCCGGCCCCTCCACCGCCCCCTGGGGGTACTCCGTGGTCGGCCAGAAGGCCGTGGCCCGCTTCTCCATGGGCCACGAGATCGGGCACAACCTCAGCGCCGACCACGACCGGGTCACCCAGCCGGTGCAGCACGAGAACGGTGCCACCGGCTACTTCCCGCCCGGGGGCGACTGGTCCTCCGTGATGGCGTACGAGTCGAGCTGCCGCAAGGCCACCAAGGGCGGCTGCACTCGGATCAACCGTTTCAGCAACCCCGGGCAGACCTATCGCGGCGAGCCGCTCGGCGTCCCGATCGGCAGGGCCGACTCGGCCGACAGCACCGATGTGCTCAGCCGCACCGGCAAGGCCGTCGCCGCCTACCGCGCGGCGAAGGCCTCCGACGCGCTGTGCGCCGTGACCACCTCGGTCTCCCCCAGGGGCGCCGGAACGGTGACGGCCGGCACCCCGGGACCGTACCCGCAGGGCACCGTAGCCACCTTCGACGCGGCGGCGCACAAGGGATACGTCTTCTCCGGCTGGAAACTCGACGGCAAGGCCGCGAAGGGTGGCGCCACCGGCTTCCGCGTACCGTCCGGCGACCACACGCTCGTCGCCGAGTTCAGGAAGGGCACCACCCCCACCTCCACCGTCACCACCACGGTCTCCGGCAGCGGCACCGTGCAGAGGGCCCCCGCCGAGCGGGCCGAGTCCGAGGGCGCCGACCTGCTCTACGAGGCCGTCCCCGCACCCGGGTGGGACTTCGCGGGCTGGGTGCTCGACGGCTCGTACGCGGGTGACGCCGACGCCATCGCGCTCCACGGCGGCACGGACGACATGCGGCTCACCGCCCTGTTCGAGCAGAAGCGCCACCGGCTGACCGTGGTCCGCCAGGGCCGGGGGACGGTCGGGCTCTCGCAGGACGGGCCCTACTCGGACGGCGACACCGTCACCGCGACCGCCACGCCGTCCCCTGGGTACGTCTTCAAGGACTGGCTGCTCGACGGCGAACCGTACGGCGGTGACGAGGAACGCTCCAGGGGCGAGACCGCGATCCTCTTCGAGCAATCGGGCCACACCCTGACGGCCGTCTTCGAGCGCGCCTGATCCCGGGTACGGCGCTGATGCCTCCTCGCGCCCGCCCGTCGGGATGTTCCGGCGACAGCTCTCGACGGGCGGGTTACTCACTGGTTAGGGTGCGCCGACGACCAGATGGGGAGGCTGCCGTGGGTGAACCGGAATCCGCCGTGCCCGGCGCGGAGGACGGCGACGAGGATGCGCTGTTCGTGCTGACGGCGGCGCTGCTCACGCCCGCGCGCTTCCCGACCGTGCTCGGTGACGACTACCCGGCGGCGTGCGCCGCGCTGAACCTGGAACCGTACGCCGAGGGCTACGGGCTCGTCTTCGGGCAGGACGGCACGGGCGCGCGCTGGACCGTCATCGTCGACGACGTGTCGCTGGTCGCCGTGGCCATCTCCTCCTGGGACTGCGGGATGGAGTACGACCTGTCCCCCGACGAGCAGTCGGTCGTCTCCGCCCTCCCCGGCTGGCCGCTCGCGGTCGCCACGGCCGCGCCCGGCGTGCCCGCACCCCACGATCCCGCGCCCGAGGAGGGCGCCCCGGCCCCGCTCGCGCCCCCGGACGGCAGCAGATGGGGACCGGCCCAGCGCCGGCTCGGCGCGGACATGGTGGCCCTGCAGTGGGCCGAGTGGCGTGGGCGGATGGACGGCGACGGCGACGCCGCCGGGGGCGGGGCCGGCGACGGCGCCGTGGCCGGGGCCGGAGGGGCGGCAACTCCCGGCTCGGGTCCCGACGGTGCGGCTCCCGGCCCGTACGACGGTGTGCGCCGGGCGCTCGCCGAGCTCGACGGGTACCTGACGCAGGCGCCGCCCGTAGGACGGGTGCGGTCCAGTTTCGCCGGGGGCGAGGCGCGGATGCTGCGGGCCGACGGGCCTGGCTGGTCGCTCGTCGCGCGGACCGACGACATGGCCTTCGTCCTCCTCGACTCCGAGCCGAACGAGGTGCTTCCGGTGGCCCGCGGCCCGAAGCTGCCCGCCCTCCTGGAGGCCCTGGACGCGATGGCGGTCCGCCCTTCGTGACTCCCGCTCGGAGGTTCCACCCCGTGCCACGCAATGATCATCCGACTGCGGAGCGTGGGCTATGTTGGAACACGAGTGACGTTCGAGGGAGGTTCGCCGGTGTCATCGGGGCAGCAGGCACGCGCGCAGGCGGCCGCGATCACGCCCGGCGGGACCCCGCCGGACCAGGAGAAGGCGCCCGCCGACCGACTGCTCGCGCTCTTCGACGGACACCGCCTCTCCCCCGGTCAGCGGCGGATCGCCCAGTATCTGATCGACCACCTCACCGAGGCCGCCTTCCTCTCGATCACCGAGCTCGCCGAGCGGGTCGGCGTCAGCCAGCCCTCGGTGACCCGTTTCGCGGTCTCCCTCGGCTTCAGCGGCTATCCCGCGCTGCGCGAGGTGCTGCAGCCCATCGCCCTGAGCGCGGTGGCCGGCACCCCCGACAGTCGCGAGCAGATCCGGCAGAACGAGCTCCAGGCGGCCGTCGACGCCGAGATCGAGAACCTGGAGAACGTGCGCCGGCTCCTCGCCGACACCAACCAGGTGCTCGAGATCGGGCGCGAACTGGCCCACTCGGTCCCGCTGACCGTTCTGGGCCTGCGCATCTCGGTCTCCCTCGCGGAGTACTTCGCGTACGCCGCCCGCCGCATCCATCCGGACGTGCGCGTGGTGACCCGCGGCGGCAGCGTGGCCTACGACGCGCTGCTCCAGGCCCGCGCGGCCGGCGGCGGCTGGGTGCTGGCCTTCGCCATGCCGCGGCACGCCAACGAGACCCTGGCCGCCCTGCGGGCCGCCCGCAGCACCGGTCTGCGCGTGGTGCTGATCACCGACCCCACCGTCGGTCCGCTCGTCGAGGAGGCCGACGTGGTGCTGACCGCGGGCGCCGGCTCACGGCTCGTCTTCGACTCGTACGCGGCCCCGGGCATGCTCTCGGCGGCCCTTCTCCAGGCGATGGCCGATGCCGATCCGGAGCGGACCCAGGCCCGCCTCGAACAGTACGAACAGGTCGCTGACCAGCACGGATTCTTCCTCTAGGGGCCTGCCGCAGGGGTGTCGGGCCGCCGTCGCCGCAGAGCGATATTCAGCCTCGCCGTATGCATGAAATTTTTCATACCCTTGCGTACTCGACGGTATATATATTTACTGACTGCGGCGTTCCGGATCCGGACGGGCCAGGGAGGACGACCCCATGTCCTCGTCGAACAGCCACCCAGCGTGCCGCTCCTCCTCGCGGTACGACCGGGTGACGGTCAAGGCCCGCGGATCTGACGGGACGCCCGTGGCGGCCTCGGCCAACCCCCCCCCTGGGCCGAGGCCGCCTCCTCACTGTCTCGATCAAAGCTTCGACACCCCTCGGAAGTGACGAGAATGTCCCAGACGGCCACCCTCACGCGCAGCCCGGACTGGCCCCTCCAGGTCAAGGCCCCCGGCACGCACGACTGGGAACGCAGCGCCACCCGGTGGCTGCGGGACCTGCTCCCGGCCCGCTACGGCGGCTACGCGACGCTGACCCGTCACCCCGCCCTGCTCACCCGGCACGTCCAGCTCCAGCTCCAGCACGAGATGCGCGCCGTGCGCGCGGCCCTGCAGACCAGCCGTGCCGAGCTGCCCAGGATGGGGGTGGCCGAGGTGCTCATCGAGAACTCGATCAGGATGTACGCCACCGAGCTCGAACAGCTGGGCAGGCTCTCCCGGGGCGTCCGGCTGGTCTCCGAGGCCCTCCTCGTGGGCCCGCCGGGGCAGCGCAGGCGCTGACGCCCGGGGCGGTGCGCGGCGCACCGCCCCGAGCCGCCCGGCACGTCAGCCCTGGCAGACGCCTCGCGCGTAGTCGTACGTGGCGGTCGCCTGGGAGTACGTCCACTGCGGGGCGAGCAGTCCGTCCGCGAGCTGGCGCGCGGCGGCGGGGCTCTCGATCACGTAGCCGAAGTCCTGCAGCCAGGACGAGTACAGGTTCTTCGAGCCGATGTAGAAGGCCGAGTCGTCCACCGAGACCAGCTTGTGGTGCTGGGCGTACGGCTTGCCGTCCGCCCAGGTCGCCTTGTCCGAGGCGCGGAACGAGGCGAGCTGCAGACCCGAGCACATGGCGGCCTCCGCCTTCCGCTCGTCGCCCGTCAGCGCCTTCAGGCGGCCGCGCAGGACGTCGCTCACCTCGGACAGGGACTTGATCTGGGAGTAGCCGCCGCTGCCGACGGCACCCCGGTTGGCCGGGTCGCTGACCACGATCCGCACCTTCACGCCGGCGGCCAGCTTCGCGGCCAGGGTGTCGTAGAGGCGTACGTCGTAGCGGGGCAGGATCGGGCAGAACGCGTTCAGGTCCTGCTGCGAGATCTCGATGTGCCGGGTCGCGCTCGCGACCAGCGCGCGCAGGGCGCTCTCCTCGGGATTGACCGTGTCGTAGTCCCGGTCGGCGTTGGTGTAGTCGTGGACGCCCACTCCGCACTTGGCGGCGGAGGCGTCCGGCAGCACGGGCTTGAACGCCGAGGCCGGGTCGTTCTGCCGGATGCCGACGCCGAGACCGCCCACCGCGAGGGCCGGCACGTCGCCGTCGGCGGCCGGGGCGGCGGTCCTGGGCAGGGTGGGCAGGCACCCCGCGCCGTCGGAGGAGGCGAACCAGACGCTGCTCCAGGTGCTCTTGTTGCGGCAGGTCCAGTCCCACAGGGTGTCGAGGTAGCGGCCCGCGGAGCCGGCCGCCGGGCCGGACAGGGCGAGGTCGACGTCGTTCACCGGGTGGGCGGTGTCGAGGTAGTCGTCCTTCCAGCTGTTGACGCCGCCGGTGATGACCGTCTCGCCGTCGACCACCACCAGCTTGGAGTGGTTCCAGGAGAGGCCCGTCTTCGAGGCGGTCATCGAGGCCACGTTGAGGGTGACGCGGGCGGCGTCGGGGCCCAGCTTGGCGACCAGCTCGTCGCGGTAGGAGGACGGGATGACGTTGGCGTGGTAGACCGGCGCCGCGCCGACCAGGACGCGCACCTTCAGCCGGTTGCCCTTCTGTGCCGCCTCCTTCAGGCCGGCCACGATCGCGTCCTGGAAGCCGCCGTTGGGAAACGGCGCCAGCGTGGATATGTCGACGCTCTGCCGGGCCCGGGCGATGTCCTCGCGCACCTTCTCCAACAGGCGGCGGGAGCCGGGGCGGTCGGCGCAGGAGGGGTCGCCCCAGCAGCCGGGGGTCTGCAGCAACCAGTCGGAGCCGCCGGGAGCGGAGGCGCCGAGGCGGTTCCCGGCGGTGCGCTCCCAGACCGAGCCTTCGAGGCCCGGGGAGACCTGGCGCAGGGTCTGCTCCACCGCGTCCAGGTGCGGGGTGGGCGACGACGCGTCTGCGGACGCCGGGGTGGCGGGCAGCAGGACGAGGGAGAGTGCGAGGGCTGTGGCCGTCGTACGGACGGTGCGTGCCAATGTCGTTCCTTGCATGGGGAGTGGCTCAGGCCGGGCGCGGCGCGTGCAGCGGGGCGCCCCGACCTTGATCAACTCCGGCAAGTTACCAGCACGTAGCGACCCGTTCGCCCTGGTTGGGCGTCTTCCGGCCAGTCCCGGCCCCGCGGCGCCCCGGCTCTACGCGATGCCCTCGGTGCGCAGCGGGGCCCCCACCTCGTGCAGGTGGCCGAGCGCCTGGCGGTACGACTCCACGAAGCCGGTCTCCGTGTAGGGGATGCCGAGCTCCGCGCAGTGCGCGCGTACCGCGCTCTGGGCGAGACGCAGGTGCGGCCGGGGCATGCTGGGGAAGAGGTGGTGCTCGATCTGGTAGTTGAGGCCACCGAGAAACCAGTCCGTGAGCACCCCGCCGCGGATGTTGCGGGAGGTCAGCACCTGACGGCGCAGATGACCCCAGGAGTCGCCGTCCGGGTGGGCGTCCGGCATCTCCATGCCCTTGTGGTTCGGGGCGAAGGCCATGCCCAGGTGCACCCCGAGCAGCATCTGGTGGACCAGGGCGAAGGCCAGGGCCTGGAGCGGGGTCAGGAGGGTCAGGAGCAGGACCGCGTATCCGACCAGGTGGCTGAGGAGCAGACCGCCCTCGACGAGCCGTTCGCGACGGGTGCGGTAGGGCCCGTCCGCGGAGAGCAGCGCCTGGACGCCGTACACCTTCAGGGCGATGCCCTCCAGGGTGGTCAGGGGGAAGAAGAGCCAGGCCTGGTGGCGGGTGAGCCAGCGGCGCAGTCCGGTGCGCTCCGTGGTCTGGTGGGCGGCGAAGACCAGGACGTCGGCGGCCACGTCCGGATCCTTGTCGAGGTGGTTGGGGTTGGCGTGGTGCCGGTTGTGCTTGTCGTTCCACCACTCGCGGCTCATGCCGAGGAGCAGGTTGGCGTGGACGAGCTGGATGGCCCGGCCGAGTCCCCGCCGGTCGGTGATCTGGGAGTGCCCGGCGTCGTGGCCGACGAACGCGACACGGGCGGAGAGCAGCGCGAGCGGCACGGCGAGCAGCAGCGCCCACCAGGACGGGCCGATGAGCGCGAGGCCGGTGACCACGGCGGCGATGCCGAGGAGGTTGACCAGGATGCCCCGGGCGTACCAGCCGGGCCGGCGCCCGAGGAGCCCCTGCTCCCTGACGGTGCGCAGGAGGGGGGCGAACTCGCTGCCGCCGCCCTTGCCGTGACGGCGGACGGGGTGCGGGTCGGGCGCCGCGGGGGGCGCGGTGAGCGTCGCGGTGGCCTGGGACATGGCGGTCTCCGGGATCCGTGGAAGGGGCTGCCGCGCGGGCCGCGCCGGCTTGTTGAAACGTACGGATCGGCCCTCACCCCGGGCCATGGCGGCACCACCCGGACCCGGTCGGGGGTCGCCCGGGGGGCGGGGGTGGGGTCTTCCCCAGCAGGTGCCCTCGGGGTGACGTGGATCACGGTGTCGTTCGACGCGTGGGGGTGGCCGGTTCGGGTACCCTCGGCCGCTCGAAGCTCAAGTAGTCAAATTTGAGGAATGCGTGTTGTCGCTGTCGCCGTCGTCCTCGTTGCCGCCCGCTCCCCCGTCGCCCGCCGATGAACTCGCCCGCTGCTCCGTCGTGTTCCTCCCCGCCGATCCGCCCCGAGCGGGCCGCGTCGCCTTCTGGGACCCGGACCTCGGGGCGCCGGCGAACCCGGCCGCGTCCGGCGGAGCCGCCTCCCCCGTGGCCGCACCCCCTGTCATCGAACCGACCGCGGCCGAACCGGTCGTCGCCGAACTGACCGTCGTCGGCGACGACCTGCGGCCGGTACCCGTACCCGCCCTCCTGCTCCCCGTACGCGAGGCCCTGCCCGTCCTCGTCCGGGCGCGGACGGCCGAGGGCGCCTCGCCCGCGGCCGCCTTCTGGGGAGCCGCGGCCCTGTTCTCCCTGGAGCTGGTCTCCCGCGGCCTGCTCCTGCCCGGCCTCACCGCCACCGACCTCGACGCGTGGCGGGCCGGGCCGCTCGGCGCAGAGGAACTGGCAGCGCTCCGCGACCTCGCCGCCTCCATGCCGCCCTCGGCCCACGCCGTACCGCTGCCCGCGACGACGGTGGACGCGCCACTGCTCCTCCCCGAACAGGAGGGGCTGCTCCGGGCGTTCGCCGACGCCGTCGCCGACGTCCTGCCGCGCACCCCGGCCGCTCCCCTGGCGGCGGGCGGCCCCGCCTTCACCGCCGACGAGCGCAGGGAACCGCGGGCACTGCCGCACCAGCGGGCCTGGGCGGCGGATGTGGCGGCGGGTCACGACGCCGGCGTACGCCTGTCGCTGCGCCTGGAGCTCCTGGGGGCTGAGGGCGCGTACGGGGCCGACGAGGCGTACCGGGGCGATCAGGACTCCGGGTCCGCCGCCGCCTCCGCTCCCGCCTTCCGCGCCGTCCTGCAGATGCACGCCGTCGCCGACCCCGCTTCGGTCGCGGACGCCGCCGAGGTGTGGGCCGGCACCTCCCCGGCCGGTGCCGCCTTCGGGCCCCGCGCCCGGATGGACGCCCTACTCGCGCTGCGCCGGGCGGCCCGGGCCTGGCCACCGCTCTCCCCGCTGCTCTCGGCGGCCGTCCCCGACGCCGTCGAGCTCGCCGACGAGGAGGTCGCCGAACTCCTGGGCCCGGCGGCCCGCGCCCTGGCGGCGACCGGGGTGCGCGTCCACTGGCCGCGCGAACTCGCGAACCGGCTCACCGCCCGCGCCGTCATCGGACCACCCGGCGCATGGGACCGGTCCGGCGAGCCGGACGCCGCGAACGACGACGCCGACCGGCCGGGCGGGCGCGCCACGCGGGACCGGGGCGGCGACGCCCTGCCCTCCTTCCTCTCCCCCGACGCGCTGCTCTCCTTCGACTGGCGCTTCGCCGTGGGCGACGAGGAGCTGACGCGCGCGGAGCTCGACCGGATCGCCGAGGCCGGCCGGCCCCTCGTCCGCCTCCGCGACCAGTGGGTGCTCGTCGATCCCGAGGAGCTGCGGCGAGCCCGGACGTCACGGGACCGCAAGCTCACCACGGTGGACGCGCTGGGCGCCGTCCTCACCGGAACCACCGAGATCGACGGGCGTCGCGTGGAGGTCCAGGCGACCGGCTGGGTGGAACGCCTGCGGGCCCGGCTCTGCGAACCCGAGGGCGGCGAGCCGGAGATCGCCCAGCCCGCCGCGCTCGCCGCGACCCTGCGCGACTACCAACTGCGCGGTCTCGGGTGGCTGCACCGGATGACCTCGCTCGGGCTCGGGGGCTGTCTCGCCGACGACATGGGCCTGGGCAAGACGATCACTTTGATCGCCCTCCATCTGCACCGGCAGACCGACCCCGGCACCGCCGGCCCCACCCTGGTGGTCTGCCCGACCTCCCTGATGGGCAACTGGCAGCGCGAGATCGAGAAGTTCGCGCCGGGCACGCCCGTGCGCCGCTTCCACGGCCCGGCGCGCGACCTGGAGGGCCTCGCCGAAGGGGAGTTCGTCCTCACCACGTACGGCACGATGCGGCTCGACGCGCCACGACTCGCCGAACGCTCCTGGGGTCTGGTCGTCGCGGACGAGGCGCAGCACGTCAAGAACCCGTACTCGGCGACCGCCCGCGCGCTGCGCACGATCCCCGCCACGGCGCGGGTCGCGCTCTCGGGCACGCCCGTGGAGAACAACCTCTCCGAGCTGTGGGCGATCCTCGACTGGACGACGCCCGGGCTGCTCGGCGGCCTCGGCGCGTTCCGCAGCCGGTACGCGGCGGCCGTGGAGGGCAGCCGTGACCCCGCGGCGGCCGAACGGCTCGCCGCGCTCGTGCGCCCCTTCCTGCTGCGGCGCCGCAAGTCGGACCCGGGGATCGCGCCCGAACTCCCGCCGAAGACCGAGACCGACCGGGCGGTCGCCCTGACCAGGGAACAGGCGGGGCTCTACGAGGCCGTGGTCCGCGAGACGCTGGCCGCCATCGCCGAGGCCGACGGCATGGAGCGGCGCGGCCTGGTGGTCAAGCTGCTCACCGGCCTCAAGCAGATCTGCAACCACCCGGCGCAGTTCCTCAAGGAGGACCGGCCGCGGGTCGGGGGCCGCTCGGGCAAGCTGGAGCTCCTGGACGAGCTGCTCGACACGATCCTCGCGGAGGGGGCGAGCGTCCTCGTCTTCACGCAGTACGTGCAGATGGCGCGGCTGCTGGAGACGCACCTGGCCGGCCGGGGCGTGCGCACGCAGTTCCTGCACGGCGGCACCCCGGTCGCCGAGCGGGAGGCGATGGTGGCCCGCTTCCAGGCCGGCGAGGTGCCGGTCTTCCTGCTGTCCCTGAAGGCGGCCGGCACCGGGCTCAACCTCACCCGGGCGGAGCACGTCGTGCACTACGACCGCTGGTGGAACCCGGCCGTGGAGGCGCAGGCCACCGACCGCGCGTACCGGATCGGGCAGACCCAGCCGGTGCAGGTCCACCGGCTGATCGCCGAGGGCACGATCGAGGACCGGATCGCGGACATGCTGGAGCGCAAGCGCGCGCTGGCCGACGCCGTGCTCGGCGCGGGCGAGGCGGCGCTGACGGAACTGACCGACGCGGAGCTCGCGGAGCTGGTGCGGCTGCGCGGGGAGGACGGACGATGAGCGGGTACGGGACCGGGGACGAGCGCACCTTCGCGGCACTGCCGCCGGTGCGGGGTTCGGTGTTCGCCCGGACCTGGTGGGGCCGGGCGTGGCTGAAGGCGCTGGAGGACACGGCGCTCGACGGGCAGCAGCTGAAGCGGGGGCGGCGACACGCTCGGGCCGGGGCGGTCGGCGCGGTGTCGGTGCGGCCGGGCCGGATCACGGCCGTGGTGCAGGAGCCCGACGGCACGGCGTACCGCGGCGACGTGCTGCTCCAGGAACTCTCCGATCAGGAGTGGGACCGCTTCGTCGACCTGGCGGTGGACAGCGCGGGGCACATCGCGGCCCTGCTCGACCGGGAGATGCCGCCCCATCTGGTGGAGGACGCGGCGGCGGCCGGCCTCGACCTGCTGCCGGGCATCGGCGACCTGGAACCGCGGTGCGGCTGCGAGGCCTGGGACCACTGCCCGCACACGGCGGCCCTCTGCTACCAGGTGGCGCGGCTCCTCGACGAGGATCCGTTCGTGCTGCTGCTGATGCGGGGGCGGGGCGAGCGGGCGCTGCTCGACGCGCTCCAGGAGCGCAGCGCGGCCCGGGCCGCCGGGGCCGCCGGTGCCCAGGGCTCGGAGGACGACGCCGGGAGGCGGGGTTCGGGAGCGCCGGGCTCGGCGGGCGTGGGCGGTGCGTCGGACGCGGCCGGTGCACCCGGGACCTCGGGCGTCCCGGGTGCGTCGGGTGCGGGTGGCATCGCCGGCGCATCGGGCGTGCCCGGAGTCGCGGGTGCCTCCGGTACGCCGGGCGTGCCGGTTGTGTCCGGCGGTTCGGGCGGGGCAGGCGTGTCGGCGGCGGAGGCGTTCGCCGCGGGCGGCATCCTGCCGCCCCTTCCGGCCGTGCCCGTCCCGCCCGCGGTGCCCGGCGAGCCGCCGTCGCTGGACACCGAGAACGGCCCGGAGCCGGGCATCGACCCCGCGGCGCTGGAGTTCCTCGCGGCGGACGCCGCGGCCCGGGCGCATCGGATGCTCTCGGGGGCGCTCGACGACACCCCGCTGACGGCGGCGCAGGATGCGGTACGGCTCGCCGCGGGGGACCCCGTGTCGTGGATCGCGGCGCGGCTCGCCGAGGGCTCGGGGCGCGGCCCGACCGGGCTCGAACTGGGCGTACGCGCCTGGCGGTTCGGCGGCGCGGCCGCGCTGTCGGTCCTGGAGGAGGAGTGGGAGCCGGGCCCCGAGGCGCTGGTGCGGGCGCACGCGCAGCTGGCCGAGGCCTGGGAGGACGGCGAACGCCCCGACCTCCGGCCGGCGGGCGCCGCGCGGTGGACGCTCGCCGGCGCGGACGCGCAGCTGCGGCTCGGCGCGGACGGACGCTGGTGGCCGTACCGCAAGGAGCACGGGCACTGGGCCCCGGCGGGCCCGGCGGAGCAGGACCCGGCGGCGGCGCTCGTGGCCGCGGAGACGCCGTGACGCCGGGCCGGGCGTGTCACTGCAGGGGCGCTGTCAGCTTTCCGGCCGTGTCGGAGGGGGCGGCGAGGCTGCAGGCGACGGCGTCGTCGCCGAGGAGATAGCTGGTGCGGTACGGGTAGTGGACGAAGGTCGTCCAGCGGGTGCCGAGCGGCTGCTCGGCGGCCTTGCTGCGGAGCGGGGCCCGGCACAGCGCGGCGGCCGCGTCCCGTACCGCCCCGTCGTCGGCGTAACTTCCGGTGAGCCGGAGGCGGACGACCAGCTCGGCGTCGTGCGGCGTGTCGCAGGGACGGGGGACGACGGTGCCGGGCGCGTCGCGGTTCATGTCGAAGCAGGCGCCGGCGCGCAGCACGTCATAGGGCGTCCGCGCGGGCCCGGCCGTCCGGCTCGCGCTGGGCCGGGGGCTCACGCCGCCGGTCGCCGGCGCGGAGGCGGAACCGGTCGGCGCGGTGGCGGCGCCGGTCCGGTGGGCCGTGCGGGGCTGTGCCGTCCGGTCCCGGCCGGCCGCCGTCCGGCTCGGCCGCGGCGAGGAGCTCTCGCCCGGGCCCGAGGGGTCCTGTCCGGGCGTCTCGTAGGGCGTGTCGGCGCGCCCGCCGGCGGGCCCGGCATCCGGCGGTGCCGTCGTGTCGGACCGGGTCGGGACGGGCGTCGCGGCGCGCGGGGCGGGGGTGTCGGTGCCGCCTCGCGCGGTGAAGGCGACGGAGAGCAGCAGGACCGTGGCGAGGGCCGCGACCAGCAGGGCGACGGCGCCCGGCCGTCGAGGGGCGCGGGCGCCGCGGGACGGGGGTGCCGTCGGCGGGTGGAGCATAGGAGACAGGTTCACCCGGAGCCGCTCATGTGGCGAGTGATATCCGGGACTTGGGCCGCGCTCGTACAGAACCGTGACAATCCCGCGGCTCGGGCGAGACCCTGATCACCGGCGGCTCGGGCGCGCAACGGACATGACGGGGCGGGAGGCGCGAATCGGGGATCACGGACCGGTGGCCGGCAGCCGGGACCCCGGCACGCACCTGTCCGCCGTCACAGACCGAGCTGGCGCTCGGCCCCCTCGACGGTCTGGGCGAGCAGCACGGCGATGGTCATCGGGCCGACGCCGCCGGGCACGGGGGTGATGAGGGAGGCCCGCTCGGCGGCGCTCTCGAAGTCGACGTCGCCGACGTTGCCCGGGTTGTAGCCGGCGTCGATGACGACGGCGCCCGGCTTGATGTCCTCGCCCTTGATGAAGCGGGGCTTGCCGACGGCGGCGACGAGGATGTCGGCCTCGCGGACGGCGGCGGAGAGGTCGGTGGTGCGGGAGTGGCAGTAGGTGACGGTGGCGTCGCGGCCGAGCAGGAGCAGACCGGCCGGCTTGCCGAGGATGGCGCTGCGGCCGACGACGACGGCCCGCTTGCCGCTGAGCTCGACCTCGTACTCGTCGAGCAGGCGCATGATGCCGCCGGGCGTGCAGGAGACGAATCCGGGCAGACCGAAGCCCATGGCGGCGAAGGAGGCCATGGTGACGCCGTCGACGTCCTTCTCCGGGGCGATGGCCTCGAACGCTGCGCGCTCGTCGATGTGCGGGCCGACCGGGTGCTGGAGCAGGATGCCGTGGACCTCGGGGTCCTCGGAGAGCGCGGTGATGGCCGCGACGAGCTCCTCGGTGGTCGTGCTCGCGGGCAGCTCGACGTGCTTGGAGCGGATTCCGGCCTTCGCACAGCGGTTCTGCTTCATCTTCACGTACGTGACGGAAGCGGGGTCCTCGCCGACGAGGACGGTCGCCAGGCAGGGGGTGACGCCGGTGCGGCGGGTGATCTCGGCGGCGCGGGCCGCGGTCTCCTCGACCGTGCGGCGGGCGAGCGCGGTGCCGTCCATGAGGCGGGCGGTGCTGGTGGACATGGGCCACTCCTGGGCGTCGTCGATGACCGGTGGATGCCCAGGCGCACGGCTGCGACACGGCCGCGCGGGGTGAGCGCGTCCGCCGGGCCGCTCCCCGGTGGTGATCCACCTCAAGCGCCAGTCACGGCCCGGGTCCCACTGTACGTGACGGCTCGCATGACGGGTACCGGACAGGGGCACAGGCGAGGCCGTCGGGACGCTTGTCGGCGCCCCGCCCGCGCACGACGATGACGCCCATGAGGCGAACGACCTCGCGGGGAGGCCGAGTTGAGCATGGCGCGGACGGGCACGGCGGGCACGGCGGGCACGGCGGATGCGACGGGGGCGGCGGCCTGGGCGGGCGGCTCCGGTGCGGTGCGCCGGGCGCACGAGGCGTTCACGACCGGGGGCCCGCTCGGGGGCCCGCCGGTGCGGCCGCTGGTCGCCGAGTCCTGGCGCCGCTCGATGCGGGCGCGGGTGAGCCCGGACGGCGGGGCGCGGGTCGAGCTGGACGAGGAGGAGCTGGCGGGGCACCGGGAGGAGCATCCGCTGGCGGCGGCGATGCCGGTGGTCCGGGAGCTGATGGGGGCGTACGCGCGGGACGGGGAGCACCTGCTCGCGGTCTGCGACGCCGCGGGGCGGATGCTGTGGGTGGAGGGGCACCCGGGGACGCTGCGCAGTGCGCGCCGGATGAACTTCGTGCCGGGGGCGCGCTGGTCGGAGGCCGCCGCGGGGACCAACGCGCCGGGGACGGCGCTCGCCGTCGACCGGCCGGTGCAGGTGTGCGCCGCGGAGCACTTCCAGCGCCCGGCGCAGACGTGGACGTGCGCGGCGGCACCGGTCCACGACCCGCGCAACGGGCGGCTGATCGGCGCGGTCGACATCACGGGTGGGGACGGCCTGGCGCATCCGCACAGCCTGGCGTTCGTGCAGGCGGTGGCACGGGCGGCGGAGTCGCAGCTGGCCCTGCTCTCCCCCGCGCCGGCCGCGGGCCGGCCCCGGCTCTCGGCGCTCGGCCGGGACGAGGCGCTGCTGCACGTGGCGGGCCGGCGGCTCCGCCTCAGCCGCCGGCACAGCGAGATCCTGGTGGTCCTGGCGTACCGGCCCGAGGGGGTGGGCGGCGACGAGCTGCTGACCCTGCTCTACGAGGACGAGTCGGTCGCGCCGGTGACGTTGCGCGCGGAGATGTCCCGGCTGCGGGGCCTGCTCGGCGCGGAGCTGCTGGCCTCGCGCCCGTACCGGCTGACGGCTGAGGTGGACGCGGACTTCGTGACGGTGGACCGCCGGCTCGCCTCGGGGGCGGTGGCGACGGCGCTCGGGGACTACGCGGGCCCGCTGCTGCCGGGGTCGCGGGCCCCTGCGGTGGTACGACTCCGGGAACGGCTGGCGGGGCGGTTGCGGGCGGCGCTGGTGGACCGGGCCGATCCGGGGCTGCTGGCCGACTGGGCGTACAGCCCGTGGGGCGAGGACGACGTGGCGGTGTGGCGGGCGCTCGCCTCGGCCGTGCCGGCGGCGCAGGCTCCGGCCGTACGGGCGCGGCTGACCGCGCTGGACGCCGAACTGGCAGCGGGTGCAACGGGGTTGCAACGTCGGGCGGCGCAGACTCGCCGCTGAGCGCCGGCCAAGGACGGTCGGCGCGGTTCGAGGGGAGGCCATGCCCATGACCCGTTACGCCGCGCCCGGCGCCGAGGGTTCGCTCATGTCGTACGGGGCCCGCTACGACCACTGGATCGGCGGCGAGTACGTCGCCCCGGCCCGCGGAGGGTACTTCGAGAACCCGAGCCCGGTCGACGGCAAGCCGTTCACCGAGGTGGCCAGGGGCACGGCGGAGGACGTGGAGCGCGCGCTCGACGCGGCGCACGCGGCGGCCCCGGCCTGGGGCCGCACGGCGCCGGCGGAGCGCGCGCAGGTCCTGCTGCGGATCGCGGACCGGATGGAGGCGAGCCTGGAGGCCCTCGCGGTCGCCGAGACCTGGGACAACGGCAAGCCGGTCCGGGAGACGCTCGCCGCCGACATCCCGCTCGCGATCGACCACTTCCGCTACTTCGCGGGCGCGCTGCGCGCCCAGGAGGGCTCGCTCAGCGAGATCGACGAGGACACCGTGGCGTACCACTTCCACGAGCCGCTGGGGGTCGTCGCCCAGATCATCCCGTGGAACTTCCCGATCCTGATGGCGGTGTGGAAGCTGGCCCCGGCGCTGGCGGCGGGCAACGCGGTCGTCCTCAAGCCGGCCGAGCAGACCCCGGTCTCCGTCCACTTCTGGCTGAGCCTGGTCGCCGACCTGCTGCCGCCGGGCGTGGTGAACATCGTCAACGGCTTCGGCGAGGAGGCGGGCAAGCCGCTGGCCTCCTCTCCCCGGGTCGCGAAGATCGCCTTCACCGGCGAGACGACGACGGGCCGGCTGATCATGCAGTACGCCTCGGAGAACCTGAAGCCGGTCACCCTGGAGCTGGGCGGCAAATCCCCCAACATCTTCTTCGACGACGTGTGGGCGGCGGACGACGACTTCCGCGACAAGGCACTGGAGGGCTTCACCATGTTCGCCCTCAACCAGGGCGAGGTCTGTACGTGCCCGTCCCGCGCCCTGGTCCAGCGCGGCCACTACCGCGAGTTCCTGGAGGCGGCGATCGCCCGTACGGAACTGATCGTCCCGGGCCACCCCCTCGACACGGCGACGATGATCGGCGCACAGGCCTCCGACGACCAGCTCGCCAAGATCCTCTCGTACCTGGAGATCGGCCAGCAGGAAGGCGCCAAGATCCTGACGGGTGGTCAGCGCATCGATCACGACGGCGAGCTGGCGGGCGGCTACTACGTCCAGCCGACCATCTTCGAGGGCGACAACCACATGCGGATCTTCCAGGAGGAGATCTTCGGCCCGGTCGTCGCGGTCACCTCCTTCACCGACTTCGACGACGCCATCCGCACGGCGAACGACACCCTGTACGGCCTCGGCGCCGGCGTCTGGACCCGCGACACCACCACCGCCTACCGCGCGGGCCGCGCCATCCAGGCGGGCCGCGTCTGGACGAACTGCTACCACGCCTACCCGGCGCACGCGGCGTTCGGCGGCTACAAGCAGTCGGGGGTGGGCCGCGAGACCCACAAGATGATGCTGGACCACTACCAGCAGACGAAGAACATCCTTCAGAGCTACTCCCCCAGGAAGCTGGGGTTCTTCTAGCAGCTCCAGTCCGGACATTCGGGGGGAAGGCGCTCCCAGGACCGTCAGCTCTCGCAGGGCCAGGGGGTGCGAGCCTGGAGGAGCACAGACTCGCGTCCGGCGGAGTCCGTGGTGACCACTCCCTCTCGCCGGGTCCACGGTCTGGTTGGGCTGACATCGACGGACGGCCCGCGCGGGCACCGGTCGGCAACGGCTCGTTCGTGGCCCCGGCGTCCGCGAGGGCACGTCGCGGTCGCCTAGCAGATCCAGAACGGACGGCCGAAGCGTACAGACAGGCCTTGCGAGTAGAGCAGGCTCGCCGGTGAGGACGCGGCTACCGTCAGACCCGTGGCGGCCTCCACGAGTTCGTCCTCCAGCAGGAGCAGCGCCGCGTCCTTGAAGCGCCATGGCTCGTGGTGGAGCGGCCAGTAGAACGTCCGCCCCCAGGCCCGGGCGTGGAGACCCCATCTGGCGGTCAGGAAGTTCTCCCGCGCGTCCGGGCTGCGCTCCTCGCCCTCGACCGCAGCCCAGAGGCGGGAGCGAGGATGTTGCGGGCCCTTACGGCGAACGGCGTAGAGGATCCTCTCTTCGAAGCGGTCGCAGCGGGCGGACGCCCAGCGGTAGGGAAGCCCGAACACTCCGTTCGCCGCGATGACGGGAAGCAGACGGTTGCAGTCCAGGCTCAGGAACACCACCCCGCGCCGGCCGGCGGCATCGACGCTGTAGAGGCGTACGTTGATCTCCTCGAACCGGCCCGCGAAGGGCAGGACGGGACCGCGCGACAGACGGAGATCCCTCATGCCGAAGAAGACGAGGCCCACGTAGGTCTTCCCGTCGAGCACGTCCGGCCGCGTTCCCGGGGGAAACAGGCCGGCGACGTCGTCAGGCGACACCTCCCAGTGCGCGAACACCAGGTCGGTCCACCGCTGGCGGAAGACGCTGCCGGAAGACAGCGGGGGACCGACCGCCGACACCGGTCGCGGCGCCGTGTCACGCTCCTCCCGGTGCACGGGTGGGCCCGCGGAACCGCGGCAGGACGTCGCCATGGCTTCCTTCTCCTCTCCATCCGGAAACGCGGACAGAGGCCGAGCCGGGCCCCGTGGCGCAGGCTCCTCGCCCTACGCCCCAGCGTTCGGCAAGCACGGCGCACCGACAAGTCGCATCGTTCATGCATTGAAGTCGCCAGGCTTCCCCTGACCACCGTGCGTGATCATCCGGGCGCCACCGTGCGACGCGAAGACCCCCGTGCGCGGTGAAGCCGGACGGCTGACTCGCTCGTAGCTCCGGCCCGCGCGACGAGCGCATTCCGCCGGGTCCACCCCGAAGGCTTTCTCCTCGACCGCGGCCTGGTCCTCCTCGAGCGCTTCGCAATCGAGGAGCTCGTCACGCGCCCGCCCACGGTGGTCGGCGGCCGCCTCGCGCGGCAGAGCCGTGACTCGGTGGCCACTGAACTCCCCTGCGGACAAGCCCCCTTCGATGTCGGCGTTTCGGCCACTTCCGGCATCGAGGAGGCCCCCTGTCCCGTACGGGTCGATGCACCACGCACGAACGCGCTTTCGCCTATTTCCGGGGTTCGAATGCCGTCCGATTTAACTGTGCTCGCATCACGTCCTCGCGTCGTTGAGCCATCCGACACCCCCACACGACCTTTGGAGACCGTGATGTCCCCTCTTCCCACCTTCCCTGCTCAGGTCAAGCAGCCCAGGCCCGGAGCCTCCCCGGCGGGGTCCGTGCGCATGGCTGACGAGTCCCGCCGCACAGCACGCCCGGATACGAGGTGGGGGGCATGACGAGTACGACGGAAACCGGGCCGACGGCCGATGAGGAGGCCTCGGAGTCGGAGCAGTTGCTGTTCGGGGGGAGACTCACCTACGACCAGGGCTTCGCCGCACACTCCGGCGCCTGGGCGGCTCTCGGGCTGTGGGAGATGGGCCGCTCGCTGCCGCGGCAGGTGCTCCTCGCCATCCGTCTCGCGCGTGAAGCCGACCGCCGGGCGTTCGTCACAGTCGCCCTCAGCGAGATCACCCGCGGAATCACCCAGGCCGTCTCCCTGATCTCGGTCAACGCGCTGCTCATGGCGCTCCTCGCGCCCGGTGACATCCCCGGTCGGCTGCAAGCCGCGCTGCCGGCCGTCGCTGTCGTCGCGGTCCTGTCCGTGATCGGCTCGGTCTGCACGTCGGCCTCGGCCGCGGCCACCGGGATTCTGGAGCCGAAAGCGCAGCGGGTCGCGACCGAGCGGTACCTCGGACTGGTGGCGAGGGTCGAGCTCGAGGCGATCGAGGACGACGCCTTCCACCGGCTGATGGACACCGCGCAGTGGGGCGCTGATGCGGCCCGGCGCATGGTCGGCTACTGCACCGCCGTGGTGACCTCGCTGATCTCGCTGACTGCCGCGGCCGGGGTGCTGACGGTGCTGCACCCCGTGCTGCTTCCGCTTCTGGTCCTCATGGCTCTGCCGAACGCATGGGGCTCGCTGACCATGACCCGGCACCAGTACACGAGCTGGCACCGGTTCGTGCAGCACGTCCGCGCCGCGAAGTTGCTCAACCAGCTGCTGATCGACCAGAAGGCCGCCGCCGAGGTCCGCGTCCACGGCGTCGCTCCCCTCCTGCTCACCCACTTCCGGCTGATGGCGGAGACCAGCGAGGTGGAGCAGACCCGGCTGGCCTGGACGGGCGCGCGCGTGAATCTGATCGCGGACTCCGCCCGCGGACTGGCCACCATCACCACGTACGGCGTGCTCGGATTCCTGCTGTGGGCGGGGCGGATGGACCTCGCGATCGCCGCCACGGCGGTGTTGGCGATCCGGACCAGCTCGGCGAGCATCACCGACCTGGTCGTGCGCATCACCGACGTTCAAGGCGAGGCCTTGTTCATCGCCGACCTCGAGCGCCTGTGCGAGGAGGCCATGGAGCGCGCGGTGCCCGACGGCGGACTGGACCTTCCGGACGTGGCGGATGAGATCCGGTTCGAGAAGGTCACCTACGCCTATCCCGGCAAGGACACGCCCTCCCTGCACGATGTCGACCTGGTCATTCCACGCGGCAAGACCGTTGCGCTGGTGGGGAAGAACGGATCCGGCAAGTCGACCCTGGTCAGCCTGCTCAGCGGGGTCAGGCTGCCGAACTCCGGGAAGGTCCTGTGGGGCGGTGTCAGCACCGCCGAGGCCGACCGGACGCAGGTCTTCAGCCGGGTGGCGATCGTCGCCCAGGACTTCTTCCGCTGGCCGTTCACCGCTCGCGTCAACGTCGGCATCGGCCGCAGCGACGTGCGGTGGGACGACGGGGCCATCCAGGACGCGGCCGCCTACGCGGGCGCCGATGAGGTGATCGCAGGGCTGCCGCGCGGTCTGGACTCGCTGCTCGGCCGCGGCTACAAGGGCGGGCAGGAGATCTCCGGTGGTCAGTGGCAGAAGCTGGGGCTCGCTCGCGCCAGGTTCCGGCACGGCGAGGTACTGATCGTCGACGAGCCCACCAGCGCCCTCGATGCGGCAGCCGAGCAGCGTGTCTTCGACCAGATCCACCGGCTCGCCGACCAGGGCCAGACCACCGTCCTGATCACCCACAGGCTCGCCAGCGCTCGCCACGCGGATGTCATCTACGTCCTCGACGAAGGCCGCGTGGTCGAGAGCGGCACCTTCACCGAGCTCATGGACCCCGCCACCGGGACCGGCGCGTTCCGCGACGCCTACGGACTTCAGGCGCGCCAGTTCGAACCTGCCCCCGTGCCGGCCCAGTCCGCCCGCGTCGACGAGCCGGAGGCGCGCCGATGACACCCACGCTCCGCGAGCGGGAGCGGATCGAGCTGGTCACGCTGCTTCTGGCCGGCGAGTTCGGCATCATGGCGACCGCTGTCGAGGCCGGCCCCACCGGGACGGTCACGCACAACTACCTCGCCTCCGGGCAGGACGACAGGCAGTGGTTCGTCAAGACCCCGCGTCGCTGCAGGCCTACGCTCGCGCCCGCTTCGACGCCGCGGCCGTACTGCGCGGGCGCCTTCACGAGGCCGAGGAGGTCTTGCGTGCACACCCCTCCCGACGCTCCCCCCGCGGGCCGCCGACCCCCGCACACCCTGGTTGGCCCCGCCCCGTCCTCTGCTGCCGCCCGTCTCGATCCGGTGAGGTGCCGACATGCCGCCGTCCGCTGACCACATCCGCGACCTGGTCGCCGACTACCTCGACCGGCACCCCGCCGAGCGGAGCGCGCTCAGCGGACTTCTGTCCGCGCTCGACTCCGGCGCCGACCCGACCAGCCGGACCGCGCTGCCCGGGCACATCACGTGCAGCGCGGTCGTCATCGACGCCGCCGGGCGCGTCCTGCACATCGCCCACCGGGCCAGCGGGCTCCTCCTCACCCCCGGTGGTCACGTCGACGGCGGTGACGCCACGCTGCTCGCCGCCGTGCTCCGGGAGGTCCGGGAGGAGACGGGCATCCCGGCCTCCTGCCTCGTGCTCACGCCGGAGTTCGGGCACGCGCCCATCGACATCGACGTCCACGACATCGAGGCGCGGCCCTCCACAGGCGAACCCGCCCACCGGCACTTCGACGTCCGGTTCGTCTTCCGCCTGACGCCGGGCGCACCGGAACCGACCCTGCAGGACGACGAGATCGCGGGAGCCGTGTGGCTGGCGCAGGACGAGGTCCGCTCGCCGACTCTGCACGCGAAACTGAGCGCCGCCGGCCTGCACGGCACGATCACCCCGGTGAACGCGTCCGCCGTGATTCGCGACGCGGCCGGCCGGTATCTGCTGCATCTTCGAGACGCGAACAAGCCGGACATCTGGGCGCCGGGCTGCTGGGACCTGCTCGGCGGCGGCCGCGAACCGCACGACGCCACGCTGCTCGACACGGTCACCCGCGAGCTCCAGGAGGAGGCAGGTCTCGTCCTCACCGGCCTGGAGCCGTACCGCGTCGACTCCGTCATCGGCACCCACGGCACGAGCGTGCCCGTCGCGCTGTTCGCCGGCGAGTGGCAGGGGGACCCGTCGGAGCTGACGCTGACCGAAGGCGTGATGCTCGCGTGGTTCCGTCCCGAGCAGCTGCCCTACCTGACCATGCTGCCCGACACCCGGAGCCTGCTCGAGACCCACGCCGCCGAGCATCCCGCCCCTGCCGCCGACCAGCCGGAGAAGTCCGCTGCCGCGGTGGCGGGCGCGCCGGCCGGGACCGAGCCGCACATCGTCGGCGTCCACCTCTACCTCGAACGCGACGGCAAGGTCCTCCTGGGCCTGCGGCACCCGGACTCGGCGTACGCCGGCGACACGTGGCATGTCCTCGCGGGTCACTGCGAGTACGAGGCCGCCACCGACTGCGCGGTGCGCGAGTCCCGCGAGGAGGCCGGGCTGGTCATCGATCCGGCCGATCTCGACCTCGTCCACACCGTCCACATGATCGACAAGCCGGGAGACCGTCCGCGCATCGGTCTGTTCTTCCGCCCCCGGTACTGGGAGGGCGCGCCGGAGGTGCGCGAGCGGGACAAGTGTGTGGCCTGGGAGTGGATCGGGGTCAAGGACCTGCCCGAGCGGATCGTGCCGTACACGCGGGCGGCGATCGAAGGCATCCAGGCCGGCCGCACCTACACCGAACTCGGGTGGCAGCGGTGACCGACTTCGCCGCGGTCGGCGCCGCGTACGACGCGTACTCGACAGGCGGGCGGGGCCGGCTCCGGCACGACCTCGTCTTCCGCCGGCTGCAAGCCGAGCTTCCGGACCGGCCGGTCCGAGTCCTGGACGCCGGCTGCGGAACCGGCGAGATGACGCTCCGCCTGGCCGCCGCCGGGCACCGGGTGACCGCGGCGGACGCGTCCGACGGCATGCTCGCCGCCGCCACGAGCCGACTGTCCGCCCGACCCGAACTCGCCGCACACGTCCGCTTCCTGCGGGCGGATGTCGAGGTTCTGGAGTTCGGCGGCGAGAGGTTCGACCTGGTCTGCTGCCACGGGGTGCTGATGTACCTGGACGAACCGGCGACCGCGGTCGCCCGGCTGGCGGGGATGGTCGCGCCCGGCGGGGTCCTGAGCATTCTGGCGAAGAACCGTGCGGCGTCCGGGTTCCGTGAGGCGCTGCGCGGCGAGTACGCCCTCGCGCGCGACCTGATCGAGAGCGGCACCGGCGTGAGCGTCGGCCACCTCGGCGTCCGCACCCGCGGGGACACTGCCGAAGAGCTCGACCGCCTGGCCACCGAGCACGGTCTGACCCCTCTGCCCTGGCAGGGAGTACGCATTCTCAACGACCACCGCGCCCAGGAGTGGTCACCGGAGCCCGACGAGTACGCGTCGGCACTGGAGACGGAGTGGGCCGCCTCGACACGCGACCCGTACCGGCACCTCGCGCCCCTCGTGCACACGCTGGCCCGCCGTGCACCGGACGGGAGCGGCGGATGACGGCCCCCAGCGTCGCCCCGGCGCCCCGGCCGCCGTGACATCAACCGCCGTGGCAGCCGCGTCGCTACGGCGCCACCGCTCGTCCCGCGCCTGCTGACTGGGCGAGGAAGGTGCCCTTGCGGCAGCAGCGTTCACGCCGGCGGCGCTGCCCGTCGTGGCCGTAGGGGAACTCAAGGCGACGCCGGGCCAGGTGTCCTTCCCGGCCGCATCGAGGCCGACAGCGGTCTGACCGACCCCGTCTACGCGAGGCCTTCCTCTCCGTGCGCCGGGAGGTGCTCCTCCCCCACGCGTACGTCCGGGTCAGCGGGCGGGGCGCGGATCCGATCGACTCGCGCCTACTCGACGGCTCCCACCCCGACCACCGCGAGGAGTGGCTGGAGCTGATCCACCCCGACGAGTCGACCCCGACGCGGAGGGACGGCCGCGGCGCCGTGACGAGAGAGGCGAACTGGCCGCGCCGCGGCACCGCGGACGCACGGCAATGCGCGTGGGGACGGCGCGGCGAGCGCGCCTCCCCCCAGGGTGACGACGCCGTCGGAGCAACCAGCGCCGCTTGTCCGGTGATGGTGGGCGCCGGAGCGGCTGCCGCGCCAGCGGTGTCAGTCGCGCCGCCTCCGTCTCCATACCCGCCCGGATGGGTGTCGGCCACCACGCGGTGGTGTATCAGGCGGGTATCAGCCCAGGTCGGAGGCGTGCTCACAGCCCTCCGGCGGCGCCGGGGGTGCGTGAGGGTGAGGCATGATGGAGGGCCCGCCCTGTCCCGTGCCCGAGAGATGTACATGTCTGATTCCGTGTCGGCACCCGCGCCCGCGCCTGTGACCGTCCTGCTCGTCGAGGACGACGAGGTCATCCGGCGGTCCGTCGCCATGGCCCTGGAGCGCTACGGCTACCGCGTGCTCGTCGCGGCCGACGGCCTGACCGGGCTCGAACTCTTCCGGGAGGGGCGGCACGACCTGATGCTGATCGACGTGATGCTGCCGGGCCTGGACGGCATCGGGCTGTGCCGGCGCATCCGGGAGACGGCCACGGACCCGATCCTGATGATGTCGGCGCGCGGCGACGCCCTCGACGTGGTGTCCGGCCTGGAGGCGGGGGCCGACGACTACGTGGTCAAGCCCGTCGACACCGCCGTCCTGGTGGCGCGGATCCGTTCGCTGCTGCGCCGGGCCGCCTTCGTACCCCCGGCAGCCGAACCGGCCGGCCCCGCGGAGCCGGCCGCCCCGCTGGTCTTCGGCGACCTCTCCCTCGACCCCGCGGCCCTGGAGGTCCGCAGGGGCGGCGAGCGGATCGCGCTCGCCCCGACCGAGCTGCGGCTGCTGCTCGAATTCGCCGCGCACCCAGGAATCGTGCTGGACCGCCAGACCCTGCTGCGCGAGGTGTGGGACTACGGCTGGGACGGCGACACCCGGGTCGTCGACCTGTGCGTGCAGCGACTGCGCAAGAAGATCGGCTCCGAGCGGGTCGAGACGGTCCGGGGCTTCGGCTACAAGTGGAAGCGGTGAGCCGGGGTCCCCGGGGAGCGGTCGTGGGCCTGGTGCCGCACTCCCGCTCGCTGCGCTGGAAGATCGTCCTCCTGGTGGCGCTGGCCTGTGCCTCGATGGCGCTGACGGTCGGCCTGCTGGTGCACGACTCGGTGCTGCGGCGGTCCATGCACGAGGGCGCGGGCAGGGCCGTCACGGCCCTGGCGAAGGCCAGGGAGGAGGCCACGGCCGCGGGTGAGGATGGCCCCCGGGCCTCCCCGGGGGAGCTGCCCGATGCCCTGCTGCGGCAGGTCGAGCACGACGGCGAGGCCACGCTCTACGAGAACAGGCCCCCGGCCCCCGTGTTCTGGGCGGCCCGCAGGGAGGGCGGGAAGTTGTACGCGGTCAAGGTCGACATGACCGCCGACCTGCTGACCCGGCAGGCCCTGGACCGTCACATGTGGAAGTACTCGCTGCTCACCCTGGGCGTCGTCGTCCCCGCCACGGCCCTGGCGACGGAACTCCCCGCCCGGCGGCTGCGCAGGGTGGCCCGCACGGCTCGCCGCATCACGGCGGGCGACCTCGACGCCCGGACGGGGACGGTCCGCGGGGGCGACGAGGTCGCCGAGATCTCGGCCGTGGTGGACTCGATGGCCGACAGCCTCAAGCAGCGGATCGACACCGAGCAACGCTTCACCGCCGACGTCGCACACGAGTTGCGCACCCCGCTGATGGGTCTGGTCACCTCGGCGGACCTGCTGCCCGAGGGCGAGGTGACGGACATGGTCCAGAGCCGGGTACGGGTGCTGCGGGACCTGGTGGAGGATCTCCTGGAGATCTCCCGTCTCGACGCGGGCGCCGAGACGTCCCAGCCGGGACCGGTCGACCTGGCCGCCCTCGTCCGGGACTCGGTGGCGCGGACGGGCCTCGCGGCGCGGGTGACCGAACGGGAGACGGCGGTGGTCGAGTCGGACCCCCGGCGCCTGGACCGTATCGTCTCCAACCTCGTCGTCAACGCCCACCGGCACGGCGCGGGCCCGGTGGAAGTCGCCGTCGACGCCGGGACGGTGACCGTCAGGGACCACGGCCCCGGCTTCCCGGCCGACCTGTTGTCCCACGGCCCCCAGCGGTTCCGTACGGGCACGGCCGAGCGGGGGCACGGGCACGGCCTGGGCCTGACGATCGCGTCCGGCCAGGCGAGGGTGATCGGGGCGACCCTGGGCTTCGCCAACGCCCCGGACGGAGGGGCGATCGCGACCCTGACCCTGCCCCAGGACGGGCCACCGTCCCAGGCGTGACCGCGTCCCTGGACCGCCCGCCGGCGCCGGCGGGCGACCCGGCCGTAGCGGGACGGCCTGCCCGCCGCGGGACGCTCCTCGGCGTCCCGGGAGGCCCGCCTGCAGGGGTACGTACCGGTGCGGCCTGCACGCCGACGCACGGTCCTCGACGGTCGCCTGTCGGCGTGCGTCCCCGCGCTTCGGACGGCCCGCCGGCGCGTGGCTCCGCCGTCCGGGGGGGGGCGGCTCCGTCCGCCGACGAGGCCGTCCCGTATCGCTCGCGTTCGCCGGGTCGGCCGCCCGGCGCGATGCGCACCCCCTCCGTTCTTATCGCTCGCGTTCGCCGGGTCGGCCGCCCGGGGCGATGCGCACCCCCTCCGCTCTTCCGGCCGGGCCCCGACCCACTCCCGCCGATGCGTCGAACGCGCCCGCTGACGCACGTCCCCTCGCCGCCCCGTTGATACACGACCGATGGGTTCCCGAGCGCGGGCAGCGCTCTTCCGACCGTGGGCCGGAGACCTCGTCCCCGGAGTCTTGCTGCCGTACCGATCCCGTACCGCAGCCCCTGGAGGCGGCCCGTGCCCGTTCCCCGTACCCCCCGTCACCGCCTCCTCGGCGGTGCCCTGTCCCTGGCCCTGCTGACGGCCTTGGGCATCGCCGTCGTCTCCCCCTCCGGCGCGCCTTCGACGCCGGGCGACGAGCGAAGGCCGGTTTCCGACATCGGCCCGCTCCCGTGGCCGCGGGACGGCCAGAGCGCCGTCGACCTCGAAGGGACCGGTTCGCTGGGCGAGCGGGGCGGGCGGCGGCCGGTGCCGATCGCGAGCCTGACGAAGGTGATGACCGCCTACGTCATCCTCAAGGAGCACCCGCTGCGGCCTGACGAGGAAGGCCCCCTGATCGAAGTGGACCGGACGGCCGCACACGAGGCGGGGGTCGGCGGCGAGTCGACCGTCCCCGTACGGCCCGGCGAACGCTACTCGCAGCGCCGGCTCCTGGAACTGCTCCTGATCCCCTCCGGCAACAACGTGGCCCGTCTGCTGGCCCGCTGGGACTCCGGCAGCCAGGCTGCCTTCGTGGCGAAGATGCGGCGCGCCGCCGGACGGCTCGGCATGAAGGACACGGTCTACACGGGGGCGAGCGGCATCGAGCCGACGACCACGAGCACCGCGGCCGACCAGGTGCGGCTGACGCGGGCCGCGATGGAGGACCCTGTCTTCCGGGCGGTCGTGGCCACCCGCGAGACCACCGTCCCCGGCCTCGGGACGATCACCAACACCAATCCCCTGCTGGACACCCCGGGCGTCGTCGGCGTGAAGACCGGCTCCAGCACACCGGCGGGCGGGAACCTCCTGTGGGCCTGCGAGGTGCGCGTCGGCGGTACGCCCCGACTCCTGGTGGGCGCCGTCCTGCACCAGCGGGCGAACACGACGCCCGCCGAGGGACTCCGGGCCGCCGTCGACGCCAGCCGCGGGCTGCTCGCCGCCGTCCGCGACCGGCTGGCCGCGGCCGGAACGGAGGGCGGGGCACGATGACGGCGACGACACGACCGGGCTCCGCCGCGGCGCCGCACGGCACGGCGGCAGAGACCCTTCCCACCCCCGCGACAGCGGCAGAGACCCGCCCCTCCCGCGCGGAGGACGGCACGGCGGCCGGCACGGACCGCGCTCCCGGGGCCTCGGACGCCGGGTCGCGCCGGTGGTGGCGACGCCGCGGGGCGGCGGTCACGGGCTGCTCCGTCCTCCTCGCGGTGGGCGTCGCGGGCCACCGGCTGCTCCCCAGGCTGCCCGGACGGCTGAGCAGTCTGGCCGAGACCCTGCTGCCTTGGAGCGCGCTGCTCGTGCCCGTGCTGGTGGCCGCGGCCCTGCTGCGGCGGGCGCGGGTGGCGGCGGCGGTGGCCCTGGTGGTGCCGGCGGCGGCCTGGCTGGCGGTCTTCGGCGGAGTCCTCGCCGACAAGACCTCCCCCGGCGGGGACCTCACGCTGGTAAGTCACAACGTCAACCAGGCCAACCCCGACCCCGCCGGTACCGTACGGAGCCTGCTCGCCGCCGGGGCGGACGTGCTGGCGCTGGAGGAGCTGAGTCCGGACACGGCGCCCGCCTACGAGCAGGCCCTGGCGAAGACCTACCCGTACCACTTCTACCAGGGCACAGTGGGCCTCTGGAGCGTCCATCCACTGAGCGACGCGCGGGCCGTGCCGATCATGCCGTGGACGCGGGCGATGCGGGCGACGGTGGACGCGCCCGGCGGGCCGCTGGCCATTTACGTCGCCCACCTGCCGTCCGTCCGCGTGGGCCCGCGCGGATTCACCGCCGGGGCGCGCGACGAGGCGCTGGGCCTGCTGGCGGCGGAGGTGCGGGCGGAGCCCGCCCGGCGCGTCGTCGTCCTGGGCGATTTCAACGGCTCCACCGACGACCGCGGACTGCGGCCCCTCACCGACCGTCTCGTCTCCGCACAGGCCTCGGCGGGCGCGGGCTTCGGCTTCACCTGGCCGGCGCGCCTGCCGGCCGTCCGGATCGACCAGATCCTTCTCGGGGGCGTCCGGGCCGCTTCGGCATGGACCCTCCCCGCGACGGCCAGCGACCACCTTCCGGTCGCGGCCAGGATCCACCTTTCCCCGGACCCCGCTCCCTGATGATGGGTGGGTCGTCGTCGGGTGCGATGCAAGGCGAAGCGGCGACCGCTTTTCACGGTACGGCTGCCCGAGTCCGTGCCCGCCGACCTGGCGGTGCGTCCGGCCCGGGCGGTGCCCCGGGTGGTGGGCGTCTCGGCGGGGTTCACGGGCGCGGCGTAACCGCCTTCCCGCCGGGGTCCGGGAAGTCCAGAGCCGACGCGTTTTCGACGGCTCGGTCATGACCGAGCGGGGGACGGACGGCGGCGATCAGTGCGCGGGCCGCCGGGGACGGTGACGGCCGGGCTCGGCACACGACACGCACGTCGTTGCCGCCGGTCGGATCTCCAGGCGCTCGGGCGGGATCCTGCTGCCGCAGCCCTCGCACTGCCCGTAGGTGCCGCGTTCAAGCCGCTGGAGGGCTTCGTCCAGCTCGGCGAGGTGTCCGTGTGCCTGCTCCATCAGGGAAGCCACATGGGCGCGCTCGAAGGCTGTGGTCCCTCCTTCGGGGTCGTGCTCGTCGTCGACCGCGACCAGGGCGTTCGCCGCGACGATCCCGTCGAAGTCCCGGCCCAGAGCCGCCATTCGCGCCAGCGTGTCGGTACGGTCGGCCGCCAGGCGTTCACGGACGGTCGCCGGACCGGAGCGGCCGTGCCCGGCAGGAACAGGACCATAAGGACGGGAATCGCTCATATGTACGGCAACTGAATCGCCCGGTCCGGTCATTCCCGCTGCACTCCGGCGGATTCGGACCCCGGCCCCTCACGTCCTCCGAGTGCCCGGCCTGCCCCGGGCTCCCGTCGTGAGAGCGATCCGTTAGCGGGGCGTAAGCGGCGCGGGGAACGATGGGGGCTGCCTCAGGGCCTGGCCCGTCTCGTCGGCCGGTCTCGTCAGCCATGGGAGAACGTGGTGAAGTTCCGGAAGTACCGAAGGCTCAAGGCCGGCGTCATGGCGGTGGTCGCCGTCGCGACCCTGGCGGTGGCCACCGCCCCGGCGGCGGAAGCGTCGAACTGCAAGTTCGGCGGTGTCACCATCAACTGCGACTACCCGGTCTCCGAGCACGTCTTCAGCGACGGCGCGCTGCAGCAGTTCGTCATCGGCACGGACGCGGCGGTGTGGACCCGCTGGACCGACCCGCAGCGGACCGGCTGGTCCGGCTGGGAGTCGATGGGCGGACAGGACCGCTCCGGCGTGGCGGTCAAGCAGCACTACACGCAGGACTCCATCCTCATCGGAGTCATCGGCACCGACGGGTACTGGTGGTCGAAGTACCGCCGGCCCAGCGGGACGTGGAACGCTTGGCAGCGGTACGGGGTGAGCTTCCCGTAGCCCTTCCGAGGCCACCGCAGGGCGAGGCGTCACTCACCGATGTGCCGGCGCCTTCGGCGTTCAGCCCGGCGCCGACGCCCCCTCCTTCCTCCCCTTCCCCCCTCCTTCGTCCCCGTCCTGGATGCCGTCGGATAAGGTCCTGGTCGCCGATGGCCCGACCGAGGGGGGACTGGGATGTCCGACAGAGAGCAACCGCAGGGCGGCGCGACCACCGCCTCCGCCGACAGCGGTGCCGTGGACGAGCGGATCCACCGCATACGCCGGCGGCTGGAGCGGCTCATCGGCGTCGCGGCGACCGAGGGCAACTCCGTACGCCCCCTGCGCAACGGCGACGAGATCTTCGCCGCGATGCTGGACGCGATCGGCAACGCGCGGCACACCGTGGACATGATGACCTTCGTCTACTGGCGGGGCGACATCGCGCGGCGTTTCGCCGAAGCCCTGACCGACCGGGCACGTGCCGGGGTGAGGGTGCGGCTGCTTCTCGACGGCTTCGGCAGCCGCCTGATCGAGAAGGACCTGCTGGACCGGATGAGCACGGCCGGAGTCGAGGTCGCGTGGTTCCGCAAGCCCCTCTACCTCTCGCCGTTCAAGCAGAACCACCGCTGCCACCGCAAGGCCCTCGTGGTCGACGAGCTGACCGCCTTCACCGGAGGCGTCGGGATCGCCGAGGAATGGTGTGGCGACGCCCGCAATCCCGACGAGTGGCGGGACACCCACGTCGAGGTCCGCGGCCCGGCCGTGGACGGCATCGCCGCCGCCTTCGCCCAGAACTGGGCCGAATGCCACACGGAGCTCTTCGACGAACGCGACCGGTTCGTCGTCCACCCCCCGAGCGGGAGCGCCATCGTGCAGGTGGTCCGCGGTTCGGCCAGCGTCGGCTGGCAGGACATGCAGACCCTGATACGGGTGATCCTCGAATCGGCGGAGGAACGGATCCGGCTGGCGACCGCCTACTTCGCCCCGGACGACTACTTCATCGACCTGCTCCGCGCCACGTCCCGCCGCGGCGTGGAAGTCGAGATCCTGCTGCCCGGCCCCCACACGGACAAGCGGGTGTGCCAGCTGGCGGGGCAGCACCACTACGAGGCGCTGACCGCCGACGGAGTGCGCATCCACCAGTACCAGCCGACCATGATGCACGCGAAGGTCATCACCATGGACGGCGTCGTGTCCCTGATCGGCTCCACGAACTTCAACCGCCGCTCCCTCGACCACGACGAAGAGGTCATGCTCGCCGTCATGGACTCCGAGTTCACCGCCGCCCTCGACGCGCACTACGACGAGGACCTCGCCGTGAGCGAGCTGATCCGCCCGGGCCGCTGGAAGCGGCGGTCGCTTCTGCAGCGGGCCCGGGAGACGGCGGTACTGCCCATCCGCCGCTACCTGTAGGAGGCGGCTGCCTCGACTTCCCGAGGCTTGTCGTCGGACCGTGCCGCCCGCCGTGCGCGCACCGCGTTGAACTGCGCGCCGGCGAGCAGGGCCAGATTGCCGAACCACAGCCACACGAGGAAGACGATGATTCCCGCCAGCGAACCGTAGAGGCGGCTGTAGGTCCCGAACTGCGTGTAGAGGGTGAAGAGCGCCGAGGCCCCGAGCCACAGGAAGGCCGCAAGGGCTCCACCCGCGAACCCCCGGCGCAGGCCACGGGCCTGGACGGGCCCCGTCCGGTAGAGGATCAGGATCAGCGCCGTGACGATCACCAGCAGCACCGGCCACCGCAGCAGGGTCATGACGTCCGTGCCCGGGCGGCCGGCGGCCGCCGCGAGTCGCCGGGCCACCGGGCCGGTCGCGACGAGGCTCGCGGCGCCCGTGACGAGCAGGGCCAGCAGCGCGCCCGAGGTGAGAAGGAGGACGTGGGCGGCACGCAGGGGCCGGCGCGTGTCGGGCAGACGGTGCATCGCGTGCAGGGCGCGCCGGAAGACCGACAGGTAGCTGGAGGCCGACCACAGGGCGCTCAGGACGCCGCTGACGAGCAGCGGCCACAGTGAGGAGGGCGAGGAGGTGATGCCCTCCAGGGCCTCGCGGAGCACCTGGGCCGACTGGGGCGGAGCGTAGGAGGTGAGGTCGCGGATCAGATGCTCGCGCGTATCGGTCCCGGCCAGTCCCACCAGGGAGACGGAGACGAGCAGCGCGGGCACCAGTGCCAGTACCGCGTAGTAGGTGAGGGCCGCCGCGTGGTCGGCGACGTTGTCCTCCCACAGCCGCACGGCGGTGGTCCACAGGCGGGTGCGGATGCGTTCGAGCAGCTCGAAGGACCGGTTCCCGGGCGTGCTCCGGCAGGTGCGGGGACTGTTCGACGTCACGGAAGTCTCCTGCCCTGCATGATCGCTCCCACCCTTCTTCCACGCGGTCGATCGCGGCCGGCTGAGGAGTGAGGACCGGGGAACGGGGTAGCGGAGGTGCCCAACCGATGTCTCGGTGACCTGGGCGGCCCTGGTGCAGGGCATTCGCGTGTCGCCGCGGGCCGACCCCGCACACCGCCAGGCAGGGTCATCGTGGACGCGGCGACATCGCGGTGCGTCAGTGCCCGCAGGACGGCCGGACGCGGAACAGCTCGGTCCGCAGTACGGGTGTGCCGTCGACCGGTGCCGGGTTCTCCGCGGTCGGCTCGATGCCTCCGGCGGCCACCTTGTCGAGTGTCGCCAGACCGGCGGTGCCGACCGTGCCGAACACCGTGTAGTTCGGCCGCAGGGCGGAGTCGCCGTAGACGACGAAGAACTGAGAACCGTTCGTGTTCGGGCCGGCGTTGGCCATCGCCAGCAGGCCGCGTCCGTAGAGCCGGCGCGTACCCGTCGGATCGGTGGCGGCGGGCGGCAGGTCCACCGGCAGTTCGTCCTTGTACTTGTACCCGGGCCCGCCCTCACCGGTGCCGGTCGGGTCGCCGCACTGCAGGACCTTCAGCGTCGGGTACGCCGTCAGACGGTGGCACACCGTGCGGTCGTAGAAGCCGTGCCGCGCGAGGTGCAGGAAACTCTGGACGGTGCACGGCGCCTTGGCCCGGTCCAAGCGCAGCGGGAGCGCGCCCTGACTGGTCGGCACCGACAAGTCGACCGTGCCACGAGCAGGGGTGCGCCGTGCGTCGGGCGGCAGCGGAACAGGGCGCGCCGGCGGCTCGTCCGGGGTCTGGGTGTACTGGCAGGGACCGTGCGTGGTGCGCGGCGGAACGCTGTCGGAAGCGGTGGCGACACTCCCCCCGGACACCACTAGCGCCGCGGCCGCGAACGCACTGACCAGTGCTCGTCTCATCTTGCACGCCCTCCCGATGATCTCCAGGTCTTGGAGCGGTCGCAGTCTAGGGCGCGGTGTGGCCTGCGGGAGTGGGATTTCCGGCCGATCAGCGTGGCCGGAGCCCCGTCAGTCGGGCCCCATGTCACGGTCGGTGTCGCACGGCCACCGGATCCGGTGTCGCGGTGCGAGCCCGTGGTGCCGTGCCGCGGAAGCGGCGCGATGAGTTTCCGGCGGTTGTGCGGTCTACCCGTAAACGAAACGAAGGGAGCGCACCATGCGCAAGATCATCGTCTGCACGTTCCTGACGCTCGACGGCGTCATGCAGGCACCGGGCGGTCCGGACGAGGACGCGGAGAGCGGCTTCGAGCACGGCGGCTGGCAGAAGCCGGTGGACGACGACGAGGTCGGCGCGGCCATCGCCGACTGGTACGAGCGCTCCGACGCGATGCTGCTCGGGCGCAAGACGTACGAGATCTTCGCGTCGTACTGGCCGACGGCCGATCCCGACAACCCGTTCACCGAGCGGATGAACAGCATGCACAAGTACGTGGCGTCTCGGACGCTGACGTCCCTCCGGTGGCAGAACTCCACCCTCTTGGAGGGCGACACCGTCGACGCCGTACGGGCGCTGAAGGCGTCCGACGGCGGCAACATCAACGTCGTCGGCAGCGGCGACCTCGCCCAGACCCTGATGCGGCACGACCTGGTCGACGAGTACCGGCTGACCATCCACCCGGTGATCATCGGCACGGGCAAGCGGCTGTTCGCCGATGGCGCGATCCCCACGGCGCTGGAGCCGGTCAGCGTCTCGACCACGAAGGGCGGCACCGTGGTCGGCGTCTACCGGCCGACCGGCCGCCCCCGCTACGACAGCTACTGAGGGCGGTTGCCGCGGTTGCCGCACCGACGAGACGGAGCCCGCCTGGCGCGCCCCGCGCAGCAGGATCCGGAGCGATCCGGGTCGGGGCACTTCCCGTTTCAGGAGGTGCGACGCTCCCTTCGCCGGCGCCGTCACCCACCCCGGCGGCATCCTCAACCGTCGCCGTCCTCCGTCGCGGCCGCCCGCACCCGCCGCTCCTCGCGAGCAGAGCCGATGTCCCGTTCCAGGGGTGTACGGCTCACGGCCGTCGCGAGCTTCTCCAAGGCCCGCCTCTGCAGTTCCGCGCCGCGCCGTAGCACCGGGCTCCCGTCCCCGGCCGGGGAGCCCCGCCACGCATGGAGTGCCTCCTCCATGCGTTCCCACTCCGGGTTCCTGTGCTCGCGCACATCGACTGCCGCCTGTGCGGTGTCCGCCTCCAGTGCCCCGGCGAACCGCTCCGCCTCCGGTGCGGAGCGGCTGTCGGCCCGCGGGACGAGGCTCTCCATGAGCGTCGCCGCCCTGTCGAAGCCCTGGAGGGCCTCCTGCGCCTCGGCCGCCTCGCGCCAGGTCAGACCCCTCGGGGGGACCGGTTCCTGTCTTGCCTGGTCGTACGCCTCCTGCCAGGCGGCACGTGCCTCCCTGCTCGCCAGTTGGGCCCGGCGCATGTCGGCGCGATGCTCCCTGGTCGGTTCGGCGTGGCTGCGGAGCACTGCCGCCGCGTAACGGCCGTTCGCCGCGAGCCAGTCCGCGAGCCGGCCCCGCAGCCGGGGTGTCTCCCACGCGGGAAACACCGCGTACGCCAGCATCGCCAGGGCCCCGCCCAGCAGCGTGAGCACCATCCGCTCCGGGACCGTCTGCTACCATGCCTGGCCTCCCATGGCGAGCAGGAAGACGACGTACGCGGCGGTGAAGCACTGCGAGTAGGCGTAGCCCGTACGGATCATCGTGTAGGACAGGCCCGCCGAGACCACCGCCAGCACGCCGAACAGCCGGGTGACCGGGCTCAGGGCCCGCACCATCCCGGTGGCGAGCGCGACCCCCGCCAGGGTCCCCGCGAGACGGGCGACCGCGCGCGCGTACGTCCGGTGGAAGTCCGGACGCATCACCATCACCGCGGCGACGGGCACCCAGTAGCCGTGGCCCAGGGGCAGCCCGGCGACGATGAGACAGCCGAGTACTGCTACCGCCGCCAGGCGGACGGCGTGCCGGAACACGGGTGAGTCCCGGCGGAACTCCTTGCGGACCGCCCGCACGACGACCGGGACCAGCCGCAGCATCGTCGGGCGCACCAGGAACGGGGCGCCCGCAGGGCCGTGTGGGGTGGGCGTCCTCCTGCGCGTGCTGCCGCTCCCCGCGAGCTCCAGCGCCTCGCCGAGCAGTTTGACGAGCCGCTCGGCGGCCTGCCGCGCGGGACCCTCCAGTACCTCGTGTTCCTCGTCGAGGCGCAGGACGTCCGAGCTTGCGGGCGGCACCTCTGCCGGAGTGCCCCGGCGGATCGAACGGGCGGCCGTGTCCAACACGTCGGCGGCCGCGCCGAGCAACTCCCGCGCGCGGTCCCGCCCGGCCCCCTCCGCCGGGGCGCCGACGTCCGGGTCGGCGAGCGCGGCCACGGCCGGCAGGATGCGCTCGGCGAGGCCCCGGGGGCCGTGGAGGACGAGGGGACGGGTGCGCGCCTGTGACGGCGTCACGGCAGCCGCGTCCCGGGCCGTCATCAACGGCTCCGGGTCGAACGCGGCGGTCGGGTCGTGCCGCAACCGACGGGCGTGGTCCGCCACGGCGGCCAGGGCATCGGCCAGCGCGTCACGGTGCGCCCCCCATCGGCGGATCGGAAAGAGCAGGATGAGCGCGGCCTGAACCACTCCCCCGAGCGCGATGACCCCGGCGTGTTCCAGTGCTCGCCCGACGCTCGTGGGCAGGGTGACGGTCACCAGCATGCTGCCGCCCGTCGTCGCCGCGACGATCCCGGCGGTCGAACCGACGGCCCACGCCATGCCGGCGGCAAAGGCCCATACGGCCAGCAGCGGGAGGAACGTCACGAGTCGCCCCGCTGCCGGATAGCCCACGAACGTGCTGAGCGCCAGTCCGCAACCCGCGCCGAGCGCGATCACCTTGCGTCGACGCCAGGTGCGCTGGAAGGTGGCCGCACCAGCAGAGTAGGCACCGAGGGCGGTGGACGCGGCGTAGGCCGGGGAGGCCAGCCACAGCGCCGCCCCGATGATGATGGCCATCCCCGCGGCTGTGCGCAGCGCGAGCAGGGGCTCCAGTCGCCTCCTCGATCGTGAGCCCGGAGCGCACGACCACCCGGAGGGCCCGCAGCCACGCCCCTGACCCGAGCCGGGTCGGAACGCCCTGCCGGGTCGCGCCGAGCCGGTCCTCCGCCTCAGGCCGCCCGCTGGTCATCGTGGTCGTCCTTCGCCATCCGGCGTCGTTCCTGTTCCCGCTTGGAATAGGCGGCGGCCCGGATAGCCTCGTCGCTCTCCAAGCCGGAGCCCAGCGCGCCGCCCACGGTCGCGGTGGAAGCGACGAACCATGACAACGTCCAGTAGTCCGTCGCGTCCAGCGGCTCTCGTGTCGTGGAGGCGAACACCTGGTCGTTGAGGATGAACAGCGCCCACACGACGTTGACGAGCAGCAGACCCGCATAGCAGACGAGCACCCCGATTCCCACGGTCAGGACGGTCGACGTGTTGTAGAGCCTCGTCCGCTGCCTCGTCTCCGGCGAACCCTCCGCCGAGCGGTGCCACAGCTCCGCGTCCACGATCAGCCAACCGATCATGAGCGCGACGGAGCCGACCATGGCGATGACGAGGCGCGGTGCGCTCAGTGCCTCGGCGACACTCCAGACGGTGGAGTTCACGGTGGCGACCGCTCCGGTGGCGAGTGCGGCCGCCAGAGCTTTCGACAGCCCCGGCACCAGGCGCCACGGCCGATTGGCGCGGACCATGCCGGCGAGGACCCGCAGGTAGCCGCGCGGCCCGCTGACCACGTACCGCGGCTCGGTGGTCTCCTCCTCGCCCTGCCGGCCCGGTCGAGGGGGTGCGCGACGGACGGCAGGCATGCGTGGACCACGTTGACTTCGCGGCCGCCCCTCGGCACCGGTGTCCCGCAGTCCCGCCAAGCCCAGCACGGCTTCCTCAACGACCCGCCGGGCCCTCGCCTGCAGGCGCAGAGCCCCCAGTGAGGGCAGCGAGAGCAGCGCCGATCCGTGTTCGTGACTCAGGTCCACGACGAGCCTGCGCCCGTGTGAGTGCAGCGGAAGGTCGGTGAGGCCCACGACGATGTCCCAGTCCTCCGCGCTTGCGCGGTCCTTGATCCGGCGCATCAAGGTGCGCGGATCCTCGGTCCCCGCCGTGAAGGGCTCGCTGACCACCTCGACGTCGAACCGCCGCCCCTGGCCCGACTTGTCGGCGAGCCGGCCGGAAAGGGACCGGGCCATGCGCCGCGCGATCTCCGTCGGCGCGTCCGGGTCCGCCAGGAGGGCTACGACCGTGACGTCGTGGGGCGACACACGCATGACCCGACCTTTCTCGTCGGCTGGAGCAGCCCTCAGGGGCGGTCACTTTCAGGCACCGCCACCGACGGAGGCCCGCCGGAACCCGCGGGGCGGACCAGGTTGCCCGCCACCTCCCGGTGCTCGTGCACGAAGCGAATAGCCATGGCTCCCTCACCGGCGGCCGAGGCCACGCGCTTGACCGAGCCGCTCCTGACGTCGCCGGCGGCGAAGACCCCCGGAAGGGTCGTCTCCAGCAGCAGCGGCCCGCGACCGAGCGCGTCCCACCGGGCCGTGTCGGCCGCCGCCCGGGCGTCGGCGCCGGTGAGCACGAAGCCCTTCTCGTCCAGGGCCAGCACGCCCCTGAGCCAGTCCGTGCGCGGCCGGGCCCCGATGAACACGAACAGCGCCATGGCCCGCAGCGCGCGGCGCTCACCGCTCGCGTTGTCCTCCACCATCAGCGACTCCAGACTCTCCTCCCCGGAGACTCCCCGGACTTCGGTGTGGAGCGACACCTCGATCTTGGGGTGCCGTTCCACCTGATCCACCAGGTAGCGCGACATGTCGGCGTTGAGATCACCGCCCCGGACGAGGAGATGGACCCGGGACGCGTGGTTCGCGAGGAAGAGCGATGCCTGCCCGGCGGAGTTCCCGCCGCCCACCACGGCGACCGGATCCGCCCGGCAGAGGCTGGCCTCGTGGACGGTCGCCGCGTAGTAGACGCTGATGCCCTCCAGGCGGTCGATGCCCGGGACCTCGAGCCTGCGGTACCACACGCCCGAGGCGAGCACCACGGCGCCCGTCCGCGCGCTGGACCCGTCCGTGAAGGTGACGACGTACTCGTCGTCCTGCGGGGTGAGCCCGGCGACCTGGGCCGGCACCATGAGGCGGGCGCCGAACTTGTGTGCCTGGAGCACCGCGCGTTCGATGAGCTCGCCCCCGGAGATGCCCGACGGGAAGCCGAGGTAGTTCTCGATGCGGGACGAGGTGGCGGCCTGGCCTCCGGTGGCCACCGCGTCGACGGTGACCGTGACGAGGCCGTCGGATGCCCCGTACACGGAGGCGGCGAGTCCCGCCGGGCCCGCGCCGACCACCATCACGTCGCACCGCGCGGCCTCCGGCGACGGGGCGGGCAGCCCGATGAGCCGGGCGAGTTCGGCATTGCTCGGATTGCGCAGCACCCGCTCGCCCTTCCAGAGGACTACCGGGGTCTCCTCGGGGCGAATCGAGAACCGGCGCAGCAGCGCATCGGCCTCCTTGTCCTTCTCCAGATCCACCCATCGGTGGGGCAGCCGGTTACGGGCGGCGAACTCTCGCAGCCGCAACGTGTCCGGTGAATAGCACGACCCCAGGATCCGGAAGCCGACTCCGAGGCCGATGAGCAGATACCTGCGGCCCAGATAGGCGCGGAGGATGAGGTCACCGAGGACGGGGTCACGGTCGACCAGGGCGCGTTGCCGCTCCACCGGCACGGCCAGGATCTCGCCGGCCCGGCGCATCACCGCGGTGTCGAAGGCGGCTTGGCCCTCCAGCAGCCCGAGTTCACCGAGGAACCTGCCGGGCCCGTGCACGGCCACCGTGCGCTCCTCGGGCCCCCCGTGGTCGTGGAGGATCTCGACGGTGCCGCCGAGGATGGCGAGGAACTCCCGGAACGGCTCGCCCTCGCGGTACAGCACCTCGCCCTCGGCCACGCTGCGGCGGTCACCGTGCGCGGCCAGGTCCTGGAGCTGCTCCGGTGCCAGACGCGGAAACGCCCCGTACCGGTCCGGTGTCTCGCGGACCGCACCCTGCTCGTGCTCGGTCGTGCTCATCAGACCAGGGCCTCGTGAACGAAGCACCAGCGCCAGTCCTCTCCCGGCTCGAAGGACCGCACGATGGGGTGACCGATGCTCCCCGCGTGCCGCCTGGCGTGCCTGAGAGGCGAGGAATCGCAACAGCCGACGTGTCCGCAGGTGAGACAGAGGCGCAGGTGCACCCACGGGGAGTGCTCCTCGAGGCACTCCTCGCAGCCCTGCGGGGTACGTGGAGCGACTGGGCGCACCATCGCCAGGTGCGGGTCGGGAATCGTGGCCATGAGGGTTCTCCTTCCGTGAACCTCCGGCAGCGGCCTATCGGCCTGCCATCGCTTGCTCGACCCAGGCGCGCAGCACGTGTGCGGGTGCCGCGCCGGCCTGCCGGGCGATCGTCTCGCCCTTGTCCAGGACGAGGAGGGTGGGAACGGCCTGCACGTCGAACCGACGGCTGAGCTGTGGGTTCCTGTCGACGTCGACCTTGACGAGCTTGATCCGTCCGGCGAGGTCGCGGGCGACCTGTTCGAGGGCGGGACTGACCATGCGGCAGGGACCGCACCAGGTGGCCCAGAGGTCGACGACCACGGGCACGGCGGCCCGCTCGACCACCTCGGCGAAGTCGTCGTCGCCGGCGTCCACGAGCCAGGGCAGGGGCTGCTTGCAGTGGCCGCACCTGGGCCGCCCTTCGGCGGCCTCGGGAATCCGGTTGCCGCGCCCGCAGTTCGGGCAGGTCACCGTCGTCGTCCGGGTGGTGTTCACGCCGCCCTCGCTTCCCGCGCCGGCTCCTGCTGGTCATAGGTGACCACCAGCTCTCCGTGCTCGGCATCGACGCGTACCGTCGCTCCGTCCCGGACGTCGCCGCGCAGCAGCGCGCGTCCGACCAGCGTCTCGACCTCGTGGGAGATGAAGCGCCGCAGCGGCCGGGCCCCGTACACCGGGTCGTATCCCTGGTGGGCTATCAGCTCCTTCGCGAGGGAGGTCAGTTCGACGGTGATGCGGCGCTCGGCGAGCCGCTGCCGCAGCTCGTCGAACTGCAGCTCCACGATCCGCTCGATCTGCCGCTCGCCGAGCGGCCTGAACAGCACGATGTCGTCGACGCGGTTGAGGAACTCCGGGCGGAAGTGTCCGCGCAGCTCGCCCATCACCAGGGCACGGGCGTCGGGCTTGATCTCGCCCTCGGCGGTGACGCCGTCCAGGAGGTACTCGGAGCCGATGTTGGACGTCATGATGATCACGGTGTTGCGGAAGTCGACGGTACGGCCCTGGGAATCGGTGATGCGGCCGTCGTCGAGGATCTGCAGCAGGGTGTTGAAGACATCGGTGTGCGCCTTCTCGACCTCGTCGAACAGCACGACCGAGTACGGCTTGCGGCGTACGGCCTCAGTGAGCTGGCCGCCCTCCTCGTAGCCGACGTATCCGGGCGGTGCGCCCATGAGCCGGCTGACGGTGTGCCGCTCCTGGTACTCGCTCATGTCGAGCCGGACCATGTTCTCCTCGGAGTCGAACAGGGCCCGGGCCAGGGTCTTGGCCAACTCGGTCTTACCGACACCGGTTGGGCCGAGGAAGATGAACGAGCCGATGGGGCGGCGGGGGTCGCGGATGCCGGAGCGGGCGCGGATGATGGCGTCGGCGACGAGCTTGACCGCCTCGTCCTGGCCGATGACGCGCTCGCGCAGGATCTCGTCGAGGCGCAGCAGTTTCTCGCGTTCGCCCTCCTGGAGGCGGGCGACGGGGACGCCGGTCCAGGCGGCGACGATCTCGGCGATCTCCTCCTCGGTGACGACCTCGCGCAGCAGCCGGTTCTGTCCTTGTTTGGCCGCCAGTTGCTCCTCCTCCGCGGCTAGTCGGCGCTCCAGGTCCTGGAGGCGGCCGTAGCGGAGTTCGGCGGCGCGGTTGAGGTCGTAGGCGCGTTCGGCCTCCTCCGCCTCGAGCCGGACCTGCTCCAGTTCCTGGCGCAGCTCCTGCACACGGCGGATGGCCTGCCTCTCGGCCTCCCACTGGGCGTGCTTGGCGTCGGCCTCTCCGCGCAGGTCGGCCAGTTCCCTGCGCAGCTCCTCCAGGCGGGCCTGACTGGCGGGATCGGTCTCCTTCGAGAGGGCGGCGTCCTCGATCTCCAGACGGGTGACGCGGCGGGTGATCTCGTCGAGTTCGGCGGGCATGGAGTCGATCTCGGTACGCAGCCGGGCACACGCCTCGTCCACGAGGTCGATGGCCTTGTCGGGCAGGAACCGATCGGTGATGTAACGGTGGCTGAGGGTGGCCGCGGAGACCAGCGCGGTGTCCTGGATCTTCACTCCGTGGAAGACCTCCAGGCGCTCGCGCAGTCCTCGCAGGATGGAGATGGTGTCCTCCACGCTCGGCTCGTCGACCACCACCTGCTGGAAACGGCGCTCGAGGGCGGCGTCCTTCTCGATGTGCTTGCGGTACTCGTCGAGGGTGGTGGCGCCGATCATGTGGAGTTCGCCGCGCGCGAGCATCGGCTTGAGCATGTTGCCCGCGTCCATGGCTCCTTCGGCGGCTCCCGCGCCGACGACCGTGTGCAGTTCGTCGACGAAGAGCAGGATGCGCCCCTGGGCGGCCTTGACCTCGCTGAGCACGGCCTTGAGCCGTTCCTCGAACTCACCGCGGTACTTGGCCCCGGCGACCAGGGAGCCGATGTCGAGGGCGAACACCGTCCTGTCGCGCAGCCCCTCGGGTACGTCGCCGCGGACGATGCGCTGGGCGAGGCCCTCGACGATGGCGGTCTTGCCGACGCCGGGGTCGCCGATGAGGACCGGGTTGTTCTTGGACTTGCGGCTGAGGATCTCGGTGACGCGGCGGATCTCGGCGTCCCGGCCGATGACCGGGTCCAGGCTGCCGCTCCTCGCCTCGGCGACGAGGTCGCGGCCGTACTTCTCCAGGGCCTCGTAGGCCACTTCGGGGTTGGCGGAGGTGACGCGCTGGTTCCCGCGGATCTGGGTGAGGGCGCTCAGGAACGAGTCCCGGGTGAGGCCGGCCTCCTTGAGCAGACGCCCGGCGGTCGTCGACGAGCCCTCTTCCGCGAGGGCGAGCAGGAGGTGCTCCACGGACACGTACTCGTCCTTGAGGCGTTTGGCCTCCCGTGCGGCGGCATCGAGCAGGCGGGTGAGCCGCTGGGTGACGAAGACCTGGCCGGGGGCCGCGCCGGGGCCGGTGGCCCGCGGGCGCCGGGAGAGCTCTTGGCGCACGGCCGCGCGCAGTTCGTTCGGCTCGGTACCGGTCTGCTGCACCAACCGCGGGATCAGACCGTCCTCCTGGTCGAGGAGTGCGAGCAGCAGGTGTTCCCCGTCGACCTCGGTCTGCCCCATGCCGATGGCCGCGGTCTGGGCTTCCTGGAGGGCTTCCTGGGACTTCTGGGTCAGACGATTCATGTCCATGGGGGGTTCTCGCTCCTCGTGCTGCGCGCTCGCAGGGCGGCTTCGAGCAGGCTGATGCGGTCGAGCAGGTCGAGCACCAGGCCGATCGAGGCGTAGTTGAGGCAGAGTCCGGAGCGCAGCCGCTGGATGCGGGCGAGCGCGGCCGGGGCCGTGGGGTCGAACAGCAGGTGTCCCGCGGCGTCGCGGTCGGCGTCGACCAGGCCGAGGGCGACGAACCGGCGGATCAGGTCGGGGTGGAGGCCCGAGCGACGGGCCACGGTGTCCAGGGAGAGTCTGCGGACGGGCGCGAGCGCGTACCGGACGGCCGTCGCGGCGCTGAGGCCGACGCCCGTTCGTGCCGGACGGTCGCCCGTGCCGGCCCGGCCGGTGCCTGCCGCTCCCGCGGGTCGGTCGTTCATCGTGTCCTCCTGGGGTCGAAGGAGGAGGTGGCGGCGAGTTCCTCGAACAGTTCGCGCTCCCGGTCGCCCAGGGTGGGCGGCACCATGACGCGGAGTTCGGCGTACAGGTCGCCGTCGGCGCCGCGCGGGTCGGGCATACCCTCGCCGCGCAGCCGCAGCCGCCTGCCGCTCGACGAGCCCGCGGGCACGGTCACCTTGGCCGTGCCACCGCCAGGGGTGGGCACGGGCACGGTCGCACCGAGGGCCGCTTCCCAGGGGGTGACCGGGACCTGGACGTGGACGTCCCGGCCCTCCAGCCGGAACTGCGGGTGGGGCCGGACGCGCACCCGCAGGTACAGGTCGCCTCCGGGGGCGTCACCACTCCCCCGGCCGCCCTCACCCGCCAGCCGGATGCGCTGTCCGTCGGTGACGCCGGGCGGGACGTCGACCTCGTACCGCCGCGGCTGCCCGGTCGGCCCGGCGAGCGTGACGCTGCGACGACCGCCCCTGAACGCCTCCTCCACGGTGAGGGGCAGCTCGGCCTCCTGGTCGGCTCCCGGTACACCGCCGCGGGCGGCGCCGCGGCTGAAGAACGAACCGAACAGGTCCTCGATGTCGATGTCCTCCGCTGCGAAGTCGTCGCCGAAGCCGGTGGCGTACCGGACTCGGGGGCCGCCCGCGCCCGCGGTCCTCCGGGCGCGGAAACCGCCACCCGCGCCGGCCGCGACGCGTTCGTCGAAGTCCTCGGGGATCTTGCGGAAGTCCTCGCCGAAGCGGTCGTAGCGGGCCCGGTTCTGCGGGTCCGACAGGACGCTGTACGCCTCGTTGAGGTCCTTGAAGCGTTCCTCCGCCCCCGGGTCCTTGTTGACGTCGGGGTGGTACCTGCGGGCGAGCTTGCGATACGCCTGCTGGATCTCGTCCTGGCTCGCGCTTCGCGACACGCCCAGCACCTCGTAGAAGTCCTGTGCCATCGCCGGTCACTCCCGCTTCGCGACGGTGACGGCGGCGGGCCTGAGCTGCCGTTCGCCGTCCCCGTAGCCCGGACGCAGCACCTCGACGACCGTGCCCGGCGAGGCGTCGGGGTCCTGAACGACGCCGATCACCTCGTGCCGGGCCGGGTCGAACGCGACGCCGGTCTCCGCGTGCCTGGGGTAGCCGAGCAGTTCGAGGACGTTCACCGCCTGGTCGCGGACCGCCCGGACGCCCTCCACGATGGCACCGGGATCGGCGCCGGCATGGGTCAGGGCGAGTTCGAGGTTGTCCAGCACGGGCAGGAACGCGGCGGCCGTCCGGGAGCGCTCGGCCTTCCGCTCCCGTTCCAGTTCCCTGACGTGGCGCTTGCGCAGGTTGTCGAGGTCGGCGAGGGCGCGCCGCCAGCGGTCCTGCAGCTCCTGGAGCTCTGCCGTGTACTCGTCCTCCGACGGTGCGCGGCCGCCGTCGGCCACGCCGAGGCCGCGTTGCCCGCCCGTGGCGGGCCCCCGTCCTGTCGGGGGGTCCGAGGACGGCAGATCCCCGCGGGGCTGTTCGGCGCCCTCCTGTGCCGGGCCTGCCTGGTCCGGTACGGCCGGGTCGGGTTCCCTGGGGTGGATCGGCATGACGGTCCTCAGTCCTTGTCGAACTCGGCGTCGATGACGTCGTCGTCCTCGTCGCTCCCGCTCATGGGTCCACCGGTGGTGGCGTCCTGCCCGGGGCCGCCCGTGCCGGCGGCCCCCTGGTGTGCCGCCAGTCCGGCCAGCGACTGCTGGAGTTCGGAGGTCAGGGGCCGCACGCGCTCGACGTCCGCCTCTTCCTTGACCGCCGCCCGGGCGTCTGCCACGAGCATCTCGGCGCGTGCCCTCTCGTGCGCGGGTGCGGCGTCGCCCAGCTCGGCGAGGCGCTTCTCGACCTGGTAGGCGACGGCGTCGAGTTCGTTGCGGGCGTCGACGGCCTCGCGGAGTGCCTGGTCCTGCCCCTGGTTCCGCTCGGCCTCCTGGACCATGCGTTCGACCTCGCTGCGGTCCAGGTTGGAGCTCTCGCTGATCGTGATGCCCTGTTCCCTGCCGGTGTCCCGATCGCGGGCCGTGACGTTGAGGATGCCGTTGGCGTCGATGTCGAAGATGACCTCGACCTGGGGTTCGCCCCGCGGCGCCGGGCGGATGTCGGTGAGCTGGAACCGCCCCAGCACCCGGTTGTCGGCAGCCAGCTCGCGCTCGCCCTGGAGGACGACGATGTCGACGGCGGGCTGGTTGTCCTCGGCGGTGGAGAAGGTCTCGGAGCGGCGCACCGGGATGGTGGTGTTCCGCTCGATGATCTTCGTCATCACGCCGCCACGTGTCTCGACGCCCAGCGACAGGGGGGTGACATCGAGCAGCAGGACGTCCTTGACCTCGCCCTTGAGCACCCCGGCCTGGATCGCGGCACCCAAGGCCACGACCTCGTCGGGGTTGACGCTCATGTTGGGTTCCTTGCCGCCGGTCAGCCGGCGCACCAGGGCCTGGACGGCGGGGATGCGAGTGGAGCCGCCGACGAGGATGACCTCGTCGATGTCGCTCTCGCCGACCTTGGCATCGGTCATGGCCTGCTGGACCGGTCCGAGGCACCGCTCCACCAGGTCACCGGTGATCTGCTCGAAGGTGGAGCGCATGATCGAGTCGGTGAGGTGCTTGGGGCCCGAGGCGTCGGCGGTGATGAATGGCAGGCTGACCTGCGTCTGCGTCACCGAACTCAGCTCGGTCTTCGCCTTCTCCGCCGCCTCGAACAGTCGTTGCAGCGCCTGCGGGTCCTTGCGCAGGTCGATGCCGTTCTCCTTCTGGAAGTCGTCGGCGAGGTGATCCACCAGGCGCCGGTCGAAGTCGTCGCCGCCCAGGTGGCTGTCACCGGCGGTGGAGCGCACCTCCACGACGCCGTCGCCGACGTCGAGGATGCTCACGTCGAAGGTCCCGCCGCCGAGGTCGAAGACGAGGACGGTCTCGTGCTGCTGCTTGTCCATGCCGTAGGCGAGGGCTGCCGCTGTCGGCTCGTTGATGATCCGCAGCACCTCGACTCCGGCTATCCGACCGGCGTCCTTGGTCGCCGTGCGCTGGGCGTCGTTGAAGTAGGCGGGCACCGTGATGACCGCCTCCGTGACCCGCTCCCCCAGCTGTTTTGAGGCATCCTCGGTGAGTTTGCGCAGCACCTGGGCGCTGATCTCCTCGGGCGCGTACAACTTGTCGCGCACCTTGAAGCGGGCCGCCCCGCCGTCGCCCTCGACGACGTCGTACGCGACCGCCCTGGCCTCCTCGGAGATCTCGTCGAAGTGCCGGCCGATGAACCGCTTGGCCGAGTAGATGGTCCCCTTGGGATTGAGGATCGCCTGGCGCCGGGCCATCTGGCCGACCAGCCGCTCTCCGGTGTCGGTGAAGGCCACTACGGACGGTGTCGTGCGGTTGCCCTCGCTGTTGGGCACCACGGACGGCTCGCCGCTCTCCCACACGGCGATCACCGAGTTCGTGGTACCCAGGTCGATACCCACTGCCTTGGCCATGAGACATCTCCTCCCGGTGCGGCGGTCCTGCGCCGACTCTCCGGATCACGTTCGGGTACGAGGAATCTCCGCCGGTGGTACGCAGCGCGCCGAGCGGCCGTACGGCCTCGTCGGCGACCCCGGTGCCCGCGGAGGCTGCCAGACCCTCCCCAGAGTCGCTGGCCGCGCGGCTTCGCGCCTGCCCCTGACGAGTCAGAAGTGCACGGGCCCGGTAGCCCCACGAGCACGAGAGGAAAGAACCAGGACATCTCGGATGAGCTGCTTCCGAGTGGGTAGGCGTGAAAAGGATCGCCACCCCGGGGCTCTCCGGGGGGAATGGAGTGATCCCATGGACGGCAGCCGGTCACACCCCGTGTACGGTCGCTGCTCCGACGGGGAGGGCGGCCTACCGCCGGGCAGTGCCGGGCGGCACCCCACGGAGGCGCGGAGAGAGCCGCGCCCCTCCCCCACAGGTCCGGGCGCCCACGCCCTCCACGACATGACGGAACTCTCCCGAGCCCTGTTCGAAGCTCCCGGCCAAGGCGCGATCCTGCGTCTGGCCATGCACCACGTAGCCGTCGCCGGGCCGTACCGCGCCGAAGCCGGATACCTCCAGGTCGACGGGGACCTGGTCCCCAGCCCGAGGAACGATCACGCCCATGCCGCTTTTGTGGACCGGAGGGTTCGACAACTGGAGGGGCGGGACGGGCCTGTGACCGTCCCCAACAGGTCCTGGGGCTGGGCGTTGGGGCTACGCGGGACGGAGAGGCTCCACGGGTACCTGGTGGTGACCTCCCGAACCCGGCCCACGGAGGCCCAGCGGTCCCTGCTCGCCACGCTCGTCTGGCACACCGCCGCCGCTCTGTCAGTCGCCTTCGCGCAGCACCGCCAGCGCGAGGACGCGCTGGAGCTCCGCCGGGTCAGGAAGGAACGCACCCATCTTCAACAGCAGCTGATCTCCGTGCTGGCCGAGTTGGGGAACCAGCAGGCGGTTCACGCGCTCATGGCCGACATCGCCGCCGCAGGCGGCGGTGAGGAGGCCGTCACCCGTGCCCTGCACGAGCTCACCGGGCTTCCGGCGCTCGTCGAGGACCGTTTCGGACGGCTGAGGGCCTGGTCGGGTCCCGGCCGGCCCGACCCGTACCCGGAACCGGATCCCGCTCGCCGGCACGACATGCTGCACGTGGTCGCCCGTGAGGCGGGGCCTGTGCGGATAAAGGACCGGATGATCGTTGCGGTCCGCCCGCACGGAGAGATCCTGGGCGTGCTGGCACTGGTCGACACCCTCGGTGAGGCCGACGAACACACCGTGTTCGCGCTGAGACACGCCGCCGCGTCCCTCGCCCTGGAGCTGACGCACCTGCGCGACCTGGCCGAAGTGGAGCTGCGGCTGCACCGTGAGCTGGTCGACGACCTCCTGGCCGGGGCGGACGCCGCGAGCGCCTACGCCCGGTCCGAGGCGGTCGGGCACGACCTGCACCGCAGCCACTACGTCGTCGTCGTCGTGGAGTGGTCGAACCGGTCCGCGGACGATTCGTTCGCCCGGATCGTGGGCCGGGCGGCCTCTGCCGTCGGCATGCACTCGCTGGTGACCCGACGCTCCGACCACGTGGTCCTGGTCGCTGACGAAAGGCCGCACGCTCGGGCGCTGCACGACGCGCTCGCCCGGGAGACCGGAACGCGGTCCGGGACGATCGGGGTGAGCGCCCCCTCCGACTCCGTGCCCGACATCCCCCACCGCTACCAGGAGGCGCGGCGCGCTCTCGAAGCGCGCCTCAGCTCCCGCGAGCGGTACGGCACGACCTTCTTCGACGAGCTCGGCCTCTACCGCATCCTGGGACCTGGCGCCGATCACCAGGAACTGGAGTCGTTCGTCCACGAGTGGCTCGGGCAGCTCATCGACTACGACTCCCGACATGACGCAACCATGGTGGAGACCCTCTCCCGGTACTTCGACTGCGGCGGCAACTACGACGAGGCCGCAGCGTCCCTCGCGATCCACCGCAGCACGCTTCGCTACAGGCTGCAGCGCATCCGCGAGATCAGCGGCAACGACCTCGCGAACGTCGAGGACCGGCTCAACCTCCAGGTGGCGACCCGAGTGTGGAAGATCGTGCTGGGCGGATCCGGCTGATTCCCCACGACAGTCGGGAACGGCAGGCGGCGCTGCCGCACGCGAGGGGTTGCGGGGGCCGCCGCGCCTGGAGTCGTCGCATCCCAAGCCTGGGTCACGGGCCATTGGCCGTCCCAGGAGCGGGAGCGCACAGTAGAGGGCGCGCGCCCCCTTGACGGTGGAAGCTGTCGAACTTCGCGGCCGAACAAGCGAGTTACCAGGCTCGCGGGGGGCGCAAAGATCTTGTGCACCCGATCGGATGGACCGGTTGCGCCATCCGGGTGGCGACCGGACGGGGGGCCGCTTCGGTGCCTCTTGGATGGCGTCCATGATCTTTTCAGCAGCGACTCGGGCACCCGCCCACCCGTTCGGCGACACCGGTGCCCCCCTGCCCGTGCACCGCGCCGTCGCCACAGCAGCACTCCGCGAACCGGACCGGACCGCGGTCGCGGAAGAGGGTGGCAGGAGTTGGTCGTACAGCGAACTGTGCGCCTGGTCAGGCCAGTTGGCCGACCGACTGCGTCAGGCCGGGGTCGCTCCGGGAACCACCGTCGCCCTGCGGCTGCCGCGCTCGGCCCGGCTGATCGTCGCCTTGCTCGCGGTCTTCGAAACCGGCGCCGCCGCCGTGGTGCTGGACCCGCGTACGCCGGCCGAGCGGCTGGCGGCCGTGGAGGCCGACGCGGGATGCGTGGCGGTGCTCGTGCCGGAAGGGGAGACGGGGCGCCCGGGCGGTCCGCGGCCCGTCGCCGTGACCGCTCCTCCCGCTGCGGCGGCCTTCTCGGCCGAGCCGCTGCGTCCGGCCGTACCTGAGGGCGAACTCGACCGCGTGGCCTGCGTGTTCTACACCTCCGGGTCCACCGGCCGCCCCAAAGGCGTCCAGATCACCCACCGCAACCTGGGGCGCTTCGCCGCCGATCCGCACTGGGACGGGCCCGGGCACCGGGTGACGGCACTTGTCTCCGCGCTCGGCTTCGACGCGCTCAGCCATGACCTGTGGCTGCCGCTCACCCGAGGCGGGACGGTGGTCGTCCCGGGCGAGGACCGGGTGGACGCGCACCGGCTGGCCGCGCTGGTCGCCACGTACGGCGTCACCGGCGTCTTCCTCACCACCGCCTGGTTCAACCAGATCGCCGCGGACGATCCGGGCGCCCTGCGCGGGCTGCACACGGTCCTCACCGGTGGCGAGGCCGCCGACCCGCGGGCGTTCGCGCAGGTCCGGGCCGCCTGTCCGCGGGTGGCGCTCGGCCATGTCTACGGCCCGACGGAGTGCACCACCTTCACCACACTCCACCCCCTGCCGCCCGGGCGGCCGGTACCGGAGGCCCGGGTCCCGATCGGCGCCGGCCTGCCCGGGACCGCCGTACGGCTGCTCGGCCCCGATCTGGGCGAGGTGCCGGCCGGGGAGGCCGGCGAGGTGTACGTCGCGGGGGAACAGGTCGCCCGGGGCTACCTGAACCGGCCCGGCCTGACCGCCGAGCGCTTCGTCGCCGACCCGTACGGCCCGGCCGGTGCCCGCATGTACCGCACGGGCGACCTCGCCGTGCGTGGCCCCGACGGCGCCCTCGAGTACCTGGCGCGCGACGACGACCAGGTCAAGATCCGCGGCCACCGCGTCGAGCCGGGTGAGGCACGCGCCGCTCTGGCCGCCCTGCCCGGGGTCGCCCGGGCGGTCGTGGTCGCCCGGGAAGGTCGGCTGATCGGTTACGCGGTCGCCGAGCGCGACGCCCCGGGCGTCACCGGGGAGGACCTCCGCGAACGGCTCACGCGCGCGTTGCCCGAGTACCTGGTGCCCAGCGCCGTGCTGCTGATCGACGACATCCCGTTGACCGTGAACGGCAAGGTGGACCGGGCTGCGCTGCCCGCCCCCGCCGCCGTCCACGCGGGATCCGGCACGGCGAGCACGCCCGCCGAGCGGGCCCTGTGCGCGGCCTTCGCCGAGGTGCTCGGCCTGCCCGGTGCGGGTACCGACGACGACTTCTTCGCGCTCGGCGGCGACAGCATCACCGCGATGCGCCTGGTCAGCCGGGTACGCCGGGAGAACGTGGCCATCAGCTCGCAGGACGTCTTCCGGCTGCGCACCCCGGGCGCCCTGGCCGCCGCCGCGCAGGCGGCCGCGCCGGCTGCCGACCTGCTGCACCAATCGGCCACGGGCAACCTCGGCCTGCCCCCGATCGCGCTGTGGCTGCGCGAACAGGGCGACGGTGTGGCCGAGTTCGTCCAGTCGGTGCTGGTCGAGACGCCCGCCGGTCTGGAGCGGGGGACGCTCGTGACGGCCCTGCAGGCGGTTCTCGACCGGCACGACGCCCTGCGCACCAGGCTCCCCGACCCGTCCGCCGAGACCGTGTGGCAGCCCGACGTGCTGCCACCCGGCGAGGTCGCGGCGAGCACGCTCCTGGAGGTGGTGGACGTGCGAGAGCTGCCCGACGCCCCCTCCGCCCGCACGGTCCAAAGGGCCGTGGGGCGCGCGATGCGGTCGCTGGACCTGCCCGCGGGGCGGACCCTCCGCGCGGTGTGGTGGGACGCCGGGCCCGCACGACCGGGCCGGCTGCTGCTGGCCGCGCACCACCTCGTGGTGGACGGGGTCTCCTGGCAAGTGATCGCCCAGGACCTTGCCCGGGCCGCCGAGGACCCGCGCGCTCTGGGCGCCTGGGGGACGGCCACCCCGTACCGCCGCTGGGTGGAGACGCACAACGCCCGGGCAGCCGACGCAGAGGTGGTGGCGACGCTGCGGCACTGGCGGGCGGCGAGCGCCCGCGCGGCCACGCCGTGGCCCGCGCGCGGGCCGCTCGACCCCGATCTGGACACCATCGCCACCTCCCGCACCCTCGATTCGGTGCTCCCGCCCGAGGTCGGCCGAGCCCTGCTCACCACGGCCCCGGCCCACTACGACGCCACGACGCAGGAACTCCTGCTGGCCGCGCTGGTGGTGGCGGCAGCCCGCCGCGGCGGCCCCCGGACGCTGGTGCTGGACACCGAGGGCCACGGCCGGGACGCGGTGGCGGGCGCCGCGGACGCCGAGGTCTCCGCAACCGTCGGTTGGTTCACCTGCATGTTCCCCGTCCGTCTCGGGTGCCCCGCGCGGGCCGCCCGTCCGGCGGCGGACCCGGGTGCCGAGGAGTCGGCCCTCGCCGAGGCGGTGCGCTCCGTCCGGGAGCAGTGGCGGCGCGTGCCGCAGGACCGTGCGTCGTACGGCCTGCTGCGCCATCTGCACCCCCAGGCGGCCGGGCTGCTGGCCGCCGCCCCGGGCCGCCCGGTGCTCTTCAACTACCTGGGCCGGTACGCCGTTCCGGGCCGCGATCCGTGGCCGTACGCCGCCGAGGCGCCCGTCCTCGGCATCCACCGGGCCGCCCGGCAGCCCTTGTCCCATCCGCTGGAGGTCAACGCCGTCGTCGACGAGCGCACCGGACAGCCGTTGCTGACCGCCGTCTGGCGCTGGTCGACCCGGCTGGTGGACCACGACGACGCGGCGGCCCTGGCAGCGGAATGGGCCGGGGTGCTCGCCGCACTCGCCCGCGCTGCGGACGCCGGCACGCGAAAGGGGGAACGAGCCGGTGCACCGGCCGTGCCCGCGCAGCGCACGGAGGAACGCTGGCCGTGCTCCCCGCTCCAGGAAGGGCTGCTCTACCACGCCCACCAGGGCGACGGAGCCGCGGACCCGTACCACGTCCAGACCGTGCTGGACCTGGAAGGGCCGGTGGACTCGGCCGCCCTGCGCACGGCGCTGTCCGCGCTCACCGACCGGCATCCGGCTCTGCGGGCCGGCTTCCGGTGGGACTGCCAGGGGCGGGCCGTGCAGTTCGTGCCGGGGAGAGTCGAGGTCCCGCTGAGGGAGGCCGACCTCTCCCGGCTGCCGAAGCCCGACCGGGAGCGTGCCGCCGACGAGGAGACGCGCAGGGACCGGGAAGAACCGTTCGACCTGGCCGTGCCGCCGCTGCTGCGGGCCGTGCTGCTGCGCCTGGGCGAGGGGCGGTCCCGGCTGTTGCTGAGCTACCACCACATCCTCATGGACGGCTGGTCGATGCAGGTGGCGCTCGCCGACCTGGCCGACCTGTACGGCCAGGCCGCCTCGGGCGCCGTGCCGAGGCTCACGGCCCGACCCTCCGCGCTCGCCTATCTGCGCCATGTCGGCGATCAGGACGGGGAGTTGGCGGGCAAACACTGGCAGGCCCTGCTCGGTGACGCGACCGAACCGACGCTGCTGACCCCACCCGGCGGCGAGGGCCGGACTCGTCCGCACACCGTGCGGCTCGAACTGCCGGCCGAGCGCACGGCCGCCCTGCGGGCCAAGGCCCGCGAGCGGGCACTCTCCTTGAACACCCTGGTCCTGGGCGCCTGGGCACTGGTCCTTGCCCAGCTGACCGGCCGCACCGACGTGGTGTTCGGCACCGTCGTCGCCGACCGCCCGCCCCACCTGGCCGGCGTCGAGTCCATGGTCGGACTGATGAACAACGCCGTGCCGGTACGGGTGGACACCGCGTCGGCCGACGACCGGGGCGGCCTGCTGGCGGCCCTCCAGGACCAGCGGACCGAGATGATGCCCTTCCAGCACCTCGGCCTGGCGGAGATCATCCGGGCGGCCGGGCTGCGCGAGCTCTTCGACACCGTCGTGGTGCTCGAGACGTACACCGACTCCTTCGCCACGCGGTGGGGAACGGATCTCCGGGTGACGTCCAGCCGGGTCGAGAACGGCACGCACTACCCGCTGTGCGTGCTGGTCTCGCCGGGTGAGCGGATGCGGATCCGCGTGCAGTACCAGCCGGACAAGTTCGGCGAAGAGGGGGCCCGGGAGATCGGCGCACGGTTCGTCGAGGCGCTGGACGCGCTGGCCGGCGATCTGTCCGTGCCCGCCGCCCACCCGGTCGCACCCGCGACCCCGCAGGTCCGGCCGCGGACGGCCGAACGGCTGCCCGACGCGGTGCCGGTGCTGGAGCGGTTCGCGGCGCACGTGCGCACCGCCCCCGAGCGGGCGGCCGTGGTGGACGGGGACGGGGTCCTGGACTACCGGGGCCTGGACGCGGCCTCGGAGCGGCTGGCAGAAGAGCTCGCCGGCCGGGGCGTGGGGGCCGAGGACGTGGTGGCCTTGTGCCTGCGGCGCGGTCGGAACGCGGTGACCGCGATGCTCGCGGTGCTCAAGGCCGGTGCCGCCTACCTCTGGCTGGACCCCCGCCATCCCGCTCCCCGGGTGGCGGCTCTGGCCTCGGAGGGGCGCCCCGCGCTCCTCGTCCATCAGCCGGAGTTCGACGAGGCCCTGGCGCTGGTCGACGCCGCCGTGCCGCGGATGCGTCTGGAGCCCCGCCATGTGTCGCCCGAGCCGCCGGTCCACGACCGCCCGGTACGGCCGGCGCGGCTGCCCGGCCACCCGGCCTACGTGGTGCACACCTCCGGGACGCAGGGCACGCCGAAGGCGGTGGTGATGCCCGGCGCCGCCGTGGACCGGCTCGTGGACTGGCACGAACGTCGCTTCCCCGCCGAACCGGGCGCGGTGACGGCCCAGTTCACCTCGATGGCCTTCGACGTCGCGACCCAGGAAGTCCTCACCGCGCTGTGCACGGGGCGGACGCTGGCCGTCCCGGACGCCGACACCCGGGCCGACGCCGCCGCGTGGACAGAGTGGCTACGGACCCACCGGGTGACCGAGTTGTTCGCCCCGACGCCCGTGCTGGCGGCCCTGTGCGAGTTCGCCGACGGTGAGCGGGAGCTGCTGCCCGACCTGCGCCATCTGGTGCAGGCCGGCGAGGCGCTGGTGGTCGGTCCGCAACTGCGCGCCCTGTGCGCCCGCGGCGACAAGCGCCTGCACAACCACTACGGCCCTGCCGAGACGCACGTGGTGACCGCCGGCGAGGTCACCGGGCAGCCCGCCGCATGGCCGGCGCGCCCCGGGATCGGCGGCCCGGTACCCGGATCCCGGGTGATGCTGCTGGACGCGGGGTTGCGACCGGTCCCCGACGGGCTGGCGGGCGAGCTGTACCTGGCGGGCGACCAGGTGGCCCGCGGCTACATGGGCCGGCCGGGGCTGACCGCCGCGCGGTTCGTCGCCGATCCCTGGGGGCCGCCCGGATCGCGGATGTACCGCACGGGCGACCTGGCCCGCAGGCTGCCGGACGGCACGCTGGAATTCACCGGCCGCAACGACGACCAGGTCAAGATCCGCGGGCACCGGATCGAGCCGGACGAGGTACGGGCCGCGCTGGCCGCGCTCCCCGGCGTGGTGCAGGCCGCCGTGGTGGCCTGGCCGGACGGACGCGGCGGCAAGGAGCTCACCGGCTACGCGGTGGGCGCGTCCGAGACCGGTGCGCCTCTGGAGGGCGGGGCCCTGCGCGACGCGCTGGCCCAGGCGCTGCCGGACTACATGCTGCCCGCCCGGGTGATCGTCCTGGCCGGCATGCCGCTGACCGTCAACGGCAAGGTGGACCGCCGGGCCCTGCCCGAACCGCAGCGCACCCCGGCCCGGATCCGGGAGCCGCGCACACCGGCCGAGCGGGTGGTGACCGAGGCGTACGCCGACGTCCTGGGCCTGGAGCGGGTGGGCATCGACGACAACTTCTTCGACCTGGGCGGGCATTCGCTGCTCGCGGCCCGCCTGCTCCAGCGCCTGCGGGAACACCTGGGCCCCGAGGTGACCTTGGACCAGGTGATGCGGCGCGCCACGCCGGCCGCCCTGGCCGCGACCCTCACCGCACCACCCGCACCCCCCGCACCGGCGGGGAAGCCGGGCACCGGGCCGGCCGCGTCCACCAGGCGCACCGTGCCGCCCGCTCCCGGCGGAGTCCCCGCGTCCCCACGCCACTGACCGGGAGCCGGTCCCCGCCCGCGGCGGCGGGGACCGGCCGTGCCCGCCGGCAGCATGACGCTCCTCCCATGACCAGTCCCCGCACCCACCGATGGCGGAACGAGCCGCCCCCGACCAAGGAGACGCATGAACCCCTTCGACGACCCCGACGGCACGTTCCTCGTACTCGCCAACGACGAGGACCAGCACAGCCTCTGGCCGGCCCACATCACGGTCCCGGACGGCTGGCGCGAGGTGCACCCCCGCGCCGACCGGACGACCTGCCTGGCCTGGATCGAGACGTCCTGGACCGATCTGCGGCCGCGTTCCCTGCGGACTGCCGAGGCCGCTCGATGACCGCCCCGCAGACACCGCGGGCGGCGACGCGGCACGATCACGGCACCCCCGCGCTGAACGTCGCCGTCGTGGCGGCGCTCCCGCAGACGGCTCCTCCGCTCGTCGAGGCGCTGCGCACCCTGGGACACCGGGTCCCGGTGGTGATCGGCTACCGGCGTCCCGCCGACTGGCCCGGGCACGTACTGGGCGAGCACGACCTGCCCACGGGAGTGGACCTGGCCGTACCCTCCCGCATGGAATCCGTGGCCGGGCTCCTGCGTGCCTACGGGGCGGACGTGGCCGTCAGCTACGGCTATCCGAGGAAGCTGCCCGCCTCGGCGGTAGCCGCCCCGCGGCTCGGGACGATCAACTGCCACCCCTCCGACCTGCCCTCCTACCGGGGCCCGAACCCCGTCGGATGGGCCGTTCGCAACGGCGAGCGGACGATCGGCGTGACCTGGCACCGAATGGACGCGGAACTCGACACCGGCTCCGTGCTGGCCCGTACGACGATCTCCCTGGACGAACGGATCTGGTCGTTCACCGGAGTCAACTCCCGCGTGCTGGAGGCCGCTTCGGAGTTGCTGCCGCAGGTGCTGCGGCGACTGGTGCGCGGCGAGGCGGGCGAACCGCAACCGCAGCGCGAGGCCAGCTGGGCCGGGTTCTTCTCGGAGGACTACGCCACGGTGGACTGGTCCGCTCAAGCCGCGCACATCCACACCCAGGTGCGCGCGTGGAACATCGCGGGCCACAACCCCCGTGTGCAGGGCCCGGTAGCGGTGATCGACGGAACACGCTGGCGGCTGCGCCGCACCACGCTGGAACAGCCACCGGCCGGCACCGGGCGCCGCATCACGTGCGGCACCGGTGACCTCTGGGTCCTGGCCGCCGACCCACTGGACTAGAAAGCTTCGTCAGTACGCCGCGGGACCCTCCGAGCGCATGGCCGTCACGCCGCCGTGCACCAGCTCGTCAGGTGCCCGCGGCGGTCAGCTCTCCCACCCAGCGCCCCGCTTCGACGAGGGGGGAGTCGGCGCCGCGGAGAGGTCCGGACGACAGCTTCCGCCTTCCCTTGTCCTCGCTCGCCCAGAACGTCAGGGCGGGGGTGCTCCTGGCACAGCCCGACGGCTGCTCGCCGTCGGCGAGCTCGGCGGGCGCGGTGCGGAGCCTGGCCGTCTCCTGGGAGAACACCTCCGCCTTGTACACGCACCTCTCCCCCATCACGCTGATGGACACCAGACGAATGTCGCGTTTCGCCGCGTCCTGGCCCATCGTGACTTCGAAGCGGTAGGTGCCGTCCGCTCCCCGGCCGCGCCACGAGCCCCGGAACTGCTCCGGCAGCGCGCCCTTGGCGGGCGGCACCTTCTCGAACATCTCGGGACGGTAGGAGGTGCGGCCGTCGTCGTGGTAATCGTAAAAGCCCGGATCGCGCGCCCACTGGAACGCGCCGTTCCATTCTGCTACGAACGCCCCCGTACCGTCCGGGGTGGAAGAACCGTAGTCAGTGGTGTTGCCCTCGCAACGTTCCGCCTCCAGCTTGGGGCTTGCCCTCTTCAGCCGACTCGTGCCGAGCTTGATCGCGTCGTTTCTGGAGCCGGTGATGGTGCTTTCCCAGACGCACAGCCGCTCCTCGTTCAGCAGGGAGTACTGGGCGGTGCCCGTGGCATCGATGACAAGGCGTGCGAGCGTCCCCTCGTCGCCGTCCCTCAGGCGCGCCTCCCAGCTCCCCTGCAAGACCTTCGGAGCGCTCAGCGACGGTGATTCCCCCGCCCCGCCCCGCCACGGGCGGAGCGCGAGCAGGCCGCCGACGGTGACGAGCACCACGACGGCCGCCGTCCCCGCCACGACGGCCGGGCGCCGCCGCCGTTCCGTGGTCTGGGCGGGAACGTGCGGGCGTGCCGTCCCGTCGTATCCCGGCCCCACCGTGGGCGCGTACGCGAGCGCGTCCGACGGGGACGCGGCAGGCGCGTGCACGGGCTCAGGTGCGGCGGGCGCTTGCACGGGCTCAGGTGCGGCGGGCGCGTGCACGGCCCGGGGCGTGGGCTCGGGCCGGGCAGGCGCCGGCGGGGTGGGAGCCGGCGGGGCGGGAGCCCGGCCCGTCACGAGGGCCGTGTGCGGGCGCAGCGGATCGAAGTCCAGCAACTGTGCCGCGTGCCGACCCAGTTGACCGAGCAGCGCGCCTGGCAGCCATTCGTCGGCGAGGTCCGTGGCGGTGCCGGCGGCGATCTGCTCCGGCGTGGGGCGTCGGGCCGGGTCTTTCCGGAGGCACGCCCTGACGAGTTCGAGGAGCGTCTCCGGCAGCCCGTCCAGGTCGGGCTCTTCCTCGGCGACCCGGAACAACTGGGCGTGCAGCCCGTTGCCGGCCGCCCCGAAGGGCTGGCGTGCCGTGGCGGCGTAGGCGAGGACCGAACCCAGGGAGAACACGTCGGAGGCGGCGGTGACGTGGAGCCCGCGTACCTGCTCGGGCGACATGAAGCCGGGCGATCCGATCACCATGCCGGTGCGGGTCTGCAGGCTGTCCCCGCTGATGCTGTCCAGCGCCCGGGCGATGCCGAAGTCGATGACCCGGGGCCCGTCGACGGTGACCAGGACATTGGACGGCTTGAGGTCGCGGTGGACGAGGCCTGCCTCGTGGACGGCCCGCAGGGCGAGCGCGAGCCGGTTGGCCAGGACCCGCACCGACTGCTCGGGCAACGGGCCGTGCCGCTCGGCCACGACGGCGTGCAGATCGGGTCCGGGAATGTACTGCGTCGCGACCCAGGGCGTCTCCGCGTCCGTGTCCGCGTCGAGCACGGCCGCGGTCCAGGCTCCGCCGACCCGCTTCGCGGCGGTGACCTCGCGTGCGAACCGCGCGCGGAATTCGGCGTGCTGGGCGAACTCGGTCTGCACGACCTTGACCGCGACGGTGCGCCCGCCTTCGGAGCGGGCGAGGTAGACGCGGCCCATGCCGCCCGCTCCTAAGCGGGCGATGAGCCGGTACGGCCCTATGTGCGGCGGGTCTTCGGCGGTCAACTGGTCCACGAGGAAGGAGGTTAGCCGAACCGCACGTGAACGGTGGGTCCGACTGCTTCGTTCCGGAACGGGCGCCGCGGGAAGGCCGCTGGGCCCCCTCGTCGCGCGACGGCACCGGCATCGCAGGGGTGCATCGAACAGGCGTACCCCGGCGAAGATGGACTGGACGTGCTGCCGGGTTCCCGTCCCGTCCCGCACCACCACGGACAGCGTCCCCCGGAGCGCCGCGTCCTCGCCGTGCGCAGGCAGGTGGAAGGCTTGGGGCATGGCCCTTCGAGCATGGTTGGACGCCCGGCGTTCCTGGCAGCCGGGGCACGCGCCCGCGCTGCTGGTGATCCCGCTCGGGCTGATCGTCACCGTGTGCCTGGTGGACGTACTGTCTCCCCCGCACGTCCACCTCGGCCCCCTGCTCGTGGCGGCGCCCGCGATCACGGTGGCGCTCGCCGGCCCCCGCACAACGGCGGCCATGGGAGCTCTCGCGGTGGCGGCCCAGGTGCTGATCGGCGCGCTCAGGGGTGTCTCGGGCACCGCCAACATCCAGGCGCAGATCGCTGCCCTGATCGTCGTCTCGGCCGCCTGTGTCACCCTTTGCGTGCTGCGGGGCCGACGCGAGCGGCAGCTGCACCACGTGCAGTCGGTGGCCGAGGCGGCCCAGAGGGTGCTGCTGCAGCCGCTGCCCGCACGCGCCGGCCCGCTGCGGATCGCCGGCTTGTACATCCCCGCCGAGAAGGAGGCCGAGCTGGGCGGAGACCTGTACGCGGCCGCACGCACCGCCCACCACAGCACCCGGCTCCTCATCGGCGACGTGCGCGGCAGTGGTCTGGGCGCCATCAGCAACACGGCCCTGCTGCTGGGTGCCTTCCGAGCAGCCGCCCACCGTCAGGCCACCCTTCCCCGCCTCGCCGTCCACCTGGACGCCGCCTTCCGCTGGGACACCAGCCAGTGGCGGTCACAGACGGAGCAGGACACCGCCGAGGACTTCGCCACGGCCATCCTGCTCGACATCCCCGACCACGATCCGGTCGTCCACCTCATCAGCTGCGGCCACCCGCCACCGCTCGTCCTCCGCGGCGACCGGCTCCTCCCGCTCGTGGCCGAGGCGAGCCACCTCCCCGTGGGGCTCGGCGGGGCCTTCGGCATCGTCGAGTACGACGTCCAGACGTTCCCGTTCGAGGCCGGCGACACGATGCTCCTCTACACCGACGGCGTCATCGAGGCGCGCAACGCCGACGGACGCTTCTACCCCTTGGCCGAGCGCGTGCCGCAGTGGACCACGGACGACCCCGAGGAACTCCTGCGCCGTCTCAGGGCCGACCTGCTGGCCCACGTCCACGCCCACCCCGACGACGACGCGGCCGTGGTCGCGATCCACCGCACGGGGTCCGCCCCGCCGCGAGACGAAGCCGTGGACCGTGCCTAGGCGGCGGACGGCGGTCACGGCCACGCCCGCTCGCGGTGGCCGGTGCTTTCCGGACACTCCACAGCTCCGTGCGCTTGGTTCGCAGGAGGCGGGGGAGGCGGTCCTCGCATAGCGTCGACGCAGGCGCGTACGGATGGCCGCGCCGACCCACACGAGTCCGCATCCGCGTGGGGACAGGCCGGCGAGCGTGTCGAGCGGCGACCCCGTCGGTCGGGCCCGCCCACGTACCGCCACGCGGCGGACGTCGAGCGCGCGTCGGCGAAGACCCCGAGGTGAGGAGGAAGACCGGTGGACCAGACCCTGCCGGAGCGCGCGTCCACGGTGACGCTGCGCGTCAACGGAACGGACCGCTCGCTCACCCTGGACCACCGGACGACTCTGCTGGACGCGCTCCGCGACCACCTCGACCTCACCGGCACCAAGAAGGGCTGCGACCACGGGCAGTGCGGTGCCTGCACCGTGCTCCTGGACGACCGGCGCGTGAACAGCTGCCTGCTGTTCGCCGTCGCGTGTGCGGGCCGTTCCGTCACCACGGTCGAGGGACTCGCGGACGGCGAGCGCCTCCATCCGGTCCAGGAGGCGTTCGTCGCCCGGGACGCCCTGCAGTGCGGCTACTGCACACCGGGCCAGATCTGCTCGGTCGTGGCCCTGCTGGACGAGGCGGCGCGCGGCGAACCCTCGCACGCGACTCCGCCGGAACGACGGCCCGGTGAGCCCGTCCCGCTCACACCGGACGAGATCCGGGAACGCATGAGCGGGAACATCTGCCGCTGCGGCGCCTACCCGAACATCGTGGCCGCGATCGAGGAGGTCGCACGGTGAAGCCCTTCGCGTACGTGCGCCCCGAACGCACCGAGGAGGCCCTCGCGCACCTCGCGGCCCACCCCGGCGCCCGCTTCCTGGCGGGCGGCACCAACCTCGTCGACCTGATGAAGCTGGGCGTCACCGGCCCGCCGCTGCTCGTCGACCTCGGCGCCCTGCCCCTCGACGGCGTGACCGAGACCCCCGACGGCGGCCTGCTGATCGGGGCGACCGCGCGCAACAGCGACGTCGCCGCCCACCCCGACGTGCGCACCCGCTACCCCGTGCTCTCCCAGGCCCTGCTGGCCGGCGCCTCTCCCCAGCTCCGCAACGCGGCCACCACGGGAGGCAACCTCCTCCAACGCACCCGCTGCCCCTACTTCCAGGACACGTCGACGCCGTGCAACAAGCGGCTGCCCGGTTCCGGCTGCCCCGCCCGTGAGGGCGTCCACCGGGACCTCGCGGTCCTCGGCCACTCCGCCCACTGTGTCGCCACCCACCCCTCGGACATGGCCGTCGCCCTCGCCGCCCTCGACGCGGAGGTCCGGCTGAGCGGGGCGGACGGCGAGCGGACGGTGCCCGTCGCCGATTTCCACCGGCTGCCGGGCGACCGCCCGGACCTGGACACCGTCATCGCGCCCGGCGAACTCATCACCGGCGTCAGGCTCCCCGCGCCGCCGGCCGGCGCGCTCAGCGCCTACCGCAAGGCCCGCGACCGCACCTCGTTCGCCTTCGCGCTCGCCTCCGCAGCCCTCGTCCTGACCGTCGAGGACGGCCGGGTAGGGCACGCCGCGCTCGCTTTCGGCGGTCTGGCCCACAAGCCCTGGCGGGCGCGGGCGGCGGAGGAGGTGCTGCGGGGCGCGCCGGCCACCAGCGAGACCTTCCGGCGGGCCGCCGACGCCGAACTCGCCGCCGCCGAGCCCCTGCGCGACAACGGCTTCAAGGTGCCGCTGGCCCGCAACCTCGCCGTGCGCCTCCTGGGCGACCTCGCGTCCCGCGCCGCCACGGCCGCCCCGTGACGCCCCCGGCCCGACCCCCGCCCGCCCGTGAGCAGCCCGGCTCGCCCCCGCCCGTCCGGCGACGCCCACCGCGCGCCCGCACCCGGCTGCCCGCTCTCCCCCGACGCCCTGTCCGGCGTCGCCCCGCTCGCCCGGCATCCGTCCGCCCGCCGGACGTCCGACCGCGCACACCCCGCCGTACGCCGACCGGAGGAGGCACCACGCCATGACCCGCCACGAACCCGTGACCGCGCGGCCCCCGGCGGCCGTCCGGCGTGACGCCCGCCAGAAGGTGACGGGCGAGGCCCGCTACGCCGTCGACCGGACGCCGCCCGGCTGTCTCCACGCCTGTCCGGTGCCCGCGACCGTCGCCCGCGGGCGGGTCACCGCCGTCCACTCCGACGAGATCCTGCGGCGCCCCGGCGTACACGCCGTCCTCACCCACGAGAACGCCCCGCGTCTCGGCGACGCCGACGACCCGACGCTCGCGCTGCTCCAGGAGGACCGCGTCCCCCATCGGGGCTGGCTCGTCGCCGTCGTGGTCGCCGACACGCCCGAGAACGCCCGCGCCGCTGCCGACGCGCTGCGGATCGACTACGCGCCGAGCGAGCACGACGTCCGGCTGAGCGCCGACCACCCGCGGCTCTACACTCCCGAGAAGGCCAACGGCGGCCACCCGGCCGTACGCGAGCGTGGCGACTTCGACACCGCCTTCGCCGCCTCACCGGTCCGCGTCGACGCCACCTACACCCTGGACGCCCTGCACAACCACCCGATGGAGCCGCACGCCGCCACGGCCTGGTGGGACGACGACGGCCTGACCGTGTACGACTCCAGCCAGGGCGCGACGACCGTACGGGACGTCCTCGCGCGCCTGTTCCGGCTGCCCCCGCAGAAGGTCACCGTGGTCTCGGCCTATGTGGGCGGTGGCTTCGGCTCCAAGGGCACCCCCCGGCCGCCGGCCGTCCTCGCGGCGATGGCCGCCCGGCACACCGGCCGGCCCGTCCGGCTCGCCCTGCCGCGCCGTCAGCTGCCCGCCACCGTGGGGCACCGCGCGCCCACCATCCAGCGCGTCCGCATCGGCGCCGCCGCCGACGGAACGATCGCGGCCCTCGCCCACGACGTGGTCACCCAGACGTCCACGGTGAAGGAGTTCGTCGAACAGGCCGCCGTCCCGGCCCGCACCATGTACACCTCACCCCACAGCCGCACCACCCACCGGGTGGTCGCCCTGGACGTGCCCACCCCGTCGTGGATGCGCGCCCCCGGCGAGGCGTCCGGGATGTACGCCCTCGAAGCGGCCATGGACGAACTCGCCGACGCGGTGGGCGTCGACCCGGTGGAGCTCCGGCTGCGCAACGAACCCGACACCGAGCCCGACAGCGGCAAACCGTTCAGCAGCCGGGGCCTCGCCGCCTGCCTGCGGGACGGCGCGCGCCGGTTCCGCTGGGCCGACCGGGACCCGCGCCCCGGCGTCCGGCGGGACGGGGACGTGCTGAGCGGTACCGGCGTCGCCGCCGCCACCTATCCCGTGCTCCTGAGCCCGTCCCGCGCCTCCGCCCACGCCGGCCCGGACGGCCGCTTCGTCGTCCGCGTCGACGCCACCGACATCGGCACCGGGGCGCGGACCGTCCTCGCCCAGATCGCCGCCGACGCCCTCGGCGCCCCGCTGGACTCCGTGGGCGTCGAACTCGGCAGCAGCCGACTGCCCGACGCCCCCGTCGCCGGCGGCTCCTCCGGGACCGCGTCCTGGGGCTGGGCCGTGCACAAGGCCTGTGCCGCGCTGCGCGCGAGCCTGGCCGCCGACCCCGGTCGTCCGCTGCCGCCCGAGGGCGTCACGGTCGAGGCGGACACGGACGAGGAGGCGAGGCGGCCGTCCCCGTACGCCCGCCACGCCTTCGGCGCCCACTTCGCCGAGGTCCGCGTCGACACCGTCACCGGCGAGGTCCGGGTGAGCCGGCTCCTCGGCGTCTACGCCGTGGGCCGGGTCCTCAACGCGCGCACCGCGCGCTCCCAGTTCATCGGCGGCATGACGATGGGGCTCGGGATGGCGCTCACCGAACACAGCACCATGGACCTCGTCTTCGGCGACTTCCGCGAACAGGACCTGGCCTCCTACCACGTCCCTGTCTGTGCGGACGTGCCGGACATCGAGGCACACTGGCTGGACGAACACGACCCCCACCTCAACCCGATGGGCAGCAAGGGCATCGGGGAGATCGGCATCGTCGGCACGGCGGCGGCGATCGCCAACGCCGTGCACCACGCATGCGGCGTCCGCCTGCGAGCCCTCCCCCTGACCCCCGACCGCCTCCTCCCGCTGCTCACCGCCGGTGCGTCCACCTCATAGGCCGTGGCCTCGAACGGCCGCCGCGGCCGCGGGCTGGTCTCGGCAAGCGGGACGGGACGGTCCGGCATACGGACGACGCTTGCGCGCTCCGGAGCCGCCCCGACAGGATGCGGCCATGGCCCCCGTACTCGTATCGCGTCGTCACGTGGATCTGCTGCGTGTTTCGACCATGCTGTGTCGGGCCGATTCCCTTCGTGCGCGCGGCTGTTGACCCGCAGGCCCGCTGAGGCCTACGCGGTCCGCCGCTCCTGATCCCGCACGGAACGACCGAGCGCACCCTCGCGCGCCCCTTCCGTCTTTCCCACTGCTCAACGGACACGTGTCAGCTCCCCTCGGTGGCGGCACGTGCCGTGCTGCTGCTTCGACGAGGCCCCCTCATGCCGGAAAACCCCCTCCTGCTCCACTGGTTCCTGCCCACCGGCGGGGACGGCCGCGACCCCGGCGGTGTGACCGCCGTCCAGGGCCGCACCGGATCCGCCACCCGGCGGCCCGCGGACATCCCGTACCTGGCCCAGGTGGCCCGCGCCGCCGAGCAGGCCGGGTTCCACTCGCTGCTCACGCCCGTGGGGCTCGGTTGCGTGGATCCCTGGATCCTCACCGCCGCGCTCGCGCAGCACACCACCCGGATCGGGTTCCTGGTGGCGTTCCGCGCCGGATTCGCCAGTCCGACACTGCTCGCCCAGCAGGCCGACGCCTTCCGCCGGTTCGCGGGAGGCAGGCTCGCGCTCAACGTGGTGACCGGTGGCGATCCCGCCGAACAGCGGGCGTACGGGGACTGGTTGGAGCACGACGCGCGGTACGCCAGGACCGAGGAGGTGATGACGGTCCTGCGCACCCTGCTGGACGGCAAGACGGCCGACCACCACGGGGAGCACCTGCGGATCGCGGGCGCCCGGCTCACCGATCCGGAACTGCGCCACCCGGTGCCCCTGTACTTCGGCGGGGCCTCCCCCGCCGCCGAGGAGGTCGCCGCGCGGCAGGCCGACGTACAACTGCTGTGGGGCGAGCCGCCCGCCGCCGTCGCCGCACGCCTCACCCGGCTGCGCGAACGGGCCCGGGCGGCCGGCCGCACCGTCCGGTTCGGCCTGCGGCTGCACGTCATCAGCCGGGACACCGCCGCCGAGGCCTGGTCCGAGGCGGACCGGATCCTCGCCGGGCTCGACCCCGAGTCCGTACGGGCGAGCCAGGAGCGGTTCGCCGGGATGGACTCCACCGGGCAGGCCCGGATGACCGCGCTGCACGGCGGGGTCGCGGACGCCGCCCGCCTCACGGTGGCGCCGAACCTGTGGGCGGGCATCGGCCTGGTCCGCGAGGGCGCCGGGACCGCGCTGGTCGGCTCGCACGACGAGGTGGCCGCGCGGCTCGCCGAGTACCGCGCCCTGGGCATCGACGAGTTCGTCCTCTCCGGGTACCCGCACCTCGAAGAGGCGTACCGGGTCGGCGAGGAAGTGGCCCCGCGGCTGCGTGCCCTGACCGGGACGGAAGCCCTGTGACCACTCCCACGACGACGTCGGCGGCGTCCGGTCCGGACCGGCTCCCGCAACCCGCCCCCGAAGCGGCCGGTGGCGGTAGCGGCACCGTGGCCGTGGCCGGTTCCTCCCGGCGGGTCCGCCTGCGCGAGGCCTTCCGATGGGGCGGGCTGCGGCTCGTCGCCCTCGCCGTGCTCCTCGCCGCCTGGCAGGCGGTGGTCTCCGCCGAGGTGTGGCCGCGGGTCCTGGTTCCCTCGCCCGGCGACGTGTGGCGGCAGTTCGTCCTCGCCTCCACGGTCCACGACGGGGTGCGCGGCTACGGCGGCCATCTGCTGGTCGAGCACCTGGGCGTCAGCCTGGGCAGGATCGGCACCGGCTCCGCGTACGCCGTGCTGGCCGGGGTGCCGCTGGGGCTGCTGATCGGTACGGTCCGGCCGCTGGCCGTCGTGCTGGAGCCCGCCGTGACGTTCCTGCGGACGCTGCCGCCGCTGGCGTACCTCTCGCTGCTCGTCATCTGGTTCGGCATCGACGAGGCCCCGAAGATCTGGCTGCTGGTCATCGCGGCCCTGCCGCCGATCGCCGCGGCCACCGCGGCGGCCGTCCGCACGGTGCCCGGCCAGCTCGTCGAGGCGGCTCGGGCGCTGGGGTCGGGGCCGACGGCGCTGCTGCTGTCCGTTCGGCTGCCCTCCGCGCTGCCCGAGATCCTCACCGGTGTCCGCATCGCCGTCGGAGTCGCCTACACCTCGGTCGTCGCTGCGGAGACCATCAACGGTGTGCCCGGCATCGGCGGCATGATCCGCGACGCGCAGCGCTACAACCAGACCGCGCTGGTGATCGCGGGCATCCTCGCCATCGGTCTGTCCGGGATCGTGCTGGACGCGCTGCTGAGGCTCGTCGAGCGGATCGCCGTGCCGTGGCGCGGCCGCGCCTGATCCCCGCTCTTCCTCCTCCCGCTCTCCCGCTCTTCCTCCTCCCGATCCCCCGCCTCTCGCTCCTCCCGATCCCCCGCTCTCCTCCTCCTGATCCCCCGCCTCTCGCGGCCCCTTCCTCTCGCGACCCCCTTCCTCCCTCGTCCCTCCCTGATCCGTTCGCCTTCCTTCGCCTTCCTTCGCCTTCCTTCGTCTTCCTTCTCGTCCGACCTCAGACCGGAGATCGTCCATGCCCGCACGTCTGTCCCGCCGCACCCTCCTGCTCACCGCGGCCGTCGCCCTGACGGCCTCCGTCGCCACCGCCTGCGCAGGTGACGGCGACGCGGCCGGCGGATCCTCGGGGCGGACCACCGTACGAATCGCCTACCAGGCGATACCCAACGCCGACCTGGTGGTGAAGAACCAGCGGCTGCTGGAGAAGGCCCTGCCCGACGTCGACGTGAAATGGGTGAAGTTCGAGTCCGGTGGCGACGTCAACACGGCCGTCATCGCCGGGTCGGTCGACCTGGGTCTGGCCGGATCGAGCCCCGTCACCAAGGGGCTCTCCGCTCCGCTGAACATCCCGTACAAGGTGGTGTGGATCCACGACCTGATCGGGGACAACGAGGCGCTCGTCGCCAAGCGCGGGATCGGTTCGGTGAAGGACCTGGTGGGCAAGAAGGTGGCCACTCCCTTCGGGTCGACGGCCCACTACTCACTGCTCGCCGCACTGACGGCGGCGGGTGTCGAACCGGCGTCCGTGCAGATCATCGACCTCCAGCCGCAGGACGCGCTCGCCGCGTGGAAGCGCGGGGACATCGACGCCGCCTACGTGTGGACGCCGACGCTGAGCGAACTGGCCAAGGACGGCAAGGTGCTCGTCACCAGCCGTGAACTGGCCGGGCAGGGCAAGCCGACGGCCGACCTGGGCGTGGTGACGAACGCGTTCGCGGCGAGGCACCCGGAGGTGGTCACGGCCTGGATCAAGGCACAGGACAAGGCCGTCGCACAGGCGCGTACCGCACCGGACCAGGCGGCGAAGTCCATCGGGGCGGAGCTCGGACTGCCGACGGAGGAGGCGAAGCGGCAGTTGTCTGAACTGGTGCTGCTCAGCGCGAAGGAGCAGACCGGACCCGACTACCTGGGCACGCCGGGCGCCCCCGGCAAGCTCGCGGCGAACCTGCACGACGCCGCCGTGTTCCTCAAGGGGCAGAAGGCGGTCGACTCCGTGCCGGACGTCGCCGTCTTCGGGCGGGCGCTCGCGGTGGAGGAGCTCGGCCGTGCCGCGAACTGACGCGCCTGACACGCGGACCGCGGTCGTCGAGCTGGCGGGCGTGTCGGTCCGGTACGGGTCGGCGAAGGCGCCGGTGACGGCGCTCGACGGCGTGGACGTACGGATCCACGCGGGCGAGTTCGTCGTCCTGGTCGGGCCGTCCGGCTGCGGCAAGACGAGCCTGCTGCGCGTGGTCGCGGGCTTCGAACGTCCCTCCGCGGGCCGGGCCCGGGTCCGGGGCGCGCTTCCCCGGCCGGGCGCGGGGGCGGGGGTGGTGTTCCAGCAGCCCCGGCTGTTCCCCTGGCGCACGGTCGGCGGGAACCTCGCCTTCGCGCTGGCCCGGCTGGGCGTGCCGCGTTCCGACCGGCCCGGCCGGATCGCCGAGCTTCTGGAGCGGGTGGGACTGCCCGGGATGGCGGACCGGCGCACATGGGAGCTGTCGGGCGGTCAGCAGCAGCGGGTGGCGCTGGCCAGGGCGCTGGCCGCGGAGCCCGAACTCCTGCTCATGGACGAGCCGTTCGCCGCGCTGGACGCCCTGACCCGGGAGCGGCTCCAGGAGGAGGTGCGGGCCTTGGCCGGGCGGCTCGGCACGACGGTGCTGTTCGTGACGCACTCGGCGGAGGAGGCGGTGCTGCTGGGCTCTCGGGTGCTGGTCATGGCCGCGGGACCCGGCCGGGTGGTGGCGGAGCTGCCGGTGGACCTGGCGCGGGGGCCCGGCACCGACGTGTCCGCGCTGCGGGCGTCGCCCGAGTTCGCCCGGCTGCGCGGCCGTCTCACCGAGATCATGCGCGGCGGGGACGTTCCCGGCCCGTGACGGCCGATCGCGACACCGGCCGCGACACCCGCCGCCACACCCATCGCGAGAGCGGCGGCGACACCGGCGGATGCCCGCGCCCCCGCCGGGGATTGCCGGGGATTGCCCGCATGCTGCGGGAACGTGAACTGCGTGAACAGTCCGTGGCCGATCGCCGCGGAAGGATCCGCATCGCGGGCGCAGCGGATAGCGTCGCGGCCGGAGCCGTTCCGGGGGCGACATCCCCACCCGGAAACAAGGGCCGGGCCGCACCCTCGGCAGCCGCCCCGTGGGTCGTTGCCATCAGCCGGCCGGCCCCGGGATGCCGCGGTACCCGGAGCGGCCGGCCGCCGGCTCCTCGCTCACCAGCGCCTCCCCAGCACCTCCCTCCCCCCCTCCAGTCACGAGGACCCCTGATGCCGTTCTCCCTGCCCACGGGCGGGCGCCTTGCCGTGCTCGCCCTCTCCCTCACCGTGGCGCTCGGCAGCGCCCCCGCCGCGGCCGACCCGGCTTCCCGGTTCGGGCCGCAGGCGCCGCAGAACCCGGCCACCGCGGCCAACGGCGCCGCGACCATGCACGGCGACAGTGCCTCGAGCGGCACCACGCCCCACCCGGGGCCAGGGACGTCCGCCGTCGACTACTCCCGCACGGCGCTGGCTTCGGCCTGCCCGACCGTGGTCGTGGGCAGCGACGGCTACGTGATCGCGCTGTGCACCACCATCTTCGGCCAGACGCCGACCGCGCACCTGCTCGATCCCGTCACCGGAGCCGACCTCGCCTCCCTGGCCCTGCCCAAGGGCAGCCTCTTCGGCGGCGTGTACGCCTACCTCGACAACGCCGACCGGCTGGTCGTCGTCGACGGGAACGACAACCTCCTGCGCGTCGGCCACCGCCGCGCCGGCTCCGGATGGACCCTCCAGATCGACGAGTACACTCCGCTCGGCAACGCCGTCCCCGCCGGGGACAACATCGTCGGCCTGACCCCCGACTGGCAGGGCAGGGTCTGGTTCGCTACCAGCGGCGGGGTGATCGGGACCGTGGACACCGGCAGCGGGGCCGTGCGCAGCATCAGCACCGGCGAGGGCGTCCAGAACAGCATCTCCACCGTCCCCGGCCGGACCGCCGTCGCCACCGACCACGCGCTCTACCTGCTGTCGGCCGGCCCGGACGGCACCCCCGTGGTGGACTGGCGGGCGCCGTACGACCGGGGCCCGGCCCGCAAGCCCGGCCAGCTCAGCTGGGGCACCGGCACCACCCCGAGCTTCTTCGGGCCCGGCGACGGCACCGAGTACGTGACCATCGTCGACAACGCCGACCCGCACGGGAACCTGCTCGTCTACCGGGTGGCCGGCGGGCCGGACCCGATCTGCCGGATCCCCGTGCTCACCCCGTACGCCCGCAGCGGCACCGAGGACGCCGTCATCGCCACCGGCCGCAGCGTCTTCGTCACCAACACCTACGGCTACCCCTACCCGGCCCTGCCCGAGGGCGCTCCGGCGAGCCGGCCGTCCTCCGCGAACTTCGACGGCGGTCTCAGCCGGATCGACGTCAACGCCGAGGGAACGGGGTGCTCCGTGGTGTGGAACAGCCCGGTCAAGTCCGCCGCCCTGCCCCGGCTCTCCCTGGCCGACGGGAAGATCTACACCGTCTCCGTGACCGGGCCGACGGGCAGCGCCGGTCTGAACACCTTCGCCCAGTACCACCACTCCGTCATCGACCCGGCCACCGGTGCGCAGTCGAGCAGCTCCTTCCTGGGCATCGGGCTGGTCTACAACCCGCTCCAGATGCGGGGGACGGCCGCCCCGGACGGCACCCTCTACCAGGGCACCGAGACCGGCGTGGTCCGCATCTCCAAGCGCTGAGCCGGGCACCGGCCGGCGGCGTGCCGAGGTCTGCCGCCGGCCGGCGCACGAACGGCACCGCCGGGGTCGTCACATCGCCCGGCCCCGGCGTGCGGCGCCCAGCCGGGCGAAGTGGCCGATGAGTTCGGGGGCGTCCACCGCCGCCGGGTTGACGACCTGCTCGACCGCGGCGCCCTGCAGGAGGCGCTTGACGGGGACTTCGAGTTTCTTGCCGGTGCGGGTGTGCGGGATGCCGGGGACCTCGAGGATCTCGTCGGGGACGTGGCGGGGCGAGGCGCCGGTCCGGATCGCCTCCTCGATCTTCTCGCGGAGCGGGTCGTCCAGGGTCGCGTCGGCGGCGAGAACCACGAACAGGGGCATCCAGTAGCCGCCCTCCGGCTCTTCCGCGCCGATGACGAGGGCCTCGGTGATCTCGGGGAGGCGTTCGACGACGTCGTGGATGTCGGCGCTGCCCAGGCGTACGCCGTTGCGGTTCAGGGTGCTGTCGGAGCGGCCGTGGACGATCACGGAGCCGTGTCCGGTGACGGTGATCCAGTCGCCGTGCCGCCAGACGCCGGGGTGGGAGGAGAAGTAGGCGTCGCGGTAGCGGGTGCCGTCGGGGTCGTTCCAGAAGTACAGCGGCATGGACGGCATCGGGCGGGTGACGACCAGCTCCCCGACCTGGTCCACGACCGGGCGGCCCTCGGCGTCGTACGCGGCCAGGGCCACGCCCAGGTGGGGTGCGGAGAGCTCCCCCGCCCAGACCGGTGTGTTGGGGGCGCTGCCGGCGAAGCCGGAGACGACGTCGGTGCCGCCGCTGGTGGAGGCGAGCAGGACGTGCTCGCCGACGTGCCGGCGGACCCAGGGGTAGGCGGAGGCCGGCAGGGCGGAGCCGGTGCAGCCGACCACGCGGATCGAGGACAGCTCGTGCGCCGAGGGGTCGATGCCGTACTTGGCCATGCCCAGCAGGTACTGGGGGCTGGTGCCGAAGACGGTCACCCGGTGGTTCGCGGCCAGCTCCCACAGGACGTCGGGCTTGGCGAGCGGCGCCGGGCTGCCGTCGTAGGTGCACGTGGTGGCGCCGGTGAGCAGCGTGGAGACGACCAGGTTCCACATCATCCAGTGGGTGGTGGTGTACCACAGGAGGCGGTCGCCGGGGCCGAGGTCGGAGTGGAGGCCGAGGGTCTTGAGGTGTTCGAGCAGGACCCCGCCGTGGCCGTGGACGATGCCCTTGGGCAGGCCGGTGGTGCCCGAGGAGAACACGACCCACAGCGGGTGGTCGAACGGCACCGGTGTGCAGGCGAGTTGCTCGGTGCGGGTGGCGGCTTCCTCCCACGGCACCACGTGTGACGGGTACGTGTGTGAGGGCCACGGCAGGCCCACGTGGTCCACCAGCAGCGTGGCCTTCAGCGTCGGCAGCGCGCCGGCGAGTTCGAGGGTGGCGTCGCGGCGGTCGTGGGTGGTGCCGTTGAAGAGGTAGCCGTCGGCCGCGATCAGGACGGTGGGTTCGAGCTGGGCGAAGCGGTCGGCGGCGGCCTCGGGGGCGTAGTCCTGTCCGCAGACCGACCACACGGCGCCCAGGCTGGCGGCGGCGAGGAACGCGACGATCGCGTGCGGGGTGTTGGGGAGGTAGCCGACGACGCGGTCCCCCGTGCCGACGCCCAGGTCGCGCAGGGCGGCGGCGACGGAGGCCACCTGGGCGCGCAGCCGCCCGCCGGTCACCTCGTGACCGGCGCCGGTCTCGTCGAGGGCGATGACCGCCACGGCGTCGTCGGTGAGGTTGCGCAGGGCGTGGTGGGTGTAGTTGAGGGTGGCGCCGGGGAACCAGCGGGCGCCCGGCATCCGCTCCTCCACGAGCACCTGCTCGTACGGGGTGTCCGCGTCGACGTCGAAGTAGTCCCACACCGCGCCCCAGAAGCCTTCCAGGTCGGTGACCGACCAGCGGTGCAGGCCGGCGTAGTCGGTGCCGTCCACGCCGGCGTGGCGGGCGAAGTCGATGATGCGGCTGTCGGCGACGGCCTGCGGATCGGGCGTCGTGAAGGGGTCCGGGTACGGCCTGGTCATCGTGTGGCGCTCCTCGGCGGGCTTTTCTCTGCGGTCCGTGGGGAAGGGTGGGGTCTGCGCGTGGTGTGCAGGAGGGACGCCCAGGCGGCGGTGTCCGTGAAGTCGTGCCTTCCGGCCGGGACGACGTCCATGACGACGCGGTCGGGGCGCAGCACGACGGCGTCCGCCCGGCCGGCGCGCAGCCAGGCGGCGAGGGTGCCGCCGTCACCGAGGTCGGTCACGGGGATCGCCGGAACGCCGAGCCCGGGGGCCAGGGCGCCGAGCGAGGGCCAGGGTTCGGCGGCGGTCAGGACGGTGAAGCCGTCGCCGAGCAGTTCGTCGAGGCGGCTGCGCCGGCCGTCGGGTGCCACCCACGGTTGGGGGCAGTGGGTGCCCACGAGGCTCCTGCGCCCGCGGCGCCGGACGAGGGGCCCGGCGGCCAGGGGCGGACTCAGGTCACGGCCCGCCGCCGCGGTGAGGCCGGGTACGCGGCAGGCGGCGGCCAGGATCCTGCGGCGCAGTGCGGCGGCGCCGTCCTGGCCGCCGGTCATGGCCCAGCCCATGGCGACCGCGAGCCGGATGACGTGCCGTGCGTGCGGCTTGCGCTCGCTCTCGTAGGTGTCGAGGAGGCGCTCGTCGCCGCCCTGGCCCAGGACGCGGGCCAGCTTCCAGGTGAGGTTGTAGGCGTCGCGCAGGCCCGAGCACAGCCCCTGGCCGACGAACGGCGGGGTGAGGTGGGCGGCGTCACCGAGGAGGAAGACCCGTCCGCTGCGCCACCGGTCGGCCACCCGCGCCCGGAAGGTGTACTGCGTCTCCCGTACGACGTCGACGTCCCCGTCGTACGAGGGAGACAGCCACGGGGCGATCAGTTCGCGGACCGGTGGCTGCCCTTCCTGCAGCCGGAACTCCCAGCGGTAGCGGTCCTCACCGACGCGCATGAACGTCGCCGGCCGGTGCGGGTCGCAGACCTGGTCGACGCCTTCCCAGCAGCGGACGTCGGCCTTGGTGCGGACGTCGATGACGGTCCAGCGTTCCTCGAAGCGCAGGTCCTCCCACGCGGCACGGATGGCGGTACGGGTGAGGCTGCCGGCGCCGTCGCAGCCGAGGACCGCCGCGGCCCACAGGTGGTGCTCACCGTCCTCGTCCCGGTAGGCCACCCGTACGGGGCCGGTGGTGTCCGGGCCGACGCCGGTGACCTCGACACCGCCCCGCAGCTCGCACTCCGGGCGCCGGGCGAGGGCGTCGCGTAGCAGTCGTTCGAGCTCGGGTTGGTCGAACATGCTGGTCTGCGGGTAGCCGTGAGGGCCGTGTTCGGAGCGCCGGAACTCGGCCATGACCCGGTGCCGGGCGTCCAGCAGCCGAAGTCCGTTCGCGGGGCGGGCGATCTCGGCGAACTCCTCGCCCACGCCCGCGGCCTGGAGGATGCGGCGCACCTCGTCGTCGGTGGCGACGGCGCGCGGGAGCGGGTAGACGTCCCGGTGGCGTTCGAGGACGACGGTGCGGATACCGCGCCGGGCGAGGAGGAGCGAACGGCAGGGCGTTGCAGAAGAAGGCGGCGACGACGATCCGGCCCCAGACGGCCGAGCCGCGGGGCAGTCGCCGGCCGGAGAGCCGGCAGAGGGCCAGCAGGGTGACCGCCCCGAGCAGGCACCGGGCGAACGTCACCTGCACCGGTGTCAGTGCCTCCAGGGCCACCTCGATCCAGAGGAAGGTCGAGCCCCACAGCAGGGCGAGCACACCGATGCGCACCCCCGTCCGGCCTCTGTCCATGATGCCGTTCACCGCTGCCTCCCGATGGGTCCGTGTGGCATGAACGCTGCCGCACTCTTCTCGGAAGGACAAGAAACAGGTTCTGCACTTCTTTTAAGCTGTGCTACATGATCGATGTGAGACGTATGCAGGTCCTGCGCGCCGTGATCACCAGCGGCTCGGTGACGGCGGCGGCCGCGCATCTCGGCTATACCCCGTCCGCGATCAGCCAGCAGATCACGGCCCTGGAGAAGGAGGCGGGGATCGCGCTGCTCGAACGGGTCGGCCGGGGAGTACGGCCGACGGAGGCCGGGCTGCTGCTCACCCGGTACACGGCCGTCATCAGCGAGCGCCTCGCCGAGGCCGAGACCGCGCTCGCCGATCTGCGCGCCGGGCGCGAGGGCCGGCTGACCGTCCGTTACTTCGCCTCCGTCGGGCCGACGCTGCTGGCGCCCGCCCTGGCCCGGGTGCGCCGCGAGCACCCGGCGGTCGCGATCGACCCGCGGCTGGCGGACCCTGACGACGCGGTGGCGGAGGTGTACGAGGGCGACGCCGACCTGGCCCTGGTCGTCCGGCCGCCGGCCGAGGCGCCCCGGCGGGGCCTGCAGGTCGTGCACCTGCTCGACGACCCGTACCGCGCGGTGCTGCCCGCCGGACATCCGCTCGCCGCCAAGCGCGTGCTCGACCTCACCGATCTCGCAGGTGAACCCTGGGTCCTCAGCGAGCCCCCCGGCCCCTGCCTCGCCCCGGTCACCGACGCCTGCGCCGCGGCGGGCTTCAGCCCCGACTTCGCGTCCACGTCGCAGGACTACGCCACCGCACAGGGCTTCGTCGCCGCCGGGCTCGGCGTCACCCTCGTCCCCCGGCTCGGGCTGAGCGCCCGTCATCCCGGCGTCGCGGTGCGCCGCCTCAGGCACCCCGAGCCGCCCAGGGCGATCCACGCCGTGGTCCGATCCGGTTCCCTGGAACGGCCGGTGCTGCGCACGCTCCTCGACGCCTTCCGCGAGGCGGCCGGGGCAGGACGGAGGATGCCAGGGGCGGAAGGACGCGTGGCCCGGCGTACCCGGAGCGGCAGCTGAGGCGACGCGCCGGCGGGGCGGTGGCCGGCAACCCGGCCACCGCCCCTTGTGCACCCGTGTTCACCGTCGTACGGGTCAGCCCTTGACGTTCACCCCTGCCCAGGCGGCGTCCACCGCACGGACCTCGGCGCTGCCCGCGCCGTACAGGTCGGCGGCCGCCTTCAGTGTGCCCTCACGGGCGCCGTGGTAGTCGGTGGTGGAGGTGAAGTACGCGGTCAGCGCCTTGTACCAGATCTGCACGGCCTTGTCGCGGCCGATGCCGGTGACCGTGGAGCCGTCCACGGTCGGGCTGTCGTAGTGCACGCCGTTGATGTCCTTCGCGCCGCTGCCCTCGGACAGCAGGTAGAAGAAGTGGTTGGCGACACCGGAGGAGTAGTGCACGTTGAGGTTGCCGACGCCGGCGCTCCAGTAGTCGGCCGAGCCGCGGCCGTCCTTGCTGGGCTGGTCCTGGTAGCGCAGCGGCTTGCCGTTGCCGAAGATGTCGATCTTCTCGCCGAGCAGGTAGTCGCCCGGGTCCTGGGCGTTGTTCGCGTTCCACTCCACCGCGGTGCCGAAGATGTCCGAGGTGGCCTCGTTGAGGCCTCCGGACTCGCCGGAGTAGGTCAGGTTCGCGGTGGCGGAGGTGACGCCGTGGCTGAACTCGTGGCCGGCCACGTCGAGCTGCGTCAGAGGGTGCTGGTTGTTCGCGCCGTCGCCGTAGGTGATGGTGAAGGACTGGTCGTTCCAGAAGGCGTTCTGGTACGCGTTGCCGTAGTGGACCCGGGAGACCGGGGCACGGCCGTCGTTCTTGATGCCGTTGCGGTGCAGGACGTCCTTGTAGAAGTCCCAGGTCTTGGCGGCGCCGTAGGCGGCGTCGACGGCGGCGGTCTGGTTGTTGCCGGGGGTGCCGTCGCCCCACGCGTTGTCCGCGTCGGTGAACAGCACGCCCTTGCCGCCCGTACGGTGCTGGAGGTCGACGACGCTCGCGCCGCCGCGCACGGTGTCGACGAGGTCGAAGCCCTTCGACGACGTGGTGGAGTCGAGCGGGACGGGGCCGCTGTACTGGCTGGCTCCGGTGCCGACCGCGGCGACCTGGGGGCTGCCCGGCTTGGCGGCCGCGGAGCCGGCCTTGGCGGTGATGCCGCCGGCTATGTCGTCGATCAGCTGCTGCTCGTACAGCTTCTTGCCGGTGTTCGCGTCGGTGACGACGCGCAGCAGGCTCGGCGTGACGCCGTCGTCCTGGATGCCGCTGACGACGGTCTCGTAGGCGAGGGCGGGCTTGCCGTCGGCGGCCCAGATGACCTTGCGGGGGGCGTCGTCGGTGGCGGCGTCCGTGGCCCGTGCGGCCTTGGCGGCCTTGACCGCGGCGGACTTGGCGGCGGTCGGAGTGAGCTTCGGGGTGAGCGAGGCGACCTTGATGGCCGCCTTGACGGCCTTGGTGACCTCCTTGACGGCGCCGTCGGCGGCGCGGTGGACGATGAGGTCGCCGCCGAGGACGGGAAGGCCTGCGTAGGTGCGCTCGTAGCGCGTGTGGACCGTGCCGTCGGCGTCCTTGACGACGTCCTTGACGACCAGCTTCTCCTTGGCTCCGAGACCGAGCGACGAGGCGGTGGCCGTGACGGAGGCCGCGTCGTGGGGCTGCGGAGCGGCGCCCGCCGACGCGGTGGTGGCACCGGCCGCGAGCAGGGTGCCGGTGAGGACGACGGCACCGGAGGTGAGGGCGAGACGTCGTGCCGAGCCACCGGCGGAGGAAAGCGAGGACATGTGGTTTCTCCAGGGGTACGTGGGGAGTCGGGCGGGATCGCCGCCCACCCGTTCGAGGCGGACTGCCTTGCTGGGCAGGGACATTCGCAGCCCGTCGCGCACATGTCACGCGAGACATAAGGGGATTCGACCGGTCATGACGCATTTGCCGCCCGGCTCTTCACGAGAAGGACGGACCCGCGACACACGGCGACACGCCGGCACGGAATTCCGCAACGCGAGCGAAAGGAGACCGCCGGAGGCGGCACACCGCCCCGTGTGCGCCGCGGAGCCGGCGAGGGGACCGCGCTGTGATGCCCGTCTCCCCCCTTCGGGCGATTGGCGGTGATTGGTGAGCATTTTCATTGCATCGAGATGAACAGGGCAACACTCTAGACATCCAAGGCAATACCCTTAACAAACCTTCAAATCTGGCACATTGCAGCCGTGTCGATCTTTCGATCTAATGCTCGATGTCCGGAGCGGTGACCCCTTCTCCGGATGTGGACCAGGGCGTTCCCCCACAGTCGGCGCGCCCCGAACGAGCAGGAGTGCGGCAGCGTGGCAGCGGTATCGGTGGTGGACGCGTTCCGGCGTGACCGGGTCGGGATCGTCTCGTTCCACGTCGTCGGGTTCTTCGTGCTCCTCGCCCTCGTGGCGCCCCTGGTCACCGCCCTCTACGGCAAGAACCCGACCGAGCACTACGGCCAGAACGTGACCGGCCTCCTGAGTCCGGAGGGCCTGCCCCTGCTGCCCAACGGCGGCATCTCGGCCGAGCACTGGTTCGGCATCGAGCCCGGCCTCGGACGCGACGTCCTCGCCCAACTCCTCTACGGCATCCGCACCTCGCTGCTGATCGCCTTCACCTCGGCCGCCGTCGTCGCCGTCATCGGCGTCGTCGTCGGAGTGGCCGTGGGCTATCTCAGCGGGCTCGCCGACCGGGCGTTCACCTTCGTGTGCAACGTCCTGCTCGCCTTTCCGAGCCTGCTGTTCCTGCTCACGCTGGGCCCGGTCATCCAGACCCGCTTCGTCGCACCCGACGAGAACGAACCCGCCTGGATGCAGTTCACCGTTCTCATCCTGGTCTTCTCCGCCTTCGGCTGGGTGCCACTCGCGATGGTGCTGCGCACGGCCGTACGCTCCCTGCGCGAGCGGGAGTTCGTCGAGGCGGCCCGCGCCCTCGGCGCGAGCCGGCGGCACATCGTGTTCCGCGAGCTGCTGCCGAACGTCTGGGCGCCGGTCCTCGTGCACCTCACCCTCGCCGTGCCCGCGATGGTCACCACCGAGGCCGCGCTGTCCTTCCTCGGGGTCGGGATCAACGAGCCCATCCCCGACTGGGGCCGCATGATCTCCCGGGGCGCCGACGTCTTCCACGACGACCCCACCTACATGGTCTTCCCCGGCGCCTCGCTCCTCGTCTTCGTCCTCGCCTTCAACCTCCTCGGCGACGCCGTGCGGGACGCGCTCGACCCGCACACCCTCCGCTGAGCCCCGCACCTCCCTCCACCCTCATCGGCAACACCCGCACCACACCATGGAGTTCGTCATGCCCGCAATCACCCTGCGCGCCGCAGCCGTACCGGCCCTCGCCACCACCGCCGCCCTGCTGCTGTGCTCGTGCTCCGCGGGTGCGGGCGCCGGCACAGGCGCCGGGCAGGGCAGGAACAGCACCGCCGCCAAGAGCGGCCAGCGCCTGACCACCACCCTCGGCACCGCCAAGGACAGCCGGGGCCCCGCCCCCGAGATCCCCGGTGCCCGCAGGGGCGGCACCGTCACCGTGGCCAACCAGGCGGACTTCCCGCACCTCGACCCGCAGAAGATCTACGCCGGGGAGCGCTACAGCACCTCCCTGCTGTGGGGACGGCAGCTGACGCAGTACCAGATCGTCGACGGCAGGCCCCGGTTGGTCGGCGACCTCGCCACCGACACCGGCACCTCCTCCGACGGAGGCCGCACCTGGACGTACCGCCTGAAGGACGGCATCGCCTGGGAGGACGGCAAGCCCATCACCGCCCAGCAGGTCAAGTACGGCATCGAGCGCACCTTCGCGCCCGGCTTCGAGGTCGGCCCCGCCTACTGGCAGCCCTGGCTCACCGGCACCAAGGACCTCACCGAGGCGGTGAAGAAGTACGGCGGCCCCCAGAAGGACGGCGACCTCAAGGCGATCGAGACGCCCGACGACAAGACCATCGTCTTCCACTTCCCCGAGCCGCAGTCCGACGTGCCGTACATGGCCGCCCAGTCCTCCTCCTCACCGGTCCGCGAGGACAAGGACACCGGCACCGGCTACGACGTGAAGCCCTTCGCCACCGGGCCGTACAGGATCGTCGAGCACAAGCAGAACCAGAGCCTCACCCTGGAGCGCAACCCGTACTGGAAGCCGGAGACGGACTCGATCCGGCACGCCTACCCGGACCGCTTCGAGTTCACCTTCGGCAAGGAGGCCCTCAACACCGCCCAGGAGGTGTTCACCGGCCAGGGCACCGGTGCGACCACGCTCACCACCAAGGACCAACTGCCCCCGGAGCTGATCTCGACGGTCGAACGCGAGCCCGCCAAGCGCGAGCTCGTCGTCTCCGGCAGCAAGGGCGCCTACACCCAGGACCTGTACATCAGGAACGACCGGGTCACCGATCCCGAGGTCCGCAAGGCCATCCACTACCTCTTCCCGCGCGAGCAGGCCCGCCAGGTCCTCGGCGGCCGCTACGCCGGCGACTTCGCGACCACCCTCTCCTCTCCGGCCGTCGTCGGCTGGAAGAAGTACGACCTCTACCCCGTCTCCCCCGCCGGCGACATCGCCAAGGCCAAGGAACACCTGGCCAGGGCGGAGACGAAGGTCACCAAGCTGACGTACGCGTACCCCACCGACAGCCCGGCGGACGACCAGGTCGCCCAGGTCCTCGCCGACGCCTTCGCCAAGGCGGGGATCACGCTCGTGCTGAAGGGCCTTCAGCCCGGCGCCTTCAACGACCAGGTCTTCGGCGGTGAGGACAGCCCCTACGACCTGTTCCTGTCCACCAACTCCGTGGACTGGCCGACGCCGTCGACCCTGCTCCCCCTCGGCTACGAGAGCCACCTGGACGCCGTGTCCAACACCATCCGGTACGCCAACCCGCGGGTGGACGCGGAGCTGGCCCGCATCGCGAAGATCGGCGACGCCCAGAAGAAGGCCGAGGAGCTGATCGCCCTGGAGACGACGGTCATGAAGGACGTCCCCCTGGTGCCGTTCCTCTACAAGAGCGTCTCGCAGTTCCGCGGCGAGAGGATCGGCGGCGCCGCCATCCACCCGATCTACGGCGTCACCGCCCTGGCCGACGTGTACGTCAAGAACTCCTGACCTCCTGCGACCATGACCCGATACCTCTTCAAGAGGGTCGCGCAGGCCGTGGCGGTGCTCGTCGCGATCACCGCCACGGCCTTCGGGCTCTTCCACGCCGCCCCCTCCGACCCCGCCCTGATCGCCTGTGGCCCCAGGTGCACCTCCGCACAGCTCGCGGCCGTGCGCACGAGCATGGGCCTCGACCAGCCGATCGTCACCCAGTTCACCGACTACGTCGGGGGGATCGTCACCGGCCGCACCATCGTGGACGTCGACGGCACCCCGATCCCCTGCCCGGCCCCGTGCCTCGGCTACTCCTACACCCTCCACCAGCCGGTGCTCGCCGCCATCGAGGACCGCCTCCCGGTGACCGTCTCGATCGCGGTCGGCGCCCTCGCGGTGATCCTGGTCCTCGGCGTCGGCTCGGGCCTGGCCGCGGCGCTGCGCCGGGGCAGGGCGACCGATCGACTGCTGTCCGGCCTGAACCTGCTGGGTGCCAGCGTCCAGATCTACTTCCTCGGCTATGTGGTCCTGTTCCTGCTCGTCTACTCCACGGGCCTGTTCGCGCCCCCGCGCTACGTCCCCTTCACCGAGGGGCCCGGCCGGTGGGCCCTGGGCCTGGTCCTGCCCTGGCTGGTCCTCGGCTTCGTCAACGCCGCCGTCTACGCCCGGCTGACCCGCTCACAGATGCTGGAGACCATGCACCACGGATACGTCCGCACGGCCCGCGCCAAGGGCCTGGGCACCCTGCGCACCCACCTCACGTACACGGCGCGGGGAGCGGCCGGCCCGCTGGTGCAGTTGCTCGGCCTGGAGGTCGGGGCGCTGCTCGGCGGCGCCTTCATCACCGAGACCGTGTTCGGTCTCGGCGGCGTCGGCAAGCTGGCCGTGGACGCGGTGACCGGCAACGACCTGCCCACGGTCGTCGGCACCGTCCTCGTGGCCGCGTTCTTCGTCGTCGTGTTCGTGGCCGTGGCCGACCTGGTGGTGGCCTGGCTGGATCCCCGAGTGAGGCTCGCATGAGCGATCGACCCGCATTGAGCGTGCGCGACCTGGCGGTCACCTTCCGGACGCCGCACGGCCCGGTCCCGGCCGTGCGGGACGTCTCCTTCGACGTGGCACCGGGCGAGGTCCTGGGCCTCGTCGGGGAGTCGGGCTCGGGCAAGTCGACGATCGGCCTGGCCGCCCTGGCCCTCCACGACCCGGCGCGCACCCTGGTCCGGGGCAGCGTCCGACTCGGCGGCGACGGCCTCGAACTGGTCGGCGCACCCGAACGCGCCCTGCGGCGGATCAGGGGCGCCCGGGTCGCGATGGTCTTCCAGGACGCCCTGGACGCGCTGTCGCCCTACCACACGATCGGCGCCCAGGTGGCGGAGGCGTACCGCGTCCACCACCCACGGGCCGGCCGCAAGGAGGCGCTGGAGCGGGCGACGGCGATGCTGGAACGGGTGGGCATCCCGGCCGCCCGCGCCTCGGACCACCCCCACCTGCTCTCGGGCGGCATGCGCCAGCGCGTCGTGATCGCCATGGCGCTCGTCAACGATCCGGGCGTCCTGATCGCCGACGAACCCACCACGGCACTGGACGCCCGAGTCCAGCACCAGGTGCTCGACCTGATCCGCGAACTCCGGTCGGAGGCCGGGACGGCGATGCTCCTCATCACCCACGACGTGGGCGTGGTCGCGAGGACCTGCGACCGCATGCTGGTCATGCGCGACGGCGAGGCGCTCGAGGAGGGCCCGACCGACCGCCTCCTGGCCGCCCCCGCCCACCCCTACACCAAGGCCCTCATCGGAGCGGCTCCCACCCTGGACACCGTCCCCGGCACCCGGCTCCCCACGGTCGACGACCCGGAGCCGAAGCCACGCACCGGGGCCCGCCTCCGCGTCGCCCCCGATCCCGGCGTCCTGGCCGAGGTGCGCGAGCTGCGCGTCGACTACCCGGGCCGCCTCCGCGTCGCCCCCGATCCCGGGGTCCTGGCCGAGGTGCGCGAGCTGCGCGTCGACTACCCGGGCCGCCGTCGCGGTCGCCCCCACACCGCGGTGAAGGGCGTGAGCCTGCACGTGGCACGCGGGGAGACCCTGGGCCTGGTGGGCGAGTCCGGCTCGGGCAAGTCCACCATCGCGCGCGTCCTCGCCGGCCTGCGCCGGCCCGCCGGCGGGGAGGTCCGCTTCGACGGCCGGGACGTCTCCGGGGCGGCGACGGACACCCGGCTGCGCCGGGCGCTGAGCCGGGAGGTCCAGCTGGTCTTCCAGGACCCGTACGCGTCGCTGAACCCGCGCCACACGGTGGAGCAGATCGTCACCACGCCGCTGCGCATCCACACGGACCTGGACCGGACGGAACGCCGGAAGCGGGCGGCGGAGCTCCTGGAGCAGGTGGGCCTGTCGCCGTCGCACCTCTCCCGCCGTCCGCACGAGTTCTCCGGCGGTCAGCGTCAGCGCATCGGCATCGCCCGTGCGCTGGCCGTCCGGCCGCGTCTGGTCATCGCCGACGAGCCGGTGTCGGCACTGGACGTGTCGGTCCAGGCACAGGTCCTGAACCTCCTGATGGACCTGCGCGAGGAGCTCGGCCTGTCGCTGCTCTTCATCTCCCACGACCTGGCGGTGGTGCGGCACTTCTGCGACCGCATCGCGGTCCTGAAGCAGGGCGAACTGGTGGAGACGGGCCCGAGGGACACCGTCTTCGACTCACCGGCCGCCCCCTACACGAGGGAACTCCTGGCCGCGTTCCCGCACCACCTTCCGCCTCTCGTCCACCGGACGGAACTCTCGTGACCGGCGGCCAGGACACGGCGGCACCGACACCGCGCGCTCAGGTCACCGGCGAGGCCGTGCCCACCGTGGCGGACAGCCGGTCGTCGACGAGGGCCGCGATCGCGGGAGCGACGACCTCGGTCGCCTCCGGGCGCCAGCCCGGGACGGCGTTGACCTCGCAGATGGTGTAGGAGCCCTCGGCGGTGAACAGCAGATCCACCCCGGCGATGTCCAGGCCCAGGACACGCGCCGCGGCCAGCGCCAGCCGCTCCGCCTGTGGATGGCGGCCCACGCACCTCGTGGCGGTGCCGCCCTTGGCGATGTTGGCGGCGAGAGAGGCGTTGGGGGACGTGTGGACCACGGCGTCCACCACCGTGTCGTCCACGACCACCACGCGCAGGGAACGCCCGTGGGAGTGGGCCACGTGCTCCTGGAACAGGAACGGTGATATCTGCGCGAGGCTGCCGGCCATCTCGTACAGCAGGTTCGCGTCGGGGGCGAGGAACACCTGGGCGCCCTTGGTGCCGCGGACGGACTTCACGACGGACGGTGTGGGCAGGTGGGGACTCCGGACGACGCCTTCCAGGGGCGCGGTCGCGTAGGAGAGCGTGTCCGGCACGGGCAGCCCGGCCAGGGCGAGCTCCTGCAGCTGCCACACCTTGTTCCGGCAGGTCAGCTGGGCGTCCAGTGGGTTGACCAGGCGGCTGCCCAGGCGTTCGAGATGCCGCAGGAGGGTCACCTCGCGGTCGTCGCGCATGGTCCCCGGCAGATGCCGCACGCAGACGACGGCGGGGGCGGCAGGGCCGTGCCGCCCAGGGTGCTCAGCACCAGTCGCCCGCCCCGCACCCCGAACAGCAACTCGTCCGTGTGCCATACGGCGAAACGGCGGCCGTACCGCTCGGCGAACACCGTGGCCAGATCGCGGCTGCAGCGGCGGAGCGCAGTCGGCTGCTGCCGCACCAGCATCCACACATCGGCGGTCCCGGCACCTGCCGACGCGGCAGGAAGGTACGTCACCAAGGGGAGCTCCTCACATGTCCGCGGCCGACCGCCCACTGCGCACCGGCCCCCGGGGCTTCCTCTCACCATGGGCCACGCCCCCGACGCCCTCAAGGGGACCCGTGAGGTGACGGCTACGCAAAGTGGTCGTCGACACGGAGGGTGCACGGGGGTGCCTTCCTCCGAGTAGCGGCTTTCGTCGGGGCGGAAGAGGGTAGGCGTGCGCGACAACGAAAGGCAGGTTGTGATGGCCGAGACCCGACCCGCGACGACGACCGATTCCGGCGCCCCGGTGGAGAGCGACGAACACTCGCTCACCGTGGGACCGGGCGGTCCCATCCTCCTCCAGGACGCCTACCTGATCGAGCAGATGGCGCAGTTCAACCGGGAGCGCATCCCGGAGCGCCAGCCGCACGCCAAGGGCAGCGGCGCGTTCGGTCACTTCGAGGTCACCCACGACGTCAGCCGGTACACGAAGGCCGCGCTGTTCCAGCCCGGGGTCCGCACCGAGCTGGTCGCCCGCTTCTCGACGGTCGCGGGCGAGCGCGGCAGCCCGGACACCTGGCGGGACCCGCGTGGCTTCGCGGTGAAGTTCTACACGTCCGAGGGCAACTACGACATGGTGGGGAACAACACGCCGGTGTTCTTCGTCAAGGACCCGATGAAGTTCCAGCACTTCATCCGGTCCCAGAAGCGCCGGGCGGACAGCAATCTGCGCGACCACGACATGCAGTGGGACTTCTGGACGCTGTCCCCGGAGTCCGCGCACCAGGTCACCTGGCTCATGGGCGACCGGGGTGTGCCCCGGACCTGGCGCCATATGAACGGTTACACCTCGCACACGTACATGTGGATCAACGCGTCCGGCGAGCGCTTCTGGGTGAAGTACCACTTCAAGACCGACCAGGGCGTCGAGTTCCTCACACAGGACGAGGCCGACCGCCTGGCGGGTGCCGACACCGACTTCCACATGCGGGACCTGTTCGAGCACATCCGCGACGGGGACTTCCCGTCCTGGACGCTGCACGTGCAGGTGATGCCGTACGAGGAGGCCGCCGGGTACCGGTTCAACCCGTTCGACCTCACCAAGGTCTGGCCGCACGGCGACTATCCGCTCATCCCGGTGGGCCGGATGACGCTGGACCGCAACCCGACCGACAACCACGCCGAGATCGAGCAGGCCGCCTTCCAGCCGAACAACTTCGTCCCCGGCATCGGGCCGAGCCCCGACCGGATGCTGCTGGCCAGGCTCTTCTCGTACGCGGACGCGCACCGGGCCCGCCTCGGCACCAACTACCAGCAGCTTCCCGTCAACGCCCCCGTCGTCGACGTCCACACGTACTCCAAGGACGGGGCGATGGCGTACCGGAAGACGTCCGATCCGGTGTACGCGCCGAACTCCAAGGGCGGACCGGCGGCCGACACCGAGCGCTACGGCACCCCACCGAGCTGGGCGGCGGACGGCGAGATCACCCGGTCGGCGTACGTCTCGCATCCGGAGGACGACGACTGGGGCCAGCCCGGCACCCTCGTGCGCGAGGTCCTGGACGACGCGGCCCGCGACCGGCTGGTCGACAACGTGGTCGGCCATCTCCTCGACGGCGTGAGCGAGCCGGTCCTGGAACGCGCCTTCACGTACTGGAGCAACATCGACGCGGGCATCGGCAAGCGCATCGCCGAGGGTGTCCGCGCCAAGCGGGGCTCGTAGGCCCGGGCGGGGCACCGGATCGGCCGGACCGGTCCGAGCGGGCAGCCGGCAGCCGACGGACATGGCCGTCCCACCGTGAGGCGACCGGGTCATCGCGACCCGGTCGCCTTCACCTACCGCCGGTGGCACCTACCTCGACGCGGCGCCCGCGCACGGTGCCGTGGGGCATGGCCGGATACCTGAGACCGGAAACAGGCTGTTACGGCTCGCGGACACACCGTAGAAACGGGCTGTCCATTTCCACTGATCGTTTTCGGTCCAAGGAGCCCCTCATGACCCGCTTCCGCACCGCCACCATGGTCCTCGCCGCCGCCGCGATGTCCGCCCTCGCCGCCGCGCCCGCCCAGGCGGCCCCCGGTGACGTGACGACCACCTGCGCGAGCACCGCCACCCCGTCCGGTTACGTCGACGTCAGCTGGGGCTACAGCGCCAGCTGCGGGACCCAGAACTTCGACCCGAACATCAAGCAGATCAAGCAGCTCACCGGCCTGCCGATAGGCACCGTCGTCCAGGCCTGCGGGTCCACGTACTACCCGGCCGGCTGGGTAGTGACCAGCTCCTACTACTCCAGCTCGTGCGTCGCGTGGCCGAACTCCGGCTTCAACAACAACGCCTGGACCCTCAAGCGCGTCTCCTGAGGCACGGCGTGCGGTGGCCGAGACCGCGAGGCCCGGGGATCGCCCCGGGACCCGCGGTCGGAGCCACCGTGGCCGATCGCCGGTGAAGCCACTCCTTCGGGTAGCCGCGAGCGCCGCACCGTCACGGCTCTCCCCCAGCGCGGTTACCTGGACGGAAAGCACTCATGGAGCCCGGCCCGGCATCGACGGGCCGCACGAGACAGGTGACGGGTATGCGCACTGAGGCCGCCAAGCGGGCCGAGCTGGTCTTCTCCCTCTTCGACGCCAACGGCAACGGGGTCCTCGACTCCGGCGACTTCGACCTCATGACGGACCGCGTGCTGGAGGCGGCGGTCGCCTCGAGCGCCGAGGACCGGCAGGCCATCCGGGCCGCGTTCCGCCGCTACTGGACGACCCTGGCCACCGAGCTGGACGCCGACGGCGACGGCGTGATCACCGTCGAGGAGTTCCGCCCGTTCGTACTCGACCCCCGGCGCTTCGGCGCCACGGTCACCGAGTTCGCCAGGGCGCTGTCCGCGCTCGGCGACCCGGACGGGGACGGCCTGATCGAGCGCCCGCTCTTCCTGTCGCTGATGACGGCGATCGGCTTCGAGGAGGCGAACATCCACGCGCTCTTCGACGCCTTCGCCCCCGACGCCGCGGACCGCATCACCGTGGCCACGTGGGCCGCCGGCATCGAGGACTACTACGCACCGGACCTGGCCGGGATCCCCGGCGACCGGCTGGTGGGCGCCCCGGCCGTGTGACACGCCCCGGTCGGGTGCGCCCCGGGACGGCCTCGGCCGTCCCGGGGCGCACCGGCGGTCCGGCGGTCCGGCGGTCCGTCACGGTCCCGGCTTGTGGGCGAAGACCCACCGGTTCCCCTCCAGGGCGTCGTTCGGCTCGGGAAGCGGACCGCGTCCGTGCCGGCGGGTGAAGTCGAAGGGCGTGTGCATCGACGTGGACCAGCCCCTGGCCGTCAGGCGGCCCGCCGAGTCGGGGCGCGGCCCGAGGTCGAACAGGTCGAGCAGGTCGATTCCGATCTGTTCCCGCGTCGCCGTGTAGATCGCGCTGTCGCGGTACGCCAGCAGGTCCTTCTCCAGCTTGGCCTCGAAGGCCAGGGCACTGCCGCCGGTGGTCAGCCGGTCCACCGTGTCGATGAGGTGCGTCTCGGCGGCGCCCGGCAGGTAGAAGAGCAGTCCCTCGGCCAGCCAGACGCTCGGTGCGGCCGGGTCGAAGCCGGTGGAGGTCAGCGCGGTGACCCAGTCCGCGCGCAGGTCGACCGGTACCGGGACGCGCTTCGCCCTCGGGGCCGCGGACAGCTCCGTGAGCACCTGCTGCTTGAAGGCCAGCACCCCGGCCCTGTCGATCTCGAAGACGACGCTGTCGGACGGCAGGTCGAGCCGGAAGGCACGCGTGTCGAGCCCCGCGCCCAGCAGCACCACTTGACGGGCGCCGTCGTGGACCGCCCCGAGGACGAAGTCGTCGAGGACCCGGGTCCGCAGCCCGAAGTAGCGGGCGAACCTGCCCCACAGCGGGTCGTCGTCTCCCTTCGGGACCTGCCCGAGGCGCACCGGCCAGCCCCCGCACGCCGGGGCCGCGCGTACGAAGTGTTCGGCGTGCGCGTCCTGGGCCAGGCTGTCGTGGCGGTGGGTCTCGATCGCGCGGGCCGCGGCGACCAGGAGGGCGGTCAGCCCCACCCCCGCGTCCACACCGCCCGCGTCGGCCGGCCGGGGCGCGGGGGCGGCCGTATCGCCTCCGGTGCCCGGCTGGGGGGTCTCCTCGGTGAGGGAGGTTTCGCTCATCGGTCTCTTCTCTCCGGCAGCAGGACGGGTTTGACCACGCGGCCTGCGTCGCAGTCGCGTTCGGCCTCGTTGACGTCGGCCAGCGGATAGGTGTGGATCAGCTGGTCGAAGGGGAAGCGGCCGGCCTGCCACAGGCCGGTGAGCCGGGGTATCAGCAGTCCGGGCACCGCGTCGCCCTCGCAGATGTGGCGTATGCCCCGGCCGCGGTCGAGCGTGCCCGGTTCGAGCCGCAGGGGGGTGTGGAGGCGTGCCACGAGGCCGAGGGTGCCGGTGGGGCGCAGTGCGTTCAGCGCCTCGTTGACGAGCGGTGCCGAGGCCGTGGTGTCGAGGGCGTACTGGGCTCCGCCGTCGGTCAGTCGGCGGATCCGTTCGGACAGTCCGGGCGATCCGGCGGACAGCGCGGTCGCGCCGAAGCGTTCGGCCAGTTCCAGACGGGCGGGGTGCCGGTCGACGGCCACGGTCCGCGCGCCGGCGGCGGTGGCCGCCATCACGGCGGCCAGGCCCACGGCTCCGGCGCCGTAGACCACGAGGGTGTCGGCCGGTCTCGCGGCGAAGGTGTTCAGTACGGCTCCGGCACCGGTGAGGAAGCCGCAGCCGAGCGGCCCGAGCAGTTCGAGCGGCAGGGCGGGGTCGACCCGGACGGCGTTGCGGGCCGGGACGAGCGCGTACGCGGCGAAGGAGGACTGGCCGAACCATCGCGGGGCCAGTGCCCTGCCGCTCGCGTCGGTGAGCCGCGGTGGGTCCTCCTCGCGCCCGCCGAAGAGGTTGAGGGAGGCGAAGGAGTCGCAGTAGGCGGGGGCCGCGGAGCGGCAGTTCCGGCAGTGTCCGCAGGAGTCGAAGCTCAGCACGACGTGGTCGCCGACGCCGAGCGCGACGTCGGGGCCGCCGCCCGTCGCCACCACGACCCCGGCGCCCTCGTGCCCGAGGACCGCCGGGAGCGGGCTGCGGCCGGCGGAGCGGCGTACCGCGAGGTCGGTACGGCACATGCCGGCCCCGGCGATCTCCACCAGGATCTCGCCGGGCTCGGGATCCGTTCCCAGGGTCACTTCCTCGATCGTGAACGGGTCCTCGTACGAGCGCAGCACGGCCGCCTGGAACCTCGTCGTCACGTTTCCTCCTCCCGGGGCCGGTGGACGACGAACGGCCGGAGGTTGCCGTAGAGGCCCCATGGTCCGCCCGCGACGCCGACGCCGCTGTCCTTGACGCCCGCGAAGGGCTGGGCCAGCGAGAGTTCGGCGTGGTGGTTGATCCAGGCGGTGCCGCATTCCAGCCGCTCGGCCACCGCCTCGGCCCGGTCGAGGTCGCTGCCCCAGACGGAGCCGCCCAGCCCGAAGCCGGTGCCGTTGGCCGCGTCGAGGGCCTCGTCGAGGTTCCGGTACGGCAGCACCGGCAGGACCGGCCCGAACTGTTCCTCGGTCACCACGGGGCTGTCGGGCGGTACGTCGGTGAGGATCGTGGGGGCGAAGAAGTACCCCGCTCCGTCGAGCCGGTGGCCGCCGGCCGCGGCCCGGGCGCCGGCCGCGAGGGCCTGCCGGGTGACCTGCTCGACCCGGGCCAGTTGGGGGGCGTTGTTGACCGGACCGATCCGGGTGTGCGGGTCGAGTCCGGATCCGACCGGGACGGCCTTCGCGCGCTGGGCGAGGGCTTCGACGACCTCGGCGTGGCGGCGGGCGGGGACGTAGACGCGTTTGACCGCCATGCAGACCTGCCCGCAGTTGCGGAACGCGGCCCAGAACAGCCGGTCCGCGATGCGGTCCACGTCGACGTCGTCCAGGAGGACGGCGGCGTCGTTGCCGCCCAGCTCCAGGGTGACCCGGGCGAGCGAGGCCGCCGCGCCCTCGGCGACGGCCCGGCCGGTGGGCACCGAGCCGGTGAAGGTGACGTGACGGATGCCCGGGTGGGCGACCAGCCGGGCGCCGAGCGGTTCCCGGCCCGTGACGACGGTCAGGACGTGCTCGGGCAGGACGGCGGCGAGGACGGAGCCGAGCAGCCGGGTGGCGAGGGGGGTGTGCGGGGAGGGTTTGAGGACCACGGTGTTGCCGGCCGCGAGGGCGGGCGCGAACTTCGCTGCCGCGAGCTGGAGCGGGAAGTTCCACGGCACGATCGCGGCGACGGGCCCGACGGGCAGCCAGCGGACCTCGCTGTGCACGGGCCGGCCGTCGTCGATCCGACGGGTCCTGGGGCTCAGGTCGGCGAAGTAGCGCAGTCGGGCGGCCGTACGGGCGATCTCGGCGTGCGACTCGGTCAGGGGCTTGCCCTGCTCCCGCGTGAGCAGCCGGGCCAGTTCGTCCCCGGCGGCTTCCACGGCGTCGGCGGCGGCGCGCAGGGCGGTGGTGCGTGCGGCGTGGTCGGCACGCCAGCCGCGCCAGGCCTGCCGGGCCCGGGCGACCACCTCGTCGAGCTCCTCCGGCTGCTGGTCGGGGGCGTCGTCGAAGGCCTCCCCGGTGGCCGGGTCGAGGACGGCGAGGCGTGCGGGACGATGCCCGGGGACGCGATCGGCTTCCGGTGTCGGCATCCGGATGGTCAGCTCACGGCCGGGGTGCCGAGGGCGTGTGCCCGGGCCTGCCGGTCCATCTCGGCCCGGAAGTCGGCCACCAGATGCGGCTGGATCCGCCCGGCGTTGCGGTCGCCGCCCGCGCAGACCGCACCTCGCACGCCCACGATGTCGGTGCCGATGCGGGTCAGCGGACCGAGATCGGCCTGCTTGACGCTGCCCGCCAGGGCGGCGAGCAGACCGGAGGCGTGGGCGCGCCGGACGAACTCGGCGCAGGCGTCGGGGGGTACGTGGTCGAAGAGCCGCGTGCCGTCCTTGATCGCGGTGTCCAGCATGGCCGCGTCGGCACCGGCGCGGGCGGCGATGTCGGGCAGGGCGAGCGGGTTGACGCAGCCGATGCGGTGGGCGTCGGCGTAGCCCGAGGCGACCACGAGCGCCTCGGGGCGGTGGTCCTTCACCGCACGGACGACCGCTCGCATGACCTCGATGCCCTGCTCGGGAGTCGTGCACCCGTACAGGCCGACCTTGATGTACGTGGCGCCGGAGACGACCGCGCCGAGCGCGGCCTGCGCCACCGTGCCGGGCTTGTACGGCACGTCCCCGACGGTGGCGGACACCGGCTTGTCCGCCGGCACCGCGTCGCGGATCTCCCGGATGACCCACGGGAAGTTGGCGCCCAGCGAGCCCTCGTCGGGCTTCTTGACGTCGACGATGTCGAGGTGTTCCGCGGCTTTCGCGCAGTCGAGGGCTTCCTCGACACCGTCCGGGGAGATGAGCAGCAACACCGTGAGCTCCTTCCGCCGCATGCCCGCCCGACCGAGGACAGGGTGCGGATCACCTGGTTCACCTGCGGTGCGCTCATCCTTTCCGTCGCCCGGCGGGCACCGGTAGGGCGCGCGGAGCTCCCCCGAGGTGCGCGGGGGCACACGTACGAGGTGCCGTTACACCGGCGTGCCCCGGCCGTTTGCCGGTCCGCGCCACCCCTGCCTCCGGATGCGCACTTGTGTACTCCCCCCTCGGCCGGGTGCACTGTGCCCGCGGGACGCGTCAGGTCCGTTCGGCACCGGCCGCGCGGGCAGCCGGCAGGTGCACCACGAGCAGGGTGAAGGCGGCCAGCGCGACGTTGCGGGCCGCGGCGTCCAGACCGTTCCAGTCCGAGGACTGCCACATGGCGAACCACTCGCCGCCGATCGCGAGGAAGCCCATCCCGAAGAGCAGCAGCACCATCACCAGGCCCACCGTGCTCGCCGCGCGGGCGCGGTCGTACACGCCGTGACGCAGCCCCGTGATCCACAGCCACGCGGCGGCGAGGAGGACCATCGCGGCCCCCGTCTCCCAGACGATCACGGCGACGTAGGCGGCGTTCTGGAGCGCGGGAGATTCCACCGCACGCCACATCAGATCAGGGTCCTTGAACGTGGTGTCCATGCTCAGGACGTGCTGGACGAACTGCTGGTTGGTGCCGAAGTCCGTGATGTTCCCGAACGCGACCAGGGTCATGTACACCGCGACGGTGGCGGTCAGCGCGGCCGCCGCGACGGGCGGTGCGCCCAGCCTGAGGAGCCGGTCGCGCCGGGTGGCCGGGGCGCCGGAACCGGTGCCGGTCGGAGGGTGGGCCTGTGCCATGGAGGTGTCCTTCCCGGTCGTCCCGCGGATGCTCGGACCGCGGGCCTACCGTCCCCCTTCCCCACGGGCAGGGCCTCCAGCCCCTCCGCCCTTCGGGGGACGGAAGGCCGTTCGCCCGACGTCCGAAGGAGCTCCGGGCGTCGGGCGGCGCGGCCGCCGTGCGGCGCGGTGCGGCGGTCAGGCGGCTTCGGCGAGGAGGCGGTTGACCAGGGCCGTGAGCTGGGCGGGGGTCCTGGCCAGGCCGAACTCCTCCTCCCCCAGGGACACCTGGAACTCCCGCTCCAGCCTGCTCGCCGTCTCCAGCAGGGCCAGCGAGTCGTAGCCCAGGGCGGTGAACTCGAGCTCCTCGGGGCGGCGGTCGCCGGCCACGGGGTCGCCCTCGCCCGCGCAGTCCCGGATGATCTCCATGAGCCGGTCGGTCGTCAGCTGCGTCATGCGTCTCTTCTCCTGTCGCCGGTGGGTGGGGGTGGCCTGGGGCCGGTGGCGTGGCGGTGCTCAGTGCGGGTTCGTCAGGACCACGGCGGAGTTGAAGCCACCGCGGCCGCGGGCCAGGACCAGGGCCGCGGCGAGCGGGGCCCGGCGCGGGGTGGTCACGAGGTCGAGGGTGTGCTCGGGGCGGGGCCGGCCGACGTTGACGGTCGGGGGGATCACTCCTTCGCCGAGCGCCAGCAGGGCCGTGGCCACGTCGAGGGCGGAGCCGCCGGCGCTCAGCCGGCCGGTCATGGTCTTGGGCGCGGTGACCGGCACTCCGTGCGGGCCGAACAGGGCGCGCAGGGCGTCGGCCTCGGCCGTGTCCTCCTCGCGGGTCCCGGCCGCGTCGGCGAAGACCACGTCGATGTCCTCGGGGTCCAGTTCGGCGTCGTCGAGGGCCGCGCGGGCCGCGCGCAGCAGGTTCGGGGGGCGGCCGGAGCCGGGCGGCGGGTCGAAGGCGGCCGCGTAGCCGGCGATCCGCCCGTAGCACCGGGTGGCGCCGCGGGAGCGGGCGGACTCCTCGTCCTCGAGGACCAGCAGGGCGCCGCCCTCGCCCGGCACATAGCCGTCGGCGCCCGCGCCGAAGGGCCGGTACGCGGCGGTCGGGTCCGTCTCCTCGCTCATCCGGCCCGTGCTGAGCTGGGCCACCCAGCCCCAGGGGCACGGAGAGCCGTCCACCGCTCCGGCGAGCACCATCGGCCGGCCGCGGCGCAGCTGACGGCGGGCCTGTCCCAGCGCGTCCAGGCCGCCGGCCTGTTCGGTGACGAGCGCCCCTGCCGGGCCGCGCAGTCCGTGCCGGATGGAGACCTGTCCGGTGTTGACCGCGTAGAACCACGCGAAGGACTGGTAGGCGCTGACGTGGGCCGGGCCGCGGCCCCACAGGTTCTGCAGCTCCCGGTGGCCGAACTCGAAGCCGCCCGCGGAGGCGGCGGTGACCACCCCCATCCCGTACTCCGGCAGCGCGGCCGGGTCGACCTCGGCGTCGGCGAGGGCCCAGTCGGAGGCCACGAGGGCCATCCGGGTCATGTGGTCGGTCTGCGGCAGGAGCCTGCTGGGCAGGTGCTCCTCGGGCACGAATCCGGGCAGCTCACCGGCCAGGCCGCTCGGGTAGCGGGCCGCGTCGAAGCGGGTGACGGGGCCGATCGCCGAGGTGCCGCGCAGGGTGTTCGCCCAGTGCTCCTCGTGCCCCAGGCCGGTCGGGGCGACCACCCCGAGGCCCGTGACGACGGTGTCCGCGCTCACCGGGCCGTCCCTTCGCCCGCCCCGGGACCGGCCAGCACCATCGCGCTCTGGAAGCCGCCGAACCCGCTGCCGACCGTGAGCACGCGCGAGACCGGCACCGCGCGGGCCTCCAGCGGCACGTAGTCCAGGTCGCACTCGGGATCGGGCTCCCGCAGGTTCGCCGTGGGCGGTACGACGTCCTGCCGGATCGCGAGCGCGCAGGCGGCGATCTCCAGGGAGCCGATGGCACCGAGCGAATGCCCGATCATCGACTTGATGCTGCTCACGGGCGTGCGGCGGGCGTGCTCGCCGAGGGCGAGTTTGAAGGCGGCGGTCTCGTGCCGGTCGTTCTGCCGGGTGCCGGAGCCGTGCGCGTTGACGTAGTCGATCGCGGAGGGGTCCGTGCGGGCGTCGGCGAGGGCCACCCGGATCGCCTCCGCCATCTCCCGCCCGTCGGGCCGCAGTCCGGTCATGTGGAAGGCGTTGCAGCGGCTCGCGAAGCCGGTGATCTCGGCGTACACCTCGGCGCCCCGGCGGCGGGCGTGTTCCCGCTCCTCCAGGACGAAGACCGCCGCGCCCTCGCCCAGCACGAAACCGCGCCGGGTGCGGTCGAAGGGGCGGGACGCCTCCCCCGGCCGGTCGTTGTCGGGGCTGGTCGCCTTGATGGCGTCGAAGCACGCCACCGTGATGGGCGAGATGGGCGCCTCGGTCGCGCCGGCCACCATCACGTCGGCGGCGCCCTCGGCGATCAGGTCGGCCGCCCGGCCCACCGCGTCCAGACCGGACGTGCACCCGGTGGAGACCAGCGAGACGGGCCCTTCCGCCGCGATCCGGTCGTGGGCGACCTCGACGGCGATGGAGCTGGGCACGAAGTAGTCGAAGAGGTGCGGGACGGCATAGGCGTGGTCGACCAGCCAGCGGCTGCCGCCGTCGCTGACGACGGCGTACTCGTTCTCCAGGCTCGTGGTGCACCCCACGGCGCTGCCGATGACGACGCCCACACGGGCCCCGTCCAGCGCCTCCCGGTCGATGCCGCTGTCCTCGATGCCCTCCCTGGCGGCGACGACGGCGAATTGGGCGGCGCGGTCCATGCGGCGGATCTGCCGGGGGGTGAGTCCCTCGGCCGCCGGGTCGAAATCGCATTCCGCGGCTATTCGGGAACGGAACGGGGTGGGGTCGAACGCGGTGATGGTGCGGGTGGCGGTCCGCCCCGAGGTCAGCAGATCCCAGAACGGTTTCACGCCGATCGCTCCGGGTGCCACGACCCCCATTCCCGTGATGACCACGCGCCGATTACTGGCCGCCTTCATCCGCCTCCCCCTTTACCCGCGCCGATGACCTCGACTGAAATGTCCACACGGGGAGCGTGCGCCGGTGGGCTCGCGTTCGGCTCAATGCGGCGTGGAGGATCGCGCGGAGCCTTGACACCGGCGGCGGGACCGTGTCGGACGGCGAGGGCCTGAGGGCCGAGGGGGGCGTCGGCGAGGTGGATTCCCGCTGGAGGAACGCTGGAGCCCGGACCTCGACGGGATGCGGGAGGGGCGGGATGAACGCGGGCGGAGGTGTCCCAGGTGGCAAGAAGCAACCCCCCGCAGCGCCCCTTACCGGCCCCACACGGGGCCGCCGTGACCGGCCGGGTCGGCGGCGAAGCGGCGGGTTCGCGCGGAGGCCCGGGGAGCGAATCTCCGCCACTTTCCGATGACCAACACTTTACGGGAACTTTTCCCGGCGGCGGCGAGTCCAGCGCTACCGCACAACTCCCTTGTCTCCAGCGGACATTGACCAGGAGATTTCGACGACCTAACGTGAAGTCGAGGTGATCAGCCGATGAGGACGTACCTGAATCGGGAGGAAACATCTTGGAGTTCCGGCTTCTGGGGCCCGTAGAAATACGCTGGCGGGGGCGCAACATCATGCCGACCGCGCCCAAGCCCCGACAGGTCATCTCCCTGCTCATGCTGCGGCACAACACCGTGGTCCAGGCTTCCGAACTGATCGACGAGTTATGGCCCGAACTGCCGCCCCCGAGCGCGGTGACCACGTTGCAGACCTACATCTACAAGTTCCGCAAACTCCTGCTGAAGCAGGGGCTCGGAAACCTGCTGCAGACCCAGCCGGGCGGGTACAGCCTCACCATTCCGCCGTCCAGTCTCGACGTCAGCCTCTTCGAGCGGATGGCAGAGGAGGGGCAGGAGCTCCTCCAGCGGGGTGACTCCGCCGCGGCACTGGAGAGTTTCGAGCGGGCACTCGCCCTGTGGCGCGGGCCCGCGCTGGCCGACGTCGAGACGGGCGGACGCCTCTTCTCGTACGTGACCCGGCTCGAAGAGCTGCGCTTCCGCATCCTCGAACAGCGCATCGAGGCCGACCTGGAGACCGGCCGGCACCGCGAACTCATCAGCGAGCTCAAGTCGTTGGTGCTGGAACACCCCCTGCACGAACACCTCCACGGACTGCTCATGGTGGCCCTGCACCGGTCCGGCCGGCGTCACGAGGCGCTGGAGGCCTACCAGAGCCTGCGCCAGAAGATGATCGACGAGCTGGGCCTCGAACCGGGGAAGGAGCTCGCCCGGCTCCAGCAGACCCTGCTCGCCGACCACCCGGCCGAGCCCGAGGAACGACCACGCCCGAGGCTCGCGCCCGCGACGTCCTCCCTGCCGGCGCCGTCGGTCGACGACCGTGCCCGCCTTCCGCCGGAGCCCGCCCCCGCCCCCGTCCCCGTACGGGAGTCGATCGGGAACCCGGCGCAGCTGCCGGCCGGCCTGGCGGGGTTCGTCGGACGGCAGGCGGTGCTCAAGGAACTGGAGGCGGCGCTGCGCGGGCCCGACGACCCGGTCGCCGAGGGGACCGCGGCGCGCATCGGGGTCATCACCGGGCCGCCCGCGATCGGCAAGAGCGCGCTCGCCGTGCACCTGGCGCACATGCTCCGGCCGCGGTTCACCGACGGGCAGCTCCATGCGGACCTGCGCGGATCCACCGCGGAGCCGCGCGACCCCGCCGAGGTGCTGCGCGGCTTCCTGCGGGCCCTGGAGGTGCCGGCCTCCCGGATCCCGGAGAGCCAGGAGGAGTGCGGGGCGCTGTTCCGGTCCCGTACGGCGGGGCGAAGGGTGCTCGTCCTCCTCGACGACGTCGCGTGTTCGGCCCAGATCCGGCACCTGCTGCCCGCCGACCCCCGGTGCGCGCTGCTCGTCACCGGGCGCCGCAGGATGACCGCACTCGTGGAGGCCGAGCGCGTCGAGCTGGGCCCGCCGCCGCAGGAGGAGGCGCTGGAGATCCTCGCGGCCCTCACCGGCAGGCAGCGCGTGGAGCGCGAACCGGAGGCGGCGCTCCGGATCGTGGAGCTGCTGGGGCGGCATCCGCTGGCCCTGCGCTGCGTCGGCGGGCGGCTCGCCGCCGGGCCGCGGCTGTCCCTGACGGCCCTCGCCGACCGGCTCGGAGCGACCCCGCGGATCCTGGACGTGGCACGGCTCGGCGAACTGGACGTGCGCTCCCGGTACGACACGAGCTACGCGGGGCTGACCTCGTCGGAGCAGGGCGCCTTCCGGCTGCTGAGCATGCTGGGCGAGGCGCCGTTCACGGCGGCGCAGGCCGCGGACCTGCTGAACCGGCCGGCCCCCGAGCTGGAGTACGTGCTCGAAGTCCTCGCCGACCAGCACCTGTTGGGCACGGACCGCTCCGCCGACGGGGTCGGACGGTATGTCTTCGACCGGCTGACCCGGGCCTACGCCAAGGAACGGCTGGACGAGACGCTGCGCGCGGCTCCGGTCGCCGAGGAGGTGGGGGCCCGCTGAAGGGCCGCACGACGTTCCGCTGAAGGGCCGCACGACGTTCCGGTGAGGGGCCGGGTGGAGGCGTGAGGGGTGTCCTGGGAGGCCGGTCAGCCGGAGTCGAGAGCTTCTCCACGGGACCCGGCCAGGCTCGCCGCCATGCCTCCGGGACGACCGGACGGCAGGACGACGAGACGAGGAGGGCCGCTCCCATGCCCGACGGGATCCGCCACGACGCCGAGGTGACCTTCGTCAACAGGTTCACCGTCCACGGTCCGGCCGCGGAGTTCGAGGAGGTCTTCGCCCGGACCTCCGCCTTCATGGCCCGCCAGCCGGGCTTCGTCCGGCACAGCCTGCTGCGGGAACTGGAGGACCCGGCCGTCTATGTGAACCTGGCGGTCTGGGCGGACCGGGCCTCGTTCCGGCGGGCGGTGGGGCGGCCGGAGTTCGCCCCGCACGCCGCCGCCCTGCGAGCGCTGAGCCACAGCGAGAACGGGCTCTTCACGGCCCGACTCTCGGTGTCAGGACAGGGTCTTGAGCACCTCGCGCAGGGCCTCGACGACCCGGTCCTGGACGTCCGGGGCGAGTGAGGGGTACATCGGCAGCGAGAAGATCTCCCCGGCCAGCCGCTCGGTCACCGGCAGGGCGCCCTCCCGGTAGCCGAGGTGCCGGAATCCGGTCATGGTGTGGACCGGCCACGGGTAGCTGACGTTGAGTTCGATGTCGTGTTCGCGGAGCGCCTCGATGATCGCGTCCCGGCGCGGGTGGCGCACGACGTAGACGTAGTACACGTGCTCGTTGCCGGGACTGGTCCCGGGGAGGACGAGGTCGGTGTCGGCGAGGCCCTCGGCGTAGCGCCGGGCCACCTCGCGGCGGGCGGCGACATAGGAGTCGAGACGGCGGAGCTTGCGCCGCAGGATCTCGGCCTGCACCTCGTCGAGACGGCTGTTGTGCCCGGGCAGCGCGGTGACGTAATAGCGCTCCTCCATGCCGTAGTAGCGCAGCCGGCGGAGCGCCTCGTCCACCTCGGGGTCGGAGGTGAGGACCGCGCCGCCGTCGCCGTAGGCGCCGAGGACCTTCGTCGGGTAGAAGGAGAAGGCGGCTGCCTTCCCCATGGTCCCCGCCGGGCGGCCGTGGTGCAGGGCGCCGTGGGCCTGCGCGCAGTCCTCGAGGACGGCGAGCCCGTGGCGCGCGGCCAGCTCCTCCAGGGGGGCCATGTCGACGCACTGGCCGTACAGATGCACCGGGAGCAGACAACGGGTGCGCGGGGTCAGGGCGGCCTCGACCCGGGAGACGTCCATCAGGTAGTCCTCGCGCACGTCGACGAAGACCGGGGTGGCCCCGGTGCCGGCGATGGCGAGCACGGTGGGGGCCGCGGTGTTCGAGACGGTGATCACCTCGTCCCCGGGACCGACCCCGAGGGCCTCCAGGCCGAGTTTGACGGCGTTGGTGCCGTTGTCGACGCCCACGCAGTGCCCGGCGCCGTGCCGGGCGGCGAACTCCTCCTCGAACGACCGGACGCTGTCGGCGAGGACCAGGCGGCCCGATCCGAAGACGGTGTCGACCGCGTCGAGGATCTCCTCGCGTTCCGCGGCGTACTCGTCCAGATATCCCCACACACGAATGGTCACGGGCATTCTCCAATTCCGCTCGGATGGGGCCAGATTTCAATGGACGCCGCTCGTATCCCGCTCGATTGCACCTCGACTCGGGATATCCGTTCTTGTCGTCGTTGATTTCGCCTGGCTAGCATCCCTGGCCATGAAGGGAATCATTCTGGCCGGAGGCACGGGAAGCCGTCTCCATCCGATCACGCTGGCCGTGTCGAAACAGTTGCTCCCGGTCGGCGACAAGCCGATGGTCTACTACCCCCTGTCGGTGCTGATGCTGGCCGGCATCCAGGACATCCTCCTCATCAGCACCCCTCACGACCTGGCACTGTTCCGCCGCCTGCTCGGTGACGGGAGCCAGCTCGGCCTGCGCATCACGTACGCGGAGCAGCCGAAGCCGAACGGTATCGCGGAGGCCTTCGTCATCGGCGCCGAGCACATCGGGGACGATTCCGTGGCCCTGGTGCTCGGCGACAACATTTTCCATGGGCATTCCTTCTCCGAGCTGCTCAGGAAAGAGCGCGAAAACGTGGACGGATGCCTGCTCTTCGGATACGCGGTGCACGACCCCGAGCGGTACGGGGTGGGCGAGACCGACGGGAACGGAAAACTCGTCTCCATCGAGGAGAAACCCGCCAGGCCCCGCTCGAACCGGGCGATCACCGGACTCTATTTCTATGCCTCCGACGTGGTCGGGATGGCGGCGGGACTGCGCCCCTCGGCCCGCGGCGAGCTCGAGATCACCGATCTGAACCGCGCCTACATGGAGAGCGGCCGGGCCCGGCTGGTGGAGTTCGGGCGCGGTTTCGCCTGGCTGGACACCGGGACCCCCGAGTCGCTGCTCCAGGCCGCCCAGTACGTGCGGACCCTGGAGGAGCGGCAGGGGGTGCGGATCGCGTGTGTCGAGGAGGTGGCCCTGCGGATGGGCTTCATCGGACCGGAGGAGTGCCACCGGCTCGGCGCGCGGCTGGGCAACTCGGAGTACGGACGGTACGTGATGGCCATCGCGGAGGAGTTCGCCGCCGCCTCCGGGTGAGGGGGCAGCTTCCGGAAGGGGGGTGCCGCTTCCGGGTGAGGGGGCCGCCCCCGGGTCCCGTCAGCCGCGGCGGGCCACGAAGAGCCCCCGTGCCGTCCAGTCGGGGCGCAGGTACTCCGCCGGGCAGCCGGCGTCGGCGAACGCCGCCAGGTACTCCTCCTCGGTGAACAGGGTGAGCAGGTCGATCTCGGTGAACTCCCTGATGCCGTCGGCGTCGCCGACGACGAACCGCACCTCCATCCGGGTGGTCCGGCCCCGGCGGGTCGAGTGCGAGACCCGCGCGACCGTGCGCCGCTCGTCGCTCGCCAGGTCCCCGGCCACGTACCCGTCCAGGAACCGCTCGGGGAACCACCAGGGTTCGACGACCAGCACTCCGCCGGGGCGCAGGTGCCGGGCCATGGCCGCGACCGCCGCCCGCATGTCCGGGAGGTCCGGCAGGTAGCCGATGGCGGTGAAGAGGCAGACCACGGAGTCGAAGGTGCGCCCGAGGTCGAAGTCCCGCATGTCGCCCTGGTGCAGGGGCACTTCCGGCGGGAGGCGGTCGGCGGCCCGCTCCAGCATGGCCGGCGAGAGTTCGAGCCCCTCGGCGTGGGCGAAGTGTCCGGCGAGGGTCTCCAGGTGGGCGCCGGTGCCGCAGGCGACGTCCAGGACGGAGTCCGCGCCGGGGAGCCGTTCCCTGATCAGCCGGACGGTCTCGGTCGCCTCCGCGGCCCAGTCCTTGCCACGGGAGCGGTAGACCAGCTCGTAGACGTCCGCGAGCTCGTGACCGAACATCGGCCTCCTTCGGGTCGGGGCCCGGCGGGCGGGCGCCGGTGGGATGGGCGGGCGGGTCCGCGCGGGGGCGGGGCGAGGGCGCGCGGCAGGGGCGGGTGCGGTGGCGCCGGGGCTCACTCGTCGACCAGCGCGACGGCGCGGGTCCAGCCGGCCCCGGCGCCGGCGATCTTCACGGGGAAGCAGGCGACCCGGAAGCCGTACGGCCCGGGCAGCTCCTCCAGGTGGGCGAGCCGCTCGATCTGGCAGTACTCGCGGTCCCGGCCGATCATGTGCGCCGGCCACAGCACCTGGCGGTCCCCGGTGGCCCGGTAGCGCGCGATGATGTCGCCGAACGGGGCGTCCAGGCTGAAGGCGTCCGTGCCGACGACCCGGACCCCGAGGTCGAGCAGCAGGTGCACGGCGGGGCCGTCGAGGCCGGCGAAGTCGGTGAAGTACCGCTGGGTGCCCTGATGGCGCTGAGCCCCCGTGTGCAGCAGGACGATGTCCAGCGGCTCCGGGCGGCGCCCGATCCGGGCGAACTCCTTCTCCAGCCGCTCCGCGCCGATCGTCCCGGTGGGCGCGTCGGTGAGGTCGAGGACCATCCCGGGCCGCAGGAACCAGTCCAGCGGCACGCGGTCGATGTGGCGCGGGATGCCGTCGCCGTATCCGGCCCGCGAGCCGTAGTGGGAGGGAGCGTCGACATGGGTGCCGGTGTGGGTGGTGAGGGTGAGGCGGTCGAGGGAGAGGAACTCCCCGTCGGGCAGGTCGTCCGGGTCGAAGTCGACGCCGAAGTGGGCACGCATCTCCTCGCTCATGTGCAGGGCTCCCTCGCGGGGCGTGAGGACGCGGTGTTCCACCGGGTCGGGTTCCCAGAGCGCAGCGTCCACCGGCGAGGACAGGTCGATGAGCCTCACGTCGCACCTCCGTGGGTCGGGCCCGAGACCGAGGCCCGGATCGGGGTCCGCCGGGGGGCCGAGGTCCGAGGTCGGCTCGGCTCGGCTCGGGTCGGGTCGGGTCGGGTCGGGATCAGGGTCGGGATCCTCCCGGCAGGTTCCGGAGCCACGGTCGAGCCGCACTGGAGGCCGGGGCCGGTCCGGGCACGAGTCCGGCTCCACGCGGCCGCGCGAGCATCCCGGCAGCGGACCCGCGACCGGCGCGGGCCGGGAGGGAGAAACGTGAGCCAGACCGTCAGCCCGGCGAGCACCTCGTACGCGGCGCTCTGTGCCGGAGTCCGGCGCTTCCACGCCCGGCAGATGCAGCTGCTCGACTCCGGCGACGCCGAGGCCTGGGCGGCCACCTTCACCGAGGACGGCCTGTTCGCGCCGCCCTCGCTGCCCGAGCCGGTGCGCGGGCGCGCGGCCCTGGCCGAGGGCGTCCGCACCGCGCACGCGGCGCTCGTCGCCGAGGGCGAGGTCCGCCGGCACCTGCTGACCACCGAGGTGGTGGAGGAGCCGGCCGACGGCGCGGTGCGGGTGCGCTCGTACGTCCAGGTGGTGGCGACCCGGAAGGACGACGAGCCGCGGCTGGTCCTGATGTGCGTGTGCGAGGACGTCCTGGTGTCCGAGGACGGTGAGTGGCGGGTGCGCGAGCGGTACGTGACCCGCGACGACCGGCCCTGAGCACGGCGCGGGGCCCGGCGGACGCCGTGGGACGTCCGCCGGGCCCCGCGCTGCGCGCCCGCCGGCTCAGCGGAAGGAGTCCGCCGAGACGATCGTGGGTTTGGGGAACGGCAGGACGAAGCGCCCGCCCGCCCGCAGGAACTCCTTCTCCTTCCGCAGGATCTCGTCGGCGTAGTTCCAGGCCAGCATCAGGTAGACGTCGGGCGGGTCGGCCCTGGCGTGCTCGGGGCTGCGGACCGGGATGTGCGTGCCGGGCAGCACCTTGTCCTGTTTGAGCCGGGTGGTGTCGGTGCAGTAGGCGACCTCGTCCGGGCCGAGCCCGCAGAGGTTGAGGATCGTGGTGCCCTTGGCGGAGGCCCCGTAACCGGCGACCCGGTTGCCCTCCGCGACCAACGACCTGACCAGGGCGGGGAGTTCCTCGCGGACCGTGTGGACGCCGCGGACGAACTCCTGGTAGCCGGCGTCGGTGCCGAGCTCCGCCCGCTCCTCGGCGGCGATGAGCGCCCCGACGGCGTCGGTGACGGGGCGCACTCCGTGCAGGCCGACGAGGACCAGCAGGGAGCCGCCGTGGACGGGGAGCCGTTCGACGTCGAAGAGGCTCAGTCCGTGGCGGGTGAAGAGGGTGTCCAGGGTGCGCACCAGGAAGTACGACAGGTGCTCGTGGTAGATGGTGTCGAAGGCGTGCTTCTCCAGCAGGTCCACGGCGTACGGGACTTCGACGGCGAAGACGCCGTCGGGGGCGAGGAGGGCGCGCACCCCGGCGAGCACGCCCGCGAGGTCGTCGATGTGGGCGAAGACGTGCCGGCCGAGGATGAGACGGGCGGGTCCGTGGGCGCGGTGGACCGCCTCGGCGGTGGTGGGGGTGAAGAACTCGGGAAGCGTGGGGATCCCGATCCGCTGGGCGAACGCCGTCAGGTTGCGGGCCGGGTCGACGCCGAGCACGCGGGCCCCGTCCCGGGCGAAGACGGCGAGCTGCTGGCCGGTGTTGCTGCCGAGCTCGACCACCAGGTGGCCGGGGGCGAGTCCGGCGCGCTCGCGGCAGAGCTCCGCGACGAACTCCATGTGCCGGGTCATGGTCTCCGAACCGGAGGTGACGTAGCTGTAGGTGCGGTAGAGCACCTCGGGGTCGACGACGTGGGTGACGCTCATCAGCCGGCAGGAGCGGCAGGACACCACGCCCAGCGGGTAGGCCGGCTCGTCCTCGTAGGAGGCGGCCGGTTCCAGGAACGCGTTGGCCAGCGGCACGTCGCCGAAGGCGACCACCTCCTGCCAGTCGGAGTCCCCGCACACCCGGCACCGGGTGACCTGTCGTACGTTCTCGGCGTTCATCACCGCACCTTCCTCTTTGTGGGCGGCGCAGGCTCCTCGGTCACGAGCAGGCTCTGCAGGCAGGCGACCAGGCTGCGGGCCTGGATGTTGAGGTAGTGGCTGTGGCGCAGCAGCTCGACGAGCTGGTGCACGGTCATCCAGCGGTACTCGGGGTCGTCGGGCGGGACGTCCGCCCGGCCGGCCGGTCCGCCGTCGGTGTCGACGACCAGATAGCGGTTGAGCGCGTGGTGGAAGCGTCCGCCCTCCTCGGAGAGGACGGACTCGAAGCGGATCCGTCCGGGGTCCGCGTGCTCCACCTCGTCGAGGAAGCGCGGCCGGGCGCTGCTCGGCAGGAACGCGTAGGAGTCGGGGGTGCACTGGACGGTGGGCGCGAGTTCCACCACGTCCATGTAGCCGGCCTCGGCCCGGGCGTGCATCAGGACGTGCAGCACCCCGTCGAGGGTCCGGGTCAGGAAGGCGACGACGCCGGTGCCGTGGGGCTCGATCATCGGCTGGGACCAGCCGGCGACCTCACGGCCCCGGGCCTCCACACGGACGCCGATGACGTCGAAGAAGGCACCGCTGTCGTGGGAGATGCGGTCGCGGCTGCGGTGCCAGCCGGGGAGTCCGGCGAGCGGGACGCGGTGGGCGCGGACCTCGGTGCGGGTCCGGGCCTCGGTGATCCAGCTGAGCACGGAGCCCAGCGAGTGCCGGGGCTCGGCCGTCGGGTCGCAGGAGCGGAACAGGGCGGCACGGAACGGGTCGGCGGGCGGCCCGAGTTCCCGGGCGAGCTCCGCGTGGGCGAAGGGCAGGCAGGACAGCACGGTCCGGGCGTCCATGTTGACCAGGTCCCGCTCGGCGAGCAGACGGTGCAGCTGGCCCAGGGTGAACCAGCGGAAGCCCTCGTGGACCTCCACCTCGCCGTCGGCCTCGACCACCATGTTCCGGTTGCGCTTGTGGTGGAAGGCGGAGCCCTGTTCGGACTGGCGGACGTCGACGAGCGGGCCCCGGGGGCCGGGGTCCCGGAACAGGTCCAGGTAGGGCACCGGCCGGCCGCCGTGGACGCCGGTGTAGTTGCTGCGGGTGGCCTGCACGGTCGGGGAGATCTGCAGCCCGCCCGCGTTGCCCGGCTCGACCTTGGCCTGCATCAGGCAGTGCAGGACGCCGTCGAACTCCTTGACCAGGATGCCCAGGACGCCGATCTCGGGCTGGTTGATGATGGGCTGGCTCCAGGCGGGCACCGGTCCGCCCGGGATGCGCACGTCGAGGCCCTCCACGGTGAAGAAGCGGCCCGTGTGGTGGTGCAGGTTGCCGGTGCGGGGGTCGGTCTCCCAGCCGTCGAGCCCGTCCAGCGGGACGCGCTCGACCCGGGTGTAGGAGCGTTCGGCGAGCGCCGCGAACCAGTCGTGGAAGTCCTCGCCCGGGGTGTGGACGCCCTCGCGGGCCCGGGCCGAGGCGGCGACGCGCAGGGGCGTGGGGGTGGTGGGGCGCCGCGGGCTCGCGCGGCGCGTGGTGGCTTCGGTCATGCGTGCTCCACTGGGTGGTCCGCGCGGCTGGCGTCCCACATGTCCTTGATCGATGCGGGCAGGTCGACCTCCGGCCGCCAGCCCAGCAGGCGGCCCGCCCGGCCGATGTCGGCCAGGGTCCAGTCGCCGCCCCGGGAGTCGACGGGTGCGGTGCGCAGGCGTACCGCGCCCGGCGGCGGGGCCGCGGCGGCGATGAGCAGGTCGAGCAGGTGGGAGAGGGGTACGGCCTCGCCGCGGCCCACGTTGACGACCTGTCCGGTCACCGGGGCGGCGGCGGCCGCGAGGACGGCCGCGGCCAGGTCGCGTACGTCCAGGAAGTCCCGGCGGGCGTCGGCGACGGTCAGTTCGGCGGGCCGGTCCGGGGTGGCGGCGCGCAGACTGCGGACCGCGGCGCCGAGGAATCCGGCCGCCGACACGTCCGGTCCGCAGAGGTTGACCACGCGGAGCACCACCCCGTCCACGGTGCCCGCGCGGGTGGCCCGCAGGACGGCTTCGGCCCCGGCGAGCTTGGTGCGCGCGTAGACGGATTCGGGGCGCGGGACGAGGGTCTCGTCGGCGGCGGTGCCGGCGGGCAGCGGACCGTACTCGTGGACGGTGCCGAGCTGCACGAGACGGACCGGTTCCGGCAGCCGGGCGCAGGCGTCGAGCACGTTCTCCACGAGGCGGACGTGGGCGCGTTCGTTCTCCGCCGCGCCGGTGACCCAGCCGCCGGCGGCGTTGACCACGGTGCCGACCCCGGCGGCGGCGAGGAGGTCCGCGAGTTCGGCGGCGTCGACGGCGGCGAGGTCGAGCGGGTGGAACCGGCGGCCGGCCGGGTCCGCGGGCGGGCGCCGGGCCAGGCCGAGGACCGGGCGGCCGGCCCGCTCGAAGGCGGCGGTCACCGCACGGCCCACACAGCCCGTCGCGCCGAGGACGGCGACGGCCGGGCGGTGGGCCGGGGGCCGCCTCCCGCCGGTCATCGGACCGGGCCGCCGCACAGTGCCCGTTCGAGCTCCAGACACCGGCGGTAGTCGGGGAGGGTGCCGGACTTCTCGGCCGTCTCCAGGGTGGGCGCGGCCCGGTCGCGCGGGGACATCACCGGGTCGAGGCCCTCGGGCAGCGGCAGGTCGAGCACCGGGTCGTACACCGACAGGGAGAGCTCGTTCTCCGGTACGTACTCGCCGGAGAGCATGTACGACATCACGGTGTCGTCCTCCAGCGCCACGAAGGCGTGGGCCACGCCGACGGGGAAGTAGACGGCGCGGAACTCCTCCTGGTCGAGCAGGACGGTCTCCGAGCGTCCGTAGGTCGGCGAGCCGACCCGGACGTCGATGACGATGTCCAGGGCGCTGCCGCGCGCGCAGTACACGTACTTGGCGATGCCCGGGGGCGTGAGGGTGTAGTGGGCGCCCCGGATCGTGCCGCGCCGGGAGCGGCTGTGGTTGGTCTGGGCCACGGGGAACAGGGGGTGGCCCAGGGCCTCTCGGGCGGCCGTCTCCTGGAAGGGCGAGACGAAGAGCCCTCGTTCGTCGGTGAAGATCCTCGGCCGGAACTCGAACGCGCCGTCCACGGCGAGCTGTCGCGACTCCATGACACCGTCCTCGTCTGCTGGGGGTGGGTGCCGGCATTGCCGGCGGCGTTCTGCGGGGTCAGATGACGCGCACCTCGGGCGCGTAGACGATCCAGCGCCCGCCGGACTCGCGGAACAGCCGCTCCTTGGCCATGATCTCCTCGGCGTGGTTCCAGGCGAACAGCACCGCGTAGTCCGGGTAGGGCTCGGTCAGGGCCTCGGTCGGGCGGACCGGGATGTGCGTGCCGGGGGTGAGCCGTCCGTGCTTGGCGGGCGTCGCGTCGCAGACCCACTCGATCAACTCGGGTCCGATGCCGCAGTAGTTGGTCACGGTGGCGCTCTTGGCGGTGGCGCCGTAGCCGACGACCCGCTTGCCGTCGGCGCGCAGGCCGCGCAGGAGGGCGGTCAGATCGGTGCGGATGCGTTCGATCCCGGCGGCGAAGCCCTCGAAGACCTCGGGCCGCCCCAGCCCCCGGCGCTCCTCCTCGGCGGCCAGCGCGGCGACGGCCCGGCTCGGGGTGCCGCGGCCGGCCCGCCGGAGGGTGTAGCGGAGCTCGCCCCCGTGCACCGGCAGCCGTTCGACGTCGACGACCTCGAAGCCGTAGCGGGCCGCGGCGGTGCGCACCGAGGTGAGGGTGAAGAAGTAGAAGTGCTCGTCGTAGATCTGGTCGAAGGTCGTGCGTTCCAGGATGTCGCCGAGGTAGGGGTCCTCGAAGACGAAGACGCCGTCCTCGGCGAGCAGGGTGTCGAGCCCGCGGAAGACGGAGTCGAGGTAGGGGATGTGGCAGATGGTGTTGGCCGAGTAGACGAGGTCGGCGGGGCCGTCCGCGGCGCGGATCTCGGCCGCCGTCGCCTCCTCGAAGAAGGTGTTGCGGACCCGGACGCCCTGCTGGCGGGCGAGTTCGGCGACGCCGCCGGAGGGCTCGACGCCCAGGTGGCGGATGCCCTCCTTGGCGAGGGCCCGCAGCATCACGCCGTCGTTGCAGCCGATCTCCACGACGAAGGGGTCGGCCCCGCGCAGATGGGTCCGGGAGAGCCGGCCGGCGGTCCGCTCGAAGTGGCGGCGCATGTGGGCGGAGCCGGACGAGTGGTAGGGGTAGGCGGCGTGGAACATGCGGTCCCGGGGGACCTCGTCCAGGAGCTGGGTCATGCCGCAGGACTCGCACAGGCCCACGGCGAGCCGGTAGAAGTACTCCTCGTCGACCCGGTCGGGGTCCACGAAGGCGTCGGAGAGTGGCTGGCGCCCGAAGTCGAAGAACTGACGGACGGGTCCTCCACAGACACGGCACATGGGGGGCCTTCCTCGCGGTCATTGGGTCCGGTTCAGGGGGTCGGGTGGGCACGGCCGGTGTCCCGGCGTGCGGCGGGGAAGCGGAACACGCCCCCGGTGATCGGTGCGCGGAGTCGGCGCAGCACCTCGCCGGTGCGGGCCAGGTCGGGCAGCTCCGCGGCGCAGGCCGCCAGGGCCGCCTCGGCCGCCAGCCGGGCCGCCGGGAGGACGAGGGCGTCGAACCGCCCGGTCTGCGGAAGGAGGGCGGGCGCGGGCCGGCGGACGTCGAACCGGTCCGGGTCGGTGTGGCGGACCGGGTCGCGGTGCGCGGCCGCGGCGAGCACGACGACTTCCTCGCCCCGCGCCACCTTGGTGCCGGCGAGTTCCAGGTCCTGGCCCCCGTAGAGCCGGTGCAGCCGTACGGGCGGGGCGCAGCGCAGGGTCTCCGCGACGCAGGCGGGGGCGAGGCCGGGGTCCTCGCACAGGGCCCGCCACTGGTCGGGGTGGTCCAGGAGGAGGGCGACCGCGTCGGCGGTCAGGGTCGTGGCGAGCTCGACGCCCACCAGGGTCAGCAGGGCGCAGACCGTCAGGACGTCGGCGGGCGCGGTCGGCCCGTCGGGTCCGGGGGCCGCGAGGAGCCGCCCGGCCAGGCCCGGCCCGTGCGGGCGGCCGGTCGGGGGGTCCGCGCGCCTCGCCCCGGCCTCGCGGACCGTCTCGGCGAGCAGCGCGTGGAGCTCCGGGAGCACGGCGCCGTACCGGCGGGCGGTGTCCAGGCGCGGCGGGCAGAGCGTGGCGTCCAGCCCGCCCGCGGCCTCGGCGCACAGCCGGGCGAAGCGCTCGGCGTGCCGTGCGGGCACACCGAGCAGGACGCGCGCGGCCCCCGTGGTGGCGGGCCGGACCAGGTCGTCGACCAGGTCGAAGCGCTCCCCCAGCGCGGCCGCCCGCTCCCGGTAGGCGCGGACGGCCGCCGGGCGCAGACGGCGCAGGGCCGGCTCGCCCAGCACCGGTTCCGCACGGCGGTGGAGCCGCTCGTACTCCGCGCGGTCGAGCGCGGCCGGCAGCTCGGGCAGCGGCAGCGCCTCCCGCAGTGCCGGTACGTCCCAGGGCGCGGGCTCCCCGGCGGGTCCGCCGGGGGCGGGGCCGGGGTCGGGCGGCCGGGGGGTGAGGCGTGGGTCGGCCAGGGCGGCCGCGGCCACCTCGTGATCGGCCGTCACCCACGCCTCGGCGCTGCTCCAGTAGAGGGGACCCCGGTCGCGGACCTGCCGTCCGAGGTCGTTCGGGTCGTCTCCGGCCGCGCGGAGCAGCAGCGCGTACGGATCTCCTTTGGTGCCCAGAATCCATTGGACGCCGCGCAGGGTCAGCAGCACACGCCCCAACTCGCCGTCGGTCATGCTCGCCGTCATGGGCAGGACGCTAGGCAGGCGTGCTCGATCCCCCCTCGACTCCGCTTGGCCGTGCCCGGGGCCGCCGTCGAGCCGGGCACGAGGATGCGGTGGCACCGGCGCCGTAGGGTCACGCGGTCATGGACATCATCGGCAAGGGTTTCATCGCCCGGCATCTGTGGCCGTTGCGCGAGGCGCATCCCGGGGTGACGGTGCTGGCCGCGGGTGTGCCGCGCCAGCACCTGCCGGACGGCGAGCACGAGCGGGAGGCGGCGCTGGTGCGGGAGACGGTCGCCCGTTGCCGCCGGCGCGGCGAACTGCTGGTCTTCCTCTCCACGGCCAGCATGTACGGCGGTCCCGGCTGCCGGGGGCGCGAGGACGACCCGCTCGTGCCGAGCACCCGCTACGGCCGGCACAAGTTCGCCCTGGAGCAGGTCGTGCGGGACTCGGGCGTGGCTCATCTGGTGCTGCGCCTCGGCTATGTCCTGGGGCCGCACGGGCCGGACTTCCGGCTGGTCCCGGCGCTGGTGTCACAACTGCGCGAGGGGCGGGTCCGGGTGCACCCGGGGGCCCGGCGCGACCTGCTGCACGTGGCGGACTTCGTCGGGCTCGTGGACGGACTGCTCGCCTCCGGGGTGCGCGACGAGACGGTGAACGTGGCCTCCGGCGACTGCGTGGAGGTGCGGGAGCTCGTCGCGCACCTCAAGCGGCGGCTGGGTCTCAAGGCCGAGGAGGTGGTGGTGGGCGGGGGCGACAGCGCCTTCTCCCACTGCCCCTCGGTGGCGAAGCTGCGGCGCCTGGTGCCTCAGGCGGCCGGGGCGCGGTTCGGGCCGGGCTATCACCGGCGGGCCCTGGACCGCTATCTGCGGGAGACGGCCGGCTGAGCCGGCCGGTGCCGGGCCGCGGCCGAGGGGCGGCGGCTCTCGAACGGGCGTCGACGCGCGGTGGGCGCCGTCACAGCCGCCCCGGTCCGAACCGGGGGGCAGGGAAGGGGAGTCGAGTGAAGGAAGCGGGGAGCACGATGACGACGCACGACGGGACCCTGGCGGTCGCGCCCGATCTGCGCGAGCCGAGGACCTCCTCCGGCGGGGCGCTGCTCGATCTGCTGGCCGGGCACCTGCCGGCGGTGCGGGCCGGGGCCGGGCGGGCCGACCGGGCGGGCGTCTTCCCGGCGGAGGTGTTCGCGGGGCTGCGCGCGCAGGGGGTGCTCGGGGCCACCGTGCCCGTGGAGCTGGGCGGCCTGGGGGTCGGTTCGCTGCACGACGTCTGCCTGGCCCTGACGACGGTGGCGGAGGCGGACGCGTCCACGGCGCTCGCGCTGCACATGCAGCTCAGCCGGGGGCTGACCTTCGCCCACGAGTGGCGGCACGGGGACGGTCCGGCGCGGGCGCTCGCCGAGCGGCTGCTGCGGGGCATGGGCGCGGGCGAGGCGGTGGTGTGCACGACGGTCAAGGACGCGGGCGGCGGCAAGGTGGTCACCCGGCTGCGGCCGGCGCCGGACGGCGGCTGGCTGCTGTCGGGCCGCAAGACCCTGGCGAGCATGGCGCCGATCGCCACCGACTTCGTGGTCTCGGCGCGGGTGGAGGTGGCCGGAGTGGAGCGCTCGGCGGCCGCCGTGCTGCCGCGGACGGCCCCCGGGCTGACGGTCCTCGACAACTGGGACGGGCTCGGCATGCGGGCCTCGGGCAGCGTGGACGTCCTGCTGGAGGACTGTCCGGTCCGGGCCGGGGACGTGTTCCTGCGGGGGCCGGTCGGGGAGCCGTCGGACGCGGCCCTGGCGGGCCAGACGGTCAGTTCGATCACCATGCTCGGGATCTACGTGGGGGTGGCGCAGGCCGCCCGGGACCACGTGGTGGCGGAGCTGGCCCGGCGGGGCGGGCTGCCGGCGGCGGGCGCCGCGACGCGCACGCTGCTCGCCGAGATCGAGGCCCGGCTGTACGCGCTGCGCACCACGGTGGCCGGCACCCTGACGGTCGCGGACCACCTGGCGTACGCCTTCGACGCCGATCCGGCGGAGCGCGGCCGGCGCATGATGTTCGACTTCCAGCGCGCCAAGCTGATGGTGAACCGGCTGGCGCCGGAGATCGTCTCCGACTGCCTTTCGGTGATCGGCGGAGCCTCCTACTCCGGCACCCATCCGCTGGCGCGGCACTACCGGGACGTCCGGGCGGGGGCGTTCATGCACCCGTTCACCTACCCCGACGCGGTGGACTGGCTGTCCGGGGCGGTGCTGGACGGCGCGAAGGGCTGACAGCCGGAGAGGGGGAGGACCGGATCACCGGTCCTCCCCCTCTCCGTGCGCCCGTCGGCCCGTTACCGCCGGGCGTGGGCGACCGCGTGTGCCATGGTGGCGGTGCTGTTGCGGCCCAGGGCGCCGCGGACGAAGGCGCGGGCGTCGGCGACGGTGGCGTCCGGTCCGAGGACGTCCGGGACGGCCTTCTCGTCGAGGACCACGGTGTGCGCGGAGGTGATCCGGCCCTCGTCGAACAGCCACACCCCGGTGTGGGCGGTCATCAGGGCGGGGGTGACGAGCTGTTTGTAGACGATCCGCTCGTGCGGGAAGCAGATCCGCACGGAGCTGGTGGCGTGCGAGGAGCCGTCCGCCGTCCTGGTCTCCATCTCCAGGGTCTGGACGCCGGGGGTCTCCTCGGCGAGTGCGGCGCGGGCCACGTGGGGCAGCCGCTCGGGCCAGCGGCCGGCCTCGTCCACGAAGGCGTAGGCGGCCTTGGCGTCTCCGGTGAACTCCATCGTGTCCCGGAAGGTCAGGACGAGCTCGGCGCGGTTCTCGGCCTGTTCGGCCGCGGTGCGCAGGGCGGCCAGCTCGGCGGCGCTGTTCCGGTCGACCGCGCGCAGGATCCACTCCGTCTTCTCCGGGTCGTCGTCCACGGCCCGGAAGTCGTGCAGCAGCCGGACCCGGCTCTCGGTGCCGGAGAGCGGCTCGACGATCCACTCCCCGCCCATCGCGGCCACCGGCGGCTGGGAGACCTCCTGGCGGAAACGGACGCTGAGCCGCTCGCGGTCGAGCAGCCGGCGTGAGGTCCAGCTCTTGACCTGCCCGTTGGCGGTGGCCCAGATCCGGATGCGCTCCTGCGTCTCGCCGCGCTCGACGTGTTCGACGTGCACGGTGGGCGGGAAGGTCTCCGGCCAGCGGCCGACGTCGGCGATCAGGCCGAAGACGCGCCGCGCCGCGGCGGCCACCGTGATCGCGTGTTCGGTGTGGTGGGTCACGGGAAGTGCCATGGTCCTCCGTCCGGCTCCACTGCGGGTCAGTGGGTCCCCAGCGTCGGTCCCGGCTCTGGACGGCGGCTGGAGAACCGCTCGGGCGGCCGGACGGACAGGGCGTGGCGGAACAGGTCCAGCGGGTCCCAGCGTTCCTTGGCCCGTTGCAGCCGCCGGTGGTTGCCCCGGTGGTAGAGCGTGCTCCAGGGCACGCCCGAGGTGTTCCAGCGCGGGTCGGCGAGGTCGGTGTCCGGGTAGTTGAGGTACGCGCCGCCGTTGGCGTCGCCGGGTACGGGGACGCCGCCGGTGTCGGCGTGCAGCTCGCGGTAGAGCTCGCGGACCCAGGCCAGTTGGCCCCCGGTCTGCCGCTCCTCGCCCCACAGGGCCTCGTGGACGACGCTGAACAGGCAGTCGCGGTGGGGCATGGCGGTGGCGTCAGGGCGGACGGTGTTGATCCGGCCGCCGAGGAAGGTGAGGTAGACGCCCGCGGTGGCGAACTCCTCCCCGCCCCGGTTCAGATGCGTGTGCAGGACGCCGGCCTGCCGGTCCGTCCAGGGGGTGCGCAGCAGCGTCGACTTGGACTTGAACCGGGCCCCGCCGGGCCACTGCACGCCGCCCAGCACCGACTTGAGCCAGGGCGTGGTGGCGCCGGTCACCGTGTACGGGGCGGCGACGGCGCCGGCGAGTTCGGCGACGAAGGCGTCGAGGAGCTCTTCCGCGCGCGGCCGGGAGGCGTCGAGGGCGGCGTCCACGGTGATCCGCCCGCTCGCCCGGTGGCCGAGGGTGAGTCCGCTGGAGAGCTCCGCGTACGGGGAGTCGAGCCCGGCGTGCCGCCGGTGCCAGTCGCCGTGGACGCGCAGCAGTCTGACGAAGGCCTCCCGGTCCAGGTCCTGCCACTGCCAGCCGAGGGAGACGGACCGCACGGCGGCGGGCGGCCGGGGCAGCAGCCCGCCGGGGGCGCCCGAGGCGCCCGGCGAGCGGAAGAGGTAGCGGGTGACGATGCCGAAGGTTCCTCCTCCGCCACCGGTGTGGGCCCACCACAACTCCCGCTCGGCTCCGGTCGAGTCGCGGGTGGCCTCGACGATCCGGGCCCGGCCCGACCGGTCCACGACGACGACCTCGACGCCGTACAGGTGGTCGACGACCAGCCCGTACCGGCGGGAGAGGGCCCCGTAGCCGCCGCCGGCGACGTGCCCGCCGACCCCGACCGTGGGGCAGCCGCCGCCGGGCAGGGTCACGCCCCATCCCAGATAGAGCGTCCGGTAGACCCGCCCGAGCGTGGCTCCGGACTCGACGGCGAAGAGCTCCCGGTCCGGGTCGTGGGAGACGGCCGTCATCTCGGAGACGTCGACGAGCACCCGCACGGCGGGGTCGTCCACGAAGCCCTCGAAGCAGTGGCCGCCGCTGCGCACGGCGATCCGCTTGCGGTCGCGGGCGGCCGCGTCCACGGCGCTGACCACCTGCTCCGCCGAGCCGACCAGGTGCACCACGTCGGGGGTGCCGGCGAAGCGGCCGTTGTGCCCGCGGGTGGTGAGCTCGACATAGCGGGGGTCGGCCGGCCCGATCACCACCGGGCCGAGGGGCGGCGGACCGCCGGCGTCGCGCGCGGCGGCCTCCGCCGGCGGGGCGCCGAGCAGGGCGGCGCCCCCGGAAGCCGCCGAGAGCTCCATCAGCCGTCTGCGCGTGAGTCGTGCCAAGGGGATGCACCGCCCTTCCCGTGCGGCCGTCGGCCGCTCGCCCGTGGGCGGCCAGCGTGGGCGCCGCCGCTGGCACGCCGGTGGAGGGGCGCTGGACGGCACCGGTCGCCACCGGACGGGGGCGGGGCGGGGCGGGCGCGAAGGGGTTCGTGACGGGCGGTTCGAAGGGATGCGCGGAACCGTCAGCAAGGCTGACAAAGACGTTATTGACGCTTCTAAGCTCTCAGAAGTCAAGAGCCCAGAGCATCTGACTTCCCCTCGGCCTGTCCGGGGCCGGACCCCCGGCCCCGCGGAGCCATGACCAGCGGCCCTCCCAGGCCCTGCCCCCTCCACGACCCCCGTACGGGAGAACCCATGATCCACACACGCGGACTCACCCGCAGTTTCCGCGCCAAGGGAGAGACCGTCGAAGCCGTGCGCGGTCTCGACCTCGACATCGAAGCGGGATCCGTCGTCGCCTTCCTCGGCCCGAACGGCGCCGGGAAGACCACCAGTCTGCGGATGCTCACCACCCTGCTCCCCCCGTCCTCGGGCACCGCCAGCGTCGCCGGGCACGACGTCGTGACCGACCCCGCCGGGGTGCGCCGCCGCATCGGCTACCTGGGCCAGGGGAACAGCGCCGGGACCAACTTCCGCGTCACCGACGAGCTCGTCACCCAGGGCCGCGCCTACGGGCTCGGCAAGGCGGAGTCCCGCGACCGCGCCGAGCGCCTGCTGGGCGCGCTGGAGCTGGAGGGACTGGCCCGCCGCACGGTGGGCACCCTCTCCGGCGGCCAGCGCCGCCGCCTGGACATCGCCATGGCCCTGGTCCACGAGCCGGAGCTGCTCTTCCTCGACGAGCCCACCACCGGTCTCGACCCGCACAGCCGCGCCAACATCTGGGAGCACGTGCTGCGGCTGCACAAGGACCTCGGTACCACCGTGGTGTTCACGACCCACTACCTGGAGGAGGCCGACCTCTGGGCCCGGCGGGTGCTGGTCGTCGACCACGGCCGGGTGATCGCCGACGACTCCCCCGAGAACCTCAAGGCCGACCTGGCCGGCGACCTCGTCACCGTGGGGACCGCCGACGCCGCCGACGCGGGACGGGCGGCCGAACTGGCCCGCGCCCTCCCCGGCGTGCGCGAGGCGAGCGCCGAGGACACCGAGGTGCGGGTGCGCGCCTCCGACGGCGACGTGCTGCTGCCCGGCCTGCTGCGCCGGCTGGACGCGGCGGGGTTAGGGGTGCGCAGCGCCCGGCTCGCCCGCCCCACCCTCGACGACGTCTTCCTCACCCTGACCGGCCGCACCCTTCGGGAGAGCGCCGATCCCGCCCCCGCCGACGCCGCCGACGCGCACCCCGGAGCCTGACCATGAAGGTGATCGACGACACCCGCACCGCGTTCGCCCGCGAGCTGCTGCCCGAACTGCGCCAGCCCGCCGGGCTCCTCTTCACGATGATGCTGCCCTTCCTGTTCCTCGGGCTGTTCGCGCCGCTCCTGCCGGGCATGGGCACGAGCGGCGGCGGGACCGCAACGGGCTCCCCCTGGCAGTGGTTCGTGCCCGGCATGCTCGTGCTGCTGGGCCTCTCCGCCACCGCGGGGGCGGGCGCCTCGCTGCTCAACGAGATCTCCTCGGGCGCCTTCGAGCGGATGCTCGTCACCCCGCTCAACCGGGCGGCCATGCTCGTCGGCCGGACCCTGAAGGAGGTCGTGGTCCTGCTCACGCAGGCCCTGCTGATCCTCGTCCTGCTGCTGCCCACCGACTTCCGCCTCCATCTGGCCGGCGCCGTGGCGGGCCTCGCCCTGCTGAGCGTCTTCGGCGTCGGGATCGGCGCCCTCTCCTTCACCCTGGCGCTCCACTCCCGCAAGCAGCAGACCCTCTTCTATGGGGTGCAGCAGGTGATCTTCTTCCCGCTGCTGCTGCTCTCCGGGGTCCTGCTGCCCATCACCCAGGCCTCGGCGCCGGGCTGGCTGTACGTGCTGAGCCGGATCAACCCCGTGACCTACGTGGTCGAGGCCGAACGCGCCCTCTTCGCCGGCCGGATGGCCGAGACGAGCGTGCTGTACGGGGTGGTCGCGGCGGTCGCCATCGCGGTGCTGGGCGTCTGGGCCGGCATCCGCGGCATGCGCGACGCGACCGCGTGAGCGCCTCCCGCACCCCTCCGCCCGAGCCCCGTGCTCCTCGAAGGAAGGACGACCGTTGGACACCCGAACCGTGGACGTCTGGTTCGACCCCTCCTGTCCGTACACCCTGCTGACCTCGCGCTGGCTGCGGGAGGCGGCCCGGATCCGCCCGCTGGACCTGCGCTGGCACCTGATGAGCCTGACCTTCCTCAACGAGGGCCTCGACGAGGATCCGGAGGGGGACGCCGAGGGATACCTCCTGGTGCCCGCGCGGATCGCGACGGCCGTGCTGCACGAGCACGGGCAGCGGGCCCTGGTCCGCTTCCACGAGGCCCTGTGGGCCGACCGCACCAAGCGCTGGATCGGCGACCCCGCGGTGGCCCTGGCGGCCGCGGGGCTGCCGCCCGGCCTCGCGGCGGCCGGCGCCGGCAGCGCGTACGACAAGCGGCTGCGGGCCTCGCACACCGACGCGCTGGGACTGCTCGGCCCGCGCACCGGCACCCCCGTGGTCGCCGTGTCCGACCCGGCGGAGCCCGACCGGCCCGCGGTGGCGTTCTTCGGCCCGGTCCTCTCCCGCGTGCCGCGCGGGGAGGCGGCGGGACTCCTGTGGGACGGGGCGCTGCTGGTCGCGGGCACCCCCGGCTTCCACGAGCTCAAGGGGACGCCCGCCGACCCGGACCCGGACGTCGGCGCGGCGGACGGGCCGGCGTGACGCGGGGCGGGGCGGCGGGCGGGGGTGGAGCGGTGGCGTGCTCCGGCCGGTCAGTAGTTGCCCAGACCGCCGCAGACGTTGAGGGCCTGGGCGGTGATGGCCGCGGCCGTGTCCGTGACCAGGTAGCCGACCAGCCCCGCCACCTCCTCGGGGGTGCTGTAGCGGCCCAGCGGGATCTTCGCCTCGAAGCGTTCGAGGACCGCCTCGGGGGTGGTGTCCCACACCGCCGCGTACCCCGCGCGCACCCGCTCGGCCATGGGGGTCTCCACGTACCCGGGGCAGACGGCGTTGACGGTGATGCCGGTCCTGGCCAGTTCCAGGCCCAGCGCCTTGGTGAAGCCGACGACGCCGTGCTTGGAGGCGGAGTACGGGGCGCCGAGCACGACGCCCTGCTTGCCGCCGGTGGAGGCGATGTTGACGACCCGGCCCCGGCCGCGCTCCAGCATGCCGCCGGTGGTCAGGGCGGCCCTGGTCACCCGGAACACGCTGGTGAGGTTGGTGTCGAGCACGTCGAGCCACAGCTCGTCCGTCAGCTCGGCGGTGGGGCCGCCCCCGTTGCGCCCCGCGTTGTTGACGAGGACGTCGAGCGGGCCGAAGCGGGCGACGGCGGCGCGCACGAAGGCGTCCACCTGCTCCGTGGAGCGCACGTCGCAGCTCTGCCCGTCGGCGTCCACGCCCTCCTTCCGCAGGAGTTCGACGGTCTCGGCGACCGCGTCGCCGTCCCGGGCGCAGAGGAAGATCCGCAGCCCTTCCCGGCCCAGTGTGCGGGCCACGGCGAGGCCGATCCCGCTGGTCGCCCCGGTGACGACGGCCACCCGTTCCTCCGCGCCGGTCATGGTCCCTCCCGGATCGTGACGTGGGGTGTGCGTACGGAGATGTGCGCACGGTGCCCGAGGGTGGCAACGCCCGCTCGACGGGTGCTGGAGCCCGGCAGGAACGCGACACACCGCAGTACGACAGGAACACGACGCACGAAGGAGAGGACGACATGACCGTTCTGGTGACGGGTGCCACGGGGAACGTGGGCCGGCACGTGGTGCGGGGTCTGCTGGCGGCGGGCGAGCGGGTGCGGGCGATGACCCGGGCGCCCGAGCGGGCCGCGCTGCCCGAGGGGGTGGAGGTGGTGCGCGGCGACCTCGCCGATCCGTCGAGCCTGGACGCCGCGCTCGCCGGGGTCGACCGGGCCTACCTCTTCCCGCTCCCCGGCACCGCCGAGGAGTTCACGGCGCGGGCCGCCAAGGCCGGGGTGCGGCGGATCGTCGTGCTCTCCTCGGTGTCGGCCGAGTACGCGGACGGCGACTACAGCGGCGACCACCACACCGCGGTGGAGCGGGCGGTGGAGGCTTCCGGCCTGGAGTGGACGCACGTCAGGCCCGGCGAGTTCATGGCCAACCTGCTGACCTGGTGGGCACCGACCATCCGGGCGGAGAACGTGGTCCGCGCCCCCTTCGGCGCGGCCCGCAGCGCCCCGGTGCACGAGGCCGACATCGCCGACGTGGCACTGGCGGCGCTGCTCCAGGACGGGCACGCCGGGCGGGCCTACTCCTTCGCCGGGCCGGAGTCCCTGGCCAAGCACGAGCAGGTGCGCACGCTGAGCCGGGTCCTGGGCCGCGAACTCCGCTTCGAGGAGCTGACGGTGGACGAGGCCCGTGCCCTGTGGCTGGGGCAGGGCATGCCGCGGGAGGCGGTGGACTGGCTGCTGCAGGACCCGGTGGACGTGCCGGTGGGTCCGACCGCCGAGCACATCACCGGGCGGCCGGCCCGGACGTTCGCGGAGTGGGTGGACGACCACCGCGCGGACTTCTGAGGCGTCCCCCGCGGGGCGAGCGGCGTTTCCGGCTCCGCGTTCAGTGCCGGTCGAGCGGGTCTCCAGGGCAGCCGTCGACCGTGTTCGGGACCTCTTCCCGGAGCGAGTGGAACGATGGGACGCCGACATGGTGGATGCCGCAGAGAACGCGCTGATCCGACGCCTGATCCGAGCCGGAGCCGGCACCGACGACGAGATCGACGTCCTGCTGAAGGACGCCGGTCTCGCCGCGGTGGCGCGGGTCCTCGTCGAGGAGGTGCTGTTCCGCTGCCCCGAACCGGTGAACACCGCGCCCGTCGAGGTGGCGCTCGACCTCACCCACGGCGGTGAACGGCACGGCGTCGCGCTGCGCGTGGTGCGCGACGAGCCCGTCCGGGTGGTCCCCGACGACTCGGCCCGGGTCCGCTCCCGGGTGACGTTCACCGCCGCGGGACTGCTCCGCCGGCTCTTCGGGTCGACGGACTCCCCGCTCACCGGGGACTTCGGCAACTCCTTCCTGCCGACGCCCGAGGACCCCGCGCAGGTGCGCGAGCTGCTGACCGAGATGAACACGGTGCTGCGCGCGGCCGCCCAGGCCACCGCCACCCTGATGGCGGGATGCACGGGTCGCTGCCCCGACCTGGGCGAGCTGTCCATCCGCTACGGCTCCGACAAGTGGGCCAGCTTCCACTGGTACACGGCCCACTACGAGCGCCACTTCGCCCGCTACCGGGACCGCCAGGTGCGGGTCCTGGAGATCGGGATCGGCGGCTTCGAGGACGACCTGGGCGGCGGCTCGCTGAAGATGTGGAAGCGCTTCTTCCCCCGGGGCGAGATCTTCGGCCTGGACCTGTACGACAAGACGGCGCTGACCGAGCCGCGGATCACGGCGCTGGTCGGCGACCAGAACGATCCGGAGCACCTGACCGCGATGGCGCGCGAGCACGGGCCGTTCGACCTGGTCATCGACGACGGCAGCCACGTCAACGAGCATGTGCGCACCTCGTTCCGGACCCTGTTCCCGCTGGTGCGGCCCGGCGGCCTGTACGTGATCGAGGACCTCCAGACCGCCTACTTCGGCGACTTCGGCGGCAGCTCCGGCGGCGTCGCCGGGCCCGACACCTCGCTCGGTCTCGTCAAGGGGCTGATCGACGACCTGCACCACCGGGAGCACCGGGACCCCGCCGTCGGCCGTCCCACGGTGACCCAGGCCACCGTGACCGGGGTGCACGCCTACCACAACCTCGTCTTCGTGGAGAAGGGCACCAACGGGGAGGACACCCTCCCCACGTGGATGGACGCCGACGTGTGGACCGCCCTCGGCGCCAAGTGAGGCGGGCGGGACGGTCCGAGCGCATCGAGACGGAGGGAGTTCACCGTGCGCGTCCTGTTCACCGTGTCGTCCTGGCCCACCCAGTACGCGGCCATGGTCCCCCTGGGCTGGGCGCTCCAGGCGGCCGGCCACGAGGTCCGGGTGCTGTGCGCCGCCTCCCAGGCGGACGCGGTCGGCCGGTCCGGCCTGCTGCCGGTGCCGGTCCTGTCGGGGATGGAGGAGGTGCTGCGGCTGCGGCTGCAGTACCACGCGGAGGCGGTCAGCGGGCTCTGGCCGTATCCCTGGCTCCCTCCGCACCCGGTGACGGGCGAACGCATGGACCGGCTCGACGCGTTCGACGCCGAGCGGTTCGCCGCGGAGACCGGGCCGGCCCTGGCGGAGTCGGCTGCCCGGAGTTTCGACGCGGCCGTGTCCTACGCCCGGGACTGGCGGCCGCGGCTCGTCCTGCACGATCCCGGCAGCCTGGAGGGCCTGCTCGTCGCCAAGCTGTTCGACGTCCCGTCGGCGCTGTGCCTGTGGGGACCGGCGAGTCCGCACGACCCGGAGCACATGCGGATCGTCCCCACCGACCACAGCGGATCCTTCCCCCGGTACGGCCTGGGGACGTTCGACCTCGGGATGGTCGAGCGGGTCGTCGACCCGAGCCCGCCGTCGCTGAAGGTCCCGGTCCTGGCGGAGCGGCTGCCCGTGCGCTACGTCCCGTACAACGGTGCCGGGGCCGTCCCGGCCTGGACCGTCCGGCCGCCGGAGCGGACCCGGGTCTGCGTCGGCTGGTCGACCGCCCTGTCGACGCTGTGCGGCCCCGACTCGTTCCTGCTCCCCCGGATCGTCGCCGCCCTCGAGGGGCTGGACTGCGAGGTCGTGCTCACCGCCACCGCGCGGGACGTCGCCGCGCTCGGCACGGTGCCCGACTCGGTCCGGGTCGCCACGCACCTGCCGCTGGCCGCCCTGCTGCCGGGCTGCGCGGCCGTGCTCCACCACGGCGGCAGCGGCAGTGCCCTGACGGCGCTGTGGGCGGGGGTTCCGCAGTTCGTCGCGACCTTCGCCGCCGAGCAGCAGATCGTCGGCGAGCGGCTGGCGGCCGGCGGAGCCGCGCTGCACGTCCCGGGGCACCTCGCCGACGAGGACGCGATCAGGACCGGCGTCGAGCGCCTGATCGAGGACCGGAGCCACCGGGACGCCGCCGCTCGGCTCCGCGCGGAGATCACGCAGGCCCCGAGCCCCGCCGCGCTCGCCACCGATCTGGAGGCGCTGGCGACGGGCGGGTGAGCGGCGGGCGGCACGGCCCGCGGGGCGATCGCGGCGGCCTCGGTGCTCAGCTGTCGAGGTCCTTGCGAGGCCTCCTCCGGATCCTGCCCGGCATGACCACACGAACCGAGGAAACCGAAGGCCCGGGCCGCCCGCCCGCGGACCGCGCCCCGCGCGGGATCGTCGTCACCGGCGGCGGCACCGGCATCGGCCGGGCCACCGCCCTCGCCTTCGCCGAGCGCGGCGACCGGGTGCTCGTCGTCGGCCGCACCGCGGCCACCCTCGCCGGGACCGCCGAACTCCATCCCGGCATCCGGGTCCTGGTCGCCGACGTCACCGAGCCGGACGCCCCGGACCGGATCGCCGAGGACGCCGTGAGCGCCTTCGGCGGGGTCGACGTGCTGGTGAACAACGCGGCCGCGATGGGCTACCGACCGCTCGCCGCCCTGGACCGGGCCGAGGCCGAACGGCAGCTCCACACCAACCTCCTGGCCCCCGTGCTGCTCACCCGGGCCGCGCTGCCGCACCTGGCGAAGCGGTCCGGCACGGTGGTGAACATCGGCTCGGCCGGCGCGCTCGGCCTGCGCTCCTGGCCGGACAACGGCCTGTACGGGGCCGCCAAGGCCGGTCTCGACTTCCTCACCAGGACCTGGGCGGTGGAGCTGGCCCCGCACGGCGTCCGGGTCGTGGGGATCGCTCCCGGGGTGACCGACACCCGGGCCGATCCGGACCCGGCCGGCGGCGAGCCGGAGCAGGCGGACTTCCTGGAGCGGATCGCCGCCCGGACCCCGAGCGGCCGGGTCGCCCGCCCCGAGGAGATCGCCTGGTGGGTCGTCCAGCTCACCCGGCCGGAGGCCGCGTACGCCAACGGCCTGGTGGTCCCGGTCGACGGCGGACTGTCCCTCACCTGACCCGCCCCGGATCCCCCGGCGATCCGGGCCCCGCCGATCCGCCCCGCCGCTCCGAGTCCTGCCGAACCGCCCTGGCCGATCCGCCCCCGCCGCTCCGAGTCCTGCCGATCCGCCCTGGCCGATCCGCCCCCGCCGCTCCGAGCCCTGCCGATCCGAACCGTCCGAGAGGGGAACGCCGATGCGCGTCCTGTTCCAGCCCTTCGCCGCCGCCACCCACGTCGCCGCCCAGGTACCGCTCGCGTGGGCGCTGCGCGCCGCAGGACACGAGGTGCGGGTCGCGGCCCAGCCGGACGTGACCGAGGACATCACCCGGGCCGGCCTCACCGCGGTGCCGGTCGGCGAGCCGCTGCACGTCGCGGCCAAGATGAACCCCGACGACGCGGGGCTGCCGGCCGAGCTGCGCGACGACGCCTGGCTCCGCGCCCTCGATCCGGGCGAGATCCACCCCGCGCGGCTCACGCCGGGGCACCTGCACGGGATCTTCGCCGCGTGGACCCCGCTGGTGCACCGGAACACGGTGCCCGACCGCATGATCGACGACCTGGTCGCCTTCGCCCGGGACTGGCGGCCGGACCTGGTGGTCTGGGACACCATGACGTACGCCGGCCCGGTCGCCGCCAGGGCCTCGGGCGCCGCGCATGCCCGGCTGCTGTTCGGCCTCGACCTGGTGGGCCTGCTGCGCGAACGCTACCGGGCCGTCCTGGACCGGCTGCCGCCGGAGCTGCGGGACGACCCGCTGGAGGAGTGGCTGGGCCCGGTCCTGGAACGGCACGGTCTTTCCGGGCCTGGCCGGGGCTTCGACGAGCACATGGTGACCGGCCAGTGGACCATCGACCCGGTCCCCGCCTCCGTGGCCCTGCCGCTCCCGCTGCCCCGGGTCCCGGTGCGCTACGTGCCGTACAACGGGCGGGCGGTGGTGCCCGGATGGCTCGACGAGGCTCCCCCGCGACGCCGGGTGTGCCTGACCCTCGGCGTCTCCTTCCGAGAGGTGGTCGGCCGGGACCAGGCCTCCGTCGGCGAACTCCTCGCGGCCGTCGCCGACCTGGACGTGGAGGTGGTGGCGACGCTCGACTCCGGGCAGCTCGCGGAGCTGGGGCCGTTGCCGCCGAACGTGCGCGCCGTCGACTTCGTCCCGCTGAACGAGCTGCTGCCGAGCTGCGCGGCGGTGATCCACCACGGCGGCGCGGGGACCTTCCTGACGGCGCTGGCGCACGGGGTGCCCCAGGTCGTGGTCCCGGCCCGGATGTGGTGCAACACCCCTCGGGCGGAGCGGGCCCGGGCAGCCGGGGTCGCCCTGACCTGCCCGCCGGAGGAGCTGACCGCCGCCCGGCTGCGCGCGATGGTGCGGCGGGTGCTCGACGACGGGTCGTTCGCGCGCGCCGCGGCCAAGGTGCGCGAGGAGCTGCGCGGGACCCCGTCGCCCGCGGAGATCGTGCCGGGTCTGGAGCGGCGGGTGGCCGCGCACCGCTCGGACCGGCGGAACGGCGGGGCGTGACATACCGTCGGGGAAGAGAAGATCACGCGTCTCCCGGTCGAGGTGAACCTTGCGGACACACATCCCCTATCTCCTGGCCGTGGCGAGCACGGTGGCGACGCGCCGGGTCGACGAGCGCCTGCAGGACTACGACCTGACGGTTCGTCAGTACGGTCTGCTGACCCAGCTCTCGCTCGAACCGGAGCTGACCATGGCGGAGCTCGCCCGCCAGCTCGGCGTCGCCCGGCAGTCCGTGCACCAGCTGGTGAACGACCTCGCCGAGGCCGGTCATCTGCGCCGCCGGCCGGGCGCCGACGACCGCTCGCGCCGGCTGGAGATCACCGACACCGCCCGCTATCTGCTCAGCCGCATCGACGGGCCGCTGGAGCGGGTCGAGACGGAGCTGCTCGGCGACCTCGACGCGGACGAGGTCGAGACCCTGCGCGAGCTGCTGCAGCGCGTCCTGGCTCATGCGACCGACGACGAGGCCTGGCTGCCCGGCCCCTGAGGAGGGGGTCGAGGGCGGATCGAGGCGGGCTCGACCGCGCGGGGCGGGCCGCCCGCCGTTGCGCTCGCGCGCGTCGAGGCGGCTTCGAGGTCCGCTCCCTAGCCTCGCCGCCATGCGAGTGCTGTTTGTGACCCTGGCCGCCACACCCCACTTCTTCGTCCAGGTCCCGTTGGCCTGGGCCCTGCGCGCCGCCGGCCACGAGGTGCGTGTCGCCAGTCAGCCGGACCTCGTGGAGGCCATCACCGCGGCGGGGCTCCCCGCCGTCCCGGTGGGGCCCCGGCTGGCCCAGGACGAGTCCGTCGAGGAGCTGCGGCGGCGGCAGGAGAAGGCCGCCGAACGGCTCGCGGACCCGCCCGACGCCCAGGAACTGATGCGGATGACGGAGGACCGCCCCGAGCGGCTGACCCCGGACTTCCTCGACGGCCTGTTCACCGTCATGACCTCGTCCATCTTCCAGAACTTCTCCGCCGAGGAGACCGTCGACGACCTGGTCGCGCTGACCCGTCGCTGGCGTCCCGACCTGGTGGTCTGGGACACCCTCATGATGGGCGGCTCCATCGCGGCCCGGGCCTGCGGGGCGGCGCACGCGCGCCTGCTCTACGGCCTCGACCTCGTCGGCACCATGCGGCAGCGCCACCGCGCCTCGCTCGCCGCCCGGCCGCGGGCGCTGCGCGAGGACCCGCTCGCCGAGTGGCTGCGGTGGACCGCGGCCCGCCACGGCGGCGGCTTCTCCGAGGACCTGGTCACCGGCCAGTGGACCGTCGACCCCGCTCCCGCCCCGCTGCGCACCCCGACGGACCTGCCGTGGGTGCCGGTGCGGCACATCCCGTACAACGGGCGGTCCGTGCTGCCCGACTGGCTGCGCGAGCCCCCCTCCCGGCCGCGGATCTGTCTGACCCTCGGGCTCTCGTTCCGCGAGGTGATGGGCGGCGAGCAGACCTCCGTCCGGGTCCTCCTGGAGGCGCTCGCCGGGCTCGACGCGGAGGTCGTGGCGACCCTCGACGCGGGCCAGCTCGCCGAGGCCGGCAGGCTGCCCGACAACGTGCGGGCCGTGGACTTCGTCCCGCTCGACGCGCTGCTGCCGTCCTGCTCCGCGATCGTGCACCAGGGCGGGTTCGGCACCTCCCAGAACGCGCTGGTGCACGGCGTCCCGCAGATCGTCGTCCCCAACGACCTGTGGGACCTCCATCCGAGGGCGGAGCTGGTGGTCCGCTCGGGCGCCGGTCTGCGCCCCGCCGGCCCGGGTCCGCTGACCCCGGCGGAGCTGCGCGGGCTGGTCACCCGGGTGCTGGGCGAACCCTCCTTCGCGCGCAACGCGGCGCGGCTCGGGGACGAGATCGCGGGCATGCCGTCACCGGCCGAACTGGTCCCCGTCCTGGAGGGGCTGACGCGGCGGCACCGGCGGAGCGCCTGGCCCGCCTGAGCCGCCGGCTCCCCCGGCGTCCGTCGCCTCCCGCAGCGCCTCGCCGAGCGCCGCGCGCCACGGCCGGGGCGGCGGGATCCCGGCCTCCCGCCAGCGGGCGTGGCCCAGCACGGTGTAACGAGGACGCGGGGCCCGACCGCCGAACGCCGCACCGGACACCGGGCGCACCCGGCCGGGGTCGGCGCCGACGAGCCGGAACACCTCGCACGCCAGCTCGTACCACGTGGCGCGGCCCGCGTTGGTGGCGTGGAAGACGCCGTGCGCGCCCGGCGTCCGTCCGAGGGCGAGCAGCAGCCGGGCCACGTCCGCCGCCCAGGTCGGCTGCCCCACCTGGTCGGCGACCACGTCCACGGGTCCCTCGCCGCCCGCGCGCCCGATCATCGTGCGGACGAAGTTCGGCCCGTGCCGGCCGTACAGCCAGGCGGTGCGGACCACGGCGCCCCGGTCGGGCAGCAGCTCCAGAACGGCCCGTTCGCCCGCGCGTTTGCTGCGTCCGTACGCGTTGCGGGGGTCCGTCGGGTGGCCCTCGGGGTACGGGGTGTCGGCGTCGCCCGGGAAGACGTAGTCGGTGGAGAGGTGCAGCAGCCGGGTGCCGTGCCGGGCGCAGCGGGCCGCCAGGTGCCGGGCGCCGTCCCCGTTCACCAGGAGCGCGCGTTCCTCCTCGCCTTCGGCGGCCTCCACGTGCGTGTAGGCCGCGCAGTTGACGACGAGGTCGGGGCGGTGGCGGGCGAAGGCGGCGACGAGGGCGTCGGGGTCGGTGACATCCAGGGCGCGCCGGTCCAGACCGACCGCGTCGGCGCCCGCGGCGGCCAGGGCCGCCGTCACCTCGCGTCCGAGGAGCCCGCCGGCTCCGGTGACCAGCCATCTCATCGGGAACTCCTTCTCCGGGATCGGTGATCCGTGCGCGGTCGTCCGTCCAGCGGGCCGGTGCGCGGCGGGCGTTCGTCCAGTGGGCGTCGAGCCGTCGGTGACCGCCGGGGCCGACACTCGGGCCTCGACATCCACGACGTTGGAGGCACGATGGCGCTGTTCGCCGTGCTGGCGACCCAGTCCCCGACCGGTATCCCCGCCGACGAGTTCAGGCGGCGACTGCCCGAAGGGTTCGGCTACATCAGGGGTTTGGTGGACAAGGGGATCATCCGGCACAACTGGATCAGGGTCGGCGCCTCGGGCGGCCTGCTCATCTACGAGGTCGCCTCGCACGAGGAGCTGAACACGCTGCTGTACGGGAACCCGCTCAGCCCGCACCTCCGCTTCGAGGTGATCCCCCTGGCGGAGGTCGGCGGCTTCGACCCGACGGCGTTCGAGCGGCAGGCGGGTGGGGCGGCGGTCAGGAGGCCGTGAGCGCCCGGGCGAGGGCGCGGTAGAAGGCCGTCACCCCGGGTTCCTTCGGCGAGAGGTGCCCGCGGGCGGCGAAGCGGGAGCCGGCCACCCGCTGGACCGCCTCCATGCCTTCGCGGTCCTCCCGGTTGACCACCTCGGCGCCGGCCGCGACCTCGGCGAACTGCTCGTCGAGGGCCGCCCGGTCCAGGCCGGCCAGAGCGGCGGGGTGCATCAGCACCCCGCCGCGGACCTCGACCCGGTCGACGGCCAGCGGGATCATCGTGATCCAGACGACGGAGTCGCCGAAGGCGGCGAGGCTGCCGCAGGGGAAGACGGCGCAGTTGTACATGGTCGCCCGCTGGTCGGCGTCGAGCGGCAGCGCCGTGGCGGCGAGGGGTTCGCGGAACGGGCTGAGCAGCCGGGTGACCCAGCGGGTCTCGGTCCGCACCTCCATGGCGCCGCCGGGCGGGGTGATGAGCGCCACCGTGGTGGGGTGGAGACCCATGGCGTGGTAGTTCTCGTGGGCGTTCTGCACCGCGACCTTCCAGTTGCACCGCCACTCCTCGGTCCAGGAGGCGACCTGCGTCATCTCGGGCAGCCGGTAGGCGGTGAGCTCCTCGCCGGTCCGCCGCAGGTGCGGGGCCAGCGGCTCGGCGGTCCCGTCCGGGTTGAGGAAGACGAGGCCCCGCCACTCCTCCACCGCCGGCGTCGGCCGGTGCGGGCCGAGGGCGGACCGGGCGCGCAGGGCGCCGTCCGGGCCCCGGGTGACCGTGAGGGGCCGGCCGGCCGGGGCGAGGGTCACGCTCGCGCCGGGCTCGGCCAGCTGGTCCGTGTGGGCGGCGAGCAGCCAGGACCGGGCGAGGACCAGGTCCGCTTCCGCCTCCCACAGCTCCGGTGAGGTGAAGGCCGCCGGGGGGAGGCTCAGCTGGGGGGCGTCGTCGTCCAGGTAGCGTTCCAGCTCCGCCAGGATCTCCGTGAGCGTCATGCTCCTCGCCGTTCCTTCCGGTGCAGGGCCGTGAGCCGTTCGATGGCGGCGACGGCCTCGTTGGGCGTCGGCATCTCCTCGGTCTCCCGCCGCAGCCGCCGGGCGTGCGCGGTGTACGACGGGTCCCCCAGCACCGTGGCGACCTTCTCGCGGAAGCGGTCGGGGGTGAACTCGCGCAGCGGCAGGGCGAGGAGGTTGCCCTGCTTCTCGTAGGCGGCGCCCATGGATTCGGTGACCCACTCCCAGCCGGTGAGGAGGACCTGGGGGACGCCGTGGAACTCCGCGGTGGCCTTGGTCTGGTAGCCGCCGTGGTGCACGACGGCCGCGCAGGTGGGCAGCAGGTCGTGCAGGGGCACGTGGTCCACGACCCGTACGGTGTCGGGGAGCGGCGGCAGGTGGGCGCGCTGCCGTTCGGAGAGGGCGGCGACGACCTCGACGTCCAGTCCGGCGAGGGCGTCCAGCATGCCGGTGAGGACCGTGTCGAGGTCCCACAAGCCGTAGCCGCTGTCGATGCTCACGCCGAGGGTGAGGCAGACCCGGGGCCGGGCCGGCGGCTCACGCAGCCAGCGGGGCACGGCCGAGCGCCCGTTGTAGGGGATGTAGCGGGCGGGCACGACGGTCAGGCCCAGGTCCTCGCGGAGGCTCGCCGGGCGGGTGTCGACGGTCCACTGGCCGGTGAGCACGGACTCGTCGAAGCGGGCTTCGGCGCCGAGGCGTTCCAGGGTCCGGTCGAGCCATTCGGCGGTGGGGTCCTCGCGGTGCTCGGGCGGCTGTTCGGCGGCGAGCCGCAGGAAGGCGCGTCGGGTGCCGAGTTGCATGGCGAGTTCCGGTCCGGAGACCAGGCGGGCGTGCGCGGCGCCGACGGTGAGCGCCGCGACGGGCCCGGCCAGGCAGAGCGTCTCCCAGATGACCAGGTCGGGCTGCCAGTGGCGGGCGTAGGCGACGAGTTCGTCGATCAACCGGTCGGAGTTGAGGCGGGAGTTGAGGGCGGGGACGATGACGCTCTCGTAGCCGAGCTGGTCCGCCCAGCTGTCGTCCCGGCCCGGGTCCGGGCCCGCTTCGGAGGCCCGCCCGGGGTTCTGGTCGGCCGTGCCGAAGTGGGCGATGGCCTCCTTGTGGAAGTCCTCGAGCCCTTCGTACCAGGGCGGGCTGTCGAGGGGGACGGCCGTGATGCCCGTCCGGGTGACGGTCTCGACCACGTCGGGGACGCAGGCGGCGCGCACCTCGTGTCCCGCGGTGCGCAGGGCCCAGGCCAGTGGGGCGAGCAGTTGGAAGTGGCTGCCTTCCAGGGAGCTGAACAGGACCCTCATCGCTCTCCCGTCCTCCTCGTGCCCGGGGCGGCGGTCGCCCGCAGGGGGACCCGGGCGGGGCCCCGGGTCAGCGGCGCCCGGGGGCGGCGTACCGCCGGGGCGGCGGGGTTCAGTGCGGCGTACCGGTCCGCCACGGCCGCGAGGAGGCTCTCCGCCATCGCGCGGCGGAGCGGTGCCGTGGCCCGCAGCACGGGCGGACCGGCCGCGCCTGGGCCGTCGTCGAGCAGCACCGCGAGCCGTTCGCCGGGCGCGATCCGGGCGCCCGCGAGCTCGATGTCGGCGTGGGCGGCCAGCGGGGCGATCCGCACCGGCGGCTCGGCGTCGAGGGCCCGGTCGACCGCGGCGGCCGCCTCGCCGCGCGGCAGGGGCAGCCGGGCTCCGAGGACGGTACGGGCGACGAGGTCGGCGCCGGTGCGGGCGCCGGTCACGACCGTGGCCGGGTCCGGGGCGCCGGGGACGGCGCGGAGGAGGGAGCGCAGCACGTCGAGGGCGGGGCCGGTGCGGCGGGCGGTCGCGAACCGCTGCGGGCACACCAGCGCGTCCAGGGCGGTCCCGCAGTCCGCGAGGGCCTGGGCGAAACGCCCGTGCTCGGCCTCCGGGATGGCGCAGGCCCGGGCGAGGGCGGCCGCCGCCAGGGGTTCGGCCACGTCGGCGACCAGGTCGAACTCGGGTCCCGCCGCGTCGAGCAGGCGGACGCACAGGGGGTCGAGGTCGGGGACGGGCAGGGGAGCCGTGGGCGGCCGGGAGGCCTCGCCGGGGAGGACGGGCTCGTGCCGGGTCCCGGGGTGGGCGAGCAGGGCGGCGCCGACGGCCGGGTCCGCGGTGACCCAGGGCCCGGGGCCGGAGCGCCACAGGGGCCCGGCGGCCCGGACGCGCTCCCGCAGCGGTCCCGGGTCCTCGTCGACGTCGCAGAGGAGGGCGGCGTACGGGTCGCCCTTGAGCCGGTGCAGCCACAGCGTCCCGTACGCGCGCTGGAGCCGCTCCCCCAGCTCCGCGAGCTCCGCCGGGTCCGCCGGGTCCGCCGGGCCTTCCGGGTCCGCCCTGTTCTCCGGGTCCGTCCGGGGCGTGGTCACGCGTCGGCTCCGGCTTCGGGGGCGATGAGGGGGAACCGGTCTCCGTCGACCGGGGCGCCCGGCTGCAGATGGGCGACCGGATGGTCCTGGACGCCGGGGCGGTAGGTGGCGTCGGAGTCCATGTAGACGGCGGCGAAGGCGAGCCGGCGTTCGCCGTCCGTGTTGGCCCCGGCCATGTGCACGGTGCGGAAGTCGTGGAAGACGATGTCGCCGGCGCGCATCGGGACGGCCACCCTGGGGCTGAACGGGAAGTCCGGCCAGACCTCCTCCATCGGCCGGTAGTCCCGGAACCCGGCCAGATGGATCTGGCGGTGCTCGGGCGGGCGGCGGTGCGAGCCGGGGAGGTAGACGAGGGAGCCCCGGTCGGCGGGCACGTCCACGAGGGGGATCCACACGGTGAGGGCGCGGGTCAGTCCGGCGAGCGGCAGGCCCGGTTCGTCGTCGTGGACGACGGTGGGCAGGTGGACGTGGGGGTCCTTCTTGAGGACGTCGGTGCCGTAGAGGCGCAGCGGCCCGCCGGCCAGGCTCTCGGCGGCCCGGGTGACCACGGGGTGCAGGGCCAGGCGGCGCAGTGCGGGGTGCTTGAGCCAGGCGGCCTCGACGTAGTGGACCTGGGTCTCCGCATCGGAGGCGCCCCAGGTCTCGGGGCCCTCCTTGTCGAGGAGTTCCTCGGCGGCGGCCCGGTAGCCGGCCACCTCTTCGGGGGAGAGCACCGCCCGGAAGTGGACGAAGCCCTGGTCGTGGTAGTGGCGGAGGGCTTCCTCGTCGGGGTGGCCGTGCTCCGTCAGACAGGCGGTCGTCAGCATCTGTTCGTCTTTCCTGGCTCGTGGGGGGGGCGGTTCACCCGACGGCCGCGACGAGCCGGGCGGCCGTCTCGGCGGGGGTGGGCATCGCGCGCAGTTCGTCCCTGACCTGGCGGGCGTTCTCGCGGAGGCTCTCGTCGTCGAGCAGGGTCAGGCACTGGGCGGCGCCGAGGTCCTTCGCCTCGGCCACGATCCCGATGCCGCGGGCGGGCAGCAGGTCCGCCCCGGTCTGCTGGTAGGAGCCGCGCGGGATGACGCACTGCGGGAGTCCCGCGGCGGCGGCCGTGAGCATGGTGCCGCTGCCGCCGTGGTGGATGATCGCGTCGCAGCCGTGCAGGAGGAGGTCGAGCGGGGCCCAGTCGACGAGGCGGACGTTGGGCGGGGCGTCGCCGAGCAGCGCGGGGTCGCCGCCGCCGAGGGTGACCACGAACTCGGCCTCCACACCCCGGGCCGCCTCCATGAGGGGTTCCAGGATCGCGAGTCCGCCCCACTGGGCCTCGATGGTGCCGAGGGTGACGGCGATGCGCCGCGAGCCCGGGGGTTCGGCCAGCCACGCGGGGAGCACGGACCCGCCGTTGTAGGGCACGTGGCGCAGTGGCCGGGCGAGGGGCGTGCGCCGGTCCTCGGGGAGCAGGGCGGTGAGGCTGTCGGGGAGGGTGGTGAGGGGGATGGTCTCGGCGGGTTCGCCGGAGACGCCGTGGCGGTCCCAGTGCGGTGCCATCCCGGCGCGGAGCAGGCTGCGCAGGCGGGCGCCGCTGTCGTACGAGCCGAGGCGGGGCTCGATCAGGGGTACCCGGAGCGCGGCGGCGACCAGTCGGCCGGCGCCCTGGAGGGGCGGGGCGACGACGAGGTCGGGCGACCACTGCCGGGCCGCCGCCAGGGCACCGTCCACCATGACCCCGGAGACCCGGGCGAAGAGGGTGGCGAGTTCGGCGTCGTCGGGGTCCTCGGCGAACATCGGGTGGTCGACCGGGGCGCCGTCGGCCCCGGGCTCCCGGGGCAGGTAGACGGGCAGGTAGTCGAGGCCGGGCGTGACGTCGACGACGTCGAACCCCGCATCGGCGGCGGCCAGGCTGAGGCCGCCGGTGGCGTATCTGACCCGGTGTCCGGCGGCGCGGAAGGCCTGGGCGAGGGGAATGGTCGGGAAGAGGTGGCCGAGGCCGGGAGAGGTCAGGAACAGGACGCGCATGCGGCCTCCAGCCGGGAGTCGTGGGTCGGTTCGTCGTCGGGGCGCGTCGGGGGCGTCACGCGGCGGTGCCGAGGAAGAGCCCCCGGCCGGAGTGCGGTCCGGGGACGTACGCGACGGTGAGACCGGCCGCCCTGAACGCGGCCTCGTAGGTCGTGCGGGCGAACAGGGAGATGCGGTGGGTCTCGCTGAAGTGCCGGGCGCCCGCGCCGGCGTCGGCCACCACGTAGTGGACGTCCATCCGGCAGGCGTCCCCGTCCCGGGCGGAGTGCGAGACGCGGGCCACGGTCCGGCCCGCGAGGGTGGTGACGTCCCCGGAGACGTAGCCGTCGAGGTAGGTCTCGGGGAACCACCAGGGGTCGACGGCCACCACTCCCCCGGGTGTCAGGTGCCGCGCGAACGCGGCGAGGGTGGCGTGGAGTTCGCCCTCGTCGGTGGCGTATCCGATGGATCCGAACATGCACGTGACGACGTCGAAGCGGGCGTCGAGCTCGAAGCCGCGCATGTCGCCGAGGTGGACGGGCACGTCCGGCAGGGAGCGGCGCGCGGCGCGGACCATCGGCTCGGACAGCTCCAGGCCGGCGACCCGCTCGTACAGGCCGGCGAAGTGGCGCAGGTGCGCGCCGGTGCCGCAGGCGACGTCGAGCAGCGAGTCGGCTCCGGGCCGCAGCCGGCGGACGTGCCGGGTGAGCTCCCGTGCCTCGGCCCGGTAGTCCTTGCCGCGGCTCTCGTGGATCAGTTCGTGGATCTCGGTGAGGTCAGCGCCGTACATGGTCGGATCGTCCGCGGGCGCGGTGGAGGAAGCGGCCAGGACGGGTGGAGGCGGGGCGGCCCGGGTGTCGACCGGGCGGCGAGGGGTTCACGAGTGCCCGCGAGCACCCTCGGCCGGACCGAACCGAGGGAGGGCCGACGTGGACGTCCGGGAGATCGTGGCGGAGCTTGAGCGGTATCTGGGGCCGGATGCGGCGGCGTTGAGCCTGCCGCCCGCGGCCTTCACCTCGCCGGAGCTGTGGGAGCGGGAGCGGGAGCGGGTGTTCGGCCGCTCGTGGGTGCTGGTGGCGCACGTGGACGAGCTGGCGGACCCCGGTGCGTACGTGGCGCTGTCGGTGGCGGGTGAGCCGGTGGTCGTGGTGCGCGGCGAGGACGGGGTGCTGCGCGGTCTGTCGACGGTGTGCCGGCACCGGTTGATGCCGGTGGTGGAGGAGGGTTCCGGCCGCACGGACGTGTTCACCTGCCCGTACCACCTGTGGCGGTACGGGCTCGACGGGCGGCTCGTCGGCGCCACCCACATGAAGCGGAACCCTGCCTTCGACCCGTCGGCCTGCCGGCTGCCCGGGTTCGCGGTGGAGGAGTGGCGGGGTTTCGTCTTCGTCAACCTCGACGCCTCGGCCGAGCCCCTGGCACCGCATCTGCGCCGGATCGGCGAGGACCTGGTGAACTACCGGCTGCCGGAGCTGACCCAGGTCGCCTCCTGGACCGAGGAGTGGCGCTGCAACTGGAAGGTCGCCGTCGAGAACGCGCACGAGAACTACCACGTCATGGGCTTCCACCCGGAGACCCTGCAGCCGACCACGCCGGGCGGTGCACCGACCCGGGTCCGCGCGGACTCGCCGTGGGCCGACAGCATGCGGGTCAGGTACGCGGCCCCGCTGGAGCCGGGGGTCCTCGACCTCACCGAGGAGGAACGGGCCCATCTGTACGGCTTCTTCGTCTTTCCCTCGGGGAGTCTGGCCGCCTCCGGGGACATGGTCGTCTGGCTGAGCCTGATCCCCGCTTCCCTCGACCGCACGCTGGTCAGGGGCGGGATCCTGATGCCCGCGTCCATGGTGGAGCACCAGGACCGCGACACGGTCAGGAAGGAGGCCGAGGCCTATGCCGCCGTGATCAACGGGGAGGACCGGCGCGGCCTGGAGGCCGTCCAGCGGGGTGCCATGTCCCGTTTCGGCGAGCGGGGTCACCTGTCCCCCAAGGAGCCCGGCGTCCTCCTCTTCTACCGGAGCCTGGCCCGCGCCCTGTGCCGCGAGGACGGGGAGTATCCCGGGGGCCTCTGACCGTCCGGGCGCGGCGGGCCCGGTCCGCCCGCGGCGCGCAGGACGCCGGGGCGTCGCCGAGGTCAGACGGTGCTGATGTCGGCGAGGGTGCTCTGGAGCCGGCGGATCGCGTCCTCTGCCTCCGCGTACTGATCACGGGTCGGGCGGACGGTGCCGAAGGTGGGACCGTCCTCGGTGGGCAGGGCGCGCCAGTGCAGGATCGGTGTGAGCGCCGTGGTGGCCGCGCCGATGAACCAGGCGAGACGACCGTGGATCTGGGCGAGGGCGATGGCCAGATCGGCGAGCGCCTCACGCAGGTGTGCCAGCCGGTCGACCGCGGACAGGGCCTGCTGGGCCTCCGGGGGGCCGACGGCAGCGCCCAGGTCGGCGGCGGCCTTGGCGGCGACGATACGGTCGGCGGGTTCCGGGGCCCACGTCTGCTCGCGGATCTGTCGTTCGGCTTCCTCTACCAGGTCCTCGATGACCGCTCGCATATCCATGGCCGTCACCCTATGCCCGTTTCCGTGCTCCCACGGCAGGGCCCGGAGAGGCCTGCTGGTCGGCTCTCCTCAGGCTGTCCAGATCCCGTAATAGGCGATACATTTGCCCCCTGAAACTCCATGAAGTGAAACGCGGGAGGCCCAGGGGCGCGGTCTGCAGGACGGTGCGCGGGCACTCGGTGGCTCCCGCAGCCGAAGGGAAGTCCATGAGCCCCACGCTGGCCGACGAGATCCGCAGTCGGCTCGGAGAGCTGAGCCCCGCCGAACGCAAGGTCGCGCGTGTCCTGCTGGCCGGCTACCCCGCCGCGGTCTTCGAGACGGTCGCCACGATCGCGGAGCGGGCCGGCGTTTCGGCGCCCACCGTGCTGCGGTGCGCGTCGCGGCTGGGCTACAGGGGATTCCCCGATCTGCAGGCGGCGCTGCGCTCGGAGCTCGACGCCCGCAACGCCTCGCCGATCACGCTCTACGCGGCCGCCGAGACGGCGGAGCGGGAGACGACGGCCGGGCCGAGCTCGGTGGCCACCCCGCTCGGCGAGCGTTCGGCCCTGGTGCAGCAGGCGGTCGCCCGGACCTTCGACGAGGTGGCCCAGCACGAGTTCGCGGTGGCGGTGAGCCTCCTCGGCGATCCCAGACGCCGGGTGCACCTGGGGGGAGGAAGGTTCACGCACCTCCTGGCCGAGTACCTGGGCCTGCACCTGATGCAGTTCCGCGACCAGGTGAGCCTCCTGCCGCACAAGGACGTGGAGCGGACCTCGTTCCTCACCCAGCTGACCCGACGCGACGTCACCGTGCTCTTCGACTACCGGCGTTACGAGGCCGACAAGACGCTCATCGCCGAACTGGCCCGGGAGCGCGGCGGCAAGGTCATCGTGTTCACCGACCCCTGGCTCTCGCCCGCCGCAGCCCATGCGGACGTCGTCCTCATCACCCAGGTGTCCTCGGACTCCCCCTACGACAGCCTGACACCCGCGATGGCGGTCGTCGAGGCGCTCGTCGGCGAGGTCCTCGACCGCATCGGCGGCGACGGCCACGAGCGGATGAAGGAGGCGGAGGGGATCGCCCGGCGCACCGGCCTGCTGTGAGCGAACCCCTCAGTCGGGCTCAGTCGAGGGCCCCGTTGACGGTGGCCCGCTCGATCCCGATGCCGGGGACCTTGTACTTCGTGAGGATCCTGCGGTAGGAGCCGTCGTCCATGAGGGACTGGAGGGCCGCCTGGACGGCTTCCTTCAGGCCCGGGCGGTCCTTGGCCAAGCCGATCCCCATCGGGGAGGCGCTGTACTCTCCCACCGCCTCGCGTCCCGTCACCGTGGCGAAGGCCGTGCCGCCGTCAGCCTGGGAGGCGACGTACGCGGCGGTGACCTCGTCCAGGTAGTCGGCGACGACCTTGCCGCTTCTGAGGGCCAGCTGGGCCTCGGAGTCCTTCGAGAACGCGAGGATCCGGATGGGCGCGAGGTTCTTCGCCTTGCAGAGCTGCTGGCGCTGCTGAAGGAGCTTCTGGTGGTTGGTGCCCGTCTGCACTCCGACGGGCTTTCCGCACACGTCCGTCACGACCCTGATGTTCTCCGGGTTGCCCTTCCTGACGAGCCAGCCGGGGCCCGCGTTGAGGTAGTCGACGAAGTCCACGGACCGCTGTCTGGACTTCTTGTCCGTCATGGCCGACATGACGGCGTCGAACTTCCCCGCCTGCACCGCGGGCAGGATCCCGTCGAACTTCTGCGGCGTGAACTCGAACCTGACCCCGAGGCGGGCCCCTATCGCCTGGCCGAGGTCGTAGTCGATTCCGGTGATCCGGCTGCTCCCCGGCCCGGTGTACATCTCGAAGGGCGGGTAGGGGACGTCGGTGGCGACGCGGACGACACCTTCCGCACGGATGTCCTCGGGCAGCAGGGCGGAGAACTCGGGGTTCGGCCTGATCGTGAGGCCCGGCAGGACGGTCACGGGGCCGGCCGTCCGGGACCGGGCGGGCGGCGGGGTCTCGTGGCCGGTGCCGCATCCCGGGACGAGGAGCGCCAGGAGGGCGACGGAGACGACCGTGGGGCGGGGGTGAACCGTCATGGGGCGGCCTTTCGCTGAGGGGAGGACCGGCCCGCGGATCCCGGAGAGGCGCATGCCGACGTCGCCTTGCCGGACGCGTGGGCCGGAAGCTGTCTTGCGTACGGGGGTTCGCTCTTTTTTTGGGAGGGGGTCGGACGCGGCGGAGCCGGCCGACCCGAGGTGCCGGCTCCGCCGCCCGCCCGATCACCGCGGGGCGATGTCGATCCGCAGGTCGATCAGGGTCCGGGCGCTGGTGCCGTCCTCGGTGAAGGCGGCGAAGCCGCGTGCCTTGGCGAAGGTCACGGTGAACCGCGGTCCGGTCTCGAAGGTCGTCGCGGTGGCGGTGTTCTGCGCCCGGGTCGACGCGAGGGCGCGGGCGGTGGTGCGGAAGGAGTAGGGGGTGCCGTCCGGGTTGGCGGCCGAGAAGAAGACGTCGGTGTTGGCCGGCACGGGGGTCGTGGCGGCGGGGACCAGAGGCCGCTTGCCCGGGCGGACGCGCGGTGTCCACGAGCGGGCGTCGTACTGGTCTCCGTCGGTGAGGTAGCTGTACCGGGCCCGGTGGAGGGACCAGCCGTGCGCGGAGTCGTGTGCGCGGGCGTCCCGCAGGTCGAGGACGGCGACGCCGTTCGGGCCGAGGACCGTGATGTGCTCACGGCTGCTGCCGGGCCGGTCGACGACCAGGGCGGTGTTCTCCTCCAGGGCGTAGACGCGGTCGTGGCCGGTGTCGGAGGCGAGGCGCAGCGCCCGGCCTTCGCGGCCGTAGGCCCCGGTGTGGGTGTCGACGAGTCCGGAGCGCAGGAAGCCGAATCCTCCCTGGGGGATGTATCCGAGGCGGGCGGGGTCGTCGAAGTAGCCGGGTGCGCTGCCGTCCCGGAGCGACTCGTAGGACTCGCCGCCGCTGACCATGTCGGGGCCGGAGGCGATCTGGGCGCCCGCGGAGGAACCGGAGACCACGGCCCCGTGGGCGAGCTTGGCGCGGATGGCGGCGAGGACCTTGGAGTCCTGGTGCGCGTCCCCGCGCATCAGGGTGGTGAGGTAGCGGTACTGGTCGCCGCCGCCGAAGAAGAAGCCGGTCATGGACTCGACCTGGGCGACGACGGCGTCCGAGTCGGCCTCGGCCACGTGGTCGAGGTCGACGGGGATCCACTGGGCGTCCGCGGCGCCGTGCCGCTTGAAGAGGTCGGCGTAGTAGGCGCCGTTGCAGGCGGAGTTGCTGCACAGGGCGGGATCGCCGGCGTGGGGGTCCTGGCTCTCGGGCACGGAGGCGGCGGTGATGACGCCGATGCGGGCCCGCGGCCCGCCGGCCCGCTTGATGATCTCCCCGTAGACCTGGGTGTTGTTCTCCTTCAGTGCTCCGCCGACGAGCACGAGGGACCCGGCCCGGTTCGGGGCCGGCGGGGAGTCGGCGGTCGCGGGCGGTGCCGCGGTGAGGAGGGCCAGGGCGAGGCCGCCGGCGAGGACGGTGCGGCGGGCGGCCGGAGCGGAAGGAACGCGCATGGGTGCCTCCGAGGGCGGGAGAGGGGGGCGGGCCCGTGTGTCCGGCGTACCGGTGCGGGCCCGGGTCGGTCCGGCGTGGTCGCCGAGTGCGCGGGCGGAGGGAAGCGGAGCTTCCCTCCGCCGGTGCGTCGAGGGGGTTCAGGTGGTGCCGGCGGCGCCGAGGGCGACGATGAGGTCGGCGAGCATGGCGACGCGCTGCGGGACGCTCGTGGTGTCGAGCCATTCCTGGGGCGTGTGGTCGGCGCCTCCCACCGGGCCCAGGCCGTCCAGGACCGGAACTCCGGTTCCCGCGATGAGGTTGGCGTCCCCGACTCCGCCGGTCGCCGCGGCACCGAGCTCGATGCCGGCCGCGTGCGCCGCGCGGCGCGCGTGGTCGAACATGCGCCGGGAGGCGGGGGTGTCCTCCATCGGCGGACACAGGTCGAGCTGCTCCACCGCCACGGTGACGCCCGGGACGCCCGGATGGGCGGCGGCGTCCTGGATGGCGCGGGTGACGCGCTGGATGTCGGCCGTCGTGGCGGCGCGCACCTCGACGCGGAGCTCGGCGTCGGGGCAGACGATGTTGGCGCGGGTGCCGGCCCTGACCACCCCGACGTTGACCGTCACGTCGTCCCAGTGGCCGTTGAGGGCCTGCAGGGCGACGGTCAGATGGGCGGCGGCGAGGGCGGCGTTGGCTCCGCGCTCGGGTTCGATGCCGGCGTGCGCGGCTCGCCCGGTGACGGTGAGGCGGAAGTCCGCGACGCCCTTGCGCGCGATGACCAGGTCCCCGTTCTCCCGGGCGCATTCGAGGCCGAGACCGTAGTGCACGTCCCTGGCGGTGCTCTCGATCAGGGGGCGGCTGGCCGGGGAGCCGATCTCCTCGTCGGGGGTCGCGAGGAAGACCAGCTCGGCGTAGGAGTCCGCGCCGCACTCCCCGAGGATCTCCAGGGCGGTGAGCCCCGCGAGCAGACCGCCCTTGTCGTCGCTGACCCCGGGCCCGTACGCCGTGGAGCCCTCGACCCGGAAGGGGCGGGCGGCAGCGGTGCCGTCCTCGAAGACGGTGTCCATGTGGCCGGCGAGGAGGATCCTGCGGCCGCCCTCCGCCTCGGGAAGGCCGCCGCGTCTGCGCCCGATGAGGGCGTCGCCGGTCCGGCGTCCGTCGGCGGCGGCCGGGAAGCCGACGCGTTCGACCTCGAAGCCGATCCGCTGCAGTCGGCGCTCGACCCAGTCGGCGACCCGGTCGACGCCTTCGGCGCTGTAGGAACCGGAGTCGACGGAGACCAGCTGCTCCAGGTCGCGCAGGTAGTCGGGGCGGCGCTCCCGGGCGAGGTCGAGGAAGTGCCCGTACCGGTGCTGCCGGCGGGTGGGGGCGCTCACAGGACCTTGGACAGGAAGGCGCGGGTGCGCTCCTGCTCCGGGTCGACGAGCACCGTGCGGGGGTCGCCCGCCTCCACGACGACGCCCTCGTCCATGAAGACCGCGGTGTCGCCGACCTCGCGGGCGAAGCCGATCTCGTGGGTGACGACGACCATGGTCATGCCGTCGGCGGCGAGCTGGCGCATGACGTCCAGGACGTCGCCGACGAGCTCGGGGTCGAGGGCGGAGGTCGGCTCGTCGAAGAGCATCAGCTTGGGCCGCATGGCCAGCGCGCGGGCGATCGCCACGCGCTGCTGCTGGCCACCGGACAGCTGGGCGGGGTAGTGGTGGGCGCGGTCGCCGAGTCCGACCCGCGCCAACAGCTCCTGCGCCCGCTCACGGGCCTCGCCCCGGGCGACCGACGCGACCTTCACGGGGGCTTCCATGACGTTCTCGACGGCGGTCATGTGCGGGAACAGGTTGAACCGCTGGAAGACCATGCCGATGTCCCGCCGGCGTTCGGCGACCTCGCGCTCGCGCAGTTCGTGGAGTCTGTCGCCCTGCTGGCGGTAGCCGACGAGCTGTCCGTCGACGGAGAGCCGCCCTCCGTCGATCTTCTCCAGGTGGTTGATGCAGCGCAGGAACGTGGACTTGCCCGAGCCGGAGGGGCCGAGGAGGCAGCACACCTGGCCGCGTTCCACGGTGAGGTCGATCCCCTTGAGGACCTCCAGCTTCCCGAAGTGCTTGCGTACGCCTTCGGCGCGCACCATGGGGGTGCTCATCGGTTCTGCTCCTTGCTGTTCTTGCCGAGCCGTTCCACGGTTCCGCCGAGGAGGCGCCGGAGCGGGGAGACGTGTCCGGCGCGGGCGGTGCCGCGTCCGTAGCGCCGCTCCAGCCATGCCTGGGGCAGGCTGAGGAGGGTGACGAGGGCGAGGTACCAGATGCTGGCCACCACCAGCATGGGGATGACCTGGTAGTTCTGGGCGTAGACGTCCTGGATGTTGGACATCAGGTCGTGGGCGGAGATGACCGAGACCAGCGCCGTCATCTTGAGCATGTTGATGGTCTCGTTGCCCATCGGCGGGATGATCACGCGCATCGCCTGGGGGAGCACGATCCGGCGCATGGTGAGCGCGGGCCGCATGCCCAGCGAGTGCGCGGCCTCGGCCTGGCCGGGGTCGACGGACTGGATGCCGGCGCGGACGATCTCGGAGGCGTAGGCGGCCTCGTTGAGGCCGAGGGCGAGCAGGGCCGCGATCGCCGGTGTCAGCAGGCTGTTCGTCTCGGCCTGGAAGAAGGTGACGTCGGTGAAGGGGATGCCTATCTTCACGTACTTGTAGAGCGCCGCGGCGTATCCCCAGAAGATGATCTGGACGAGCAGGGGGGTGCCGCGGAAGACCCAGACGAAGGCGTTGGCGAGTCCGTACAGCACGGGGCTGGCGGAGAGCCGCATGACGGCGATCAGCGTGCCGAGCGCCAGCCCGAGGAGCATGGCGGCGGCGGTCAGCCAGAGCGTGGTGGCCAGACCGTCGAAGATGAGGTCGGCGAAGAGGTACTCGCCGACGACGTCCCAGTGGAGGTTGTCGTTCTTCGCCAGTGACCCGACCAGTCCGACGAGGGCGAGCAGGGAGGCGACCGCGGCGATCCAGCGCCCGTAGTTGCGGACGGGAACGATTTCCAGGTCGGGCGTGCTCGTCGTACCGGTGGGGGTGTCGTGGGCGGGAGACTTGATGTCGATCATGCTCAGTCCACCGACGCGTTCTTGGTGGCTTCCTTCGACGCGATCGAAGCGACGCCGTACTTGTTGAAGATCTTGACGACGGTGCCGTCGTCGATGAGGGCCTGCAGGGCCTTCTGCACGGCGTCCGTCAGCTCGGGCAGTTGCTTGCTGATCGCGATGCCGTTGGGCGAGGCGTTGTAGCCGCCGGGCGCGGCGGGGTCCTCGACCAGGTCGAAGGCCTTGCCGGCGTCGGCGGTCTTGGCGACCCAGCCGGCGGCGGGCTTGGTCAGCACCTGGGCGACGACCTTGCCCGAGCGCAGGGCGAGCTGGGCGTCGGAGTCCTTGGGGAAGGTCTGGATGTCGATCTTCGCCTTGCCGGCCTTGGCGCAGGCGGCCTGGTGGGACTTGAGCAGGTCGAGCTGGTTGGTGGCGGCCTGGACGGCGACCTGGCGGCCGCACAGGTCGTCCAGAGTCCCGATCTTGGCGGGGTTGCCGTCGCCGACGAGGATGCCGGAGCCGGACTGGGAGTAGTCGACGAAGTCGACGACCTTCTGCCGGTCCTTGTTGTCGGTGATGGCGGACATGGCCGCGTCGAACTTGCCCGCCTGGATGGCCGGGACGATCCCGTCGAACTTCTGCGGGGCGAAGGCGAAGGTCACGCCCAGCTTGGCGCCGAGCGCCTGGCCGAGGTCGTAGTCCAGCCCGGTCAGCGCGCTCCCGCCCTCCTTCACGTACATCTCGAAGGGCGGGTACGGGACGTCCGTCGCCACGCGCACCTCGCCGGCCTTCTTGATCTTCTCGGGGAGCAGCTCGTGCAGCTTCTGGTCCTTGACGACCTCCACACCGGCGACGGCGACCTTGCCGGACGGGGCCGCGGTGTCGTCGCCCGCACAGGCGGACAGGGAGGCGAGCATGATCGCCGCGGCAGCGGCGGCCGCTGCGGGGCGGGCGATAGGAGCGTTCATCGCGTGGAACCTCTCGGTGGTTTTCTGCCGACGGAATCCGGCCGCCAGGCACAGCAGAGAAGTTACATATGGCGAGGCACCTTGACTAGATGTACTTCGCGTTACGTTCACGTAACGCGGCCCATTGAGGGGTCAAGGGTGCCGTTATGACCGCTTTGAACAGGTATTTTCGCGGGCTGCACGATCAGGGAAACGCGAAGTGGCCTTACATCTTCCTGTCGCGCCGCGTTACTTGTATGTTCCGCTACCAACCGGTCGCCCCCTCGGTGGGGCGCCGCGGAATCGATCCCCCTCTTCTCCCTGGAGCGCAGATGCCACTCCGTTCACCCAGGTTCGCCTCGGCGGCCGTCGTCCTCACCGCGATGGCCTCCGTGCTGACGGCGTATCAGCCCGCCCATGCCGCGGCCGACAGGATCAGACTGGGCAACACGGCCGACGTCGGCCGAAGCGCGTGGAACGGGCCGGCCTTCACCATGAACGGCGCCGGCGGCGTCGTCCCCGCCTCGATGACCCGGGCCATCGACGAGATCCGCGGCGGGACCGGAGCCCTCGACGTGGTCGTCCTGGCGGGCTCGGCGCCGACCTCGGGCAGCAAGACCCCCGAGTGCGACGCGATCACCGGGCTCCCCGGGGTCAACTCGTGTACGACGTGGACGCTGACGACAGCGGCCGACGGCAACAACAGCCAGGTCAACACCGACGTCCGCAACGCCGAGTTCGTCTACTTCGCCGGCGGCGACCAGTGCCGCTACGCCTCCTGGAAGGGGACCGCGCTGGAGGCGTCCGTGGAGTCGGTGGTCGCCAAGGGCGGCGGATCGGGCGGCGGCAGCGCGGGGCACCACATCAACAGCCCCATCGTCTACGACGCGTGCAACGGCAGCGTCACCAGCGCCGAGGCGCTCGCCAACCCCTACGACCGGTCCATCAGCTTCACCACCGGCATGTTCGAGTGGCCGAACTACGGGGCAGTCGTCAACGACTCGCACTTCGTCACCCGGGACCGCATGGGCCGGACCATGGCGTTCCTGGCCCGATCGGTCAAGGACGGCCTCGCGCCCGGCGGTGCCGCCTGGGGCGTGGGCGTCGAGGAGGGGGGCGGCTCCCTCTTCCTCGACCGCAACGGCATGGCCACCCAGTACGGCAAGGACGCGTACGTCGTCCTCGCCGACCACCAGCCCGAGCAGGCCGTCGACAGGAAGCCGCTCACCTACTCCGGCTTCAAGGTCTGGCGCCTGACGCCCGGCTCGACCTTCGACTTCAAGAACCGCCCGACGTGCGGCTACTACCTGCGGAGCGTCACCAACGGCGTCGCCGACCCGAACCTCTACAGCGGCACCCCCGTCACCGACTGCGGCAGCCAGGGCGCCGGGACCGCGCTCGCCGAGAGCGAGCCGAACGACACCCGGGACACGGCCGACGACGCGAGCGGGCTCGCCTCCCCCGCCTCCCTGACCGGCGGCATGAAGTCGAGCGCCGACCGCGACTACTTCAAGCTGTCCGTCGGCGCCGGGCAGACCGTCTCCGTGAACTGCGCCGTGCCCTCCGCCTACGACGCCGACCTCTACTGGCTCGACGCGAACGGAAGCACCCTGGAGCGCTCCGTCAACAACGGCGCCGGCACGGACGAGTCCCTGTCCTTCACCCGCACCGCTGCCGGTACGGGCACCTACTACCTCGACCTGGAGGCCTACAGCGGCTCCGGTTCGGCGACGTACACCTGCACCGTGACGAAGAGCTGAGCCCCCCGCGTCCTGCGCGGCCGCACCGCCCGCCGGCAGGACGGCCCCGTTCCCGGTGCCTCACCTGGGCCGCGCAAGACGCAGGGGGTCGAGCAGAAGGTCGAGCCCCTCCTCCGGGAGGACCCCGTCGCGCACCGCCAACTCCCGCACGGGAACGCCCGTCTTGCGGCACTCGCGCGCCAGGGACGTGGCCCGCTGGTACCCGATCACGGGGTTGAGCGCGGTCGCCAGACCGGCGCTCTTCTCCACCAGGCCGCGCAGGCGTTCCTCGTCGGCCTCGATGCCGACGACGCAGCGCGCGGCCAGCAGGCGGCAGGCCGCGTCGAGGCGGTTGACGGAGTTGAGCAGGTGGTGGGCCATCAAGGGCTCGAAGGCGTTCAGCTGGAGCTGGCCCGCCTGGGCCGCCGCGGCGACGGCGGCATCCGCTCCGACCACGTCGAAGCAGACCTGGTTGACGGCCTCGGGCAGCACCGGGTTGACCTTTCCCGGCATGATGCTCGACCCCGCCTGCAGCTCCGGCAGCCGTATCTCGCCGAGCCCCGCCCCGGGGCCGGACGCCAGCAGCCGGAGGTCGTTGCACACCTTGGACAGGCGCAGGGCGAACTGCCTCAGGGCTCCCGAGAGGCGGAGGAAGGCGCCCACGCCCTGAGTGCTCTCGACCAGGTCGCGGGCGGCTCGGACCCGGGCGGCCGAGACGGTGCGGAGGTGGTGCACGGCGAGATCGGCGAAGCCCTCGTCCGCGTTGAGGCCGGTGCCGATCGCCGTTCCCCCCAGATTGACCTCCAGCAGGGAATCGGCGGCCAGGCGGACGAAGTCGGCGTCGTCCCGCACGGTGAGGGCGAAGGCGTCGAACTCCTGGCCCAGCGTCATGGGCACCGCGTCCTGCAGCTGCGTGCGGCCGAGCTTGACCGTCTTCGCGAACGCCCCGCCCCGCTCGACGAAGGCGTTGCCCAACACGGTCATCCCGTCCAGCAGGTGTCCCGTGGCGGAGTGGAGCGCGAGCTTGACGGCGGTGGGGTACACGTCGTTGGTGCTCTGGGAACGGTTCACGTCGTCGTGCGGGTGCAGGTGCTCGTAGCTGCCGCGCGCGTGCCCCAGGAGCTCCAGGGCGCGGTTGGCGATGACCTCGTTGGCGTTCATGTTCGCCGACGTGCCCGCCCCGCCCTGGAGGACGTCGACGACGAACTGGTCCAGCAGCCGGCCCGCCCTGATCTCCCGGCAGGCGGCCACCACGGCACGCGCCCTCTCCTCGGGAAGGGTGCCGAGGTCGAGGTGAGCGAGGGCGGCCGCCTCCTTCACCGCGGCGAGCGCCGCGACGAGCTCGGGATGCACGGAGAGCGGCAGGCCCGTGAGGGGGAAGTTCTCCAGCGCGCGCAGCGTGTGAATGCCCCAGTAGACGTCCTCCCCGATCTCCCGCACACCGATCAGGTCCCTCTCCTCGCGGCGCATCTTCGGTCCTTCGCCCTCGACATCCCGGCTCCTGCCGTACGCCTTAGAGTTTCGTGCATTACAGATGCGATGCACAAGTGGGTCCACGAAATGCCTATTACTTACTCGCCGGTGTTCGACGACGACCGTCGGCGCGTGACGGCGGTGCCCGCCGTGGTGCGCGGCTTGTTCTTCGGCTCCCGGGGTGGGGGGCGACTCCGCCGGGGCTAGCCGAAGCGGAAGGAGGAGAGGCGGAAGTCGCCGTGCAGGGTCAGGTGCAGGTCGTGGACGCCCTTCGGCGGGCCGTCCAGTTCGCCCGCGACGGTCCCCCACGCGTAGCGGTCACCGGTGCGGGGGACGTCGAGCTCGGCCAGCACCCGGTCGCCCACCCGGACGACCAGCCGAGCCGCGCCGGGCCCTGCGGCCTCGCGGGCGGTCTCGGCCTCGATCCGCAGGGCCCCGGAGAGGTCGACGTCGCGGAAGAGGAGCGTCCCGGGCCGGTCGGGATCGGTGGGCGTGACGGCGTCGCCTTCGGCCCGGGTGGCGTCGACGATGGTGACGTCCGCGTAGTCGTCGAAGTCGACGGCCAGGGTCCGTCGTTCCACCACGGCCCGGGGCGCCGAGGCCGTCCCGGTCACGGTCAGCGGTGCGGTGAGGACCGGGTGCCCGGCGGAGCGTGCGACGACGATCTCGTAGTCGCCGGGCTCGACGGTGAACGCGGAGGTGGCGACGTCCCAGTGGGCGAGCCGCTCGGCGGGCAGGCGGAACGTCACCTCGCGGCTCGCCCCGGGGTCAAGACGCACCTTGCGGAAGTCGGCCAGGCGCAGTCCGGGCGCCTCGTGGCGGGCATCCAGCGCCCGGACGTAGAGCTGCACCACCTCGCTGCCGGCCCGGACACCGCTGTTGGCCAGGGTCACCGTGACGTCGACCGCGCCGTCCCGGCCGGTCGACGCCCGCGACAGCCGCAGGTCGCGGTAGGAGAAGTCGGTGTACGACAGGCCGTGGCCGAAGGCGTAGCGGGGCGCGGTGGCGTGGTACTGGTAGGTCCAGCCCGCCTTGATGATGTCGTAGTCGAGCGGGTCCGGCAGCGGGTCGTCGCCCCGGTACCAGGTCTGCGGAAGGCGCCCGGCGGGGTCGGCCGCGCCGATGAGCACGGCGGCCACCGCGTGGCCCGTCTCCTGTCCTCCGTGCGAGGTCCACGCCACTGCGGGCAGGTGCGCGTGGGCCCAGTCGACGGCGTACGGATAGCTGCTCATCACGATCAGCGCCGTTTCCGGGCGGACGGCCGCGACCGCACGCAGCAGCTCCTCCTGACCCTGGGGCAGGCGGATGTCCGCGCGGTCCTCGGTCTCGCGGCCGTTGATCAGGGGGTGGTTGCCGAGGACGACGACGGCGGCGTCCGCCGTCGCGGCGGCCCTGCGTGCCTCGGCGGCACCGTCGCGGACGAGTTCGCGCCGCCAGCGTTCGGCCGCGTCGGCGCTCTGGGCGGTGACGGTCACCCGGCCGTCGGCCGGGTCGACGGCGGCGTAGCGCCCGGTGTGGACGGAGCGCAGCAGCACGGTGTCCGCGCCGGCCGGTTCGAGGCGGAAGGTCTCCTTGACGAACCAGCTCTTGATCAGCGTGGTGTCGGCGGACAGGGTGTCGTCGTCCCGGAGGCTCAGATAGCGGCCGGTGTCGGCGGCGCGGAGCGTGAGGGCGCCGGCGCCCCAGTCCGTCACGTCGAACGCCGACGTGCCGAGGGGCTCGCCCGTGGTGCGTGAGCGCAGGATGATCCGGTCGGAGCCCTCCACGTGGACGACCTCGGCACCGTGGGCGCCGACGGCCTCGGCGAGGCCCGTGGCCACGCCGACCCGGTAGGGCATGGTGCCGCTGTACCAGTCCTCGCACAGGGTGTCGGCGAGGGGGCCGATCACGGCGATCCTGGGAGTGCGCGCCGGGTCGAGCGGCAGCAGGCCGTCGTTCTTGAGGAGTACCACCGACCCGGTCGCCGCGTCCCGCGCCAGGGCGCGGTGCTCGGGGCAGTCGACCGCCTCGGGGCCGATTCCGGCGTACGGGTCGAGGTCCGGGTCGAACTCGGCCAGGCGGAAGCGGAGTTCGAGCTGGCGGCGCACCGCGCGGTCCACGTCGGCCTGGTCCATCAGGCCGCGCTCCAGGGCCTCGCGCAGGCGGCCCACCGGCGTGGCGCTGTCCTCGGAGTGGTCGGTGAAGCTGTCGATGCCGGCCTTGAGGGCGGCGGCGTGGGACTCGGCGTGGTCGTCGAAGTAGTGCTCCGGGTCGACCAGGTTGGAGGGGGCCTCGGCGTCGCTCACCACGAACAGCTCGTGCCCGGTGGGCCCCGCCCAGCGGCGCAGCTCGGTCTCGATCAGCGGACTGACGTGGCAGGGGCGCCCGTTGACCAGGTTGTACGCGGCCATGGCGCCGGTCGCGGCGCCGGAGGCGACGACGGGCCGGAAGGCGGCCAGGTCGTACTCGTGGAGGACGCGCGGGCGCAGTCCCGAGGAGGTGGTGCAGCGGTCGTCCTCGTTGTTGTAGGCGAGGAAGTGCTTGAGGACGGGAGCCGCCCGCAGGTAGGTGGGGTGGTCCCCGGCCAGGCCCCGGCAGTACGCCTCGCCGAGCCGGGCGGTGTGCACCGGGTCCTCGGAGTAGCCCTCCTCGTTGCGCCCCCAGCGCGGGTCGCGCAGCAGGTTCAGGACGGGCGCCCAGGCCTGCAGGCTGTGGGGGCCGTCGCCGTTGGCGGGCCTGCGGTGGTGGTGGAAGGCCCGCAGCTCGGTCGAGACCGCCTCGGCGACCCGGCGCACCAGGTCCTCGTCCCAGGTGGCGCCGAGGCCGACGGCCTGCGGGAAGACCGTGGCCGTCCCGAGCCAGGAGACGCCGTGCAGGGCCTCGCTGCCGGTACGGAAGGCGGCGAGGCCGAGGCGTGGGACGGCCGGCACGTACTGGTGCAGCATCGCGATGCGCTCGTCGGGCGTGAGCCGCGAGAGCAGGTCGTCGACGCGCTTGTGCAGGGGCAGCGCGGGATCGCGGAAAGCCGGCGGCTCGGACGGCTCGGACGCGGACGGATCGGATGCGGACGGCTCGGATGCGGACGCGGACGCGGAACTCACGTGGAAACCCCTCGGGCGAGCTGGTGACGGTGACCGTTCATCGAAGCGCTTCGACGGTGGCACTCGGTTGCCTGACCTGTCAATGAAAGCGGCGGAGAAAGTGCGGGGACCCGGGCTGCGCCCGCACATCGACGACCCGTTCGAAGAAGAACTCGTGCTTGAGGAAGGAGACGTCGTACTCGTGACCCGGGTATGGCGGGATCAGCTGGGCGGCCTGGAACAACCGCCAGCCGTCCCGCAGCGCGGCCACCCCCGACTCGTACGGCGGCTCGTCGCCGTCGCCGGTGGTGGGCGAGGTGCGGCCGGTGCCGTCGTAGCGCGACCAGCCGACGACAGGGGAGTCAAGCGCCGAGCTCGCCAGGTACAGCACGAGCACCTGCTGCCGCAGCACCGGTTCGGCGGCGGCGCCCTCGGTGTCCGTCGGCGCGGGCCGGATCGCTTCGGGCGTCATGCCGGCTCCCCCTTCGGGCGGTTGGAGACCCGGGTCACCCAGTGGTCGAGGTCGAAGCCGTCGTCGCCGGTCAGCTCCCGCCACAGCAGGATGCGGTTGTACCGCTCCAGCCGGCCGGTCGCTCCCTCGTACCACGGGAACATCGCGTCCAGCTCCGCGCCCACGCGCGGGTCGTGGAGGTCCGAGGTGTCCCACAGGCGCCGTTGCCGCACCCGGGGATTGAAACGGATCTTGAACATGTGGCGGAGGACGTCGCTGTCGTTGCGCCGGCCCCCGTGCCAGATTCCGTGGTGCAGAAGCACCACCGTGCCGGCCGGGCAGACCAACCGGTCCTGGCCCCGCAGGTTCTGATAGCGGCCGGTGTCCGATTCGTTGATCCTGCGCAGATGACTGCCCGGGACGCTGAGCGTTCCGCCCATCTCCAGCGTCACGTCCTGCGGGTAGTACATCAACTGGACGTCGAAGGCGTCCGGTCGGACGTCGATGACGGCGTCCCCGTGCAGTGGCTGCGCGGCACCTCCGTGCGGCTCGCGGGTGTGCACGAAGTGGTGGTCCACCCACGGCTCGGGGCCGACCAGGCTGCGCAGGGCCCCCGCCACCCGCGGCAGTTCGAGCAGCCGCCGGACGAAGGAGCCCTTCGCGTAGGCGTGGGACAGCGGTGTCCCGTACGGCACCGGCGGCACCCCGGCCGCCAGCACCGCCAGGCCCTCGGCGTTCATCTCCGCCGGAACCACCGCGTCCATCCGGAGTGACCCGCGCGCCACGAAGCGCGCCATCTGCACCGAGTTCAGCAGTTCTCGTCCGTTCTCCATGACGGCCACGCTAGGTCGCGGCCGTCGCGCACCGCGTGGGCCGCGTTCACCCTCCCGTGGTCGGTTTTCACTTCCCCTCCCCCACGCACATCGATGAAGAGGCGCCCCGGTCCGGCCTGTCCACCGTGATAGAACACGTCCCCATGCACACGGTCCTCGCCCATCTCGACGACCCTCCCGCTCTCGCCGCCGTCGGGGTGGGCGTGCACGGTCCGGCCGGCCAGGTGGACGTGTTCTCGCTGCCGGACCTGTGGCAGCTTCATCTGTACGGCTACGAGGCCGACTTGACGGTCGACGGCACCGCGCACGCGATCCGCCCCGGGCGGGTCAGCCTCGTACCGCCGGGAACCGAGGTGCGCTACCGCTACCGGGGCCGCTCCGAGCACCTCTACGCCCACCTCCGCCTGAGCTCGACGGGAACAGCCCACAACATCCCGGTGATCCAGCGCGCCGGCGCCGAACTCCACCTGCTCACGGGCCAGTTGCGGCAGGCATTGGCCGCCTGGCCGCACACCCCGGCCCGGGCCACCGCCGAGGTGTGGGCCGCCCTGTGGCGGATCGCCCGGCTCACCCCGCCCCGGGAGCAGAGCGCCCGGGCCGTGCATCCTGCGGTGGCGGCCGCCACGGCCCTGATAGAGGCGCGGCTGGCGGAGTCCCTGACGGTGCCGGAGATCGCGAAGGCGGCCGGCGTCTCCCACAACCACCTGACCCGGCTCTTCCGTGCCGCCACCGGGCACACCGTCGTCGGCTACATCCGGGCCCGCCGGATGGAACGCGCGCGTCATTTCCTGCGGGCCACGACGCTCTCCATCCCCGCCGTCGCCGCCTCGGTCGGCATCCCCGACCTCCAGGCGTTCAACAAGGCCTGCCGCCGTGAACTCGGGGCGTCACCCCGCGGCATCCGCGCCGAAGGCCACCCCGCCCCAGGCGAGGGCACGCCCCCGTAGCCCTGAGTCGAAGCGCTTCAACGAAAGAATGGACAACGCACCCGGCTGGGGCTAATGTCGGCGTACATTTCGCGCGGGGACCGTACACTCGCATGATCGAAGCGCTTCACGAGGCTGGGAGAGCTGGATGGTAACCCTCGCCGAGGTCGCCCGGCACGCCGGAGTGTCGGCGAGCACGGTGAGCTACGTCCTCAGCGGCAAGCGGCCCATCTCCGCGGCCACCCGGTCGCAGGTCGAGCGGAGCATCCGCGATCTGGGTTACCACCCGAACGCGGGCGCGCGGGCCCTGGCCGGCAGCAGGTCGAGCATCATCGCGCTGATGGTCCCCCTGCGCACCGACATGTACGTGCCGGTGATGATGGAGATCGCCATCGCGGTCGCCACGACGGCCCGGACGCACGGGTACGACGTCCTGCTGCTGACCGGCGAGGAGGGCCCCGAGGCCCTCCGCCGCGTCACCGGCAGTGGGCTCGCCGACGCAATGATCCTCATGGACGTCGAGCTCGACGACGAGCGGTTGCCCTTGCTGCGCGGCACCGACCGGCCGTCCGTGCTGATCGGGCTGCCCGCCGACACCTCGGGACTGACCTGCGTCGACCTCGATTTCGGGGCCACCGGCGCGTTGTGCGTCGAGCACCTGGCGGACCTGGGCCACCGGGACATCGCCGTCATCGGCGAAGCGCCCGCGGTGTACGAACGCCACACCGGCTTCGCCGTGCGCACCCTCGACGGACTCCGCTCCCGGGCGCGCGACCTGGACGTCAGGGTGCTGCACCGGCCGTGCGGCGGCGGCTACGACGCGATGGCCGCCACCCTCGCCCGCATCCTCGACGAGCGGCCGGGCACCTCCGGGTTCGTCGTGCAGAACGAGCAGGCGGTCGAGCCGCTGCTCGCCCTGCTCCGCCGGGAGGGCCGCGCCGTCCCCGAGGACGTGTCCGTGGTCGCGATCTGCCCGGAGCAGGTGGCCGCCCAGGCGTCGGTGCGGCTGACCTCGGTCTCCATCCCCGCGCAGGAGATGGGCCGACAGGCGGTGGAACGCCTGGTCGCCAAGCTCGACGGCCACGGCACCGACGACGTCACCCTCATCGCACCCGAGCTGACGGTGCGGGCGAGCACGGGATCGGCGCCCTGACACGGGGATCGGCGCCCTGACACGGGAACGGCGACACGCACGGGGCGGCGCGAGGTCGTGATCAGGCGGGCTGCCCGTACTGCACGCCGCGCCCGTTGGTGCCGAGGTAGACGCGGCCGTACACGCGCGGATCGCCGGTGACGACGCGCCCGGTCCAGCCCCACTGGTGCCCGTCGTCGTTGATCCGCACCCAGCTCCTCCCCCCGTCGTCGGAGCGGTGGACGGCGTGGGGGCCCTCGGTCGCGCCGACCATGTAGACGGCCGGATAGGCGGCGCCGGGGGCGGCCTTCCCGAAGCCCAGGGTGTGCGAGGCCCGGCAGCTGCCGACCCTGGCGAAGGTGGCTCCCCGGTCGGTGGAGCGGTACAGCCCGGCCTCCTTCGCACTGAGCCACAGATCGCCGGAGCGTCCCGGTGCCGCCGTCAGCTGGAACTGCGCGTCGCCCGCGGGCAGTCCGGTGGCCGCGGCGCCGAAGGTCAGGCCGCCGTCGGTGCTGGCGTGGACCGTGCCGGCCGTCGTGTCGTAGGCGTAGAAGAGCATCGGTTCCACGGGGTCCGCGACCAGGACGGCGCCCCTGGGGACGGACGTGGCCTCGGACCAGGAAGCGCCGTTGTCCGTCGAGCGGTACGCCGGGTTGGCGCTGCCGTTCGAGGACCCGAGGGACCACAGAAGGACGCTTCCGTCGGCGTTGGTGACGATCGGGCCGGGCGCGTCCGCGGCCGCGGGCGGCTGTGACGCGAAGGGCGACCAGGTCCGGCCGCCGTCGTTCGACCAGGCGCCGTTGGCGCTCCCGCTCCAGCCGGTGCGCACGACGTACGAGGGGCGGGCCGCCGCCTGGGCGAGTCCCGTCGTCGAACCGAACACGGGGTTCGAGGCCATCCCGCGCGAGGGGGATGCCGTCAGCGAGTCGTGGTACATCACTCCGACGTCTCCGTTGCCGCTGATCAGATGCGCCTCTCCGGCCGGCGGCGAGATCAGGTGCAGGACGGAGGTCTCCTCCAGACCGCGGATCTGCGGCGCCCAGTGCCGGAGGTCGCGCGTGCCGTACAGGGTCGCGCCCGTGCCGTAGACGACGTGCCCGGAGTCGAACGGGTCGAGGGCCAGGGCCTGGATCCACCAGCCGAACTTGGGCTTGTCGCCACCCCACGTGAGGTAGGGGGTCTCGGAGACGTCGAGGACGGCGTCGTCCTTCAGACTCGTCCAGGTGCGGCCGCCGTCGGTGGAACGGAAGACGGTGTCGATCTCGGCCCAGCGGTTGTTGGTGGACACGACGAGCGTCCCGGGCCGGCGCGCGTCGACGGCGACGCCGCCGTAGCCGAAGGCGTCGGTCCCGCCGTCGCTCGTCGTACCGCCGGGCTGCACGGGGGTGACCTCGGTCCACCTGCCGCTCGGCGTCAGCAGCTTGTGCACGCTGCCGTCGGACTGGCCGTTGGGCCCGGGGGCGTTGGCGTACGTCACGTACAGCTCCCGGGTGAGGCGGTCGTACGCGGCGCGGATCGGCACCCGCGCGGCGGCGCCGGTGGGCTGCCCGGGGACGGGCTCCCAGTTCCTTCCGTCGGCGGTGCGGTACAGGTTGGGGTGGTCGGCGGTGCCGTCGGAGTCGCCCCAGCCGGCGTAGACGGTACGGCCGGCGGCGACCAGGAGGGTGATGCCCTGACCGGTGGCGCTCGGGGTGGCCGGGAAGTCGGCGGGCTGCCACGTGGCTCCTCGGTCCGTCGACCTGAGCAGTCCGTCGTGCCGGGTGCCGAGCCACAGCGTGTCGCGGTCACGCGGGTCCACGAGGAGCCGTTCACCGCAGCCGCGCCCGTCCTCGTTCGCGCCGAGTTTCACGGCGAGGTCCGTGCGCTGCCAGGTGGCGCCCCGGTCCTCGGACCGCAGCACGGCCCCGTTGCCGGCCCAGGGCTGCGTGTACGTGCCGAGTGCCAGGTACAGCCGGTTCGGGTGGGCCGGGTCGACGGCCATGGCCTCGACGCCGAGGAGGTTCCAGTCGTCCCAGCCGAGGTGGTCGGTCAGCGGGATCCAGCGGTCGGTGCGGTCGTCCCAGCGATAGGCGCCCCCGATGTCGGTCCTGGCGTAGGCGAGCCCTCGTACCGACGGGTGGAAGAGCACCCCGCTGACGAAACCGGTGCCGCCCATGACGGCGGTGCGCCACCGATAGCCGCTCCCGGCCGCGGCCGAGGGGGCGAGGGCCGAGGGGGCGGCGGCGTGCGCCCGGCCCGGGACCGCGGGCAGGGAGGCGACCGCGGCCGCGGCGGCGGAACCGGCGAGAACGGAGCGCCTGCTGAGGTGGAATGTGCTCATGACATACCTCGGTTCCTGACGAAAGCGGGAGAGTGGGCGGGGATCAGGGCGCGGGGCCGCGTCGGTGCGCGGCCGCGTCGCGGGGGCAGGACCGGGCCGCGTCAGCCCTTGACGGCTCCGGTGAGCATGCCCTTCTTGAAGTGGCGCTGGACGAAGGGGGAGGCGACCGCGACCGGGATCAGCGCGAGGACCATGACGGCCATCTGCAGCCCCAGGGAGGAGAGTTGTCCGGTGCGGACGGCCTGCTGGAGGCCGGTCGGCGCCTCGGTGTTCTTCTGGACCAGCTGGATCAGCACGTTCTGCAGCGGCATCATCTCCTGGTCGGACAGGTAGATGGAGGCGTTGAACCAGGCGCTCCAGTAGCCGACCGCGTAGAACAGCGAGATGACGGCCAGCACCGCGCGCGACAGCGGCAGGACGATGGTCAGCAGGATGCGCAGCTCGCCGGCCCCGTCGATGCGGGCGGAGTCGATGAGCTCGGGCGAGATCCCCATGAAGAAGGCCCGCAGGACGAGGATGTTGAAGACGCTGACGGCGCTCGGCAGGACCAGGGAGAGATAGGTGTCGGTGAGGCCCAGCGACTGCACCAGCAGGTACGTCGGAATGAGCCCGGCCCCGAAGAACATGGTCGCCATGATGGTCATCAGGAGGAAGCGATGGCCCAGGCTCCTCGGCCGCGACAGTCCGTAGGCCGCGAGCACCGACACCGTCATCGAGAACAGCGTGCCGAAGAGCGTGACACCGACCGAGACCATGATGGCCCGGCTGACCTGGCCACCGCCGAGCAGTTCCGTGTAGTTGACGAAGGTGATGCCCTGGGGGACCACGACGAGGCCGCCGGCCCGGTCGATGACGGGCTTCGGCGAGAGGCTGGTGACGATCACGATCCAGAGCGGACCGAGCACCCCGAGGCAGCAGAGCACGAGGAAGCCGCCCTTGGCGGTGAGGCCCGCCTTGCTCGGCGGCTCCTCCCACACGGGGCGGGCGGGCGCCTTGAGGCTGCGGACGAGCCGGGTGTCGGGACTCACTTCTTGTACACCCCCTGCTCGCCCAGCAGGTGCGCGAACTTGTTCGCACCCAGGACGAGGCACACTCCGATGAGCCCCTTGGCCAGGCCGACCGCGGCCGCGTAGCTGAAGTCGCCGTTCTGGATGCCCACGTTCCACACGTAGGTGTCGAGGACCTCGCTGGCCCCCGCGCCGACCGCGTACCGCTGGAGCAGGAACTGCTCGAATCCGACGCTCAGCGCGTCGCCCACCCTGAGGACGAGCAGCAGGGCGATCACCGGGCGCAGCGCGGGCAGCGTGACGTGCCACATGCGTCGCCAGCGTCCCGCCCCGTCCATGGCGGCGGCCTCGTACAGGTCGGTGCTGACGGCGGACAGGGCCGCGAGGAAGACGATGATCCCCCAGCCGGCGTCCTTCCACACGGCCTGCGCGGTGACCAGGTACTTGAAGAGGTCCGCGTCGGTCATCAGGTCGAAGCCGCTCCACCCGTGCTTCTCGAGGGTCTGCGCGATGACGCCGGCGCCGCCGAGGATCTGCTGGAAGACGGTGACGACGAGGACCCACGAGAAGAAGTGCGGCAGATACATGATCGCCTGCGCCACGGCCCGCACCCGGGGCCGGATCACGCTGTTGATGAGCAGCGCGAGGACGATGGGGACCGGGAAGAACAGCGCCAGCTGGAGCACGAACAGGACGACCGTGTTCTTCGTGGCGCTCCAGAACAGCGGGTCCTGGAGCATCCGCGAGAACTGCTCCACGCCCACCCACGGGCTGTGGAGGATCGCCGTGATGCCGTTGCCGGAGACGTAGGGGTCGTAGTCCTGGAAGGCGATGACGTTGCCCAGCAGCGGGAGGTAGTTGAAGAGCAGGAGCAGGATGACGACGGGCAGGACCATCAGGATGAGGGCGCGGTCGCGGCGCCAGCGCACCCGCAGGGGAACCCGGTGCGCCCTGCCCGCCCTGCCGACCCTGCTCGTCCTGCGGACCCTGCCCGCCGTTTCCGCCCCGCGCGGCACGCTCCTCGTCACGGCAGCCGCGGCGACCGCGGCCTCCGGCTCCTCGACGGCCGCGGGGGGACGTGTCCCGTCGGGGCGGCTCCCGGCCGTGAGGGCCATCAGTTGCCGCTGCCGTTCTTGTCGAGGAGCTCCTTGTACCAGTCGCGCAGCTTGTCGCCGCCGGACGACTTCCAGGTGGAGATGGCCTGCTGGATGTCGGAGAGCTTCTTGTTGCCGCGCACGAAGTCGATCTCCAGCTGCTCGAACTGGCTGGAGAGGGTGGCGTAGCGGGTCGGCTCGACGATGTTCATGCCGTAGGTGGACGTCTTCCTGACGAAGGCGCCCTGCCGCTGCTGCCACTCGACCTGCATGCGGGTGATCCCGGGCAGGTCGGGGTGGGCGGTGAAGGGGGCCGGGGCCGCCAGCAGCACCCAGGCGTTGTTCACCTCCTGGATGCCCAGATCGTTCTTGACCGGGGCGCCGTTCTCGACCGTGTAGTGGGTGCCCTCGACCCCGTAGTCGACGAACATGCGCTCCTTGGTGCCGTAGGGTGCCGCCGCGAAGTTGGCCGCGGCCAGCGCGTTCTCGACCGTCTCCTTCGAGGCGCCCTTGCGGATCATCGACCAGATGGCGGCGGGCTGGCCGGCGTACAGCGTCGGGCTGCCGCCGTCGGCGCCGAAGTAGTCCATGCCAAAGACCTCGAAGTCCGGGTGGGACTTGGCCTGTTCGGCGGTCTTGCCGTACCAGGAGGACATGTCGTCGTTGTAGACCAGGGTCTGTCCTGAGGTGAACCGCTGGCTCGCGTCGCCGGTGTTCGCCCTGTCGTCGGGATGGACGACGCCCGCGGCGAACAGCTTGCGGACCCACTCCAGGTGTTCGAGGTACTCCGGGTGCTCGATGCGGTACGTCAGCTTGCCGTCGGCGCCGATGTTCCAGCCGAGCGAGCCGGCGGGCGGGACGCCGAAGAAGCCCGCCGCCGACCACCTCAGGTCGCCGCAGGCCCATACCTTCGCCTTGGCGCTGGTGGCCTCCTTGGCCCAGCCGAGGAACTCGTCGGCCGACCTGGGTACCGCGTACCCCTTCTTGTCGAAGACGTCCTTGCGGTAGAAGGGCACGATGCCGGGTACGGGGGCGGCGGGCATCGGGATCCCGCGCAGCGCGCCGCCGAAGATGCTCATGCGCCAGGAGTCGGACGGGATCGCGGCCAGGTTCGGGTACTTCTTGACCTTGTCGCCCGCCAGGTAGGGGCCGAGGTCCATGAACTTCGCGGTGACCGCGTTCGAGATCTTGCCGACCAGTTCCCAGTTCGGCACGACCACCATGTCGGGTATGGAGCTGGAGGCGAGGACGGCACCGAGCTTCTCGCCGTAGGTGGTGCCGTCCTGGTTCTGCCAGGTGATCCTGGTGCCCGCCGCGGCGTCGAGCGCCGTGTAGTACGCGCACCCCGCCTTGGGCGGGGTGCCCCAGAGCGGGGCCATGATGGTGAGCGGGGCGCCGGTGCCGAGTTTGGTCGGGACCGAGGAGGCGAGGGCGTCGAGGTCGACCTTGCCGGTGTACCCCGCCGAGGAGCCGTTCCTCGACGGGATGTCCGGCTTGGCGACCGTGCTGGCGACGTAGGTGGGGAGCAGCTTGTCCGCGGCCTTGCCCGACGTCGCGCCCTCGCGCGAACCGCCGCCCCCCGAGTCGCTGCAGGCGGTCAGCAGCGGCATTCCGCCGGCGACCGCTGCGGTGGCGACCGCCGTGGAGGCGAGGAAGCTTCTCCGGCTCAGTCCGGAGGGGGCGGCGTTCGGCGTCATTGCGTCAACCCTTCGTGGCGCACCTGGACATCCGGCGGTGGGCCGTCGGCTGCGGTGTCGAGACTGGAACTGGCTGAGCTGAAAGCGGGCACCCGACCACGGCGAAACGCTGCGCAGTCGAAGCGCTTCGATGTTGCAGTGAGGTTAAGTGAACACCCAGGGGCGCACAAGAGTCGCCACCAACATTGCCTGTAGCAGGCGGCATATGACGTCCAGTCGACCCTGCGTACGCCCTCCTAGACGCAATGGCACTGCTTTCTCGCCACTCAACTGCCGATCGGAATCGAAGCGCGTCGACGATTCCATTCCGCCCAGGCCCGCGCGCGACGCGCCGGAACGGGTCGCCCCCACTCCGTCGCCGCCGAGGGCCCGAAGGTTGCCGCGAGGGACGCGAAAACCTCCGCCGCGACGTGCTCGCCCCCGCGGGCACGGGGCGGCGGCGCTCGCCGTGACACTGGTCTCCTGGTAGCCGCTCTCGCTCCGGGCGGTCGGCGGGCGGTACGTCGCCTGCCGTCACCGCTTCTTCGGGGAGGCGCCGTGAACCCGCGCCTCGCGGTGCCCGACCTGGTCGTGCGGTATGGGGAACGGCAGGTCGTCGACGGGGAGTCCATCACCGCCGGCGCCGGGGAGGCGGTCGGCCCTTCGGGGTGCGGCACGTCCACGACGACCCTGGCGGTGCTACGGCCGCTCCGCCCGCCCGCGCCGGGTCGGCGCGCTTCGCCGGGGTCGAGCTGACCGGCGCGCGCGAGCGCGAACTCCCGCGCCTTGGGACCCGGTTGCAGCCGGTCTTCCAGGATCCGTACCCCCCGCTGAGCCCGCGCCGCCGGGTGCGGCGTCAGATCGCGGAGCCCCCGCGCGTCCACGGGCGCCGGCCCGGTGCGGACGGCGCGGGGGCCGAGGAACTGCCGGACCTCGTCGGCCTGACCCCGCCCACGGCGACCGGCTCCCGCACGAGCCGACCGGAGGCCGGTGCCGGCGCGGCGCCATCGCCCGTGCGCCGGCGCCCCGTCCGGACCTGCTCGTCCTCGACGAGCCCCCCTCCGCGCTCGACACCGCGCCGCGGGCCGGCATCCTCGACCTGCTGACGGACCTCCAGGTGGACCTGGCCTCAGCCGACCCGGGGCGACGTCCAGACGGTGCCGCGGGCCTCGTACTCCAGCATCTCCTCGAGGTTCGCGGCGGCGTCCGGGCCGAGTTCCCGGCGGACGAGCCAGAGGGCCAGGTCGAGGCCGGAGGTGACGCCCGCGGCGGTGACGAGGTCGCCGTCGTCGACGACACGGGCGTTCTTCAGAGAGCCGCCCTGCGCCTGGAGGTCCGGCTTGGCCTTGTGGTGGGTGGTGCAGGGGCGGCCCTTGGTGAGGCCGGCGGCGGAGAGGAGCATCACTCCGGTGCACAGGGCGCTGACGGTGAGCCCGGGTCGGACGGCGGCCGCCAGGGCGTGGGGCAGGGTGCCGCGGTCGATCTCGGCCCAGACGCCGGGGCTGTCCCGGCGGGCGTAGCCGCCACCGGGGACGACGAGCAGGTCGGCCTCGCCGGGGGCCCAGGGGCGGATGCCGCGGACGACCGTGCCGTAGGCCGCGGTGACGGCGCGGGCGCCGGTGGCGGAGACGTAGTCGACCTCGACCGGGCGCGGGGTGAAGAAGCCGGCGGCGGTAAGGACCTCGTACGGGGCGGCGAAGTCGAGTTCCTCGACGCCGTCGAACATCGCGATGTGGATGCGCAGCGGGCGGGTCGGGCCCGGGCCCGGGGCGGTCGCGGTCGCGGACGCGGGTGAGGCCGCCGTCGCGGCGAGCGCGCCCGCGGCACCGAGGGCGGTGGTGGCGCGGAGTAGTGCCCTGCGGTTCATGGGGGGGCTCCTGGTCCTGGAGTGGCGGGTGACGACGTGACAGGGGTCGGGCGGCGGCACTCGACGGTTCCCGCCGCACCCCGGGAACCCGGCACCCCTCCCGTCCGACTCCTCCGGCGCACGAGCACGGCGGCGACGAAGGGCAACGGGATGGGCGGACTGGACATACGCATGCGGGCGGTCGCCTGCCGGCACGGCCGCAACGAGGCGGTCGCGGACGTCGATCTGGAGATCGCCGCCGGCGAGCGGGTCGCGCTGACGGGGACGAACGGCTCCGGCAAGACGACCCTGCTGCGTGCGGTCCTCGGGCTGCACCGGCAGGTCAGCGGCACCATCGAGGTCGGCGGGCGGGCCGCCCGCACCGCGGCCGAGTGGGCGTGGCGGCGGCGGTCCTGCGCCTGGATCCCGCAGAAGCCGGCGGCCGGCAGGTTCCCGCTGCGCGGGGACGAGCTCCTGGCGAGCAGCGGCGCTCCGGCCGACGCGGCCGGTGCGGCCGAGCGACTGGGGGTCGAAGCGCTCGTCGGCCGGCCCGTGGACACGCTGTCCGGCGGACAGTTGCAGCGCCTGTACCTGGCGCGGGCCATCGGCTGCGTCGCGGCCGGGGCGCAGGTGCTGCTGGCCGACGAGCCGACCGCCGCCCTCGACTTCGCCGGGCAGGAGGAGGCAGCCGATGTGCTGACCGCGCTGCCGGTGACACTCGTCGTCGTGACCCATGACCGGGCGCTCGCCGAGCGGTGCGACCGGGTCCTGGAGATGGCCGCCGGGCGCCTGCGAGAGGTCCGGTGAACACGCTCGCGGCGGCCGACCTCGGCGCCATGCTCCAGCTCGTACCGGTGCAGCGGGCCGGGACCGCCCTGCTGCTGGCGGCCGTCGGGCTTCCGGTGATCGGCGTGATCATCGTCGGGCTGGACATCATGCCGGTGCGCTTCGCGATGATGCACGTGGCACTCCTCGGCATCGCGATCGGTCTGATGACCGGGATCGATCCGATGCTGTGCGCGCTGGCGGCCTGCGCCCTGTCCGGAGCGGGGGTCGCTCCGCTCGCCCGCACGCCCGACGGACTGTCCGGGGCCATGGGCCTGCTGATGAGCCTGGCGATCGCCGCCGCGCTGCTCGTCCTCGCCGTCTCCGGCGTCAACGCCTCGGGCGCGTTCGCGCTCCTGTGGGGCTCGATCCTCTCGGTCGGCACCGCCGACCTGGTCGTCCTCGGCGCGCTCGCCGTGGTCGTCCCGGCCCTCTTCCGGTGGAAGCGCAGGGACGTGGCCCTGCTCCTGTACGACCGGGAGCTCGCCGAGTGCTCGGGCGTACCGGTCCGCTTCCTCACCACCGCGCTCCTCGTGCTCGTCGCCGTCGCGGTGGCCGGCGCGATCAAGCTGACCGGGGCCCTGCTCGTCGACGCGCTCACCCTGCTGCCCGCGCTCGCCGCGCGACGGCTGGGCCGCTCGCTGTGGTCGATCACCCGCTGGGCGGTCGGCATCGGCATCGCCGTCAACCTCACCGGCTTCCTCCTCGCCCTCTGGCTGGACTGGCCTCCGGGCCCGGTCCTCGTCCTCACGGCGGGGGCCGTCGTCCTCGCCGCGCACCTCGTCCCCGAACGGAGAAACAGCTCATGGCGCGCATCCGCGTCCGTACCGCCCGCGTCCCTTCCCTCCTCGCACTGACCGCGGCCCTCCCCCTCCTCGCCGGGTGCGGGAGCGAGGACCCCGCAGGCCCGGCGGAGCACCAGGCGGCGGGGCACAAGCCCGTGGTGGTCGTCACGACCACCTGGGAGGGCGCCTTCGCCAAGGCCGCCGGGGCCGAGGACGTCACGGTGATCGTGCCGCAGTCGGTCCACCATGCGCCCGACTACGACCCGAAGCCCTCCGACCTCGCCGCCGTGGCCAAGGCAGACTTCGTGCTGTACGCGCCGTTCGAGCCGTACGCCGCGAAGATCAAGGAGGCCGCCGGGTCGAAGGCGAGGCTGGTCGAGGTCGACCTCGACAACGACCCGGCGAAGGCGGGTGCCGAAATCACCAGGCTCGGTGGGCTGTTCGGTACGAAGGGCGCCGCAGCACGGTTCAGGACGCGGCTCGACGGGGAGGTCGCCAAGCTGAACGGCGAGCTGAGGTCCGCGTGGCCGGGCGGGAAGAGCCCGTCCGTCGTCGCCCAGGTCTTCAGCGGGTGGGCGGCCCGCCTCGCCGGCGCCACCACGGTGGGGACGTACGGCCCCGAGCCGGTCACCCCGGCCCTCCTGGCCGCGCTGTCCTCGAAGAAGCCCGCGTTCGTCCTCGACAACGCCCACATGTCGACGGGAACCGTCCTGCCCGACACCGGTGCGAAGCAGGTGGAGATCGTCAACTACCCGGGCGAGGACCTGGACCTGCTCGCCGTGTACCGGGGCGCGGCCGCCGAGTTGAAGAAGGCGATGAGCGGGGCCTGACGCCGTGCCGTGAGGGGGAGGGTCGCGCGCAGGCGCGGCCCTCCCCCTTCGTTCATCGCAGGGCCGCCGCGGTGGCCCGCTCGTCCTCGGCCCGGCGTCCGAGTGCGGCCCGGTCCGGCTTGCCCGCGGCGGTGAGCGGCAGCGCGTCGAGGACGATGACGTGCTCCGGGTGCTTGTACCGGTCCAGGCCCTGCGCGGTCAGATACGCGCCGAGGTCGTCCGGCGTCGGACGCACCCCGTTCCTCGTCACCACGCAGGCGACCAGCCGCTCCCCCATCAGCGGGTCCGGGACGCCCACGCAGACGACGTCGCGCACCGCCGGGTGCCCGGCCAGTTCGCGTTCCACCTCGGCCGGGCTGATGTTGGCGCCGCCGCGTATGACGACGTCCTTGAGGCGTCCCACGACGTGCAGCACGCCGTCCCCGTCGAGGTAGCCGAGGTCTCCGGTGCGGACCCAGCCGTCGGGGGTGCGGTAGCGGGCGTCGAGGTCCGGGGAGGCGACGTAGCGGAGCGGGGTCATGGGGCCGCGCGAGACGATCTCGCCGATCCGCCCGTCGGGCAGCGGCTCGTGGGTCTCGGGGTCGGTGACCCGGATCTCCGCGACGCGCGGGTCGGGCCGTCCGGCGACGACGCCGGAGCGGTCGGTCGGCGGGACCTTGTGGTCCAGGCCGGTGTGGCAGTTGACGCCGTCGGCCGATCCGTACAGGTTGACGACCGGGCATCCGAACGCGTCCGCGGCAGCGGTCGCGGTGGCCTCGTCGAGCGGGGCGCCGCCGAGGACGAGCGCGGTCGGGGCGGGGACGCGCTCGCCCGTCCGCTCCATGTGTTCCAGCATCATCCGGATCATGGTCGGGACGCCGAGGACATGGGTGGGCGCGTGCTCGCGCACGGCCGTGAGGGCGGCCTCGGGGGTGAAGTGGTCGATCAGGACGAGGGAGCCGCCGTGGCGCGCGAGGGTGACGGGGGTGCCGTTCGAGCCGAACGCCGAGCCGAGGGGGACGAGGAAGAGGCACCGGGGCGGGGTCCCGTCGGGGATGAGGGAGGCGAGGAAGTTGCCCCGTCCGCCGGCCAGGGCGTTGTGGGAGTACGCGATCATCTTCGGCTCCGCCTCCGAGCCGGAGGAGACGAGGATGCGGGCCGCGCTGTCGGGGTCGGGGCGGGCCGGGACGAAGCCGGTGGGGTCCGTGCGCAGAAGACCCTTCAGGGGAATCGTTCCTGCGGGCGGGGTTCCCGGTCCGGCGGCGATCACGTGCCGGAGGGCCGGCAGCACGGGCAGGAGTGTGACGAGGCCGGCGGCATGAGCCTGACCGCGGTGTTCGGTGGCGACGATGACGGCGACGGCCTCCGCGCGGCGCAGCAGGCACTCGGCCTCCCTCGCCCCTCGTCCGACCGGGAAGGGCAGGGCCACCGCTCCGAGGGCGGCGACGGCCAGGTCGGCGACGACGGCGTCGCGCCGGTTGGGGAGCTGGACGGCGACGACGTCCCCGGGTCCGATGCCCAGCCCGCGCAGCGCCTCGGCCAGACTTCTGACCTTGCGGTCGAGAGCCGTGTAACAGAGCGTGCCGTGGGCGTCGAGGAGCGCGGTCCGGTGCGGATCGGCGATCTGCCGCGCCCGGAACAGGCTGTAGAGGTCGAGGTCCGGGCAGGTGCCGTCCGCCGCCCACGCGCGGCGGAGTGCGAAGGGCAGCAGGTCGGTGAGGGTGACGGTCACGCGAGGCTCCAGGGATCGGGAACGGCGGGGGCACCGTGCGCGTCCCGGCCGATCGGGCCGGACAGGCTCGGGTGGTGGTCGAGGTCGGACAGGTCGGTGGTGACGGCGGTCGCGGTCAGGCCGTGGGAGCGGAGCTGGTGCAGGGCGTCCTCGGTGCACATGCCGGTCAGGTCGTACGCGGAGACGGCCGCCGCGCAGGAGTCGCTCGGCGCGATCCAGCCGTCCGAGGTGCGGAGCGGGTGCCGGAATCCGGCCGGCGGCCGGGGGGCATGCCCGCGCCTGAGCCGTTCCAGGGCCGGGGCGAGCAGCGTGTCGGCCGCACCGAGGAGCGAGGAGTCGACCCGTACGCCGTGTCCGGTGCGCTCGCGCAGGAACAGCCCGGCCAGGACGGCTTCGGCACCGTGCAGTCCGCCGAGGACGTCGAGCAGGGTCATGAGGGAGGGGGCGGGCGGTTCGTCGGCGGGGTGCACGGCCTCGCCCACTCCGGTCCTGGCCTGCACCATGAAGTCCGTGCCCATGGGGGCGTCCTCGATCCGGTCCGCCCAGCCGCCCGTGTAGGCGTAGACGAGGGCGGGGTTGGCGGCGGCGAGGTGTTCGGCGTCGAGTCGGAGCTCGGCCGCCTTGCCCGGCGCCCAGTTGTGCAGGAACACGTCCGCGTCGGCGGCGAGTTCGCGCAGCCGGCGCCGGTCGCCGGGCGACTTGATGTCGATCTCGACGGCCTCCTTCCCCCGGTTGAGGGCGAGCCACCGCGCGGAGACACCCGAGCAGCTGGGCGGCATTCCGCGCAGCGGGTCGCCACCCGGCGGCTCGACCCGGATCACCCGGGCGCCGAGGAGGCCCAGCAGGTGGGCGGCGAGGGGTGCTTGGATGCGGCGGCCCGCCTCCAGGACCGTCAGCCCCTCCAGGGGTCGGGTCGGGGAGACCGGGCGCGTGGCCGCGGGAGCCCCGGGCCGGAGTCGGCGCAGCGACCAGGGATCCGCCCCGTCGTCCTCCTTCGCGCGTTCCGCGAGCGTGCGCAGCGGACACACTTCGGCTCCGGAGGAGGTCGCCGCCTGCCGTATCCGTGCCAGGGAGTGCGTACGGGTGGTCCGGTGCAAGACCTCGGGGAAGGGCGCGCAGGCCGTCGCGTACCGGAACTGGAAGGGCCGCCAGCCCGCCCGTATCGCCTCGGCGGGAGCCCCGAGTGCCCGCCAGAAGTCGGCCCAGGCTCCCGGGTCGAGCGTCTCCAGCTCGAAGACGGTGCCGTCGGCCGAGGTGAACGGCGGCCCTCCGGGCTTGAGTTCGACGGCTTCGGGCTCGTCGGCACCGGAAGCGGCCAGGTACTGGGAGACGGCGAGCAGACCGGCCCGGTCGGCCGTGGTGGTCACGTGGCGGGGGCCGTCGCCGCCGCGGGCCTGGGCGACCAGCGCGGCGAGGAGCCCCTGCGTGGTCAGCACACCGGTGGCCGTGGCCAGGTAGTCGACGCCCAGGCCGCGCGGCGCTCCGTGGCGGCGCCCGTGCACGGCCATCACGCCGGTGACGGCCTGGGTCGTGGCCTCGTCCTCGATCCCGGAGCCGTGGGCGCCCCAGGCGGTGCGGGCCGTGACGGGCGCGAACCCGGCGCCGGCGAGGACGATCCCCTCGGAGTGCGGTTCGCGCGGCCGCCCGCCGAGCCTCCGCAGGTGGTCGGCGACGACGCGGGTCACGGCCCGCGGCCCGGCGATGCCGAAACCCAGTCCGTCGAGCGGGCGGCGAACCGCGGTGTCCGTGGTCGCTGGTGACGCCATGCCTGTCCTTTCGTGGTGGCCCTCGCGATGGTGGGAACTGGCGGGCCGGAACGCGCGACCAATTCCACGGACAGGCAGTCGGAAGCATGTTCTGTCGAGTTCCCAGGACGGAGGAAACAGTGACGGATCATGACGTAAGGGATGCCGACCCGGCCGACCTGTGGGTGAAGCGGGTGTCGCTGTTCGTTCGCGAGCGGGTGTTCCCGTACGAGACGCAGCTCGACGCCGGCGGGGCGCCCGCACGCGACCTGCGGGCGCGACTGCGCGCGGAGGCACGGGAGGCCGGTCTGTGGGCGTTGCCGCTGCCCTCGGAACTGGGCGGCGGCGGCCTTTCGTTGAGTGCGTACGCGCCCGTCGCCGAGGCCGAGGGGGCGAGTGACCACGGTCCCGCGGCGCTGGGGTCGGCGACCCTGCTCGACGTGACCATGCTGGCGCGGCACGGCTCCTCACGGGTGCGCTCGGAGTACCTCCGCCGCCTGGTCTCGGGCGAGCTGCGCACGTGTTACGCGATGACGGAGCCGGACACCCCGGGCACCGAACCGTTCCTCACCGCCACCCGGGCGGAACGACGCGCCGGCGGCGGCTGGACCGTCACGGGACGCAAGTGGTTCGTCTCGAACGCGGCCGACGCGGACCTGGTCACCGTGCTCGTCCGCACCAGCGGCTCCGCCGGGGACCGGGAAGGGCTGTCCCTCGTCCTCGTCCCCACCGGCTCGCCCGGCTTCCGGGTCGTCCGCGAGCTGCCCGTCCTGGGCGCCACCGGCCAGCACGAGATCGAGTTCGACCACGTGGACGTCGGCGAGGACCAGCTCGTGGGCGAGGCCGGACAGGCCCTCGCCATCGCCGGCGAACGCCTGCAACTCGGCCGGACCCTGCGGGCCTTGCGGTGGATCGGCCAGGCCCAGCGGGCCTTCGACCTGCTGTGCCGGCGCGCCGTGGAGCGGCGGGGGGTGCGCGGACCGCTCGCGGACCGGCAGCTCGTACAGCAGCACGTCTTCGAGTCGCTGTTGGCGCTCCGCAGCACCCGTCCGCTGGTGTACGAGGCGATGGCGCTGGTCGCCGAGGGTCGCGACGCGCATGTGGAGGTGGGTCTGGCCAAGACCGCGGCGGCCCGCACGCTCCAGGAGGTCGCCGACCGCGCCGTCCAGGTCTTCGGTGCCGCCGGTCTCGGTCCGGACACGCCGCTCCCCTCCCTGTTCCGGACGGGGCGGACGGCCCGGATCCTCGACGGGCCCGACGAGCAGCACATCTCCTCGGTCGCCCGGCGCGTACTGCGGAGCCGGCAGCCGGGACCGGGCGTCACACCCGTGTGAGGTCGACGCGGCCGAGGAGCGCGGCCAGGCCCAGGGCGAGGAAGAAGTCTCCCCAGACGAGTTCGTGACGGACGGCGGTGCCGCTCCGTGCTTCGTAGCAGCCGTCCAGGAGCATGCCGGCCGGGCGGGCGCCGCCCGGCCGGGTGAGGTGGACGTCCACCAGGTGGTGCAGCACGGCCTCGGCACGTGCCGCGCACGCCGCCGCCCGCCCGGCCCCGGAGAGCCGCGCGAGCTTCAGCAGCGCGACCGCGGCGATGGCCGCCGCGGAGGTGTCCCGAAAGCCCCCGGGGTCGCCGGCCTCCGCGGGCGGGACGGGCGGTCCGTCGAGGAACTCCCCCTGATGGAGCAGGCGTTCCGCGGCCGCGGCCAGCCGGTCCGGACGCCACGGCGTTCCGCCGTCCGCTCGCAGCAGGCCGTCCGCGACCGCCAGCAGCAGCCACGCCTCGCCCCGGGCCCAGCCGGGCGCGGGCTCGGTCTCCGCCGCCCAGCGCCCGCACGCCTCGTCCCAGCGCCAGGCCGGTCGGGGCCGCCCCGGTCCCCCTCCCCACAGACACAGCTCCAGGTGCCGGTGCAGGTGCGCGGCGGCCGCCGTCCGCCCTTCCGGTCCGGCGCACGCCACGAGGGGGACGAGGCCGGGAACGGCGTCGGCGCGGGCCCGTAGCCGTGGGCCGCCGAGGGCCGCACCCCACGGGACCAGGCCGAGCCCCGGGTCCCAGCAGGCGAGCGCGGTCCTCGCCGCACGCTCGCGCAGGGCGGCGGCGCCGTCGTCCTCGGCGGCCAGGGCCGTGCCGTACCAGAGGACGAGGCCGCGGGTCGCGGTGTCGGCCTCGGTCCAGACGGCGAGCCGCGCGGTGGCGGCGGACGCCGCCGATCGGTCCGCGGCGGCGCCGGTGTGCCGGGCGCGCAGCCAGAGCAGCCCGGCCCAGAAGCCGCCGGTCCACGACCCCCGCCCGGTGGTCGTCCAGCGCCCGTCGCCCGGGTCCGCGTACAGCGGGAAGCGGGAGCCCACCTGCGCGGCGGTCTCCGCCACCCGCCCCAGCAGCAGCTCCAGCGCCTCCCCGGCCCAGCCCGTCGGGCCGGTCACGCCGCTCCGCCCCGTCCCGTACGGCGGTCCCCGACCGCCCAGACGAAGGCGACGGCCGCCGCGAGGGCGAACTCCCCCGCGACCACGGCCCATCCGGCGCCGTACCGGCCGCGCTCGGCGAGCAGTCCGAACAGCGGCGGTCCCAGGGCGAACCCGGCGAAGAAGCCGGCCGCGACGAGCGCCGAGTCCTGGCCGGCCCGCCCCGGTGCCGAACGCTGCAGGACGAGGACCATCGACACGGCGTTGCCGGACACCGCGAACACCCCCACCCCCACGGCCCCCGCCCACACCAGCGGCTCGACCCGGCCGGCGGCGGCCAGCAGCACGGCCGCGCCCACCGCACCGGCAGCGAGCAGGCCGGGGAGCCACGGGGCCCGGCCGGGCGTGGCGGCGCGCGACCAGCCGATCCGGCCGGCGATCCCGGCCACGCCGAGGACCGCGACGAGGGCGCCCGCCACCGACGGCCCCATGCCGAGCCGCTGCGCGCCGAACAGCGCCAGGTAGGTGTTGACGGACGCGATGCCGGCGCCGAGGAAGAGCGAGAATCCCGCGAGCCACGGCACGGGGCCGGCGGACGGGGCCGGTGTGGAGACCGGGGCGGAGGTCCTCGGCGGCGGATCGGCCGGCAGCGCCCGCCAGGTCCACAGGGCGGCGGCCGCCGCGGCCACGGCCGCCAGCCACACCGCGCCCCGCCAGCCGACCAGGCCCGCCACCGCCGCGAGGGGCAGCCCGGCCGCGAAGGCGCCGAGCTGCACGCCGGACTGCTTGGCTCCGGTGACGGCGCCCCGCCGCGGGGCCGGGACGGCCGCGAGGATCGCCTTGTTCGTCGCCGGGTTGGCGAGCGCCTGCGGGAGACCGCCGAGTGCGACCGCCGCGAGCAGCAGGCCCGGCCCTGGGGCCGCCCCGATCAGCCCGAGCGCCGCCGCGGAGACGGCGAGCAGCGCGACGAGCGCGCGCCGGGGGCCGACGCGGTCCACGGTCCGGCCGCCGACGGGCGAGAGCAGGGCGGCGGTGCCGAACCCGACGGTGGTCGTCAGACCGAGCAGCGTCTCCGACAGGCCGAGGCCGTCGACGAGTCGTGGTCCGAGCGCCCCGAGCAGGAAGAGCTGCATCATCGAGAAGGCCATGGCCGTCGTCAGCAGTGCGGTCAGCCCGCGCGGCGCGACGCGCTCGGCATCGCCTGCCGTGGCCGCCGCGGCTGCCGAAGCCGCCTCTCTTGCGGACCTCACGCGGTGTCCTCCCTCCCCTGCGACGACGGGTCGGATCGCCGCCGGCACGGAGAAGTCGTCGCGAACGGGCCGGAAGTTCCCGGGGCGTACTTGTGGGACGCGCCACGGTCGCGTACTCATGAGACGACAGGCCGAGGGGGCGGCTGTGCTTGCCGTACCCACCCTCATGCCTCCGGAAAGGGGTGCAAGGATGGGCGCGCCATGACACCAGGCCGATGTTCGCGAGGGGTGCGGGCCGCGTTGTTCGCGGCCGTCTGCGTGCTGCTCGCCGCCACCGGCCACGTCCTGATGTCGGGTCAGCACCTGTCGGGCCGGGCGCTCGGTCTCGCCTTCGCGGGGACGACCGTCGCCGCCTGGACCCTGGCAGGGCGCGAGCGCGACCTCCTCTCGGTCACGGCGGCGGCCGTGACCGTCCAGGGCCTGCTGCACGTGGCGTTCTCCTGGTACGAACAGGACAGCGCCGTGTCGTCGCCCCCCGTGCGGGTCGGGCGGGCAGAGGCGGGCAACGCCGCCGCGGCGCACGCCGGCATGGGGCACGGATCCATGGACCACATGTCCATGGCGCACGGGACCATGGGGCGGGACACCATGGGGCACGGCACCATGGACCTCGCGACCACCGCCCACGACATGACGGACATCTCCTCGTCCGTCGGCATGCTGTCCGCGCACCTTCTCGCCGCGCTCCTGAGCGGTCTGTGGATGGCGTACGGCGAACGGGCCGTCTTCCGCCTCCTGCGGGCGCTGCCCCTCGGGCTCTTCCGTCCCCTGCGACTCCTGCTCGCCGCCGTCGTCCCCGTGCCGGCGCGGGCTCCTCGCCTCCGGCGCTTCCGCGCCGGTGACGAGCGCGCTCCCCGGCGCCTCCTGCTCGCCCATTCGGTCGTCTCCCGGGGCCCGCCAGGGGTGGTCGCTGTCGTCTGACAGCCGGATCCCCGAGCCCGACGGCACGCGCCTCGCGCCCCCGTCGCTCGGGCACCGGTCCTGCCGCGCCGGCAGGCCGTGACCCCTCACCGGAGGGCGCCCCGATCCGCGGCGCGCCCGCCGGATTCCCCTTGCCTCGTAAGGACGTGTGGCGATGACTCCTGCCCATGACCCCCTTCCTCAGGGACCCACCAGAGCGTCCCGCTCGGCGCACGCGCCGGACGCCGACACCGACGCGGCGACCACCCGGCTCGCCCTGGCCGCCCGCGACGGCGACCCCGCCAAGGCCGATCTGTTCGTCCGGGCGCTGCACCGCGACGTGTGGCGGTACGTCGCGTACCTGAGTGCCGACCGCCAGGCGGCCGACGACCTCGCCCAGGAGGTCTTCCTCCGGGCGATCGCCGCGCTGCCCCGCTTCCAGGGGCGGTCCTCGGCCCGCACCTGGATCCTGTCGATCGCCCGGCGGACCGTGGTCGACAGCCTGCGGCACGCCGCCGCCCGCCCCCGGCTGTCCGACCGCGACGACTGGCAGACGGAGGCCGAGCACACCCAGCCGCTCGGGTTGCCCGGGTTCGAGGACGGGATCGTCCTCGCCGAGCTGATGGACTCCATACCCGCCGAACGACGCGACGCGTTCGTCCTGACCCAGCTCCTGGGCCTGCCCTACGCCGAGGCCGCCGAGGCCATCGGCTGCCCGGTCGGCACGGTCCGCTCCCGCGTCGCCCGCGCCCGGAGGTCCCTGGTCGCCCTGCTGCGCGGCGACGAGGAAGCGGCCCCGGCGACCGGCCCGACGGCACCCCGAGCCGCCGAGCCCGCCGGGCGACGGGGCGCGGCGGCACTCGCGCCGGTCTGACGTCCACAGCGGGCGGACGAGGGGCGGGGCCGCCTTCGCGGGGGCTCCCGCGCCTCCCGCGAAGGCGGCCCCGCCCCTCCCCGCACACGCAGGCCCGGCGTGGACGTGCGGGGCGCACCGGCCGGTGCTGGAATGGGGGCGGGACTGCGTCCGGCGCGACCGGCTCGTCCGACGCGACGCGGCCAGTCCATCCCAACTGCGTGTGGAGTGGTCATGAGCGATGAATTCGAGGACATGGGGCCGGTGGACTACCTGGTCATCGAGTTCCCCGGCAACCGCATGACGGGCAAGGGGCTGCCCCTTCTCCTCGATCTGGTCGACAGAGGGATCATCCGCATCCTCGACCTCTCGTTCGTCCGGAAGGACGCCGACGGCAGTGTCGTCGCCGTGGAGCTGCGGGACATCGACGCCGACGGCGAGCTCGACCTGACCGTGTTCGAGGGCTCGTCGTCGGGGCTCCTCGGTCAGGACGACCTCGACGAGGCGGGGACGGCCCTGGAGCCGGGGAACTCGGCAGGCATCCTCGTCTACGAGAACCTCTGGGCCGCGCCCCTCGCGCGGGAACTGCGGCGCGGCGGTGCGCAGCTCGTGGCCGGCGGGCGTATCCCCGTGCAGGCCCTGCTGGCCTCGCTGGACGCGGTGGAGGGAACGGACGGCAGCGCCGCCGCCTGACGCCGACGGACGACAACCAAGGAGGACCGACATGCCAGGACTTCTTCGCGGCGTGGCGCGCACCGCGGTGGTGGCCGGAACGGCGACCGCCGTCTCCAACAGGGTCTCGCGACGCCAGGCGGGCCGCTGGGCGCGACAGGAACCGGCACCGGAGCAGCAGTATGCCCCGCCGCCGCCACCCCCGCCGCCGCCCGCGGCCCCCGCCCCGGCCGACGACATGAGCAGCAAGATCGCCCAGCTCAAGGAACTCGGCGAGCTGAAGGAACAGGGTCTGCTGACCGAGGAGGAGTTCGCGGCCCAGAAGAGCAGACTCCTCGCCTCCTGACGCCTGCGGCGGGGCCCGCGGCGAGCCCGTGGCGAGCCCGCACCCGCCCGGACCGCGGGGCGCCTCATCCGGCGCCCCGCGGCTCTCACCTGCTCATCCGCGAGGGCGGGCGACGGCGCGACGGTCGAGCGGGCGCCGTAGGCGGCGGGGCGCCGCGGCCGCTCAGTTCGTGCGGGTCAGCGGCTGCCCCGCGAAGCTCACACCGGCCAGGCCGTGGGCCATGAGGTTGCGGATGTTGGCGTGGTCGGTGCCGTCCGGCGTCGCCAGCACACCGCGGTAGTGCTCGCCGAACGCCAGCAGCGCCTCTTCGTCGCTCAGCCCTTCCAGCAGGGCGAGCCCCAGCGTCTTGCAGGAGCCCTCGTTCTCGCCCGCGGCGTTCTCCAGGTCCCCGTTGCGGAACGCCTGCGGCCGATACGCGTAGTGCGCGGCGACGAAGGCCAGCGTGTCGGCGAACTCGTGCTCGCCGGACGCGAGGCTCGCACGCAGGGCGTGCAGATCAGTCATGTGGTTCCCCTGGGTTGCGCAGACGATCCGATCGCCGTCCGTGACCGCACGACGATACTCCCTCGTGGCAGGCCCGGCGGAATCGGGCGGCCGGCCGTGCCGGGGTCCCGATCCACCGGCTTCGCCGGCCCGTCCGCCGCGTGCGGCGACCCGGGTATTGACGGCCCGTCAGTTCTTGCGGACAGTGGCGCACATGGCTACCCGTCGACGGACCGTCGTGCTCGCGGTCCTGGCCTCCAGCGTGCTGTGCCTGCTGCCGTCGTTCCCGGGCGCCGCTGCCGCGCGCGGCACCGAGCCCGTCCCGTACGACGCCCGTGCGACCGAGGTGACGGTCGACGGGACCCGGTTCGTGGACGGCTACGGGCGCGAGGTCGTGCTGCGGGGCTTCAACGTGTCGGGCGGGACCAAGCTCGCCGAACACGGGGGGCTGCCGTTCGCCGGTGTCGAGGACGCCCGCAAGGCGGCGCGGGCGCTGCGTGAGCGGGGCGGGGCCAACTCGGTGCGTTTCCTGCTCTCCTGGGCGGCGGCCGAGCCGGCGCGGGGAACGGTCGACGAGGCGTATCTGGCCGCGGCGACGGCGCAGATCCGCGAGTTCCTGGCCGTGGGACTGCGGGTGTACCCCGACTTCCACCAGGACCTGTTCTCCCGCCACCTCTTCGACGCCGACAGCTGGTACCAGGGCGACGGGGCGCCGCGCTGGGTCGTCGAGGCGGGCGGCTACCCGCGCGAGTTCTGCGGGATCTGCGCCCACTGGGGGCAGAACATCACCCAGAACCAGACGGTCAAGGACGCCATGCGGGACTTCTGGACCAACCGCAACGGCGTCCAGGACGCCTTCCTCGACACGGCCCAGGCCACCATGGCGTACCTCGCCGGCCATCTGGATCCGTCCGAGTTCGCGGGTGTCGTCGGCTTCGACCCGTACAACGAGCCCTACGCGGGGCAGTACGCCGGCGGCCAGGACGGCGCCGGCTGGGAGCGGGAGCTGCTCTGGCCGTTCTACGAGCGGTTCCGCGCCCGGATGGACGCGGCGGGCTGGCAGGACAAGCCGGCCCTGGTCGAGCCGAACATGTTCTGGAACTCCAACCTGTCCTTCATGAAGCAGCCGGGCGGGCTGGCCGGCCTGGCCGCGCACGGGCCCCGCTACGTCTTCAACACGCACTTCTACGACCAGGCCCGGATGTCCGGGTTCTTCGACCTGACCAAGGCCCGGGACGGCGCCTACGCCGCGGACTTCGCCGCCGTGCGCGGGCGCTCGGCCGCGCTCGGCGCCCCGGCCGTGGTGAGCGAGTTCGGGCACCCGCTGACCGGCACCGCTTCGGACAAGGCTCCCTCCGTCCTCAAGGGCATGTACCAGGGGCTCGACAGCGGGCTCGGCGGGCGGGCCTGGTGGCAGGCTCCCGCCTCGGCCGGGCCCGTGCTGTCCGCGACGCAGTGGCAGTGGGACGTCCACAGCGGGCGCCACCAGGAGGCGATGAACGGCAACCCGCGGAAGATCCTCACCGAGGGCGACGCCTGGAACGGCGAGGACCTCTCGGCCGTGCGCCTCGACGCCGCCGGCAATCCCGTGCTCCGCCAGGACGCCCGGCTCCTCGACCGGCTCTACCCGACCGCCGTGGCCGGCCGCACCCTCGCCTTCCTGTACGAGGACCGTTCGCGGGACGCGGGCGGCACGCAGAACTGGAGCCCGGTCCCCGCCTCGCTGCCCGCCGTGGCGGGGCTCGTGGGCACGGAGCTGCCGTACGGCGTCCTGGTGTGGCGGGCCGACGGCGGCCGGGCGCCCACGGAGCTGCACCTCCCGGCCGGTTTCGACGCCGCTGCCACCACGGTCGTGTCCGACCTCGGCACGGTCACCGGGCCCGCCGCGGGCGCGCCGTTCGCCGTCGCGCCCGAACCCGGCGGGACCGCGGCCCGCCGGCTGCTGGTGTCCGGGGCGCCCGCGGGCCTCCACGTCGCCCTGGTGAGCGCCGCCCCGGCCACGGCCGAGCAGCGCGGCTCCGCTCAGCGGGAGCTCGTGCGGTGGCTGGCGGGGGCCGGGTTCGGGCAGGGCTGAAACCGCCGCTCGCCGCGCTGCCCGCCGCCGCGGACCCGGTGCGCGGCGGAGCTCACGGGCCTTCCGTCTCGAAGGTGCGCAGCAGGTCGGCGGCGACGCTCACGGCGATGGTCGCCGGTTCCTTGCCGGTGATGTCGGACAGGCCGATCGGGGTCTTGATCCGGTCGACCGCGGCCTCGTCGTGGCCGCCCTCCGTGAGGAGGCGCCCGCGGAAGCGCGCCCACTTGGCCGCCGATCCGATCAGACCGACGGAGCCGAGGTGGGGCGTGCGCAGGGCCGCGTCGCACAGGGCGGCGTCCTCGGCGTGGTCATGGGTCATGATCAGGACGTGGGTGCCGTGCGGCAGCTGTTCGAGGACCTCCTCGGGCAGCAGCGGCGTGTGGTGCACCCGTATCGCCGCGACCGCGTCCTCCAGGGCGGCGAGCCGCTCCTCCGCGAGGACGTCGGCGCGGCTGTCGACGAGGTGGAGGTCGAGGTCCTGGCGCGCCAGGATGCGCGCGAGTTCCAACCCGACGTGCCCGACGCCGAAGATCGCCACCGCCCGTGCCACCGGGAGGGGTTCGAGCAGTACGGAGACCGTCCCGCCGCAGCACTGGACGCCGTGGCGGTTGGTCACCTTGTCGTTGAGGGCGAAATCGAGCAGCTCGGGTTCGGGGGCGGACGCGGCGATCAGCTCCCGGGCGCGGTCGATGGCGACCGCCTCGACGTTGCCGCCGCCGATCGAGCCCCATGTCCCGGTGCGGCCCACGACGAGCTTCGCGCCGGCCTTGCGGGGGGCGTGGCCCCGTACGGTCGCGACGGTCACGAGCACGCCGGGCTCCCGGCGTGCCCGCAGCCGTGCGACCGCGGTGACCCAGGTCACGTCGGGCACTGCTCGGCGTTTCCGCCCCGGTCGGCGTCGCGTGCCGACCGGATCGCCCAGTACACCGCCTCCGGCGTGGCGGGCGAGGCGAGTTCCACGGCGACCCCCGGCGGCCCGAACGCCGCGGCGGCCTGCCGCAGCGCCTCGCGTACGGAGAACGCCAGCATCAGGGGAGGCTCGCCGACCGCCTTGGAACCGTAGACCGCGCCCTCCTCGGTGGCGTTCTCCAGGAGCCGGACGTGGAACTCCTCGGGCATCTCCGAGAAGCTGGGCAGCTTGTACGTGCTCGCCGCCTGGGTCAGCAGCCGGCCGCGGCCCGGCCCGTCACCGGTGTCCCAGCGCAGGTCTTCGAGCGTCAGCCAGCCCGCGCCCTGGACGAAGCCGCCTTCGACCTGGCCGACGTCGATCATCGGGGAGAGGCTGTCGCCGACGTCGTGCACGATGTCCACCCGCCGGATGCGGTACGCGCCGGTGAAGCCGTCCACCTCGACCTCGGCCGCCGCGGCGCCGTAGGAGAAGTACTTGAACGGCGATCCGCGGAAGGTCTTCGCGTCCCAGTGCAGGCCCTCGGTGCGGTAGAAGCCGGCCGCCGACAGCTGCACCCGCTGGAGGTACGCGGTGCGCACCAGGTCGTCCCAGGCGACCTCCCCGTCGGTGCCGAGGGCGCGCGCGACGCCTTCGACGATACGCACGTCCGAGGCGTTCGCTCCGAGCCGGGTGGCGGCCACCTGCGCCAGTCGCTCGCGCAGCTGTTCGCACGCGTTCTTGACCGCCGCGCCGTTCAGGTCCGCGCCGGCGCTGGCCGCGGTGGCGGAGGTGTTGGGGACCTTGTCGGTCCTGGTCGGAGCGAGGCGCACCTTGTGGAGCGGGATGCCCAGGGTGGTCGCGGCGACCTGCAGCATCTTGGTGTGCAGCCCCTGGCCCATCTCGGTGCCGCCGTGGTTGATCAGGACCGAGCCGTCCTTGTAGATCAGCACGAGCGCGCCGCCCTGGTTGAAGGCGGTGAGGTTGAACGAGATGCCGAACTTGATGCCGGTGACGGCGAGTCCGCGCTTGGTGTGCGGGTGCGCGGCGTTGAACGCGGCGATCTCCCGCCGGCGGTGCTCGACGTCGCCGTCGGCGTGGACCTGCCGCCAGACGGTGGTGATCCGCTCGGGGTGGGTGACCGGCTGTCCGTACGGTGTGGTCTGGCCCTGTCCGGGCCGGTAGAAGTTGCGTTCCCGCAGTTCCGTCGGGTCGAGGCCGAGCAGCGGCGCGCACCTGCCCATGATGTCCTCGATCACGAGCATGCCCTGGGGGCCGCCGAAGCCGCGGAAGGCGGTGTTGGAGACCTTGTGGGTCCTGGCGATGCGGCCGGCGACGCGCGCGTTCGGGATCCAGTAGGTGTTGTCGATGTGGCACAGCGCGCGGGCGACCACCGGCTCGGACAGGTCCAGGCTCCAGCCGCCGTCCGCGGTCAGGGTGGCGTCCAGGGCCTGGATGCGCCCGTCGGCGTCGAAGCCGATCCTCCACTCGGCGTGGAAGCCGTGGCGCTTGCCGGACATGGTCAGGTCCTGGGTCCGGGTGAGGCGGACCCGCACGGGGCGGCCGGTCAGCTTGGCGCCGAGCGCGGCGACGGCCGCGAAACCGTGCGGCTGCATCTCCTTGCCGCCGAAGCCGCCGCCCATGCGCAGGCACTGCACGGTGACCTCGTGGCTGGGGACACCGAGGACGTGCGCGACGATCTCCTGGGTCTCCGAGGGGTGCTGGGTGCTGCTCTGGACGAACATCTGCCCGTTCTCGTCGACCTGGGCGAGTGCCGCGTGCGTCTCGAGATAGAAGTGTTCCTGGTCGGAGAAGTCGAACTCGCCCGAGAAGACGTGCGCGGAGTCGGCGAAGCCGGCGTCGACGTCGCCGGTGACCATCACGGGGCGGGCGCCGTGGAAGCTCCCGGCCGCGATCGCGTCCCGCAGGGCGATGAGGGAGGGCTGTTCGTCGAGTTCCACCTCGACGGCCTGTGCGCCGACGCGCGCGGCCTCCAGGGTCTCGCCGAGCACCCAGGCGACCGCGTGGCCGTGGAACATGACCTCGTCGGGGAAGAGCGGTTCGTCGTGCTTCATCCCGGCGTCGTTGACTCCGGGAACGTCGGCGCCGGTCAGCACGCGGACCACGCCGGGGACGGCGAGCGCGGGTTCGGTGCGCAGGGCGGTGATCCTGCCGTGGGCCTTCATGACCTGGACCGGGTGGGCGTGCAGCACGTCCTTGGTGCGGTGCACGAGGTCGTCGGTGTAGAGGGCGGCGCCGGTGACGTGCAGGTGGGCGCTCTCGTGGGGCATCGAGACGCCGACGACGGGCTTCTCGGGGCGTTCGGACAGCCGGCTCATGACGACACCGCCTCGGTGGTTCGCACGTACAGCTTCCTCAGGCTCTGGCCGAGCATCTCGGCGCGGTAGGCGGCGCTGGCCCGGTGGTCGTCCATGGGGGTGCCCTCGGTGCGGAGCACCCGGGCCGCGGCTTCGACGGTCCGCTCCGTCCACGGCTCGCCCTCCAGGGCCGCCTCGGTCGCGTAGGCGCGGATCGGGGTGGCGGCCACGCCGCCCAGTCCGATGCGGGCCTTGCGGACGGTTCCGTCCGCGACGTCGAGCGCGAAGCCGACGGCCACGCTGGAGATGTCGTCGAAGCGCCGCTTGGCGATCTTGTGGAAGGCGGTGACCGGCGCCAGGGGCAGCGGGATGCGCACCGCGCGGATCAGCTCGCCGGGGCGGCGCACGCTCTGCCGGTATCCGGTGAAGTAGTCCGCCAGCGGGACCTCGCGCTCGCCGTCGGCGTCGGCGAGCACCACGGACGCGTCGAGCGCGAGCAGGGCCGGCGGGCTGTCGCCGATGGGGGATCCGGTCCCGAGGTTGCCGCCGAGGGTCGCGCCGTTGCGGATGAGCCGGGACGCGAACTGGGGGAACAGTTCGGCGAGGAGGGGAACGGAGCCGTCGAGGCGGCGTTCGATCTCGGTGAGCGTCAGCGCCGCCCCGATCTCGATGTGGGTGTCCGCGAAGCGCAGTTGACGCAGTTCGGGCAGCCGGTCGACGGCGATGACGCGATCGGCGCGCCGGGCACGGATGTTGACCTCGACGCCCCAGTCGGTGGAGCCGGCGACGATCACGGCGTCGGGGTGCTCGCGCAGCAGTCGCAGGGTCTCGTCCAGGGTCCTCCTGCGCAGGAACGTGCCGGCGTCGCGGGTGTACGTGGTGGCCACCGGTTCCGGCGGGGACTGCGCGCGGCGACGGGCCAGGGGGTCGTCATCGGCGGGCGTGCCGACGGCGAACGCGGCGTCGCGGATGGGGCGGTAGCCCGTGCAGCGGCAGAGGTTTCCGCTCAGCGCGTGGAGGTCGAAGCCGTTGGGGCCGTGCTCGGGTCCGGTGGCGTCGGCCGGTTCGGCGGGGGCCGAGCGGTCGGGGCGGTAGTACTCGGCGGCCATGCTGCAGACGAACCCCGGGGTGCAGTAGCCGCATTGGGATCCGCCGCGGACCGCCATCTCCTGCTGCACGGGGTGCAGCGTGGTCGGAGTGCCGGCGCCGTCGGTGGTGGCGAGGCCCTCGGAGGTGACGAGTTCCTGTCCGTCGAGCGCCGCGGCGGGCAGCAGGCAGGCGTTGACGGCCACCCAGTCGGTGGGCTCGTGCGTGCCCGGGCGGGCGACGAGGACGGCGCAGGCGCCGCACTCGCCCTCGGCGCAGCCCTCCTTGGTGCCGGTGAGGCCGCGTTCGCGCAGGAAGTCGAGCACCGTGGTGTGGGGGGCGGCCGGGGCGATCGGCAGTTCGCTCCCGTTGACCGTGATCCGTGGCTCCGTCACGACAGGCACTCGTTTCGGCGCACGGTCGACGGGGGCATCGTGTTCTTCATTTTTCGGGCAGCTTTCTGTCTGCGGAGGCGCCAGGTGGGGAGAGCGGGCGCAGGAAGGCGCACGGCGGCGATGTGCCGTGCAAAGAAAGGGAAAGACCGGGAAAACCCGCGCCGTGCCGCGGTAGGGCACGTGGAAGAGAAGGGGGCGCTCAGCAGCCGTGGGCGATGCGGCCCGGAACCCAGGCGGTGCACTCGGCGAGGCGACCGAGGTCAGAGTAGGTGAGCATCTGCTGGTCGCCTCCTTCCGGGTGCTACGGGTCGATGTGGACGCAAGTTAGTGGCTCGCGCCACGAGGGTCAAGAGGCCGGCTCGACCTCGGCCGGTCGACGGGCCCGCGGACCGTGCCGCCCGGGCGGGCGGGCAGGAGTTCGGCCTTGCCGAAGAGGAGGGCGTAGCCGGGGGGCAGCTGACGGATCATGCGGTCGGTGAGGTCGGGACCGGCCAGCCGGGCGATCGGGGCGAGGACCGCGCCGACGTCCCAGCGGGTGGTGGCCGGGCTCCTGCCGGTGCGCTGGGCGAGGTCCTTGACGAACTCCCAGCCCGTGAGCGGCGTGGTGGCGGGGATCTGCGCGGTGAGGTCCATGGCCGCTTCGAACGGCAGCAGGGCGGCGAGCTCGACGCGTTCGTCGCCGACGAGCTGGCGTCCCAGCGCCCCGAGTACGGAGCGGACGGCGTGCTCGGCGCGCTCGCGGGTCGGGTAGGCGCCCTCGTAACGGACGCGTTCGAGTAGGCCGTCGAAGGAGGCACCGCTCCGGTCGGTCGCGGACCGGACGGCCGGGGTCGGGAGGTCGGTCTGGAGGGTCATGGCGGTACGGGTGGCCGTTCTCTTCGGGCCCGGCCTCACGGCCGGGCGGGGCGAACAGATGTCGACGGGAGGGCCGGGCTCAACGTGGGAGGTGCGGCCGGCCGAAGAGGAGGTCGTATCCGGGAGGGAGTTGCAGGAGCATCTGGGCGGTGAGTTCCTCGCCGGCCGCGTCGGCGGCGACGCTGAGCACGGCGCTGACGTCCCAGGCCGCAGTCCGTTCGGTGGCTCCCTCGATCCAGGCGGCCGTCGCGCGTACGAAGCGTTCCGGCGAGAGCGGTTCGGCGGCCTGGAGCGGGTTGAGCAGGACGACGGCGAAGGTCTCCGGGAGGCGGGCGGCGAGCGAGGCCCGTACGTCGCCGACCAGGTGGGCGCCGAGCAGCGCCAGGACGACCCGGGCTGCCCGTTCGGCCTCCTGCGGCGTGTCGTAGTCGCCTCGTTCCTGCACCTGGTCGAGGAACGTCTGCCATCGCAGTCTCATCGAGACCCCCTACGTGCGCGAGGTAGCCGGGGTGCCGGGAGCGGAGGGGAACAGAGGGGGGGGAGGCTGTCGCCCTCCGCTCCCGGTCTGGGGGGGTGGCTCAGCCGCTGATCTGCTTGCGGTCGTCGCCCCTGCTGATGGCGATCTTCCGGGGCTTGGCGCGCTCGGCGATCGGAATGCGCAGGGTGAGCACGCCCGCGGTGTAGTCAGCGGTGATCTTCTCGGTGTCGAGCGTGTCGGCCAGCATCAGCTGGCGGGAGAAGACGCCGAGCGGCCTCTCGGACAGCTCCATCTGGACGTCGTCGGCCTTCTGCACCGGCCGGCGCTCGGCCTTCACCGTCAGCATGTTCCGCTCGACGTCGATGTCGATCGCGTCCGGGGAGACACCGGGGAGATCCATCATGATCACGTAGTCGTCGCCCTCGCGGTAGGCGTCCATCGGGACGGCCGCGGGACGTGACCAGGTGCCGGTCGAACCCAGCATCTGCTGCGTGAGGCGATCGAGCTCACGGAACGGGTCGGTGCGCATCAACATGGGGAAACACCTCCATCGAATCCGGCAGTGATTGCCAATGCGCGTCATCTGACACCGTTGTAACATGTCAACGGATGGACGACAACTCCACCGTCAACGGATGGACGACAAATCGAAGGATGACGACGTGACCCAAGGCGACACCGTCACGTTCCGCGCGGCCGTGGCGGCACTCGCCGCCATCGAGGAGACGGTCCGAGCGGCCCGGTCCGCGCCCGCCCCGGCCGCGGCTCCGCGGGCCTCCTCCGAGGAGGCGCTCGCCGCGCTCCTGCTCCTGCGCGAGCTGCGCGAGCAGCTGGCCGACTGGGAGCCCGGCCTCATCGAGGCCGCCCGGGAGGCGGGCGCCAGCTGGGCCGAACTGGCCCCACCCCTCGGCGTCACCAGCCGGCAGGCCGCGGAGCGCCGCTATCTGCGCGTACGTCCGGGCCGCCCCGGCGCCACGGGAGAGCAGCGCGTCCAGGCCACCCGCGACCGTCGCGCCGCCGACCGCAGCGTGACGAGCTGGGCCCGCGACAACGCCGCCGACCTGCGGCAGCTCGCCGGACAGATCACGGCCCTCGACGCGCTGCCGGCCGCCCTGAGGCACGAGCTCAGCCAGGCCCTCGCCGCCGACGACCCCGCGGGCCTGCTCGAACCGCTCGCCCGCACCCGCACCGCCCGTCCCCCGCTTCCCCCCGACCTCGCCGGCCGCGTCGACACCCTCGCCCGCCGGACCACGGACGTTCGCAACGAGAGCGACCAGCGCCGTTCCGGCACGCCCCAGGCCTGACGGGCGACGGGCCGTCACCGGGCGCCGGCCCGTCAGCGAGATGGCGGCTCCGGCACGTGCGGCCCTCCCACCTGCGCCTTCGCCCCCGCGTACGCCCCCGGCCGCGCCCTCGCCGCCGCCCTCGGCTTCAGGGAGTGACGCCGGGCACATCCGGCGAAGACGGCTCTTCGGCGTGTTAACTTCCGGCCGTGACTTCCCCGGCCCTGGAGGCGTTCCCACCCGACACCGCGGCAATCCCGGGCAGCGCGGCGGCGTGCCCGGCGCCTCCCGGGGTCCCGGACCCGCTCGGGCTGCTCGACGTGTTCGGGGAGGACTTCGTCCGGGAACCGCACCCCTGGCTCGAGCTGCTGCGGACCGAGTCCCCCGTCCACCACGACCCCGGCACGGGGCTGTGGCTGGTCAGCCGACACGAGGACATACGACGGGTCCTGCTGGAACCGGAGGACTTCCTGCCGGACAACGCCCAGCACGCCGTCACCCCGCTGCCCGTCTCCGTGCTCAGGATCCTCGCCCGCGCCGGCTTCACGCTTCCGCCCGCGCTCGCCAACAACGGCACCGAGAGCCACGCGGGACTGCGCCGCCTGGTCACCCGCTTCTTCCACGCGCGGCGCGTCGAAGAGGCCGTGCCGGTGATCGAGCGGACCGCCGAAGAGCTCCTCGCCCGGGCGCGGACCCCGCTCGACACCGCCGGCTCCTGCGACCTGTTCGCCTCGTACGCGCAGATCCTTCCGTGCCGGGTCCTGATGGAGCTGCTCGGCATCGAGGGCATCGAACCGGCGACCCTGATCCGCTGGAGCGACGCCTCGCTGGAGCTGTTCTACGGCAGGCCCTCGCCGGAGCGGCAGCCCGAGCTGGCCGCACTCGTCGGGGACTTCCACCGGTGGCTGACCGCGACCGTCCGCGGCGGCGCCGTTCCCGAGGACTCCTTCATCGGGGCGCTCCGCCGCCATCGGCTGCCCGGCGGCGAACCGCTGGACGTCCGGACGGCCGTCGCCGCCTGCTTCTTCGTCTTCATCGCCGGCCAGTCCACCACCGGACAGCTCATCGCCACGGTGCTGCGCCGGGTGTCCACGGAGCCGGGCCTGTGGGTGCGGGCGGGCGCGGAGCCCGGCCTCGCCGAGGCATGGGTGGAGGAGGTCCTGCGCCGGGAGCCTCCGGTCACGACGTGGCGCCGGGTCACCGCCCGGGACCTGTCGCTGGGCGGGGTGCGCCTGCCGGCCGGGGCCCCGCTGCTCCTCATGCTGATTGGCAGCGGGTCCGATCCGGAGGTGTTCCCCGAGCCGGCGACGATGTGCCCCCACCGGCCCAACATCCGCCACCACCTGGCCTTCGGTGCCGGCCGGCACCGGTGCCCGGGCGCGTCCCTGGCCCGCACGGAGGCGGCGGTGGCCCTGCGGGTCGCGGCCCGTGCCCTCCCCGGCCTCCGCCCGGCCGCCGGACCGACGGAGCCCCCCATGCTGGGGCTGCTGTCGTTCCGGGCGCCGCTGGAAGTTCCCGTGTCGGTGGCGTAGGCGGTCAGCCCCGCATGGCGTCCCTGGCGCGGTCGAGGAGCGCCGCGAAGGGGCCCATCGTCCACTGGGCGACCGTCGAACCGGCGGCCGTGGGATGCGGGTGGGTCGGAGCCATCCGTTCGGCGGCCCGCAGCCTGCGGCCCATCGAACGGCGCTCGTCGATGTCGCACGCCTCGCGGATCCGCGGGAACTCCTCCCGCTCCTCGTGCTGCGCGTGGTGCTCGACGGCCCGCTGGAACTCCGCCAGCTTCGCGTCGAACTCGGCGCTGTGCACGTCGAGGTCCTCCAGCGCGGCCAGCTCCTTGTTGGCCTCGGCCTCCTCCTCGTTGCGGGCTTCCGCCTCGTCCTTGCCCGCGACCCGCTTGGCCACGGGGCGCAGGATCATCTCCTCGGCGGTCTCGTGCACGGCGAGCAGCCCGCGCAGCTCGTCGAAGCACTGCTTCTTGGCCTCACCTTCGGATTCCATGGTCTCGGCGAAGAGCTGCCGGATGCGCTCGTGCTGCTCCAGCAGCTGTTCCAGGATGTCGTCGTCCCGCTCGACCGTGTGCTGCGGGCCGGTCGTCATGCTGCTCATGGCCTCTCCTTGGCATCGGGGTGATTCGGTACTCGTCTCCGCGTCTCGCCCACGACGGCGGAGCCAAACCCCCGCTCGCTGCCTGCGCGCAGGGCGTGCCCGGGTGACCCCCGGATCCGGCACGTCGCGGGCCGGAGGCAACGCGGGCGCCCTCAGGGACGTCTGGCAAGCGGAGACGAAAGGGGCGGACCACCGCCCGACCGTGTGAAAGGGAGCCATCCGGTGCTCATAGGACTGCTGACCGCCGTCGCCGCCTCGATCTGCTACGGCACGGGATCCGTGCTGCAGGCCGTCGGCTCCCGCAGGTCGGCCCGGCTCCAGGCGGTCACCGCCGGACAGCTCACCCAGCACGGCGGACCCAGCCTGTCGTCGACCGCCAAGGCGGCGATGACCTGGGAGTTCATCGTCGGCACCGGGCTGGACTTCGTCGGCTTCGGCCTCGGCGCGCTCGCCGCCCGGATGCTCCCGCTGTTCCTCTCCCAGACCGTGATCAGTGCCAATCTGGTCATCACGGCCGTCCTCAGCGTGAAGCTGCTCGGCATCCGGCTGACGCGCGCCGAGTGGGCCTCCATCGGAGTGGTCTGTTCGGCGCTGGTGCTGCTGGCGAGCGCGGCCGGCCCCGAGGGCAGCGGGCACACCCCGATCTCGACGCACTGGTGGCTGCTCGGGGTCTCGCTGCTGCTGATGGCCGGCGGCACCGTCCTCGTGCGGGTGCTCGGCGCCCGGGCGGCGATCCTCGCGGGCCTGCTGTCGGGCCTCGGCTTCGGCGCGCTCGGGGTCGGGGTGCGCGTCCTGAACGGCGTCGATCCCCTGGCACCGGGTGCGCTCCTGGCGGATCCGGCGCTGTACGCGATCCTGGTCGCCGGTGTCGGCGGGATGTATCTGCACACGGTCGCGCTGCAGCTCGGCTCGGTGAACGGGGCGACGGCGGCGCTCGTGGTCGGCGAGACCGTGCTGCCGGGGGCGATCGGCGTGTGGTGGCTGGGTGACGCCTCCCGTCCGGGCTTCGCCTGGGCGGCCGTCCTCGGCTTCGTACTGGCGGTCGCGGGCGCGGTGGCGGTGGCGTGGTTCGGGGCCGCGGAGGGCCACGGGGCGGAAGCCGAGAGCCTGCCGGAGCAGCCGGGTGAGCCCGGCCGCCTCGGTGACTCCGAGCTCCTGGTGTAGGGCCGCGGCACCCGCCCGGCAGGGGCCGAGCGCCGCGCACGGCGGCGGATTCGGCCCCTGCGGGGAGTGCCCGGCGGCTCAGCGGGCCGCGCGGAACGCCTCGGTCAGCTTGCCGACCGCGCCGGCGGGATCACCGAGGAGCAGCAGATGGTCGGCCTCGGCGAAGGGCTTCGCCGATCGTTCGGTGACGTTCCGGCCGATGCGGTCCTGGACGATCAGCCGGGCGCGTCCCACGAGGCCGCGGGCGGCGGCGGAGGTGCCGTGCCCGGCCTGCTGGAGGGCGCGGGCGGCCAGCCCGATCCCGCGCAGGGCCGGCTCGCCCCCGCGCGGGGTGCCGCGGAGCGTGGTCAGGCCCCAGCCGTACGGGAACTGGGGGTCGTAGCGCGTGTCCCCCACGTTCAGCGGCAGCTGGCCCTCCGACCTCGGCCAGCTCACCGGCAGCTGCCCGGTGAAGGGCCGGCGGCCGTAGAGGACGTCGGCCACGCCGTCGCCCTCCGTGCCCGGCAGCCAGGACGCGACCAGGGCGTCGATCGCGGGCAGCCGGTCGCCGACGAGCTGCGGGCGGCCGGAGACGACGAGGACCGCGCAGGGCATCGCGGCGCAGACCCGGTCGACGGCCGCCTTGTCCGCCGCGGACAGTTCCAGGTCGTGGCCGTTGCCGACGTCGCCCACGCCCTCGGCGTACGGCGTCTCGCCGACCACGACCACGCCGACGTCGTGGCCCTCGGTGGGGGCGGTGGCGTCCTTCGAGTAGGTGAGCGTGGTCCCGGGGTCGGCGGACTTCCGCATGGCCTCCAGGATGGTGGTGCCGGTCGTCGTCCGGCCGGAGGCGCCCTGCCAGGTGACGGTCCAGCCGCCGGCCTGGTTCCCGAGGTCGTCCGCGTTCGAGCCGGCCACGTACACGTTCTGGCTCGGCCTGAGCGGCAGCACCCCGCCCTCGTTCTTCAGCAGGACCTGCGAGGCGGCGGCCGCCTCGCGCGCCACCGCCCGGTGCTCCGCCGAGCCGACGTCGGCCAGGCGCGTGGTGTCCGCGTACGGCTTCTCGAAGAGGCCCAGGCGGAACTTCTGGGTGAGGATGCGGGCGACGGCGTCGTCGATCCGGGCGGTCGGGATGCGGCCCGCCTCGGTCTCGGCGACCAGGGTGCGGGTGAACTCCTGGTAGTTCGTCGGCACCATGATCATGTCGAGGCCGGCGTTGACCGAGGTCCGCACGTCGCTCGGGTAGTCGCCGGGGATCTGGTCGATGGCCTGCCAGTCGCTGATGACGAAGCCCTCGAAGCCCATCCGGCCCTTGAGCACCCCGTTGATCATCTCGGCGTCGGCGTGCATCTTCACGGGGCCGCGGTCGTCACCGATGACGTCGAGCGAGGAGTACGAGGGCATGACGGTGCCCACGCCGCGGCGCACCGCCTCGGCGAACGGCGCGAGATGCACCGCCTCCAGTTCCTCGCGGGTGACCCGGGTGACGCCCTGGTCGATCGTGTACGAGCCGGTCGTCGACGAGCCGAAGGCCGTACCGCCGTCGCCGACGAAGTGCTTGGCGGTGGTCAGCACCTTGTCGTTGCGGTCGAGGTCCCGGCCGTCCGGCGCGCCCTGCATGCCGTCGATGACGCTCTCCATGGCGGACACGAGCGCCGGGTCCTCGCCGAAGGACTCGTAGGAGCGTCCCCAGCGTTCGTCCCGGGTCACGCACAGGCAGGGGGCGAAGTCCCAGGGCACGCCGGTGGCCCGGACCTCCTTCGCCGTCACGGCGCCGGTGCGGGCGGCGAGGGCGGCGTCGCGTCCGGCGCCGATGCCGATGTTGTGCGGCATGATCGTCGCGCCGATCACGTTGTTGTGCCCGTGCACGGCGTCCACGCCGTAGAGCAGCGGGATCTGCCAGCGGGCGGCCTGGGCCCGCAGCTGGTACGAGTCGACCATCCGGGCCCAGGCCTCGGGCGTGTTGGGGGTCGGGACGGAGCCGCCGCCGGAGAGCAGCGAGCCGAGGCCGTAGCCCGCGATGTCGCCGGGCGAGCGCAGGGCGTTGCGCTCGGCCTGCGTCATCTGGCCGGCCTTCTCGCGGAGCGTCATCCGGGAGAGCAGGTCCGCGACCCGCTTCCGCACGGGGAGCCGCCGGTCGAGGTAGGGCAGTCCGTGGGCGTTCACGGTCACGACCGGGGTCTCGGCGGGCGCCTTGGCGCCGTCGACCGTCAGCTTCACCGGGATGGTCTCGGCCGCTTCCCCGGTCCCGTCCTTCAGGGTGGTCACGGTGATCGAGCGGGTCGTGCCCGAGGGCGTACCGGCGGGGAAGACGAGGGTGCCGTTGACCGGGGTGTAGTCCGTGCCGGGCTGCGCGGGACCGCCGTCGTCCGTGGCGTAGGCGACGGTGACCGGCTCTCCGGTGGGCCGGGCTCCGGTGGTGGCGACCGCGATGTCGATCCGGGCGGTGCCGCCCTCGTCGACGGGGTGCACCACCGCGCCCGTCACCACCCGGGTGCTCAGGGCCGGTTCGGCCCTGCCGTACAGCTCGACCGCGTCGAGGGCGAAGCGGCCGCCGGGTGCGCCGGTGGGCAGCGTGAGCGCGTAGCCCCACATCCTGTCGAGGCCGAGGACCTGGTCGATGCCGCCGACCGGCTGGTAGTCGGTGCGGTAGTGGAACTCCGAGAAGGGGATCTCGACGAGGTGCCAGCCCTCCCAGTCGTCGGTGAACGAGGTGGTCCAGAGCTCGGACGCCTCGCCGTCGGCGCCGCCGTCCTTGATCTCGAAGTTGATCCGCTTGCCGGATCCCGGCGGCAGCGGGGCCGTGTTCTGGCCGTACCACCAGAAGCGGACGCCCTTGTACGCGGTCCAGTCCTGCGCCGGCTTGTCGAAGGCGAAGTCGTGGGTGAAGCCGCCCCAGCCGCTGATGTCGTAGCGGCCTTCGAGGACCTTCGCGCCCTCGGGGGCGTCGGCGCGCTCGGCGAGGGTGAGCCGCGGGTGGTCGTCGGCGTCGCTGCCCCAGGTGAACAGGCCCTCGGCGGGCGGTCCGGCGAACGGGACCTCGCCTTCGAAGCGGTCGACGGCGCGGGGGGCCGGATCGGCCTCGGGCGCGGGGGCGGCGGTGCTCGGTCCGGCTCCGGCGAGCAGCCCGGCGAGGACGGCCGTGACCGCGGTGGCGGCGGTGACGGCGCCCGGCAGGGTGCCGCCGGTCCTTCGTCGGCGGCGGGGGTGCGGGTGTGACATGCGGTGGTCTCCTGGAGAGAGGGGGTGCGGGTGGCTGCCGGTGCGTCAGGAGGGCTGGTGGGTCCACTTCTGGTTGGCGGCGCCCGTGCAGGACCAGATCTGGGCGCGGGTCCCGTCCGCCGAGGTGTTGCCGGTGACGTCGAGGCACTTGCCGGAGGCCGTGTTGACGACGTCGTGCGTGGCCGCGTCGTACGACCAGCGTTGGGCGCCCGTCCCGTTGCAGGTGTAGAGCTGGACCTTGGTGCCGTCGGCGGTGCCGCCTCCGGTGGCGTCCAGGCACTTGCCGAGCGCGCGGACGGTGCCGTCGGCGGCGAGGGTCCACCGCTGGGCCGTGGTGCCGTTGCAGGTGTAGAGCTGGACCGGGGTGCCGTCGGCGGTGGCGGCGCCCGCCACGTCCAGGCACTTCCCGGCCAGACCGGTCAGCGGCCCGGTCGGTGCGCTCGCCGTCGTACCGGACCAGGTGAACGTCGCGGTGGTGCGGGCCGGCAGGGTGTACGTGAAGGACTGGCCGCCCCAGTCGACGCGGACGGACTGCGCGGAGGCGCCTGCGTTGTGGGCGATGAGCGCCTTGGATCCGTCGGGGTTGCGCCAGGCGACGTTCTGCACGGTGGCGTCGGCCGTGGACGCGATGCGGTACGCGCCGGGGCGCACGAACTTGGTGAGGTGGCCGGTCGTGTAGTACTCGATCGTGTAGTCCACCTGCCCGGCGCGCGGGCCGCCCTGCTGGACGGTGATCAGCCCCGTACAGGTTCCGCAGCCCCCGTTGTGCGGGCCCATGTCCTGGTTGAGTGCCAGGCTCCACTTCGTCAGGCTGCTGCTCCAGTTGCGGGCGTACTCGACGATGTCCTTCAGGTCCTCGTTGTGCTGGTTGGCGATCCAGGTGCCGCCGGAGTGCTCGGTGCCGAACTGCCTGACCGCCGGGTACCGGTCGTGGACCTGGCTGCCGACGGCGGGGTCACCGGCGTATCCGTGCCAGGCGATGCCGCCGAACAGCGGATCGTTGCGCACGCCGGCGTCGTCGAGCACGCCGGAACCGAAGTTCGCGTAGTCGCCGTAGTTCCAGTCGTGGACCAGGACCTTGGTGGTGATCCCGGCGGCGCGGAACGCCGGGTAGACGTGGTTCTTGGTGAACTCGACCAGGCCGGAGGGGTTCCAGCTCATTCCCGGGTAGTTCATGGCTGTGGGGTTGCCCGCCTGGCAGCAGTTCGGCTCGTTCTGTACGGAGAGGTAGTCGACCTTGACGCCGGCCGCCTGATAGCTCTGGATGTACTTCACCAGATACTGGGCGTAGAGCGGGTAGTACTCCCACTTCAGCCAACCCATCTGGTCCATCCGGCCGTTGTCCTTCATCCAGCCGGGTGCACTCCAGGGCACGGCCTTGAGCCGGAGTGCCGGGTTGAGCTGCTTGGCCTGGACGGTGAGCAGCCGCACATCGGTGTCGTAGCCGTTGGTCCCGAAGTCGCCCAGGTCGCAGCAGGTGTCGTCGAGGGAGACGTTGCCGGGCCGGGACAGGTCGGAGGCGCCGATGGGGTTGCGGACGAAGGAGAGTCCGATGCCGTCGGTCGGCGAGAACAGCCGGCGCATGACCTCGTCGCGGGTGGCCGCGCTGATCGCGCCGCCCCGCAGGAGGTAGGCGGTGGTGTCGGTGATGGATGCGCCCCCGCCCTCGAACTGCTGGTAGGTGGTGTTCTCGTCGACGCTGATGGTGCGGTTCGCGCTGCCGCCGGCGGGGCCGAAGGCGATCGGCGTCTGCGGGGCGAGGCCCCGGGTGACGGTGCGGCCGCCGGCGTCGGACGTGGTGGTCAGCCAGACGTCGACCCGCTCGCCCGCGGCCTCGGCCACGTCGGGACCGGTCATGACCAGGCCGCTTGCGAGGAGGGCACCGGCCACGAGGGCGGCGAGACGGCGGGGGCGCCGGCCGCGGCGGGGGCCGAACCAGAAGCTGCTTCTGTAATGCACCTGACAGACCTTTCGACGGGGGCCCAGGCCTTCGGGCTTTCTTTAAGGTGTGAAGCTAGGGAGGCCCCTCCTGCTCGTCAACCCCTCCCGCCTACAACTCCCGAACGCGGAAGGACGGTTGAGAGCGGTTTCAGCGCAAGGTCTTGTCGACGCCGTCCGGACCGTGGCACTCTTCGTTGCCGTCCACGACCCCCTCCCCCACCGTCGGCGGTGACAACGATGTCCGCACCTCCCTCTCGACGATCACGCCTTCTGCTGGCCCTCGGCCTCGGATGCGCCACCGTGGCCGCGCTGGTGAGCCCCACGACGCAGCCGGCCGCGATGGCCGCGACCCCGGCGGCCGCGGCCGAAGCCGGCGTCCAGGCCACCACGTTCAGCGACGAGTTCAACGCCCCGGCAGGCACCCCGGTCGACGGCTCCAAGTGGAACCTGGAGACTGGCGACAACGTGAACAACCACGAGCGGCAGTACTACACGAACTCGACCCGCAACGCCGTGCACGACGGCCAGGGCAACCTGGTCATCACGGCCCGGCGCGAGAACCCGGGCAACTACAACTGCTGGTACGGGCGTTGCGAGTACACCTCGGCCCGGCTCAACACCTCCGGGAAGTTCACCCAGGCGTACGGCACCTTCGAGGCCCGGATCAAGATGTCGCGCGGCCAGGGCATGTGGCCGGCGTTCTGGATGCTCGGCAACGACATCGGCGGCGTGGGCTGGCCGCAGAGCGGCGAGATCGACGTGATGGAGAACGTCGGTTTCGAGCCGAACACCGTCCACGGCACCATCCACGGCCCGGGCTACTCCGGATCGGGCGGCATCGGCGCCGGCTACTCGATCGGCTCGCCGTTCGCGGACGCCTTCCACACCTTCCGGGTCGAATGGGCGCCGGACAAGCTGGTCTGGAAGGTCGACGGCGTCACGTACCAGACGCGCACCCCGGCCGATCTCGGCGGCCGGCAGTGGGTGTTCGACCACCCCTTCTTCCTCATCCTCAACCTCGCCGTCGGCGGCGACTGGCCGGGCAACCCGGACGGCAGCACCCCCATGCCGAACACCCTGACCGTCGACTACGTCCGGGTCACCAACGACCAGCCGGCCCCCTCGACCGGAGGCCCGATCACCGGCCTCGGCGGCAAGTGCGTCGACGTGGCCGGGGCGAACCCCGCGAACGGCACCCCGGTCCAGCTCTACGACTGCAACGGCACCGCGGCCCAGAAGTGGACCGTGAACGCCGACGGATCGATCCGCGCACTCGGCAAGTGCCTGGACGTCTCCGCCGGATCCACGGCGGACGGCGCCAAGCTCCAGCTCTACGACTGCAACGGCACCGGGGCCCAGAAATGGCGGGTGGAGGCCGCCCGCGACATCGTGAACATCGCGGCGGACAAGTGCCTGGACGTCCCCAACAGCAACGCGGCGAACGGCACCCGGCTGCAGATCTGGACCTGCAACGGCACCGCGGCCCAGAAGTGGACCGTGGGCTGAGCGGTCATCGCGCCAGCCGGGCGAGGGCGGCCAGCACCGGTGCGACGCCGTCCTCCCCGGCCAGCCGGTCGGCAACCGCGCGGGCACGGACGCGGTGCGCGTCGTCCTCCGTCGCCCGGCGCAGCGCCCGGGCCAGCGCCCCGGAGGTGAGCCGGGGCAGCGGCACCGCCCCGGGGGCGGTGCCCAGCGCGGTCAGCCGGGAGGCCCAGAACGCCGCGTCGAACTGGACCGGCACCGGAACGGTGGGCACCCCGGCCCGCAGGACCGCGCCGGTCGTGCCCGCACCGGCGTGGTGGACGACGGCGGCCGTCCGGGGGAACAGCAGGGAATGCGGCACCTCGTCGACGGTCAGGATGTCGTCACCCCGGGCGGCGAGCCCCGCCCAGCCCCGCTGGACGATTCCGCGCACCTTCGCCGCGCGCAGGGCGGTGACGATATCGCGGCTCACCCGCTCGGCGTCGGGCACGGTGGCGCTGCCCAGACCGACGAAGACCGGCGGGGGCCCGGCCGCGAGGAAGTCCTCCACTTCCCCGGGCAGCCGCGCGGTCTCGTGCGGCCACCAGTAACCGGAGACCTCCAGCCCGGCGGGCCAGTCCCGGGGCCGGGGAACGACGACCTCGCTGTAGCCGTGCAGCACCGTCCGGAAACGCCCCCCTGGGCGGGCCGCCACCCGGAGGCCGTGCCGCCGCAGGGACCGTACGGCGTCGAGGAACAGCAGCTCCACCATGGTCATGACGGCGCGTCCGCTCAGCCGGTTTCCCACCGTGCCGAGCGACCGCGTCCCGAGGACCGGGGCGGGGAACTCCCCGGTGGGGTGGAGCGGCTGGAGGTGCAACCCCAGGGCGGGCACCGACAGGCCGTCCGCGATGGCGTACCCGAGGGGCCCCAGCGACCCGCCGACCAGCAGGACGTCGCCCTCACGGGCCGCCTCCACCAGGGCCGCCGTCATCGCGTCGACCGCGCCGCGGGCCATGGACGCGAGTCGCAGGAGCTTTCCCGCGCCGGTCCTCGCCTCGTGCAGCCGCCGGCCCCGCGCGGAGTGCAGCTCGGCACGGGGGTCCACCGGCAACGGACGGAACCGGACCCCCGACCCCGCCACCAGCGGTTCGAACAACCCGTGCGCCGCCAGCGTCACCTCGTGCCCCGCCCGTACGAGTCCGGCACCCAGACCCGTGTACGGCGCGACGTCGCCCCGCGATCCCGCCGTCATCATCACGATCCGCACGCCGCCAGTGTGCCCCAGACGGACACGGCGCGACAGGCGGACCCCGCGCCGCGGACCGGGCGCGACGGCGGGGGCGAGGCCCCGCACCCTCGGCGCGCGGCCACGCCCGCGTACGGCTCACAGCGGGTAGGGGACCTCCGTCTCGCCGGTGCCGGCGGGGACGGCGTACGGGATGCCCGCGGGTCCGCCGACGCGCAGCTGCCACGGATGCGGGCTGTCGGTCGTGACCCGCAGCCGGTCGCCGGTGCGCCGCACGTGGAAGCGGGCGCTCTCACCGGGACCCTCGGGCCGCGGGACGACGACGGTGCGCTCCGCGCCGTCCGCGAAGGCGTGGACCCGGAGTTCGACGCCGTCCGCCCAGGCGGAGACCGGGTGCCGGTCGTCCGCGGCGAGCGGCAGGACGGAGTCGGGGCGGGCGAGCAGCGGCAGGGTGTCGAAGCCGTGCCGCTCCCGCACCCAGCGCGGACCGGTGACCTGGTGGCCGGTCAGGACGTTGGTCCAGGTCCCCTCGGGGACGTAGTAGTCGACCGTGCCGTCCTCGGTGAAGACGGGGGCGACGAGCAGGTCGTCGCCGAGCAGGTACTGCCGGTCGAGCGTGGCGGCGGCCGGGTCCTCGGGGAACTCCAGGACCATGGCCCGCATCACCGGGACCCCGGTGGTGTGGGCCTGATGGGCGGCTCGGTGGAGGTAGGGCGCGAGGCGGTGCTTGAGGAGGGTGAAGGCGCGGGTGACGTCGACGGCCTCCTCGCCGTAGTCCCAGGGCACCCGGTACGACTTGCTGCCGTGCAGCCGGCTGTGGGACGACAGCAGGCCGAACTGCACCCAGCGCTTGAAGACGGTGGGCGTCGGGGTGCCCTCGAAGCCGCCGATGTCATGGCTCCAGAAGCCGAAGCCGGACAGGCCGAGGGAGAGTCCGCCGCGCAGGGACTCGGCCATGGCGTTGAAGTGGGACTCGCAGTCGCCGCCCCAGTGCACCGGGTACCGCTGGCCCCCGGCGGTGGCCGAGCGGGCGAACAGCAGCGCCTCCCCCTCGCCGCGTTCGGCGCGCAGGAGGTCGAAGACGGCCTGGTTGTAGAGGTGGGTGTAGTAGTTGTGCATGCGCTCCGGGTCGGAGCCGTCGTGCCAGACGACGTCGGTGGGGACGCGCTCGCCGAAGTCGGTCTTGAAGCAGTCGACTCCCATGTGCAGGAGGGTGCGCAGCTTGTCGGTGTACCAGTCGCGGGCGGCGGGGCTGGTGAAGTCCACGAGCGCCATGCCGGGCTGCCACAGGTCCCACTGCCAGACGCTGCCGTCGCGCCTGCGCACCAGGTGGCCCTCGCGCATGCCCTCCTCGAAGAGGGCCGACTTCTGGGCGATGTAGGGGTTGATCCAGGCGGAGACGCGCAGGCCCCGCTCCTTGAGCCGGGCGAGCATGCCGACCGGGTCGGGGAAGGTGTCGGCGTCCCACGTGAAGTCGCTCCACTGGTAGCCGCGCATCCAGAAGCAGTCGAAGTGGAACACGCTCAGCGGGATGCCGCGCGCGGCCATGCCGTCGACGAAGCGGTTGACGGTGACCTCGTCGTAGTCGGTGGTGAAGGAGGTGGTGAGCCACAGGCCGAGCGCCCACGCGGGAGGCAGGGCGGGGCGGCCGGTGAGGGCCGTGTAGCGCTCCAGGACCTGCTTGGGCGTGGGGCCGAGGACGACGAAGTACTCCAGGGTCTGGTCCTCGACGCTGAACTGGACCTGCCCGACGGACTCGGAGCCGACCTCGTAGCTCACCTTGCCGGGATGGTTGACGAAGACGCCGTAGCCGCGGTTCGTGAGGTGGAAGGGGATGTTCTTGTAGGCCTGCTCGCTGCTGGTGCCGCCGTCCGCCTGCCAGATGTCCACGGACTGCCCGTTCTTGACGAACGGGGTGAACCGCTCCCCCAGCCCGTAGACCAGTTCGCCGACGCCGAGGGAGAGCTGGGCCAGCATGTGGTGCCGTCCGTCGGCATCGGTGACGAATCCGGTCCCCCGGTCGCCCACCGAGGTCAGCACCTCTCTCCCGGCCGTGAACTCCAGGCGCCACGGCCGTGCGGTGTCCACCCGCAGGGCCAGTCCTCCGGAGACGAGCTCGACCACGTCGCCGTCGCGGCGCACCTTGCCCGCGTGCGGCTCGGCGCCGGGCAGTCCGAACTCCGGCCCGTGGGCGCCCGATCCGGCGTGGTGGGTGGTGCGCACCCCGATCACGCCCTCGGCCGGCGACCAGCACTCGACGGTGAGCAGCGGGCTGTTGAGCGTGTCACCGCGGTCGCGCACGTGCTTCACGGGCGCGTACAGGGTCATCCGGTGCGTGTCGGTCCGGACCTCGGCGACTTCGGCGGCGTAGCGCGCGGTCACTCCCGGGCGCATCAGCCAGTAGCCGTCGGTGAACTTCATCGGGCGGTTTCCTCCGCCCGGGCGCGGTCCGCGGGGATCGGCGCGAGGGCACGCTCGTGCAGCCAGGACAGCTGGACCGGCGGGTTCGAGCCGAGGCCGCCGCCGTGGTCGCCGAAGGGCCAGACGGTCATGGTGCGGTCCTCGCCCCGGTAGTGGTTGAAGGCGGCGTACACCGTGGAGGGCGGGCAGATCGGGTCCATCAGGGCGACGCTGAACAGCGCCGGCGCGGTGGCCCGCTGGGCGAAGTGGGCACCGTCGAAGTAGTCGAGGGTGGCGAAGGTCCGCTCCACGCGGTCGCGGCTGTGCCAGCGCAGGTATTCGGCGATCTCCGGGTACGGGCCCTCGGCGGTGATCCGTACGGCCCGGCGGTAGTGGCACAGGAAGGGGACGTCCGGCATCACCGCCGCCACCCGGTCGCCGACGAGACCGGCGACGGCGAGTGCGAGTCCGCCGCCCTGGCTGCCACCGGCCACGACGATCCTGCCGGTGTCGAGGCCGGGCAGCTCGGCGACGGCGTCCACGGCACGGACGCAGTCGGTGATCAGCCGCCGGTAGTAGTAGTTCTCCGGGGAGTCGATGCCACGGGTCATGAATCCGTGGGACCACTGGGTGCCGTCCCCCTCCGTGCGGTCCGGGGTGTCGTGCCCCATGCCCCGGCTGTCCACGACGAGCTGGGCGTAGCCGGCGGCGGCCCACAGCAGGTGGTCGGTGGGCAGACCGCGGCCGCCGCTGTAGCCGATGTACGTGACGACGACCGGCAGCGGCCCTTCGGCGCCGCGCGGACGGAGCAGCCAGGCCGCCACCGGCTCGCCGTTCCAGCCGGGGAAGCGCACGTCGTCGACCTCGACGGCGTGCAAGCGGTGGGCCCGCGTGACGCGTTGGGCCTTGACGGCCCCCTCGTAGGACCGGGCCTCGGCGAGCGTGTCCCGCCAGAACGTGTCGAAATCCTCCGGGGCGGACAGCTCGGGGCGGTATCCGGCGAGGTCGCCGGGCTCGAGGTCGGTGAGCGGCATGCGGACTCCTGTGGTGGAACTTCTGTGGTGGAACTCCTGGGGTGGAACTCCTGGGGCGGCAGGGGTGCGGGCGTGGGCGCGGAGCCCATGGGGCAACCCCTCCGACCGGTGGACACGGCGGCCGTCGTCGAAGCGCATCGACGGTCCCATCCGCCATGACAACCTGTCAATGAAAGGCACAAAGAAAGCTTCTTTCCGTGGGACCTCTTGTTCCGCGCGAAACGAGTCCGATACGTTCCGCTGTCACGCCAAGCGCTTCGATGCCGCTTCGACGGCCCTTCGACGGCTCCTGTGGAGGATGGGTCCGCCATGGACGTACGCCGGTTGACCGACCGCCTGGGCGGGCTCGCCTTCGGCGGGGACTACAACCCCGAGCAGTGGGGCGAGGAGGTGTGGCAGGAGGACGACGAGCTGATGCGCCGGGCGCGGGTCAACCTGGCGACGCTCGGCGTCTTCTCCTGGGCCCTGGTGGAACCGGAGGAGGGGCGCTACGACTTCGGGTGGCTCGACGCCCACGTCGACCGCCTGCACGCCAACGGGATCGCCGTCGACCTGGCGACGCCCACCGCCTCACCGCCACCGTGGTTCACCCTGGCCCACCCCGACGCCCTGCCCGTGCGCCCCGACGGCGTCCGGCTCACCCACGGGAGCCGGGACACGTACTGCCTGGCCGCACCGGCCTACCGGCGGGCCGCCCGCCGCATCGCCTCGGCGCTGGCCGAGCGGTACGGCGACCACCCGGCCCTGGCCCTGTGGCACGTGCACAACGAGTACGTGACCCTGTGCTGGTGCGATCACACGGCCGCGGCCTTCAGGGTCTGGCTACGGGCCCGGCACGGCACGCTCGACGCGCTCAACGAGGCCTGGGGAACCCGGTTCTGGAGCCAGCGGTACACCTCGTGGGAGCAGATCCTGCCGCCCCGCGCCACCCAGTGGCACGGGAACCCGGGGCAGGCCCTGGACTTCCGCCGCTTCTGGTCCGACGAGACCCTCGCCGCCTACCGCGAGCAGCGCGACGCGATCCGCGCCCACAGCGACCGCCCGGTGACCACCAACCTCATGCTCCCCGGCTACCAGAACCTGGACCTGTGGGCCTTCGGCCGCGAGGTCGACCTGGTCGCCGTCGACCACTACCCGAGCGCGCCCGGCCTCGACGCCGCCGCCGACACCGCCTTCGGCGCCGACCGGGCCCGCTCCCTGGGCGGCGGTGCGCCCTGGCTGCTCATGGAGCAGGGCACCAACACCGTGTACGCGGGCGACCGGACCCTGGGCAAGGAGCCGGGCGAGATCCTGCGGCACTCGCTCGGGCACATCGCCCGGGGCTCGGAGGGCGCGCTGTTCTTCCAGTGGCGCCAGTCCCGGGCGGGCGCCGAGCAGTGGCACTCGGCGCTGGTCCCGCACGCCGGGCCGGACAGCCGCGTCTTCCGCGAGGCCGCGGCCACCGGCGAGGCCGTCGCCCGCCTCGGCGAGCTCGCCGGATCCGCCGTACGGGCCGACGTCGCCGTCCTGCACGACTCCGACGCCTGGTGGGCGCTGGACGTCGACGGCCTCCCGTCCGCCGCACTCGACTACCACTCCGCGCTGCGCCGCGCCCACCGGGCACTGTGGGACGCCGGGGTCACCGTCGACTTCGCCCACCCGGAGCACGACCTGGGCCGCTACCGGCTGCTCGTCGCCCCGGCCCTGTTCCTGCTCTCCGACGCGGGCGCGGAGAACCTGCGCCGGTACGTCGAAGGCGGTGGCACCCTCCTCGTCCAGCACGCCGCCGGCTGCGTCGACGAGCGCCTGCACGCCCGGCTCGGCGGCTACCCGGCCGCCCCCCTGCGCGCGGCGCTCGGCGTCCGCGTCGAGGAGCACCGTCCGCTGGGGCAGGACGAGGAGCTCGTCCTCTCGGACGGCTCGCGGGCCCGTGCCTGGAGCGAGTCGCTGCGGATCGAGGGCGCCGAGGCGGTCGCCGCGTACAGCCACGGCATGCTCGCGGGCGCGCCCGCCCTCACCCGCCACGCCTACGGGGCGGGCCACGGCTGGTACCTCTCCACCGAGTTGGACGCCGCGGGCTCCGCCGCCCTGATCGCCCGGCTGCTCGCGGAGGCCGGGGCGGCACCGGAGCCGCCCGGCCTGCCGCCGGGGGTCGAGACCGTCACCCGCCATGCCCCGGACGGACGCCGCTGGCGGCTGCACCTCAACCACACCACCGAGACCGTGCCGCTGCCGGAGCCGGGCCACGACCTGCTCACCGGCGGCGTCACGCACGAACTGCCGGCCGGAGGCTGCGCGGTGCTGCGCCTGCTGCCCTGACGCCGTTCCCTCGGCCCCGTACGGAAGGACTCCCGTGCCGCCCGTTCCCCCGCGTCCCCTCGACACCGTCGCGAACCCGGTCATCCCCGGCTTCCATCCCGACCCCAGCGTCTGCCGCGTCGGCGACGACTACTACCTGGTGTGCTCCAGCTTCGAGTACTTCCCCGGCATCCCCGTCTTCCACAGCCGCGACCTCGTCCACTGGACCCAGATCGGCAACGTCCTGGACCGACCGGAGCAGGTGCGCCTGCCGGCGGACATGCCGTCCTCCGGCGGGATCTACGCCCCCACCCTGCGCCACCACGACGGCCGCTTCTGGCTGATCGTCACCAACTGCAGCGAGGGCGGCGGCAACTTCCTCGTCACGGCCACCGGCCCCGCGGGACCGTGGTCGGACCCCGTGTGGGCCCCCGGTGTCCCCGGGATCGATCCCGATCTGGCCTGGGAGGAGGACGGCACCTGCTGGTGCACGGTCGCCGGGGTCTCGCAGGTCCGTATCGACCCGTCCACCGGGCGCACGTACGGGACACCGCACCGGCTCTGGTCCGGCGGGCCCGGCGCCAAGGCGCCGGAGGCCCCCCACCTGTACCGGATCGGCGGCTACTGGTACCTGCTCATCGCCGAGGGCGGCACGGAGCGCGGCCACGGCGTCTCGATCGCCCGCGGCAAGAGTCCCGCCGGCCCGTTCGAGCCGTGCCCGGCCAACCCGGTCCTCTCCCACCGCGGCACCGACCACCCCATCCAGAACACCGGGCACGCCGACCTCGTCCAAGGCCCCGACGGCTCCTGGTGGATGGTGTTCCTCGGCGTCCGGCCGGGCGGCGGCACCCCCGGCTGGCACGTGCTCGGCCGCGAGACCTTCCTCGCCCCGGTGACCTGGGTGGACGGCTGGCCGGTCGTCGGCGAGGTCGCCCTCGACCTGCCCGAGCTCCCGTGGCCGCTCTCCCCCGGCCCCGTCGAGGAGCGGCGGGACGACTTCGAGTCGGCCGCACTGCACCCCCGCTGGATCTCGCTGCGCGACCGCACCGCCGAGCACTGCACCACCAGGGAGCGCCCCGGCTGGCTGACCCTCCGCGCGCGGGGAGGCTCCCTGGACGAGCCGGACGCGGTGTTCACCGGCCGGCGCCAGCAACACCTCGCGTGCCGGGCGCGCACGCTGGTCGATCCCTCCGAGGGGACCGGCGGCCTCGCCGTCCGGCTCGACGAGCGGCACCACTACGCGATCGAGGCGTCGGGCACGACGGTACGGGTCATCGCGCGCGTCGGCTCCCTGCGCACGGTCGTCGCCGCGCGGTCCGTACCGGCCGGGCCGGTGGTCCTCTCCGTCACCGTCACGCGGCTGCCGCCCCCGCACGGGCCGCGCTCCGGACCCGACGTCGTCTCCCTCGGCTTCGAGCAGCCGGACGGCACGCACACCGCACTCGCGGCCCTCGACGGCCGCTATCTGTCGACCGAGGTCGCCGGCGGCTTCACGGGGCGGGTCATCGGCATGTACGCGGCGGCCGGCACCGTCCGCTTCGACTGGTTCGACTACGAGCCGCTCGACGCCTGAACGGCGGCGCCGCCGAAGGCCGGGCACACCTGGCCGAGGCCGGTCCGCGTCCCTGTCGTAGGGCGTGGGCCGGCCTCGTCCCCCTCGCCGGATCAGCCGCCGGTGACGGTCAGGTTGTTCGTACGGAAGTCGAGTCCGCCGGCGGACGAGGTGATCTCGTAGCCGAACTGGACGTCACCGATGGTCTCGCTGCCCGGCATCCAGCCCTTGGTGTGGGCGATCCAGTCGAGGATCGCCTTGATGTCCACGGTGCCGGAGGCGGAGTCGGAGGTCCGCAGGAACGAGAAGACCTGGTTCGACCCGTTGGTGCCCTTGTAGACGTTCCAGCTGTGCCCGCCGAGCGTGGCGCCGGCCTGCCAGGTGCCGATCGGTCCGACGGGTCCGTTGTCGTTGACCCAGAGCATGATCTCGTACCGGTGGTCGGTGTCCCAGATGTCGTACGAGGTGTTGTACGCACCGGACGACGGGACGCTGACGTTGTAGCTGCTGGTGAGCCGGGTGAGCGAGTCGATCGGCTTCCTGATCGCCTTCGTGGAGTTGGGGTAGGACTTGATGCCGCCGGTGTTGGGGTGGTCGGCCCAGACGCCCCAGTTCGTACCGGAGTTGGCCCAGATGCACTGGCTGCCCGCGCCGGAGCCCCAGATGTTGTTGTAGAGGGTGTGGCCGTCCAGGGAGGTGCTGCCCCACTGGCCGCAGGAGTTCCAGACCGCTGCCGAAGCGGGTGCGGCGGCGAGGCCGACGGCGGCACCCAGGGCCATCGCCGGTGCCAGTACCGCCATGGTGATCGTGCGGAGCGAGTTCGTGACCATGGTGTCCCTTCCATGGGTGGGGGGATCGTGGGGGCTACCACGCCTCCATTCCGAGGACGTGGTCCTCTCCGGCGACGAGCGCGATCGACCGCGCGTCACCGGAGGGAGTCCTGACTTCGACGCGGACCGTGCGCGTCGGCTTGAGCACCGCCCTCGCCCGGCCGCGCGCCCAGGCCAGTTCGACCTCGGCTCCGCACCGGGTGCGGACGCCCGTGATCCGGCCGGCCGGCAGCGCGGCCGGCAGGGCGGGCAGGAGGACGAGGCGACGGGGAGTCGACTGCACGAGCATCTCGATCAGCACGCCGGGCAGGGTGTGCGCGGCGTCGGCGTTGTAGACGTGGCGGTTCGGGTAGTGGGCGCTCATCAGGGAGGCGTGGAAGAAGTCGCCGTCCAGGACCTGGCCGAGGGCGTGGGCGACGCGTTCGCCGTCGCGGAGCCGGGCGGCGACCAGCGCGTGGTGGAGGTGCCCGTGGGCGGAGTCGTTCTCGGCTCCGCGCAGTTCGAGCGCGCGGTGGGCCGCCGCCGCGAGCTCGGGGGTGTCGTACGGGGTGATCTCGTCGAGCGGCCAGACCCCGTACAGATGGCTGAGGTGGCGGTGCGCGTAGGAGTCCTGAAGGCCGGGCCAGGCCCATTCGGCCAGGGCGCCGTCCTCGTTGATCCGGTGCGGCGGGATCCGGTCGGCGAGGGCGCGCCAGCGGTCGGCGTGCTCCGGGTGGTGGTCGGCGGCCGTGCGCAGCGCGTGCCGGGCCGCCGAGAGGTCCATGGCCGCGTTGATCGTGCCCGCGCTCGCGTTCGCCGGGCGGTTCTCGGGTGAGTACGAGGGGACGACGACCACCTGGCCGTCGTCATCGGTCCGGGTGAGGAAGTCCTCGTAGAAGAGGGCGACTTCGGCGAGGGCGGCGGCGGTGCGCGGGTCTCGGCTGCCGTGGGTCTCGTCGTGGTCGACGAGCGGCTTGAGCAGCCAGTCGGCGCCGGCGGTCCACAGGTGCAGGGGGTATGCGCGGTCGAAGTGGTACGAGTGTCCCGACTCGCCGTCGGTATGAGCGGGGGCGACCACGCCCCGGGCCCCGAAGATCACGCGGGCGTTGTCGCGCCAGTCGGGCAGCTGGCGCTGGACCAGCGCGGCGTGGGCGGCGGTGACCTCGGGGAGTGCGGCAGCCGCGGCCGAGGCGGTCTGGAGGTTGAGGTTGGCGTCGTTCGTGAACGCCCCCGACCAGGCCGTGTTCCACTCTCCGGTCCACAGCCCGGTGAGCCGGGGCGGAAAGAGCCCGCCGGAGGAGAGCAGATGGTAGCGGCCGGCCGCGAACAGGCGTTCCAGGAGGGCGGGGTCGCCGGGGCGCTTGAGCAGCTCGGAGCCGGGCAGGGCCCGTTCGGCCGGGGCGGCGGCGAGGTCGAGGACGACGCGCTCGTAGGCCGTGCGGTGGAGGGCGGCGTGGCGGTCGAGGAGCTCGTCGTACTCCGCCCCGGCCAGCTCGCGCAGGGCGCGGCCCTCCAGGGCCACGTCGAGCTCGCCGGTGTGCCGCCGGACCCGGGTGAGGAGCAGGACGGAGCGGGCGGCCTCGATGCGCGCGCCCGGCGGGGCGAGGGCCGTCGTACCGCCGCTGACGGCGATCAGGGTGACCCCGGTGAAGGCACGGTCGCCCTCGGGGTAGCGGGCGCGCAGGCTCAACAGGGCGCCCCCGCCGGTGAGGACGGCGCCGTGGCCGAGGCCGAGGCCGGCGGGAGCGCCGGACAGGCGCGGGTCGAGGGAGACGTCGAGGGCGGGGCCGGGCGCCGTCACCCGCTGGACGATGACGTCGTCCGCGCGGGAGACGAAGACCTCGCTGGTCCAGTCGGCGCACTCCGCCCGGACGACGCCGGTGGCGAAGTCGACGGACCGACGGTAGCCGCTCTCCTCGCCGGACGGCCGGCGCAGCCGGATCCGGAAGGCGGGGTGGAAGGGCCGCACCCACTGGAGCGGACGGCCGTCGGTGAAGCGCTCCGCGGCGGTGGGGTCCCCGGCCAGGAGGCGGTCCTGGAGAGCGGGGAGTTCGGCGGCGAGCGCCGGGGGCCGGGTGTCACTGCCGTTGTCTCGCACGAGGGTGTGGTGCGTGACGATGACGCGCTCGCTGTCCGGCCCTGCGAACACGAGGGCGCCGTGGTGCCCGTTGCCGCTGAGGAAGCCGTCCTCCCAGCGGGCGGCCGGCCGGGGTTCCCACGTTCCGTGGACCGGCGTTCGCGGAGAACTAGGCGTGCTCATGACATACCTCGGTTCGCGCACGGGAGGGAGCGCGTCGAAGCGCTTCGATGTCCTGCGAGGCTAGGTGACCACATACGAGCGCACAAGAGTCGCTGCCATGATTCTCCTGCGCGCTTCTCATGGAACGAGCTTGCGACTCCGCCTACTTCACGTGCCGAGAGAGCCCCAGACGTCCACCCATGCGATGCAAAGGCGAATCGAATCGCTTCGAATGCATCAGTGGTAAGCGCCCACGAGGGCGCCCCCGAGACCCGATTCCTCAGCCTCCCGGCCGGCGCCCCCAGGCCGAGATCAGCGGCGCGAGCGTCAGGTCGAGTTCGCCCGCGTCGACGGCGGCCAGGTGCGCGTCGATCTCCGCGTCGTCGGCCAGGCCCGCGGCGAGCAGTTCGCCGCGGACGTGCCGGATCGTCGCCGCCTCAAGCCGGTCGCTCGCCGTCCCGCCGACCGGGAAGGAGCCCGCAGCGGCGACATCGACCAGACCGGCCTCGCGCAACGCGCGCGGCAGTGTCCGGCCGTAGCCCAGGTCCGCTCCACGGCGCGCGAGCAGCTCCCTCACCGCGGCGCGCAGCCGGTTGGCCCGCCGCTGCGCGGCGCCGCTGTCGTCCAGGCAGGCCAGGGGTTGCAGAGCGGTGTCGGCGTCCTCGATCAGCAGCCGGCCGCCGGGCCGTAGTGCGCTCACCATGGTGGCCAACGCGCGCGCCCGGTCGGGTACGTGGACGAGCACGAGCCGCGCGTGCACCAGGTCGAACGTGCCCGGCTCCGGGGGCGGGTCGGCGGCGACGTCGTGCCGGCGCACCTCGTACCCGGCGCCCTCGTCCAGCCACGAGGGGTCGATGTCCGTGGCCAGCACGTGCCCGGTCGGACCGACGGCCGCCGCGAGCGCCTCGGGGATGCCGGGGCCGCCGGCCCCCACCTCCCAGCAGCGCCAGCCCGCCCTGAGCCCCAGTCGGTCGAAGTGCCCGCGCGTCACGTCGTCGAACAGCTCGGCCAGCCAGACGAACCGTTCGCCCGCCTCGGCGCGCGCGTTGTCCAGCAGGTACCCGCGCGCGGCGGTCCCGCCCGCAGGATCGGGTCGGCCGGCGGGGTGCGGCGGGCGGGGCGAGGAGGTCATGAGTCCATGCTCGCCCCTGTCCGGGCCCCGTCGCGACGACGACGCGGGAGGGATGCCTCACACGGACGGACCCGGCCTGGGACGCGGCACCCCGTCGACGACCGGCAGGCGGCCGCAGCCCTCATCCTTCAGCCCTGCTCCGCGCCGTACCGTGCCCGCAGCCTGCCCGCGAGACCGGCGAGCGCCTCGGCCTCGTCGCCGACGGTGACCTCCCACGCGCCGCTGTCGACGGCTTCGAGGACCAGGAGGCACGCGCCGAAATCGTCCACGGCCAGCCGCTCCGGCGACAGCCGCCCGCGGTCCTCGACCGCCACCAGCAGCAGGTCGAAGAACTGCCCCACCCCCGCGGCGAACCGGCGCACCTGATTCCACGACATCACGTGGCCGGCGGGCGAGGCGTGCACCGCGGACCTGAACTCCTGGAACTCGAAACCGTCGGGAACACCTCCGATCCCGTCGAAGTCCAGGATGCTCCACACCCAGTCGTTGTCGGGGACAAGGGCGAGCAGCTCGGCCAGTCCGACCACACCGCCCTTGCCGTCATGCATCGGGAATCGCACGAGTTCAGCCATCGTTCCTCAGGGGTTCCGCCTTGCCACGCGTACGCGTGCCTCCGCTCGGATTGTCGGTGTAGGGATGCTGGTGCGGGTTGTCGTGGTCCTTGGGCCGCCCGTGGTCGGTGAAGTCGATGTCCTTGACGGGTTTGCCGTTCTCGTCGAACTCGCGTGCCTGGGCGTAGCTTCCGTTCCGCCCGTTCTTGACACCCAATTGTGAGTGCCGATATCCCGCGGCGTCCGGATCGGGAGCCGGCTCCTGCGTCCGCGGGTCCCTCGGGAGTTCCCGGTCGGGGAACCCACGCGGCGTCGTCGTGCAGTTGTGCACCAGGACCGAGGTGTCCCCGACCGCCACGTGGTACGTGTGGATGCCCGCGACCGTCAGATTGTGCACCCGCCGGTGTTCCGTCCACGCCCTGACCGCCGTGATCTGCGCGTACGAGCCGCTGCCCGTCCGCAGCAGCGTCCCCGGGGTGAGGTCCGCCGCCCGGATCCACGCCCCGAGGGACGGGACCCAGAACGGGTGCCCGTCCGTCGCGACGACCTTCGCGGAGGTGGTGTCGCCGGTCGCGACGGTGATCTCGACCAGGTGCTTCTCGCCCTCGCCGACGATCAGCCGGGTGACCGGCCGCGCCCCCGCCTCGCCCGATTCCGGGTCCGCGGCCATGACCTCGTCGCCCAGTCGGACCTCGGAGATCGGTTTGTAGGTGCCGTCGGCCATCAGGACCGGGGTGTCCGGGGTGAAGCTGTTCGTGTTGCAGGAGGAGGGCGTGGGGACGGGGGCCTCGTCCGCGGCCTTGACCGACTTCGCCGCGTCCGTCGCGTTGCTCGCGTTTTTGGCGGCCTGGCCCATGTCCAGAGCCTTGTTGCCGTACTTCGCCGCGTTCGCCGCGTACCCCGCGCCCGGGATCGCCGAGGCCGCGGAGAGGCCCGCGTTGACGTAGTCGCCCTCGACCGCGTACCAGCCGGCGTTGGCCAGGTCCGCCGCCTCGCCGACGACCGGGACCATGCCGACCACGTCGAGCGTGGTGTGCCCGATGGTCTTCCAGGACGGCATCTTGGGCCATTTGCCGGTGGGGTCGGTGAGCTTCAGCGGGTTGTCGTGGGTGTACGTGTACGCCGCCAGGTTGCGGGGCTCGTCGAGGCCGCCCGCGATGTCCTTGTCGAGGTAGTCGGGCAGGGCGGGGTCGGGGCTCGCCCAGAGCTGGGTCCTGGGGTTGTAGTAGCGGGCACCGTAGTAGTAGAGGCCGGTCTCGGCGTCGAGTTCCTTGCCGGTGAAGCGGTACGGGGTGCCGGGTGCGTCCGGGGCCCCGGTGCGTTCCTCGACCCAGGTCTCCCCGAAGGGGAAGTACTCGAGGTGTTCGGTGACCGCGCCCTGCTTGTCCGTGACGTAGCCGGAGGAGCCGATGTGGTCCGCGTGGAAGAACCACTGGGCGTCCTCGGGCCCGTCGGCCGCGACCGCCTTCGTGGTCAGGCGGGTGTCGCCGACGAAGATGTGCTTGTAGCCGGTGGCGTCGCGTTCGCTGTACGTGCGGTTGGGATAGAGGGACAGCCCGTCGCCGCGCTTGACGACCCGGTCGCCCTTGTCGTCGTAGGTGTAGCCGACGGTCGCGCCGGCGCAGCCGCCCGGGTCCTGGGGGACGGTGGCCGTGGCGGTGTCCTGGTTGCAGGCCAGGCGGTTCTCCTCGTCCCACACGTACTGGCGCCGTTTGCCGCTGACGGCGGTGTTCTCGGTGCCGGTCAGGTTGCCGTTGGCGTCGTACGCGTGGGTGACCGGGCCGACCTTGCCGGGGGCGTGCGGCCGCGCGGTGTCGTAGGTGTACGTGTAGGCGTAGCTGGTCCGGTCCTGGACGTCGGCCGGGTTCGACGGGTCGTCGACCGGCTCGATAGGCCCGGCGGTCCCGGCGGTGACCGGGAACGCCGGGGTGCCGCCGGCGACCTCGTGGTGCTGGGTCTTGTGCGTGGTGTTGTGGATCGAGTCGTAGCCGAGGCTCAGCGTGTAGGTGTTGAGCCGGTTGTTCCTGTCGGTGTAGCGGCCGGACGCCGAGGTGAGCCGGTACTGGTCGTCGTAGCCGAAGGTCTGGCTGCTCGGGCCGCCGATCGGGCCGCCCTGCGGGGCGTTGTTCGCGAGACCGGTGAGGTTGCCGATGTCGTCGTAGGTGTAGCCGAGGTCCTGGAAGGGGGTCCCGCCCGCCGCGGTCGACTTCAGCCCGGCGAGCCTGCGGTCGGCGGCGTCGTAGCTGTAGGTCGTGCGGACGCCGTTGCCGGTCTGCTGGAGGACCTTCTGGCCGAACTTGTCGTAGTCGAGTCGGTCCAGATAGGTGTAGGTGGTGCCGTTCTTGGAGCCGGTGGCCCGGGTGACCTGGCCACCGGAGTCGTAGGCGTAGCTCAGCACCTCGCCGTCGGGGTAGGTCAGCTGGAGGACCCGGTTGAAGGCGTCGTAACGCCAGGCGGTGGTGTAGGTGCGCGGGGCGCCGCCGGTCGCGGTGATGGTGCGGGTCTCCTTGGTCACCTCACCCAGCGCGCCGTAGGACCGGGTCACGGTGCCCGCCGCGTCGTGGACCTCGGTGATCCGGGAGGCCGCGTTGTCGGGGGCGCCGGGGGCGCCGTAGGAGTAGCTGACGTCGTTGCCGGGGAAGGTCGGGTAGCGGATCGCCTTGAGGCGGGAGTAGTCGTACTCGTACGTGATGCTCCGGCTCGCGGCCCGCAGGTTCGGGGTGGTCTTGGCGGTGACGTTCCCGGCCAGGTCGTAGCGGGTCTCGGTGCGTCCCGCGTCGGGGCTGTCGAAGACGGTGCGGCGGCCGAGGCCGTCGTACGCGGCGCGGGTGACGTTGTTCTTGTCGTCGGTGATCGCCGTGACCTGCCGCAGGGGGTCGTTCGTGTAGGCGGTCCAGATCGCGGTCGAGCCGTCGAACTCCTGCACGGCCGTGGTCGCGCCGCGGACGTCGGTGTACGTGCGGCGCCGCTTGCCGTTGCCGTCGGTCACCGTGGTCTCGAACCGGGTGGTCCCGGCCCGGTCGGGGCCGAAGGCGTACCCGGTGCTGGTGGTGACGCCGTCCGGGTGCACGGTCTTCACGGACCGGTCGAGGACGTCGAAGGTCTCCCTGGTGGGGGCGACGGTGTCGAAGGCGGTGTTGAACGTGGTGTTGGTGGCGCCCTTGGGCTCGGTCACCGGGTAGTACTTCTCGACCGCGCGGCCGAGGGCGTCGAACACGAGCCGGCCGGAGACCGTCATCACCTGCGCCGGGGTGGCGCCCGGCGTGGCCGGGACCGAGGCGTCCTTCTTGGTCTGCAGGATGCGCTTGAGGCCGTCGCCGAAGGTGATGGTGTCGATGGTGTCGGTGCGGACGGCGTTCGCGGTGCGGTCCAGGTGCCTGCTGGTGGCGTACGGGACGGGTGCCTCGGGGTGGTACTCGAAGTCGATGGTGGCGGGGCCGCCGCCGGCCTCGTAGGGCCCGGTCACCGAGTCGAGGCGTCCGACGCTGTCGTACGCCATCCGCACCGACTGGTCGTTCTGGTCGGTGTTGCGGTCGGGCAGGCCGTACTTGAGGTTGTGGGTCGAGGTCGAGCGGTAGCCGAAGCTGTCGACGACGGACTCGACGTGGACGCCGACGACCGTGTCGTAGCCGTAGGTCAGGGTGTAGCGCTGCCCGGCGGCGTTGGCCGGTCCTGTGGTCGACCTGAGGTTGCCGTCCGGGTGGTAGGTGAGGTCGGAGACGGCGGCCGTGTCGTCGTCGAGGTACTCGCGGACCTGGCGGACCTCGGCGGTGGCGCAGTCGACGTCGGCTTCGCGGTGCCGCAGCACGGTGCCGGTCGCGGCGGCCTTCTGGCGGACCGAGTTCGCGATGCCGACGACGCCGCGGTCCCGGCAGGCCGGATCGGTGGCGCTGTAGCCGTAGGTGGTCTCCAGGTCGTCCTCGGTGCCCTCGTCGGCGGTGTCGAGGGTGCGGACGACGTTGCCGTGGGCGTCGTAGGAGAGGTCGGTGTATGTGCTCCGGCCCGCGGTGTCCGCGCCTTCGTAGTACTTCTCCTCGACCCGGACCAACTGCGGGAAGACGGCGGCGGCGGGGTCGTCGGGGGTGGCCTCGGCGCCGGTCGCGGTGTCGTGCAGGCGGTAGGTGTTGCGGGTCTCGCGGTACGGGTGGTTCGCGCCGTCCGCGGTCAGGGAGCGGGTGAGCAGGCCGCGGCCGACGTAGCCGTCGGTGCGGTACTCGTCGGTGACCGCGCGGCGGACGGCGTCGCCCGCGGCGGGGTCGCGGTGCTCGGTGACCACCCGGCCGAAGCCGAGGAACTCGCGCTCCCTGCGGTCGTAACGGCCCTGCTCGTAGCGGAAGGTGGTGAGGCGGGTGTCGACGCCGTCGCCGGCCACCCCGTCGTGGACGGTGGTGCGGGAGAGCGACCAGCGGCTCTCCGGGTTGGCGGGGGTGTTGCCGGTGCGGGTGTAGTCGAGGTCGATGCGGGCGCCCAGCGGGCGGTGCACGGAGCGCAGCAGGTTGGTGCGGCCGGTCTGGTTGACCGCGACGAGGAGTTCGTCGTCCCGGGTGGACTTGACGTGGTCGGCGAGGCCGTCGCCGTCGATGTCGCGCAGGCTGGTCTCGGCGCGGCTGATGCCGGTGGTCGCGTTGGCGCCGGGGTTGAAGACGAAGACGCCGACGGGGGTGGGCAGGCCGACGGTGAAGTAGACGCCTCCGCCCAGGCTGGCGTTCTTGTCGACCGCGATGTCGGAGAAGCTGCCGCGGAACGGGGTGGGCGCCGTGAAGCCGGTGCCGGTGTTGACCGCGACCTTGATCGGGTTGGCCCCGTCGGTGAAGACCCGGTCGACGAGTCCGTCGCCGTTGACGTCCGTCATGCTCGCGCTGGTGTAGGAGGTCCCCAGCTCGGCGGACAGGCCGCCGGCGAAGCCGTAGCGGTCGACGTTGAACCCGAGGTTGACGCCGACGTTGCGGGTGGAGGCGTCGTTGATCGGCCCGGCCGACCAGGGTTCGCGGGCGGCGAAGGAGTAGCCGAGGTTCAGCTGGGCGTCGCCGTTGGCGAAGACCTTGTCCGGCAGCCGGTCCCCGTTGATGTCGATCAGGTCGACGCGGACGTCGGACTCGCCGCCGCCGAGGCTGCCGCCGATGCCGAGCGACGGCTGGACCGCGCCGGTGCTGGCGGTGTTGGCGCTGGTGCCCGCGTCGGGGGCGGCCATGCCCTGCGCGCTGGCGAGGGTGGCGGTCTCGCTGCCCGCGGAGAGCGACACGTTGCCGGAGATGTTGTCCGCCTCCCGGACGTTGCCGCCGAGGGTGCCGCGGGTGGCGCCGAGGGCGCCGTTCATGTCGGAGAACTGGATCTCCTTGGCGCCGACGACATCGGGGTAGCCGTCGCCGTTGAGGTCCAGGTAGTCGACCGAACCCGCGGTGATCCCGCCGACCACGGTGCCGCCGAACGGGCCGGCCGCGAGGGTGGCAGACACCTGGCCGGTGACTCCGCGGCGCATCACCGCCCGGTCGCCCTTGACGTCGGCGTCGGTGACGATGTCGATGGTGTCCGCGCCCAGGCGGGAACTGGTCGCCATCGCGGCGGTGACCCACGAGGACTGGTCCTGGGCGGCCCAGCCGCCCTTGGCGGGAACGGGGGCGAACACCGCGAGGCGCGGCATGGTGAGCCGGGGGTTCGCGGCGAAGGGCGCGACGTCCTCTTCCTTGGGTTCCTTGGGGAGGGCGTCCTTGAAGCTCTGGTCCAGGGTGAGTTCGGCCTGCTTGATCGGTTGGGTGGCGCGTTCGCGGTTGCCCTGGTAGCCGATCACGCCCCACCCGCGGTAGGGCTGGGCGAAGGCGCCCTGCCCGACGGAGCCGTGCATGGCGCTGGGTGCCGGGGTGAGGACCGGCCAGCTCGACGTCACGTCGTAGGTGACCGAGGCGGACTGCTCGACGAGCAGGCCGAGCAGTCCGGTCTCCGCCGTGGAGTAGTCGATGTAGAGCTCGTCGCCGGCGGTGACCGGCACGGTCAGGTCCAGGTTCGGGCCGCCGAACGGGGAGGTGTCCTTGGCCTGGAAGATCCGCTTGCCGAGCAGCTGCCCGCCGCGCTTCTTCACCGTGAACGCGATCTTGGCGTCACCGAGGAGATTGAAGTTGAAGGACACCTTCGGCCGCACCTTCAACTGGCCGGTCCTGGTGGCCTTGTAGGTCTGCTGCGGCGCGGTGAGGGTGTCCGCGGGGAACATCGTCATGTCGTACGGCGGGGTGATCACCAGGGTGGGTTCGCCCTTGGCGTCGACGAGCGAGTCGACGCCCTGCGCGGCCGTGTAGTGCGCCTTCGGTGCCCAGCTCACCGCCGAGACGTCGATCGGGGAGTCGGTCTTCAGCCGCCACGACATCTTCTCGAACATGCTGACCGGGATGCTCAGGTCGATCGCGGTGGTGCCGGTCGACGCGGCGGGCAGCACCTTGCGGTACACCTCCGCGGGGGTGTGGACGCCGTTGCCCTTCTCGATCACGACGGTCACGTCGTCCGAGGTCGCCTTGGACTTGACCACGTCGCCGGTCAGCCGCAGCGTGCCGTTCACCGGTACGGTCACCAGGGACGGCCGGCCGCCGAAGGTGAAGTCGTCGGACGCGCGGAACACGGTGTTCGCCAGCCCGTTCGCGTCCGTACCGGCCGGCAGGTCGGTGTAGGTGACCTGGGGGTCCCACGCCACGGTGTCGTACTTGCCGTCCAGAACGGACTGGGTGCGGAAGTAGAGCGCGTCGCCCTTCTTCACCGGGACCGACGCCACGTTGCCCGGGGTGAACTCGGTGTGGTCGTCCGGTCCGATCCGCTGCGCCCAGAGTTCGGTGTCCTTGTGCTGGATGGTGACCCGCACGCCGTCGGCCTTGGTGTAGGCCGCGCGCTGCGGGGAGGGGTCATGGGTCAGCTGTACCCGGCCGTCGACGCGGACGGTGCCGTCGAACGGCGCGACCCAGCGGCGCACCGTGTCGAGCAGCGGCGAGTTGTCCACCTGCCGGTTGAACTGCGCGGTCTGGTCGCCGACGATCTCGCCGGTCACCGCGCCGCCCCCGACCGGCACCGGGGTGCGGCCGGAGTCCGCGCTGTAGGCGGGGTGCCCCTGGGCGTCCAGGTAGCCGAAGAGCACGCCGCCGTTGTTCACCAGGTCGGCCATGCCGTCGCCGTTGACGTCGCTGAAGAACCGGTCCGAGGTGGTCGTGGTGCCCACGAAGTCCAGCTGGGCCGAGGTCGTGAGGACGTACGACTCGATGCCGATGGTGCCGGACAGCGTGCGCTCGGTCGAGATCCCCGGCAGGCCGGTGAGCCTGACCGGCGTGTCACCGAACTTCTGCGCTCCACCCGGTCCGGCCAGGTTGGGCCGGTAGAAGACGTCGTTGTTCTTGCGGAACACCTTGTCCGGCAGGTTGTCGCCGTTCACGTCGGTCAGCGTCGCCAGGCCGTCGGACTGGCCCGCGCTGAAGCCGACCTTCAGGCCGACGGATCCCTCCTTGGTCGGCAGCCCCTGCACGTTGTAGCCCGCGAACAGGTGTGCGCCGAAGCCGGCCGAGGTGTTCGCCGAGATCGCGCTGGCCTCGCCCTCGCGGATGTTCACCCCGAGGTCGTCGTCCGGCACCGACCAGCCCGCCGCGGTGGCGAAGGCGTTGTAGCCGCCGGCCTGGTCCCGTACGTCGTCGAAGTAGTCGAACGTGTGGGTGTGGAAGAGCTTGTCGTCCTCGCCGAACTGGGACACCGACCTGAGCAGCGTCTTGGCGAACGCGCCGGTGCGGTAGTCGAGTTCGTAGGCGCGGATCAGCTGGTCGTCGAGCTTGACCTCGACCCGGCGCAGCAGGTCCGCGGTGACCCGCTTGAAGCCGTAGCGTCCGTCGACCTGGACGTCGCCGCGGCGCGGTTCGCCCCGGTCGCGGTCGCGGATGAAGGTCACGGAGTAGCGGCCCTCGGTGTCGCCGCGTCCGGTGTAGGTGATGCGCTGCGGGTACAGGGCGCGGCCCGGCAGGGTGGCCTTGGCGACACCGCCGTCCTCGACCCGGACGTGGTGGTAGCGCATCAGGTTGTCGTGCGCGTCGCGGACCTCGCGGGCGGCCCACACGGCGATGTTCCCGGCCCCGTCGGCGAGCGTGGCGTCCGCCGCGCCGCCGTACACGGTGCGGGTGCCCTGCTTGTCGGTGACCTCCCACCAGTAGGCCGACGGCTTGTCTCCGTGCCGCACGATGCGGTCGAAGCGGCCTTCGACGCGCGGGTGGAAGACCTTCTCGGCGGTGCGGGCACGGAGTTCGCCGCGGTGGGCGACCGGGGTGAGCTGTTCCCCGTCCAGCAGGTACGACTCGGTCTCCTTGGCCGCGTCGTACCGGGGCACGCCCCAGCGGGTGTCCACGGTGATCGACGGGGTGCTCACGTCCCAGCCGAGCCCGGTCCAGCCGTTGGTCCCGGCCGAGTTGTACGCGACGGCAAGCTCGGGTTGCAGTCCGCCGCGGCCCTTGGGCACTTCGAGGGGGTACGAGAGGCGGGCGTCGCCGGTGCTGTTCGCGGTCGGCGGTTCGATCAGGTTCACCCCGGCACCGGGGTCGGCCGCCTTGATGTCCTTGATCTGGTTGGGGTTGAACGAGGTCCCCTCCGGCCCCTCGGGGCCGGTGACCGCGGTCCCCGCGTCCGGCCCGGCGGCGACGCTGTGGAAGGGCCAGGGCGAGGTGAGCCCGGACATGAGCAGGGCGAGGAGCAGGACGAGCACCACCCCGGCCCGTCGCCGGAACACGCGCAGAACTGGCATCGCCTGGCCCCCACCCCGTAGGACTCCCCTGGAGCACGCGTCCTACGACGACCACGGCCCCCTTCCGCAGTACCGAACGGTAGGCCGCGAGCAGGGCAGTTCGTACGCCATTTCTCGCCAGGATCGGTCGATGGTGGTCACGATCCGACAACGGGCGGTCGCCAAGGGTGAGTTGTCGCGGCGGGCGCCCCTCAGGAGGGCAGGTCGTGCTCCGCCCAGACCACCTTGCCGGTCACGGTGCGGCTGGAGCCCCAGCGGCGGCACAGCATGTTGATGAGCTGGAGACCGCGGCCGCCTTCGTCGCCGAGGTCCGCGTGCTGGATCTGGGGCAGGTCGGGGCCGGTGTCGGAGACCTCCACGACGAGGCGCTCGCCGCGCAGCAGCCGGAGTCTGCCGGGGCCGTTTCCGTAGCGCAGGGCGTTGCCGACGAGTTCGGAGACGACGAGTTCGAAGACGTCGGCCAGCTCCTCCAGGTCCCAAGCGGCGAGCTGGTCCGTGACCAGGCCCCGGGCGACGGACGCCGCACGCCCTTCCCTCGGCAGCTGCCACTCGCGCAGGTCGGCCGGGCTCCCCGAGGCGGCTGTCGCGGTCGCCGTGTCCGCCGCGGTCGTCGCGACGAGGAGCACGACCTCGTCGAAGCGCGCGGCATCGGCGGGAGCGCAGTCGAACAGGCCGCCGCTCGCGAGGGCCTCGGGGGCCAGGCCGCGCGCCGCCGCACGCAGGCCGTCCAGCTGGTGGTCCACGTCCCGGTGCCGGGACTTGACGAGACCGTCCGTGTACATGACCAGATTGCCGCCGGCCGGGACTTCCAGACGGACCGGGTCGTACGGGATCACTCCCGCGCCGAGCGGGGCGCCGACGGGCACGTCCACGAACTCCGCGGAACCCCGTCCGTCGAGGAGGAGCGGTGGCAGGTGGCCGGCGCTGGCCAGCGTGTAGGTGGAGTCGGCCGGGTCGTACACGGCGCACAGGAAGGTGGCGACCTGCTCGTCCTCCAGGTCGCGGGTGGCCAGGTCCAGCCGGGCCAGGACCCGCTCCGGAGCCATGTCCAGGGTCATGAGGGTGCGGGCCACCGCCCGCAGACGCCCCATGGTCGCGGCGGCGGGCAGCCCGTGGCCCATGACGTCGCCCACCATGAGGGCCGTGCGTCCGCCGGGCAGCGCCATGACGTCGTACCAGTCCCCGCCCACCCCGTGGTGGCCCGTCGAGGGCGCGTACTCCGCCTGGACGCGCAGCCCGGGCGTCACCGGCGTCGAGCGCGGCAGCAGCGTCCGCTGCAGGGAGACGACGTGCTCGCGCTCGCGCCCGTACAGGCGCGCGTTGTCGATGGAGACGGCGGCCTGGGACGCCAGCTGCTCCGCCAGGGCGAGGTCGGTGGCGGAGAACGGTCGTGTCCCCCGGCCGCGGACGAAGTCCACGCTGCCGAGCAGCAGCCCGCGGGCGATCAGCGGCACCGCGAGGTAGCTGTGCACCCCGGCGGCCCGCATCTTCTCCGCGGCGCTCGCGTTCGGCGCCACCTTGACGAAGTCGTCGTACCGCATGCGGCTCACCAGCACCGGCCGGCCCTGGCGCAGGCAGTAGCGGTGGAGCAGCGTCTCGTGCGACTCCTCGGCGCGGTCGGAGGTCTCGCCCACCGGCGTGGGTTCGAGGGAGGACAGCGCCTCGACGGCGCTCACCGCCATGGCCCGCATGCGCGGAGCGCCCGATCCCGTCCACCGCGAGCCCTCCTCGCCCCGCAGGACGGTCTCCAGGATGTCGACGGCGGCTCCGTCGGCGAAGCCGGGCACGGTGAACTCGGCCAGCTCCTGGGCGGTGCGCTCCAGATCGAGACTGGTGCCGATCCTGGAGGCGGCCGAATTCAGCCAGGCGAGACGGCCGCGTGTGGTGAGCCGGTCGAGGGGAACCTCGCCGCCGGTCCCTCCCAGCCGCCGGCGGGCGACAGCCGAGCGGTGCGACACGGCACCCCTTCCGGCCGAGGCACGGACTGCCAGGCGTCGTCTCCCCATGCCGCCGTTCACTCTTCCGGCCTCCCGAACAGGAACTCCACCACTGTAGGTGCCCAGCATGCACCTGTTCCCGGCCATTCGGGTCGCTCCCCGCCCCGGCAGTCCACCGGAAGCGCGCCGGGGACGGCGCGGAACGGCCGTGACGGAAGTCTTACGGACCGGCGCGGGTGCCCGCTGAGCCCGGGTCCGGTCCGTAGCGTCGCTGCCATGCGTGTACTCGTCACAGGTGGAGCCGGATTCATCGGCTCGCACATCGTCACCGCCCTCACGAAGGCCGGGCACGAGCCGGTGGTCCTCGACGCCCTGCTGCCCAGCGCACACCGTGTGCCGCCGAGGACCCCGGCCGCGGAGTTCCTCCATGCGGACGTCCGGGACCCCCTGGCCGTCCAGGCCGCGCTGCGCGGTGTCGACGCGGTGTGCCACCAGGCCGCCATGGTCGGTCTCGGCAAGGACTTCGCGGACGCCCCGGCGTACGTGGGCTGCAACGACCTCGGCACCGCCGTCCTGCTCGCCGCCATGGCGGCGGCGGGGGTGCGGCGGCTGGTCCTCGCCGGCTCGATGGTCGTCTACGGGGAGGGGCGGTACGACTGCCCCGCGCACGGCGCCGTACGGCCCGGCGCCCGGCTGCCCCGGGACCTCGCCGCCGGCCGCTTCGAGCCGCGCTGCCCCGACTGCGGCGCCGAACTCGCCCCCGGCCTGGTCGCGGAGGACGCCCCCGTCGACCCCCGCAACGTGTACGCGACGACGAAGCTCGCCCAGGAGCACCTGTCGGCGGCGTGGGCACGGGCGGTGGGCGGCACGGCGGTCTCGCTGCGCTACCACAACGTGTACGGGCCCGGGATGCCCCGCGACACGCCGTACGCCGGTGTGGCCTCCCTCTTCCGCTCGGCCCTGGCCCGGGGCGAGGCGCCCCGCGTGTTCGAGGACGGGGGCCAGCGCCGGGACTTCGTGCACGTGCGGGACGTGGCGGCGGCGAACCTGACCGCCCTGGAGGCCTGCGACGCCCTGGCGGCCGGCGCGCTGCGGACGTACAACGCCGGCAGCGGCGAACCGCACACCGTGGGCGACATGGCCCGCGCGCTCGCCGAAGCCTGCGGGGGCCCTTCGCCCGTGGTCACGGGCGAGTACCGGCTGGGCGACGTCCGACACGTCACCGCCGACTCGTCGCTGCTGCGCGGGGAGCTGGGCTGGCGGCCCCTGGTCGGCTTCGCCGAGGGCATGGCGGAGTTCGCCCGGGCGGAACAACGGGCCTCGGCGGCCCTCGCCTGACCGCCCTCAGCCCGCCGCCGGCAGGGTGCGACCGCGCTCAGCCCGCCGCCGGCAGGGTGCGACCGCCCTCAGCCCGCCGCCGGCAGGGTGACCTCGAAGCGGCAGCCGCCGGGGACGTTGCGGACCTCGGCGCGGCCCGCGTGGGCCTCCACGATGCCGCGCACGATGGCGAGGCCGAGCCCGGCACCGGCCGGCGGCGTGCGGGCCTCGGTCCCGCGCCAGCCGGTGTCGAAGACGCGGGTGAGGTCCTTGTCGGGGATGCCGCCGCAGCCGTCGGTGACCGACAGCACCACGGCGTCCTCGCGGCGTTCGGCCGCGACCGCGACGGTCCCGTCGGCCGGCGTGTGGCGGATCGCGTTGACCAGCAGGTTCGCCAGGACCCGGGTCATCTCCTTGCCGTCCACCTCGACGGGCACGGCCGGGACCTGCTCTCCCACCAGCCGCACCCCGTGCTCGCGGGCGAGCGGGTCGGCGCCGCTCAGGGCGTCGCCGACCAGGTCGTACACCGACATGCGGCTCGGGCTGAGGGTCAGGGCCCCGGCGTGGATGCGGGAGAGTTCGAACAGGTCGGTGACCATGGTGGTCAGCCGCTCGACCTCGGTGCGGATCTGCCGGTGGTAGCGGGCCGGCTCGTCGGCCACGCCGTCCTCCAGGGCCTCCGCCATGGCCCGGAGCCCCGCCAGCGGGGTGCGCAGGTCGTGGGAGATCCAGGCGACGAGCTCGCGGCGCGACGCCTCCAGGGAACGCTCGCGCTTGCGGGACGCGTCGAGCTTGGCGCTGGTCGCCGCCAGTTCACGGCCGAGCGCGGCGAGTTCGGCGGTGGCGGCTCCGTCGGGCGCGGCGAAGCGGCCGCCGTCGCCGAAGTCGCGTGCGGCCCGGGCGAGGGCCCGGCTGCGGGCCACCACCCAGCGGCCCAGGACGAGGGCCGTGCCGAGCGAGACGAGGGCCGCCATCGCCACGACGACGGTCACCACCCACAGGTCGTGCGCGGAGAGGAACATCGCCTGGGCGACGGCGAGCGTCCCGGCGAGCATCGCCGTCACCGTGACGGCCGCGACCACCGTCAGCGACACCGCGACCGAACGGTGTCGTACGAGACGGAGGACGACCGCTCCGGCGAGACCGACGCAGACGGCTCCCGCCAGGGCGAAACCGGCGATCAGCAGGACGTCCTTCATGTCACTCCGCTCCCTTGCGCGGCTCGAAGCGGTATCCGACGCCCCACACGGTCTGGATGAGCCGCGGCCGCGCCGGATCCTCCTCGATCTTGGCGCGCAGCCGCCGCACATGGACGGTGATCGTGGACAGGTCGCCGAAGTCCCAGCCCCACACCCGGCGCATCAGCTCCTCCCTGGTGTGGGCGACGCCGGGCCGCTCCAGGAAGTACGCGAGGAGGTCGAACTCCCGCAGCGTGAGACCGAGTTCGCGGCCGGCTCGGGTGGCCCGGCGGGTCACCGGGTCGACGCTGAGGTCCGCGGCGCGCAGGACCGTCCCGGTGGCCGTCGGGCCGGCCCCGCGGCTGCGGCGCAGCACGGACTCGACGCGCAGCACGAGCTCGCGCGGGCTGAACGGCTTCGTGACGTAGTCGTCCGCGCCCACCTCCAGGCCCGTGATCCGGTCCTCCTCGTCGCCCCGCGCGGTCAGCATGATCACCGGCACCTGTCCGGTCTCCCGCAGCCGCCGACACACCTCCAGACCGTCCAGGCCGGGCAGCATCAGGTCGAGCACGACGAGGTCCGGCCGCCGCTCCCCGGCCCGCAGCAGGGCGTCGGGGCCGTCGGCCGCGTGTTCCACGGTGAACCCGGACCTGCCGAGGTAGCCGGTCACCACCTCGGCCACGGTCGGATCGTCGTCCACCACCAGGATCCGGGCCGGGAGCGGCGGGGCGCTGTGATCGCTCATGCAGCACAGCGTCGCATCCGCCCGCCGGCCGGTCACGGCCACCCGGGGGTACGAGCGTGGACGTTCGCGTTTCGTAAGGAGTGGAGCGGCCCCTGACCGCCCCGCGGTTCCTACGGTGAGGCCTGTGACCTCCATGACCGTAGATGTCGTCCTGCCCTGCCTCGACGAGGCGGCCGCCCTGCCGTGGGTCCTGGCCCGCGTTCCGGCCGGCTGGCGCGCGATCGTCGTCGACAACGGCTCCACCGACGGATCGGCGGCGGTCGCCGCCGCGCTCGGCGCCACCGTCGTGCACGAGCCCCGGCGCGGCTTCGGCGCCGCCTGCCATGCCGGACTGCTCGCCTCCGACGCCGAGTTCGTCTGCTTCTGCGACTGCGACGCCTCGCTGGACCCCGGCCTGCTGCCCGGCCTCGTCGGTGCCGTGGCCGACGGCTCCGCCGACCTGCTGCTGGGCCGCCGGCGGCCCACCGGGCGCGGCGCCTGGCCGGCGCACGCCAGGGCGGGGAACCTGGCCCTCTCCTGGCTGCTGCGTCGACGCACCGGTCTGCGACTGGGCGATCTCGGCCCGATGCGGGCGGCCCGCCGCGAGGCACTGCTCGGCCTCGCTCTCGACGACCGGCGCAGCGGCTACCCGCTGCAGATGGTCGTGCGGGCGGCGGACGCGGGCTGGCGGGTGCGCGAGGTCGACGTCCCGTACCTGCCCCGGACCGGCCGGTCGAAGGTCACCGGCACCTGGAAGGGCACCTGGCAGGCGGTCCACGACATGCGCAAGGTGCTGGACGAGCCGGTGGCGGCGGGCGGTGGATGTCGGTGACCACACTGCTCGTCATCGCCAAGGAGCCCCGGCCCGGCCGGGTGAAGACCCGGCTCACGCCCCCGTTCACCCCGCGGGAAGCCGCCGCGCTCGCCGAGGCATCGCTCGCCGACACGCTCTGCGCCGCCGCGCGCGTCCCCGCGGACCGGCACGTCCTCGTGCTCGACGGGCGGCCCGGCCCGTGGCTGCCCCCGGGGTTCGCGGTCGTCCCCCAGGCGAGGGGTGGACTCGACGTGCGCCTCGCCGCCGCGTTCGCGAGCTGCCGGGGGCCGGCCCTGCTCATCGGCATGGACACTCCGCAGGTCACCCCGGACCTGCTGGCCCCTGCGCTGCGCTGGGTCTCGTACGACGCCTGGTTCGGTCCCGCCGCCGACGGGGGCTTCTGGGCGCTCGGCCTCGCCCGTCCCGCCCCCTCGCTCCTCCTCGGCGTCCCCATGTCCGCTCCCGACACCGGCGCAGTCCAGTACGCCCGGCTGCGGGCGGCCGGACTGCGCGTCGGAGGGCTGCCCGTCCTGCGGGACGTGGACACCGCCCCGGACGCCCGGGAGGTGGCGGCCGCCGCTCCCGGGACCCGTTTCGCGGACCGGTACACCGAACTGACCGGCACGACCACAGGAGCGGGCCGTTGACCACGCCCACCGCCCCGACCACGTCGAGCGCCGCGGCCCCCACGACCGCCGCGACCACCGCCACGGCCGCGGCCTGGCGGGCCGACCCGTACGCCTGGGCCCTGCGCACCGGCAGGGGCCCGCTCTACCTGCGCCGGCACGACGGCTGGCTGCTGCCCCTGGAGATCGAGCGCTGGTGCACGGACCCCGACGGTGCCGACCGCTCCGTACTCGACCGCTGCCGGGGGGCCGTCCTCGACATCGGGTGCGGACCGGGCCGGCTCGTCGCGGCGCTGGCCGTCGAGGGCCGACGCGCCCTGGGGGTCGACGTCAGCCCCGAGGCGGTCGCCCGCACCCTGCGGCTCGGCGGGGCGGCGCTGTGCCGGTCGGTCTTCGAACCGCTGCCCGCCGAGGGGCGCTGGGACACGGCGCTGCTGATCGACGGCAACATGGGGATCGGCGGCGATCCGGCGGCCCTGCTGCGCCGGCTCCGCCAGGTCGTGGCGCCTTCCGGACGCCTCATCGCGGAGTGCGCGCCCGTGGACGTCGACGAGAGCTGCGAGGTACGGGTCGACGACGGCCGCGGCGGCCGCGGCGCGCCGTTCCGCTGGGCGCGGGTCGGCGCGCCCGCCCTGGCCGGGCATGCCCGACGGGCCGGCTGGGACGTCTGCGAACAGTGGACCCTGGAGGGGCGTACGTTCCTTTCGCTCGCCCCTGAGCCGTCCCTCAGCCGTCCGCCGTCGCCCGGCCCTGACGGTGCCCCCTCCCCCGCTCCCGGCCCCGCGCCACGGCGATCGACACGCCGGTGACCACGGCCACGGCCGCCAGGACGATCAGGAGGTTCCGCCCGTACGGCAGGGGCAGCGCCGAGGGGTTGGGCGGCGCTCCCGGCCGGACCAGGAGGGGGAGCGTCACCAGCACCACGCTCCCCGCGACCAGCAACGCCCCCCGCAGCAGGCCCCGTCGGCGGCGTCCGACGAGCAGCAGCCCCACGGCGAGCACGAGGGGGGCGAGGATCCCGTCGTGCAGGACGAGCGCACCCACCAGCCAGGCGAGCACCCCGAGCGGGTCGGGCTCGGCCGCCACCAGCCACGCGCCGAGCCCGACGAGGGCGACGCCCAGCGCTCCCAGTGCGTGGCGCAGCACGGTCACCGTCCTCACAGCACCTCCAGCCGGTGCACCCACTTGGTCTGCAGGACCCCTGGCCGGCCGGGGGCGATGATCCGCGCCGGAAAGCCGTGGTCGAGCGTGAGCGGCTGCCCGTTGAGGGTGAGGGCGAGGAGGGTGAGCGGATCGTCCGCGTACTCCGCGCCCATCTCCATCACCCGGTAGGCGCCGCTCGCCTCCAGCGACGTCACCCGCAGGCCGTCCCGGCCCGGCCGGCCGCCGGCCCGCGCCACCAGGTCCCGGAGGCGTACCCCGCCCCAGTCGGCGTCGACGCTCCAGCCCTCGACGCAGGCGATCGGCAGCCGGGCTCCGGCCTGGGGCAGTGCCCTCAGGGCGCCGAGGGTCAGGCCGTAGGGGCGGGGCCCGGCGACCTGCAGCCGCCAGCCCGCCAGGCCGCGCGCCGTCACGCCGGCCGCGGCGGCGGTCCGGTTCACGGGCAGTCCCTGGGGGCCGTGGTCGGGGTGCCGGGGCGCGAGCAGGTCGAGTGCCTTCAGGGGCGTGAAGGACTGGCCGACGGTCGTCAGGGTCACCACGCCGACGGCGCCGCCGGTGGCGAGGAGCAGCGAGCGGCGGTCGACCGCGTCCTGGGCCGGCAGGGCGCGGGTCCCCGCCGATCGGCGACTCCAATGGTCCCTGATCTCAGGGGTCTTGACGGCGATGTGCAGCAGGATCGAGCCGGTCGCCACCCAGGCGACGGCGAAGTGGACGGGGACGAAGGCGAAGGGCCACGGGTACCACTCGACGATGTTGAGCAGCCCCGTGAACACCTCGAAGACGGCCGAGGCCACGAGGACGGCGACGGACAGGCGCTCCAGGGCGTGACGCCCGGACCGCAGCGGAGGCCACACGAACAACCGCGGGTACACCGCCCACAGTTTGACGAGGAGCAGCACGATCGCCGCGAGGCCCGTGGCGACGTGGAGGCCCTGGGTGAACGCGTAGCCCCACACCGGCCGGACGGGCAGATGGTCGGCCAGCAGGTCCGGCGGGTGCTGGAGGTAGTGGCTGACGAGCCCGGTGACGAGGCAGACGGCGAAGGCCGCGCCGAGCCACCGGCCGACGGAGGTCGCGGTTCTTGCGTCGTGGAGGCGCCCGTCGAACGCCGGTGGCCGGACGGGCGGAGGCCGGAACGCGGGGCGCGGCAGCCGGGGGATGCGGAACGTCATGCCGTCCATGACACCGCCGCGGGCGGCGGCGTGGGCGGTCCGACACCTTACGAAACCCGAACGCCCCGCCGGGTCTCCTCCGCCGCCGCCGTGCCCGCTGCCAGTCTGCGCCCATGACCCGCGACCGCCGTCCCCCGCTCCCCGTCGTCGTCACCGCGCTCCTGCTGGCGCTCCTGGCCGCCTCGCTGACCCTCCTGCTCCGCGCGGCCGCGCCGGGGGCCGGCTTCCTGGCCGGGTACGCGGGGACGTGGGCGGTGTTCGCGGCGGCCGTGGTGGCGCTGCGTCACGTCCCGCGCCGGTTCGTCGTCCCGCTCGTCCTGGCCGGGGCGGTCGCGGTGACGGCGGCGGGCCTGGTGGCGGCCCCGCGGACGAGCACGGACTCGTACCGTTACGCGTGGGACGGCCGGGTCCAGGCGTCCGGCGTCTCCCCGTACGACCACGCGCCCGCGGACCCGGCGCTCGCCGGGCTGAGGGACGACTGGCTCTTCCCCCGCGCCGCGGTCTGCGAGCGGGACGGCACCGCCCTCGCGCCGCTCGGCGACGGCGGCTGCACCCGCATCAACAGGCCGGCCGTACACACGATCTACCCTCCGGTGGCCGAGGGCTGGTTCCTCCTCGTGCACGCCCTTTCCCCGGACGGCGTCCGCCACAAGGGGCTCCAGGCGGGCTCGGCCGTCCTCGCCCTGGCCGTCACGGGCCTCCTGCTCGGCGTGCTGCGCCGGCGAGGGGATCCGCGCCGGGCCGCCCTCTGGGCGTGGTGCCCCGCGGTCCCCGTCGAGGCGGTCGACAACGCCCACGTCGACGTCCTGGCCGTGCTCCTGTCGGTCGGCGCGCTCGCCCTGGTGGCGCGCCGCCGCCACGTCGCGGGCGGGGTGCTGCTCGGTCTGGCCGTCGCCGCGAAGCTGCTGCCCGCCGTGCTCCTGCCCGGCGCGCTGTCCGGGATCCGGCGCCCCCGTACGGTCGCGGCCGTCGCGCTGACGGCAGCGGGGACGGTGGCGCTGACGTACCTGCCGTACGTCCTGCTCTCCGACGGCTCGGTCCTGGGCTATCTGAGCGGGTACGCCCGGGAGGAGGGCTACGACGACGCGGCCGCGGGCGGCCGTTACGCCCTGCTGCGCCTCGTGCTGCCGGACGCGTGGGCGCCGCCAGTGGCGCTGCTCGCCCTCGCGGCGGTGTCGGCGGCGGTGTGGTGGCGCGGCGACCCCGAACGCCCCTGGCACGGCGCCCTGTCGACCACGGGCACGGCCTTCCTGCTGCTGACGCCCGGCTACTCCTGGTACGCGCTGCTGCTCATCGCGCTCGTCGCCCTGGACGGGCGCTGGGAGTGGCTCGGCGTGGCCCTGGCCGGCGCGGTGGCCTACCTCGCCGGCCCGGTCACCGGCACCGCCGGGGTGACCGCCGCGTACGGGGCGGCGGGGGGCCTGGTGTGCGCGACCTGGTGGGTGGTCGGACGCGGGCGGCACGTCGCGGGGACCGGTGCGTGGCCCGCGGCGCGGTGGTGCCGTCCCCCGGCGTGGGGCAGGCGGCGGCGCGGCTGCTCGGAGTGAGTGCGGGACCCTGCGCCGTCGGTGCTGTCAGTGGGCTCGCATATTCTTCCGGGCACCGACACCGACTGTGAGGACCAAGAGAATTGACCGGCCTGGCTGCTTTCCCGCTCCCCTTTCAATCGTCCCGTTCCCTCTCGTACGCGACGCCCCGGACGCTGCGGGAGCTGGAGATGATGGAGTGCAGCGCCCACATACGGGCGAAGCCGGGATGGTTCGACAAGATGCACGACACCGGGATCGTCGCCCGGTGGACCCAGGAGGCGCTCGCCCAGGGTCTCACCGAGGCGCAGGTGCGGTACGTCCTTGACGAACTCGCCCACTACGCCGCGCTGCGGGACGCCCGGACCGGCGTCGAGGTGTCCGCGGTCGACGGGGTGTGGCAGTCGGACACCCTCGTCGACGAGAAGCTGAGGACCCGGCTGCGCGAGGCGGTCCGGGTCCTGGAGGAGGTTCCCGACGAGGAGAAGGACTGGCACCCCGGTTCCGACGGGCAGGTCCTCGATCTGGTGCATCCCTCGCTGTTCTGCCTGGTGAGAGACGTCAGCGGAGCGCCCGAGAGCGCGTGGCGGAACCCGACGGACCGCTACTCGAAGCACGAGTTCTCGGAGAGGTTCCAGTGGCTGCCCACGGACGTCGAGATCGGTGAGGACGGCGAGGTCGCCCTCCGTTCGTACGTCAACAACGTGCATCCGGAGACCCATCACGAGCTGACCGCGGTCCTCCCTGACCTGATCGCCCGTATGCGCCCGCTCTGGGAGAACGTGCTCACCGATCTGCGCCATCCCCGGCCGCTGCGGATCGAGGCCGATCCCTTCGGGTGGTACGAGGCCACGGAGCCGCGGTATCCGGACAGGTCCGACTACAGCGACGACGCGGCCTTCCACGAGGCCCGCGACGCGTGGTCGGAGGCCCACGACGCCTGGTGGGAGAACCGCTCCCCGGTCGTCCCGGACGCCCCGGCCTTCACCCGGCCCGAGCTGCCCGACGCCGCCTCCCGCGTCGATCTGCGCGGTCGCCGCCTCCAGGTCATCGTGAAGCTGGCCACCATCCACCTCACCCCCGAGAAGCCCGAGTACGCCGGCGGTTCCTGGCATGTCGAGGGGATGGTGAACGAGCGGATCGTCTCGACCGGCATCTACTACTGGGACAGCGAGAACATCACCGAGAGCCGGCTGAGCTTCCGCACCGCCCTCGACGACCCGGAGTACGAGCAGAGCGACGACGACGGGATGCGCGAGGTCTACGGCCTGGAGAACGAGGACGCGCTGAACCAGGTGCTGGGATCGGCTTCGACCCCGGCGGGCCGCTGCCTGGCGTTTCCGAACATACTCCAGCACCGCGTCGGTTCGTTCCGCCTCGCGGACCCGACCCGGCCGGGCCATCGCAAGATCCTGGCGTTCTTCCTGGTCGACCCGTCGGAGCCCATCGTCTCGACCTCCGACGTGCCCCCGCAGCAGCCCTGGTCCGCGACCTCGACCATGACGCTCGACCAGGCCAAGGAGTACCGCGAGCAGCTCATGCAGGAGCGCAAGTTCTTCGTCGACGAGCACAACGAGCAGCTCTACGAGCGGGAGTTCTCCCTCTGCGAGCACTGACGCCCGCCGGAGGGCGAAGGACGGGCCGCCCCGCGCGCGGGGCGGCCCCTGCCCGGTGGGCTACTTCGCCAGGAAGGCGAGGAGGGCGGTGTTGACCTCCTCGGCGTGCGTCCACAGCAGGCCGTGCGGAGCGCCCTCGATCTCGACGTACTCGGCCGAGGGGAGCGCCTTGCGGAAGGGGCGCGCGGTGCCGTCGGCGGGCAGGATGCGGTCGGCGGTGCCGTGCAGGATCAGGGCGGGGACGTCGACGGCGGGGATGTCGGCACGGAAGTCGGTGTACCAGGTCGACGGCGCGGCGGACGCGGCGAAGGAGCCGCCGCGGGCGGCGGTGTTACAGCTGCTGCGGACCGCCTCCTCGCTGATCCGGCTGCCCAGGTTCTCGTCGAGGTTGTAGAAGTCGTTGAAGAAGGCGGTGTAGTAGGCGTAGCGGTCGGCCTTCACGTCGGCCACGATCCCGTCGAAGAACTCCTTGGGGGCGACGCCGTCCGGGTTGTCGTCGCTCTTGAGCAGGCACGGCTCCAGCGAGGCCAGGAAGGCCACCTTGGCGATGCGCTCGGAGCCGTACCGGGAGACGTAGCGGGCGACCTCGCCGGTGCCCATCGAGAAGCCGACGAGAACGGCGTCCCTCAGGTCCAGGGTCTCCAGGACCGTGTTCAGATCGGCCGCGAAGGTGTCGTAGTCATAGCCGGTCGTCGGCTGCGAGGACTGCCCGAAACCGCGGCGGTCGTACGTGACCACGCGGTAGCCCGCGTCGAGCAGCGCGGCGCTCTGACGCTCCCAGGAGTGCCCGTCGAGCGGGAAGCCGTGGATGAGGACGACCGGCTGCCCGGCCCCCTGGTCCTCGTAGTAGAGGTCGATGGCGGTGGTGTTCTCCTGGCCCACGGTGATGTACGGCACGGTGCTTCTCCTCGGTGCGAAGGGGCTGTCCCGGGCCTCGGTGCGGCGACGGAACACCGTCACGCTACGGCGGGGCCGCGGCCGTCTGTTGTCACGCCACGCACCACGCCTTGCCCCTCAGTGCAGTGTCCGGCGCCGGCCTCGGACCGCCGGCGCTGCTGCGTTCCTGCCTGTGGTTCTGCCTGGTGACCGGTGCCCCGCGCTGCTTGGCTTCTGGATGCGGAGCCACTTCCCCTGAGCGGAGAGCAGATTGAGCCTGGTGTTGACGACCGCCTCCGTTCCGGACCGGGACAAGGTCGCGTACTGGAACGACGCGGTGAGCAGGGCGCTGGTGCCGATGACGGTCGCCCCTCGGGAGGACGGGCCCTTCGACGGCCGGATCTCCAGCGCCCGCCTCGGATATCTCCAGGTCTCCACCGTCGAGGCCGACGCGGAGCGGGCCAGCCGCACACCGGCGCTGATCGCCAGGTCGTCCGAGCCGCTGGTGGCGGTCGGGGTCCAGGTGTCCGGCACGGCCACCTTCGTCCAGGAGGGCAGGCGGGCCGAGGTGGGTGCGGGCGACCTGGTGGTGTACGACACGAACCGGCCGTACACCTTCGACTATCCGCGGCGGTTCGCCACGCACGTCTTCCAGCTGCCGCGGCGCGCCCTGGGCGTGCCGGACGGCGACATCCGGCGGGTCGCCGGCGACGCCATCGGCACCGGCGACGGCTTCGGCGCGATGCTGTCGCCGTTCCTGACCGCGCTGGCCTCCTCGCCGACCGGCGCCTATCCGCCGGCCGTCGCGAACCGGCTGGCCGGCCATGTCGTCGACCTGCTCGCCACCCTGATCACGGAACGGGCCCACGCGGGCGGCACGGAGGCGGACGCGCGGAGCCATCTGATGCGGCGCGTGCTCGACCACATCAACCGGAACCTGGGCGACCCCGAGATGTCCCCGGAGGGCATCGCCCGGGAGCACCGGATCTCGGTCCGGTACCTCCACCGTCTGTTCGAGGGCGAGGGGACCACCGTCGGCAGGTTCATCCGGCAGCGGCGGCTGGAGGAGTGCGGCCGCGAGCTGGCCCGCCGGGGCCGCACCGCCCCCACGGTGTCCGCCGTGGCCCAGCGGTGGGGCTTCGTCAGTCCCGCCCACTTCAGCCGGACGTTCCGCGCGGCGTACGGCGTCTCTCCTCGGGAGTGGCGTGATCTGCGCACCTCGCAGGACGGGCCGAGGGGCTGACCCCCGGCCGTACCTCGGGTAAGGTCCCCGCTCGGCCGGGAATCCGGCGCACCGACCCGTTTTTCGCTTCAGGCCCTCTCCCGGCAGGAGACCGTGAGTGACCGACCTCGCTCCTTCGTCCGCCGGCCAGCCGGTCCTGGACCATCCCACCCGGGCTTTCGTGGCCCGGCACAGCTGCCCGCCCTCGGCTCAGGACCCGGATCTGCGACGCGCGCGACTGTCCCTCGCGCGGCTGCAGGGCGAGGACTCCGCCGACGAGGAGGCCACCACCACGGAGTGGTTGGCCCTTCCGGGCGGCCCGACCGGCCATGTGCGGGTGCAGGTGGTCAGGCCCGCCGACAGCGTCGGCGAGCTGCCCGTGGTGCTGTTCCTGCACGGTCTCGGCTGGGCGCTGGGCGACGCCGGAACCCATCGGCGCCTGGTGCGCGCCTTCGCCCTCGGCGCCGACGCCGCCGTGGTCTTCGTGGAGTACGAGCGGGCCCCCGAGGCCCGCTACCCGGTCGCCGTCGAGCAGTGCTACGCGGTCGCGCGGTGGATCTGCGAGCGGGGCTCCGACATCGGTCTGGACGGCAGCCGGATGGCCGCCGTGGGCGATTCGGCGGGCGGCAACCTGGTGGCGGCGCTGACCCTCCTCGCGAAGGAGCGCGGAGGGGTGCGGCTGCTGCAGCAGGTGCTGCTGTGCCCGGTCACCGACGCCGGCTGCGACACACCGTCCTACCGGGAGTTCGCCAGCGGCTACTTCCTCGACGGCGCGACCATGCGCTGGTTCTGGGACCAGTACCTGCCGGACGTACGGCAGCGGCGGCAGGCCACCGCGTCACCGCTGCGCGCCTCGCTGGCTCAGCTCGCCGGCCTCCCCCCGGCGCTGGTGGTGACGAGCGAGGCCGACGTGGTGCGCGACGAGGGCGAGGCGTACGCCACGAAGCTCCGGGCGGCCGGGGTGCCGGTGGTGTCCATGCGCTATCACGGCACCGTCCACGGCTTCATGGTGCTCGATCCGCTACGCGACACCGACTCCGCCCGCGCCGCGCTCGTCCAGGCCCTCGACACCGTGCACGTCGCCCTGCACCGGCACCGTGGCTGAGTCCTCCGCGGCCGGCGCCGCCCCCTTGGCGAGCGTGTCCAGGAGTTGCCGCGCGGTCTTCAGGTCCCTGTCGTCGGCCGCGTCGCCGAGGGCGAGGACCTGCTGAAGGCAGTAGCGGGCCTCCTCCGTCTCGCCCAGTTCGACGAGGGCCTCTCCCAGGTGCCGTAGCTGTTCGGCCTCCCGGTGGACGATGCCGATGCGGCTCGACCGGACCTGGGCGTCGCGGAAGTGGTCGGCGGCCTCGCGCCACCGGCCCAGGTCGGCGTAGGCGTGGCCGAGCCCCTGGATCGTGTGGGTGCGGAAGATGTCGGCGACGTGACCGCTCACCGGGCAGCCCGGCGAGTCGAGGAAGGCGATGACGCGCTGGTACTGGGTCAGGGCGTCGTCGGCGCGGCCGAGCATCCGCAGGGAGCTGCCGAAGAGGCGCATGGCCTGGGGCCAGACCTCGTAGTAGGCGGCGTCCTCGGACAGGTCGATGGCGGCCCGGGTCCGCTTCGCGACCTGCCGGGCGTCGCCGAGTTCCCAGTACGCGCTGGCTCCGAGCACCAGCGCCGAGACCTGCTGGTGGATGTCGCCCGCGCGACGGGCCTGTTCGAGGCCTTCGTCGGCCCGCACGACGGCCTCCTGGTGCCGTTTCTCGCAGTTGACCAGGGCCCAGGAGAGACAGTTGAGGTGGAACGCCCGGAGGTAGGGGTCGCCGAGCGCGGCGGCGGCCTCGGCCGCGAGCCCGAAGACCTCGGGCCAGTGCCCCCAGTGGACCGACAGGTCGCAGAACCATTCCATGGCGTGGGCGGTCTCCACGACCTGGGTGTGCTGCCCGCGCTGCGCGGCGCCGCGCAGCGCGGCGAGCCAGGAGGGGGCTTCGCTCTCGAGCCAGGCGCGTGCCTGGTCGGCGGTCTCCAGCGGGACCAGGCCCTTCCAGGAGGGCGGTGGCGCGCCGTACTTCGGCTGGTACCAGCGGCCGGCGACCCTGGCGGTCTCCAGCAGCCAGGCGCGCAGCCGCTCGTCGGCCGCCTCCCGCTCGGCGGGCTCCTCCTCCTCGAACAGCCGGGAGCGGGCGAACAGGCGGATGAGGTCGTGGAGTTGGTAGCGGCCGGTGAAGGTGGCCTGCAGGAGTCCGGCCTCGACGAGTTCCTTGACCACGTCCTCGGCGTCGAAGACTCCGGTGGCGGTGAGGGCGGCGCCGTAGGCGGCGGTCATGTCCGGTCCCGGGACCAGGCTCAGCAGCCGCAGCATCCGCGCGGCCTGGGTGGTGAGTTGGCGGTAGGACAGCTCGAAGGCCGCCTCGACCCGCACGTCGCCGGCGGTGAGCGCGCCGAGCCGGCGCTCCTCGTCGGCCAGCCGCCGGACCAGGTGCCCGACGCTCCACCCGGAGCGGACCGTCAGCCAGTTTCCCGCCACCCGCAGGGCCAGCGGCAGCCGTCCGCACAGCTCGGCGACCCGCGCCACGGCCTCGGCCTCCGCGTCCGCCCGTTCCTCGCCCAGGATCCGCCGCAGCAGATCGACCGCCTCGTCCTGTGCCATCGCGCAGAGCACCAGGCGGCTGACGTCCTCGAGACCGGTCAGGGGCCGGCGGCTGGTGACCAGCACCAGACTGCGCCCGCCCTCGGGCAGCAGCGTCCGGACCTGCCCCTCGTCGCGGGCGTTGTCCAGCACGACCAGGCACCGGCGCTCGGCGAGCAGCGCCCGCAGCAGACCCGCCCGGCCGGAGGCGTCCTCCTGCGCCAGCCTGCGGTCCGACACCCTGAGGGCCCTCAGCAGCTTGACCAGTGCGTCGCCGGTGTCCACGGGCCCGTCCACGCCGTGGAGGTCGACCACGAAGGACCCGTCGGGGAACTCCCCCGCCAGATCCGCCGCCGCCTTCAGCGCCAGCGTCGTCTTCCCGCACCCCGGCGGGCCCGAGACGACCCAGACCGGAGCCGCACCGCCGGCCGCGACCCCTTCGGCGGCCGCCCGCAGGAGCGTCAGTTCCCGTTCGCGGCCCGTGAAGTCGCCCACCGTACGCGGCGGGACGACCGTCCCCGCGACCGCGACCGCGCGCGTCGGACGCGCCGTCCCGGCCACGGCGAGCAGCGCCTCGCGCTCCGCGTCCCCGAGCCGGAGTCCCTCGGCCAGGGCCACCACCGTGCGCCGCTGCGGAACCCGGCTCCGTCCGCGCTCCATGTCGCCGATGGCCCGGACGCTCACCCCGGACGCCTCGGACAGCTCCTCCATCGTCAATCGGACGCGCCGGCGCAGACCACGCAGAACGACACCGAACGACTGCTCCCCGAACACAACCCCTCTTTCCTCCCCGCCCCAGGAAAGGATACGGCGTGCATGTCCCTGCAAAGTCGCTGGTGAGAAGCCTGATCGCCGTTTCGGGGAGGGCAGGCGGCGGGGTGGCGGGCGCCCTCGCCGCTCGCCGGAAAGGGCACCGACGGCATCACCGTGACCGGCGACCGCACGCTCCCGTCGCGGCTGCTCGCGGTGCTCGAACCCCTGGAGCCGGAGTTCCCGATCGTGACCCCGTGAGCACCGCCGGGCCGAGGTACCGGGGCGTCAGGAGGGTGCGTGGGCGGCCTCGTCCGTCGGGGCGCCCTCCTCGCCCTTCGCCTCCGGCGGAGCGGGCGGGGTGCGGACCAGCAGCGCGAGCCCGACGGCCAGGACGCCCAGCACGGCGCTGATCCCGAATCCCCATCGCACGCCGGTGGCCAGGGCCCCGGTGGCGTCGTGGCCCTCGGCAGCCGCCGTGGCCGCGCGGCCCGACATGACGCTGATGACCAGGGCGGTGCCGACGGCGGCCGAGACCTGCTGGAGCGAGCCGAGGATGGCGGAGCCGTGCGCGTAGAGGTGCGGCGGCAGTACGGACAGGCCCGAGGTGAAGACCGGAGTGAAGACGAAGGCCATGCCCGCGCTCAGCGCCACGTGGAGGGCGAGCACCAGCCACGGCGAGGTCTGTTCGCCGGCGAGGGCGAACAGCGCGAGGCAGAGCGCGGTGAGCACGGCTCCGGGCACGACCAGGCGCGGCGCGCCGAACCTGTCGTAGAGCTTGCCGACCTGCGGACCGAGCAGGCCCATGGTGAGGCCGCCGGGGATGAGGAGCAGGCCGGTCTGCAGGGAGCTCAGGCCGCACACCTCCTGCAGATAGATCGGCAGCAGGATGAAGGCGCCCATCAGGCCCATGAAGGACACGCACATCAGGCCCAGCGCCACGGCGAAGTGACGGAAGGTCAGGGCCCGCAGGTCGAGGAGCGGGGTGGAGGAACGCTGGAGCGCCAGCTGCCGCCAGACGAACAGGCCGACCAGGACGGCGCCGACCAGCGCCGTGGCCGCCGGGGGAACGGGCGCGTGGGAGGCCTTGCCCGCGCCGAGTTCGCTCAGGCCGTAGACCAGGGCGCCGAAGCCCGCCGCCGCCAGGGGAACGGAGAGCCAGTCGATCGGGCCGGCCACCGGCTCGCCGGTGTCGACCAGCTTGCGCCGGCCGAACAGGGCCATGGCCACGCCGATGGGCAGCACGGCCAGGAACAGCAGGCGCCACGTCCCCAGTTGCAGCAGCACGCCGGAGACCGCGGGGCCGAGGGCGGGTGCGACGGAGATGACGAGGGTGACGTTGCCCATGACCCGGCCGCGGTCCTGCGGGGGGACGAGCGTCATCAGGGTGGTCATGAGCAGCGGCATCATGACGGCCGTGCCGCCGGCCTGGATGACCCGGGCGGCCAGCAGGACGGGGAAGGCGGGCGCGGCCGCGGCCAGCGCCGTGCCGGCCAGGAACAGCGACATGGCCAGGCCGAAGGCGGTCCGTGTCGTCACGCGCTGGAGGAACCAGCCCGTCACCGGGATGACGACGGCCATGGTGAGCATGAAGGACGTGGACAGCCACCCGGCGGCTGCCGCGCTGACCTCGAACTCGCGCATCAGACGCGGGATCGCGTTGACCATGATCGTCTCGTTGAGGAGGACCACGAAGGTGGACAGCACGAGGATCCGCAGCACGACGGTGACGCGTGCGGGGGAAAGGGGCGGTGTTGCGTGGGGAGCGAGCATGGTGCCTTCCGTCAGGTGAGTGTCCTCCGCACGGGGGCGGGTCACTCTGACAGACCGCGGTGCCGGGAAGAACTCATCGGTTCGTCCGATCCTGCCGGTCCCGCCGCCCGGACTCAAACGATTTTGCGGATCGGGCGCACGCTTCTTGACGGGGTGTTTCCGGCCATGGGAGAAAGCGCTTGCTCCCCGGTCGTCCCCAGCGGTCCCTCTCCCCCGCTCCGCCCCGCACGCCGTCTTCCCCTCCCCTGAGAGGTGGTCACATGCCTTCAGTGTCCCGACGCGGTCTGCTGCGCGCGGCCGTCGCCGCCGCGGCCCTCACCCCCGTCGCCGCGGCGGGCACCGCGGCCGCCGCCGACGCCTACGGCACCCTGCGCCTCGCGTGGCGGGACCTGATCCTCGGCAGCGGCTTCTCCCCCACCGCCGAACCGTTCGCGAGCAAGCTCGCCGCCCTGGGCAGCTCCGCCGCGAACCTGCGCTCCACCATGTCACCGGCGGCCGGCTCCCTCTGGCCCGACCTGCCCTACGCCGACCCGGAGCCCGACACGGACGCCGAGTCGTACACGTACTCCGGCAATCTCCACAGCAGCTTCAACCGGCTGCGCACCCTGGCCGAGGCGTACAGTCAGCCCGGCACCGGACTGACCGGGAACCCGGCGCTGCGCGACGAGATCCTCGCCGGCCTCGACCACCTGCACGACCAGGCGTACAACCAGGCACAGGCCCGGTACGGCAACTGGTACAGCTGGCAGATAGGCGCTCCGCAGGCCCTGCTCGACATCGACGTGATGCTGTACGAGCACCTCGGCGCCGCCCGGATCGCCGACCACTGCGCCGCGGTCGACCATTTCGTGCCCGACAGCGCCGTCGCCGCGTACAGCGGCACGTCCACCGGCGCCAACCGCGTCGACCTGTGCCGCGTCCTCGCCCTGCGGGGTGCGCTGGGCGGGACCGCCGCGAAGCTGGCCCTCGCCCGTGACGCCCTCTCGCCCGTCTTCCCGTACGTGACCACCGGCGACGGGCTGTACCAGGACGGCGGCTTCGTCCAGCACCTCTACGTCCCCTACGCGGGGTCCTACGGCTCCGTCATGCTCGGCGGGCTCTCGTTGCTGTTCGCCCTGCTGAAGGGGAGCGCGTGGGAGGTCACCGACCCGGGCCGGCAGGTCGTCCTGGACTCCGTGGAGAAGGCGTACGCGCCGTTCGTCTTCAACGGCCTCGCCATGGACGCGGTGTCGGGGCGCGCGGTCAGCCGGGGCGTGCAGAAGAGCGACCCGGCCGGCATCCACCAGGACGCCCATCTGCGCGGACACGGGATCATCGCCTGCATCGCACTGCTCGGCGCCGGCGCGTCCACGGCGGAGAAGAGCCGCTGGGACCGGATGATCAAGGGCTGGATCACGCGGGACTACTACCGTCCCGTCCTGTCCGACAGCGCGCTCGGCGTCGCCCAACTGGCCCGGCTCAAGGCCGTCGACGACGCCGTCGCGACCGGCACGGCGGAGCCGACCGGGCACCGGCTCTTCCCCTCGATGGACCGGGCGGTGCACCGCGGGCCCGGCTGGGCGGCCTCCCTGGCCATGGCGTCCAACCGGATCACGTACTACGAGAACGGCAACGGCGAGAACCTCCGGGCCTGGCACAGCGGCTCCGGGATGCTCTACTGGTGGGGCGACACGTTCGCCAACGGGCAGTACTGCGACGACTTCTGGCCGACCGTCGACCCCTACCGGCTGCCCGGCACCACCGCCTCCCGCAAGCCCCTCGCGGACGGCGCGGGCGGAACGTGGGGCGCGGCCCGCCCGGACGTGCGCTGGGTAGGCGGGGCACACGACGGCACCTACGCGGCCGTCGGCCAGTACCTCAAGGGCCTCTCCTCGACCCTGCTGGCGAAGAAGTCCTGGTTCTTCCTGGACGACGCGGTGGTCTGTCTGGGCGCCGGCATCCACGGCCGGGACGGCACGGGCGTCGAGTCCGTCGTCGAGAACCGCAACCTGGGCGCGTCCGGCACGCACGCCTTCACCGTCGACGGCACCGCCCAGTCCACCGCGCTGGGCTGGAGCGCCACGCTGACCGGGGCGCGCTGGGCGCATCTGGCCGGTCACGCGGGGTACGTCTTCCCCGGCGGCGCCACCGTCAGGGCGTTGCGCGAGGCCCGTACCGGGACCTGGTCCGCCATCAACCTCTCGGCCGTCACGGATCCGGTCACCCGCCGCTATCTGACGCTGTGGTTCGACCACGGCACGGATCCGACCTGGGCGACCTACGCCTATGTCCTCATGCCCGGCGCGACGGCCCAGCAGACCTCGGCCCGGGCCGCCGACGCCTCCTGGCTCACGGTCCTGGCCAACAGCAACGAGCAGCAGGGCGTCCGGGTCCCCTCGCTCGGCCTCACCGCGGTCAACTTCTGGCTCGCCGGCACGGTGGGTCCGCTGACCGCCTCGCAGCCGGCGAGCGCCCTGGTCCGCGAGACGGGCGGGACCGCCACGGTCTGCGTCTCCGGCCCCCTGCGCACGGGCGACGCCATCGACCTCACCTGGGACCGTCCCGTGGCCGCGGTGACCTCCCACGACCCGTCCGTGGAGGTCGTCTCGACGGGCTCCGCACTGAGACTGCGGGTCACCCCGGGGACGCTGGGGGCGGTGCACAGGGCGACGGTGTCACTGGGCTGACGGGGGCGCCGCCGGGTCGCGGGGCGGGGGCTGGGGGCGGGTGACGGCCGGGGCCGGGGGCGAAACCCGTGGGCGAAACCCGGGGCTCGCGGGCGACGGCCGGGAGCCGGTATCCACAGGCCCTGGACCGCTGCGCATGCCGCAGGCCAGGAGCGGGGGCTCCTGGCCTGCGTAGCCGAGGGGCGGCCGTCAGAAGTGGTCGGTCGTCAAGTCCCCTGCTCTGCCCAGTCTGTGGGCTCGCGCGCGGGCGGTCGCGGCCCGGGTCGCGTCGCCCAGGGCGTCGGCCAGCCTGGCCCGGCTCAGCCAGTTGTACGGGCTGTCCGGGCGCAGCGCGGTGCGCTCGCTGAGCAGCAGGCGGGCCGTGTCGTGGCGGCCGGAGCGCAGGGCCGCTTCGAGCAGGGTCCGCTGGAGGGCGTCGCGCTGGGCGTGGCTGCCGCCGAACTCGTGCAGGCGCCGCCGCAGGGGCCAGAGCAGTTCCATGACGGTGTCGTGGTCCCCCGCCGCGTGCGCGACGAGCGCCTCGCACACGGGCAGGCCGATGGTCGCGGTCATCGCGTGGTTGCTGCCGGTGCCCGCGCCCGGCTCCGCAAGCCAGCGGCGGCGGTCGGCGATCAGGTCGCGCGCCTGTCCGACCCGGCCGGCGCCGACGTACGCCATGACGGCGTGCACGTCGTTGAAGGCGTAGAACGGCGGATCGGCCCGCGCCGCCCATGCGTCGGCCAGCGCCTCCCAGCGGCGGGTCTGGTCGGATCCCGCGAGATGCAGCCGCCACAACAGGGCTGCGGCGTCGAGGAGTTCCATCGCGAGGCCCCGCGACCCCGCGTGGTGCAGGACGGCGTCGTAGATGTCGAGGGCCGTGTCGGCGCGGCCCGCCTCCAGGGCGTAGAGGGCGTAGTGCCACCAGTTGTGGACCGTCAGGAAGTTGCCCGCCGACCAGTCGTCGGTGCGTGCGTCGAGATAGGCGAGGCCCTCGGCGAAGCGGCCCTGCATCTCGTAGGTGTGCACGACGGCGTGGATGGCCCACACGTCCCGGCCGTTCAGCTCGACGGCGGCCGCTCCGGTCTCGCGGGCGTGGGTGTAGTGCCCGCACTCCTCCAGGCCGAAGGCGTACATGCCGAGGAGCGGGCCGCGGTGGGGGTCGTCCTCCTCCCAGGCCGACAGGGCGCCGCCGATCCGGTCCCGCAGGCGCAGGGCGTCCCCGGTGAGGAAGTCGAGCTGGTGTCCCACGAAGAGCGCGAGCGCGTCCCGCGGATATCTCTCCGTCAGCTCTTCGAGGAGCGCGCTGCCGCCGCGCAGGTCGCCCGCGAGGAGCCTGGCGGCGGCGGCCGTGTGCAGGCGCTCCCTCGGCGGCAGGGCGGTCGTGTCGAGTCCGGCGGCGAAGGCGTCGAAGCGGCGACGCGCCGCCGCGGCGTCGGCGGGCTCCGTGCCCAGCACCCCGAGATAGGCGCCGAAGGCGTGCGCGACCGGTGCGGCGGGCGCGGCGGCGAGCAGTTCCTCGACCGCGTCGGCCACCGCGGGGCGGAAGAAGAGCAGGTCCTCGACGGCACGGTCCAGGTGCCCGGCCGCCTCCGTCGTGCCGTTGTGGAAGTCGTGACCGTACCGGTCGGTCGCCACCGCTCATCACCCCATCGCCGATGCCCTGCCCCGCCGCTCCCCATTGAGCCAGTCCCGGGCTCCGGGGCACAGTCCCCGAACAGGTGATCCGGCCGGGAGCCCGCGCCGCGATCCACCGCCAGGCGACCGGGGTTGACAGCCCGTCAGGAGGACGCCGCCGCACGGCGGGACAGCACGGCCTTGGCGTACAGCAGGTGGGCGATGGCCTCGGCCGCGAGGATCAGGACGACCAGCCAGGGCGCGAGGACCCGCGTGCCGAGGACGACCAGGAGCGGTACGGCGATGCCGGGCAGCGCCCAGACGGCCACCTGGGGCAGCGGGCGCCCGAAACGCAGCGCGATCAGCGCGTGCGCCGCGTGGTAGGCGGCCAGCCCGCCCGCGAGGGCCCAGACCGCGCCCCGGGCCAGGTGCGGGTCTCCTGACTGCTCGACGGCGGTGGCCAGGCCCGCGGCCATCGAGATGACGGCGGCGGTGACGAAGAAGTGCAGGAAGCCGCCGACGTCCCGGGCGAGGAGGTAGGCCTCGCGGGTGCCGGCGGCGCCGATGACGTGCTCGGCCGCCGTCGAGGCGAAGTCGAAGTACGACCACCACAACGCGGCCAGCAGGACGAATCCGAGCACCGCCACGACCCCGGCGCGGGCGGTCCAGGTGTGGTCGGTGGAGGTGATGAGGGCCAGCACCGACTCGCCGAGGACGATGATGACGAACAGCCCGACCCGTTCGACGAGATGGCCGGTGTGGACCCGTCCGGGGATGGCTCGCCCGCGTGCGGTCAGCAGCAGGGCCATCTCCGCCACGAGCAGGACGGCCCACACGCCGTAGCGCCAGGGAGACGGGACCGCGGCGGAGCCGGCCCAGAGCAGTCCGGAGAGCAGGCAGTAGGTCAACGGCCGCCAGCGGGGCACGGTGTGGGGCGCGGGCAGGCGGGTGGCGGGCCACCACAGGGCGAGCAGGACGAGGCGGGTGCCCGCGTAGCCGAGGGCGTAGGCGGGTGCCCGGTCGCCGTCGGCCTCGGGCACCGCGGCGGCCATCACGGCGAGGCACAGCATCGCGGCCAGCAGGGTGACGCGGCGACGGGCGCTGTCGTCCTGGAAGAGGTTGGCCGAGACGGTGAGGTTCGCCCACAGCCACCACGGCGGGAAGTAGAGGGCGAGGAAGACGCCGAACTCGTGCCGGCCGGGATCGCCCTGGAGCCCGTGCGAGAGCTGGGCGACGACGGCGACGAAGACCAGGTCGAAGAAGAGTTCCAGCCATCCGGCGTGCCGGGGCTCCGGCTCCGCCGTGGACAGCGCCGGGGGCGCCGGGGGGTGCGGGGTGCTCATCGGGCCATCCGAGGGGGATCACAGCGGCACGGTCTGCCTGCATCAGACCACGGATCGGGCCGCGGACCCGGATCCCGGGCGGGGACGCGCGGCCGCGCCGCGGGCCGCCGTCGGGCGTCGGGTGTCCGCGGGCACGGTCGCGCGCCCCTGGCGAGGGGCCGTCGGCGGGGTCAGCTCGCCGAGGCGCTGTGGGCGTTCTCGGCGAGCTTCGCGGTGTCGACGCGCACGAAGACGGAGTCCCCGGTGGCGACCAGCGTCTTTCCGGCGCGGACCTTGCAGATCACGCGGCTGCGGCGGCCGAGCTCGCCCTCGACGCGGGCGCTGAGGGTCAGCTCCGTGCCCATGGGCGTCGGGCGCAGGAACTTGATGCCCAGCTCTCCCGTCACGCACTCGATGCGCGGCAGACTGCCGGGCTCTCGGCCCTCGGCGCGGTAGTGGTACGCCATCGCCGTCCAGTTCGAGTGGCAGTCGACGAGCATCGCGAGGAAGCCGCCGTAGACCAGTCCCGGCCAGCCCGTGTACTGCGGGTCGGGCAGGTGGGTGCTGACCACGTGGACGCCGTCCGGGTCCCAGTGGCTGTGGATCCGCAGGCCGGTCGGGTGCGCGCTTCCGCACCCGAAGCACACGCCGTCGGGTGCTGCCAGGTCCTGCAGGGGTGTCGCGTCCAAGGTGCGGTTTCCCTCCCGGTTCGGGGTGCCGTGGTCGGGGCGGGCGAGCCCTGTCGGCACCGCGGACGATCACATCACGAAGGCCGGGAACGGCGCACCCCCGAACGGGGGGCCTATCGGGCCGGCTCCACCGCGCCCGCCACGCCGCCTGTGCCCGCCACGCCGCCTGTGCCCGCCGCGCCGGCCGCGCCCGCCAGGCCGGCCGTACCCGCGGTGTCGGAGGCGCCGAACGCGCGGCGGTAGGCGGCCGGCGAGACCCCGAAGGCGGTCCGCATGTGCGCGCGCAGGGAGTTGCCGGAGCCGATGCCGGCCCGGTGCGCCACGAGGTCGATGGGGAGGTCGGTGGTCTCCAGGAGCTGTTTGGCCAGATCGAGGCGCTGCGCGGTGAGCCACTGCCCCGGGGTCATGCCGACCTCGTCGCGGAAGCGCCGGGTGAACGACCGCAGGCTCATCCGGGCGTGCTCGGCGAGCCGGCCGAGGGTGAGCGGCTCGCCGAGGTGTTCGAGGGCCCAGGCCCGGGTCGCGGTGGTGCTGGCGAGGGTCGGCTCGGGCACGGGCCGGTCGATGAACTGGGCCTGCCCGCCGTCCCGCCACGGCGGTACGACGCACAGCCGGGCGGCCCGGTTGGCGACGGCCGCGCCGTGGTCGCGGCGGACGATGTGCAGGCAGAGGTCGACCCCGGCGGCCACCCCGGCCGAGGTGAGGACGTCGCCGTCGTCGACGAAGAGCACCTCGTCGTCGACCTTGACCTCGGGATACGCCTGCCGGAACTCCGGTGCGAGGTTCCAGTGGGTGGTGGCCGGCCGCCCGTCGAGCAGACCGGCTGCCGCGAGGACGTACGAGCCGGAGCAGATGGACACCAGGCGGGTGCCGGGCCGGATCCGGGCGATGGCCGCGGCGACCTCGGGCGGGAGCGGGCCGCCGTGGGCCAGTTCCGGCATGGCGTGCGTCGGCGGTACGACCACGGTGTCGGCCGCGTCGAGCGCCTCGGGCCCCGCCGCCGGCTGCACGACGAAGCCGGCGTCGGTCATGACGGCTGCGCCGTCGGCGGTGCAGACGGTGACCTCGTACAGCGGCCGGCCCCCGGCGTCCTCGGCGCTGCCGAAGACGCGCGGGGGGATGCCCAGTTCGAAGGGCGGGACCCCGGGCAGGGCCAGCACCGCGACGCGGTGGACCAGCGGAACGGGCGTTTCCCGGTGGGTCTCGTCCATGGCCAGGTTCATGGCCAAATCCTGACACATAGTGGCCGTACGGCCAATACCCGCGGGGGCCGACAGCCGGGATCGTGGACGTGTCGCCGCCGGAGGGGTTCCGGCGGACACCGGTCGGAGGAGACACCGGCCGGCCGAGCCGAGCAAGGAACGAGGCGGAAGCATGCGTGCGGTGGTCGTGGAGCGGTGGGGCGGTCCCGAGCAGCTCGTCGAGCGCGAGACGGAGCGTCCGGAGCCGGGCCTGAACGAGGTCCTGGTGCGGGTGCACGCCGCCGGGGTGAACCCGGTGGACTGGAAGACCCGGGCGACCGGCGTGGTCATCGAGTGGGGCGCGCCGCCGATCGTCGGCTGGGATGTGTCGGGCACGGTCGAGGCGGTCGGGCCCGGCGTCGGGATCTTCCGGCCGGGCGACGAGGTCTTCGGCATGCCCCTGTTCCCGCGCCAGGCGGGCGGATACGCGGAGTACGTGGTGGCGCCGGCCCGGCACCTCGCGCCGAAGCCTGCGTCCCTCAGCCACGTGGAGGCCGCGGCTCTGCCGCTCGCGGCCCTGACCGCCTGGCAGACCCTGGTGGACGCGGCGCGGGTACGGCCGGGCGAGCGGGTGCTGGTGCACGCCGCGGCCGGTGGCGTGGGCCACTTCGCCGTCCAGATCGCCAAGGCCCGCGGCGCGTACGTGATCGGGACCGCGAGCGCCGCCAAGCACGAGCTGGTCCGGGAACTCGGCGCGGACGAGGTGATCGACTACCGGGAGGTGCGCTTCGAGGACGCGGTCCTGGATGTCGACGTCGTGATCGACGCCCTCGGCGGGGAGACGGCGGAGCGTTCCCTGAAGGTGCTGCGCCCCGGCGGCAGGCTCATCACGCTGCCCAGCGGCGACGACGTGCCGGCCGTCGTTCCCGACGGCGTGCGGGCGTCGTTCGTCCTGGTCGAGCCCGACCACCTCGGTCTGCGCGAGATCACGGCCCTGGTCGAGAGCGGTGCGCTGCGCCCGGTCGTCGACACCGTCCTGCCGCTCTCCGAGGCCGCCAAGGCGCACGAGCTCGGCGAGCGGGGCCGGACGACCGGCAAGATCGTCCTGTCGGTGGTCTGAGCCGGGAGCCCGGCGGGCCGGGGCGGGTCACCGCCCCGGCGCGAAGGGCCCGAGGAGGGCGGCCGACCGCGGCAGCAGGACGGTCGTGCCGCCGGTGATGCGCCCGTTCAGCGGGCGGGCGCCTCGCGCACCGGGTGCTTGCTCAGGATCGAGACGCGGTTGAAGGCGTTGATGGTGATGGCCACCCAGATGACGGCGGACAGCTCGTCGTCGGTGAGCACCTCGCCCGCCTCCGCGTAGGCCCGCTCCTGGGCGAGGGCGTCGGCGGGGTGGGTGGTGGCCTCGGCGAGGCCGAGCGCGGCGCGCTCGCGGGCGGTGAAGAGTTCGGTGTCCCGCCAGGCGGCGAGCACGCCCAGGCGCCGGGTGGTCTCGCCGGCGCGCAGCGCGGCCCTGGTGTGCACGTCGAGGCAGGAGGCGCAGCCGTTGAGCTGGGACACGCGCAGGTTGACCAGTTCGACCAGGATCCGGTCGAGGCCCGCCTCGGCGGCGGTCGCGCGGACGGCGTCGGCGGTGCCGACCAGTGCCCGGTACGCGGCGGGGCTCTGCTTGTCGAGGTAGATCCGGCCGTTCGCCCTGCGGGCGGCCGCGGTGGGTACCGTCTCGCTCACCGTGTGCTCCTTCACCTTGTTGTCGCGGGTAGCCTTCACGACTATGATCACCCATAATTGTTGAAAGCGAAACTACCTGGGAAAGAGGGCCGCGCGATGGAGCAGACGAAGGTGGAGGTCCTCACCGCCCGGGACGTGCCGCTCGGCGGGCCGCGGGCGATGACCGTGCGGCGCACCCTGCCGCAGCGGGCCCGGACGCTCATCGGCGCCTGGTGCTTCGCCGACCACTACGGCCCCGACCGGGTCGCCGACTCCGGCGGCATGGACGTGGCCCCGCACCCCCACACCGGGCTGCAGACGGTCAGCTGGCTCTTCAGCGGCGAGATCGAGCACCGCGACAGCCTCGGCACCCACGCCCCCGTACGTCCCGGCGAGATCAACCTCATGACCGGCGGCCACGGCATCGCCCACACCGAGGTCTCCACCCCCGACACCACCGTCCTGCACGGCGTGCAGCTCTGGGTCGCCCTCCCGGACGCGCACCGGCACGCCCCGCGCGACTTCCAGCACCACGCGCCGCGGCCGTTGCGCGTCGACGGCGCCGAAGTCCGGGTGTTCCTCGGGACGCTGGCCGGCGACACCTCCCCCGTCCGCACCTTCACCCCGCTCCTCGGGGCCGAGATCCTGATCGACCCCGGAGCCACCGTCGTCCTCGACGTCGACCCGGACTTCGAGCACGGTCTGCTCGTCGACGACGGCGCCGTACGCTTCGAGGACACCCCGCTGGACCGCGCGGAACTCGGCTACGCCGCCCCCGGCCGCACCTCCCTCACCCTCGCCAACGCCTCCGCCCACCCGGCCCGCACGGTCCTCATCGGCGGCACGCCCTTCGACGAGGAGATCGTGATGTGGTGGAACTTCATCGGCCGCAGCCACCAGGACATCGTCGAGGCACGGGAGGACTGGGAGCGGGCCTCCGACCGCTTCGGCAGCGTCGAGGGCTACCCCGGCGCCCGACTCCCGGCCCCCGCCCTGCCGAACGCCGTCATCACGCCCCGCAAGAACCCCGCCCGCGCCTGAACCCCGAACCGACCCGAAGGACCCTCATGAGCGAGCAGACCACCACCCCCGTCGTCCGTCGCGTCGACGCCCGCCACCGCTACGAGATCCTCGTCGACGACCAGCGGGCCGGCCTGACGGCCTACCGCGACCGCGAGGACCGCCGGGTGTTCTTCCACACCGAGATCGACGACGCCTACGCGGGCCAGGGCCTCGCCTCGATCCTCGTCGAGCAGGCCCTGACCGACGTCCGCGCCGCCGGCCTGCGGATCGTGCCGGTCTGCCCGTACGTCGCCAAGTTCCTCAAGAAGCACGAGGAGTTCGCCGACATCACCGACCCCGTGACGCCGGAGGTCCTCACCTGGCTGGACGCACAGCTGAAGCGCTGACGCGGGCGCCGTGCCGGTGCGGCGCGGCGGCCGGCCGGCGGAGCGGGGGCGGCCCCGTCCCGTCCCGGTGGCAGGGGTGGCGCGCGCTTGCGACCATGGCGGCGGAGGACCGCCATGACTCCGGATCAGCCCGTTCCGCAGGCCGCCGCCCCCGCCGAGGAGGCGCCGGCGGACTCCCGCCCGCGCCGCCGTCGGTGGCCGCGCCTCACCCTGCCCGGCTCCTGGGGCGCGCTCCTGCTCGCCTGTCTGTCCTTCACCCCGTCGCTGCTCCCCCGCGGTGGCGTCCTGCAGGGTCTGATCTGCGGCATCAGCGCGGCCATCGGGTACGGACTCGGGGTGGTCGGGGCCGTGGTGTGGCGCGCCTTCGCCGACCGGGAGGCACGACCGGCCTCCCGCAGGTCGTGGCAGGTCCTGCTGGTCACCGCGGGCGTGCTGTTCGGCGTCTCGTTCGGGCTCGGACAGTACTGGCAGCACGAGATCCGCGCCCTGATGGACGTCACCGACTACAGCGTCCCCGGCGCCGTCGCCTGCCCGTTCATCGCGGTCCTCGTCTTCCTCCTGCTCCTGCTCACCGGGCGCGGCCTGCGCCGGCTCTACCACGGGGCCGCCCGGCTCCTCTCCCGCTGGATCGGCCGGCGGGCGGCCAAGGCGGTCGGCTGGATCGTGGTCGCCGGGCTCGCCTGGTCCGTGTTCAGCGGGGTGCTCCTGGGCGGCATCGTGAGCGCGGCGAACGAGGCCTTCTCGCTGCGGGACACGACGACGCCGGAAGGCGTCCACCAGCCCACCTCCGCCCTGCGCTCGGGCGGGCCCGGTTCGCTGGTGCCGTGGGACTCGCTGGGCTACCAGGGCCGGGCCTTCGCGGGCGGCGGGCCGACGGCCGCGCAGATCGGCGCGTTCACCCACCGCGCGGCGCAGGAGCCCGTACGGGCCTACGCGGGTCTGGCGACGGCCGACAGCGCGGAGGCGCGGGCCGGGCGCGCCGTCGCGGACCTGCGGCGGGCCGGCGGCTTCGACCGGGAGAACCTGCTGGTCGTGACCACCACCGGCAGCGGCTGGGTCGACCCCGCCGCCGTGGACTCCTTCGAGTACCTGGGGAACGGCGACACCGCCACCGTGGCGCTGCAGTACTCGTACCTGCCGTCGTGGCTGTCGTACCTCGTCGACCAGTCCAAGGCCCGCGAGGCCGGCCGGGAGCTCTTCGACGCGGTCTACGACGTCTGGTCCCAGCTGCCGCAGGACCGGCGCCCGCGGCTGTTCGTGGCGGGCGAGAGCCTGGGCTCGTTCGGCGGTGAGGCCGCCTTCAGCGGCGAGTACGACCTGCGCAACCGCACCGCGGGCACGCTGTTCGCCGGGCCGCCCGCCTTCAACACCCTCTTCCGGGAGTTCAGCGATCACCGCGAGCCGGGGAGCCCCGAGATCGAGCCCGTCTACAAGGACGGGCGGACCGTCCGGTTCACCGACGACCCGACCGCCGGGATCCCGCCGACGGACGCCCCGTGGAACGACACCAGGGTGCTGTACCTCATGCACCCCTCCGACCCGATCGTCTGGTGGAGCCCCGATCTGGTCCTCTCCGAACCCGACTGGATCGGCGAGGCGCCGGGGTCCGACGTGCTCGGCTCGATGGTCTGGATACCGTTCGTGACGTTCTGGCAGGTCACCGCCGATCTGCCGTTCTCCACGGGAGTGCCCGACGGCCACGGACACACCTACAAGGCCGCGTACGTCGACGGCTGGAACGCGGTCCTGCGGCCCACCGGATTCACACCCCGGGACCTGGACCGGCTCAGGGACGTCATCCATCCCGCGGGCTGAGCCGCCGCTCAGCGCAGCAGGAAGCCGAAGACGTAGCCGAGCGCGTTGACCGCCCAGTGCAGGCCCATCGGCGCGAGCAGGCTGCCGCTGCGCCGGCGCAGCTCGCAGAAGAGGGCGCCCGCGGCCGCCGTGAAGAGCACGGCGGCCGCCACCGCGAGGACGGCGCCGGGCGCCGAGTCGCCGAAGACCGTGGTCAGCGCCGGTTTCGCGGTCGAAAGGCCCAGCGAGGGCAGGACGTGCCACAGCCCGAACAGCAGGCTCGAGACGGCCGTCGCCCATCCGGTGCCCCGGGCCCGGGCCACCAGGCCGTAGAGCACCCCGCGGAAGGCGACCTCCTCCAGCAGGACGGTGCCGACGGGCACGAGCACCCACACCCGCAACGCCAGCTCGGCCCCGTCCATCCCCTCGTGACGCCGGTCCTCGAACAGCGTCCTGGTGACCGGCAGCAGCGCCCCGGCCAGGTAGACGACGCCGACCAGGCCGATCAGGGCCAGCGCCCAGCGGGCACCGCGGCGCAGGGTGCCGGGGGCCAGGCCCGCGTCCGCCCAGGTGCCGCCGGCCCACCGGAGCAGGCCGAGCAGCAGTCCGCAGACCACGCCGGACGTCACCAGGGCCGCCGCTCCGGACCAGCGGTGCAGGAGCAGGTTGGCGACGGCGAGCACGCCGACGGTGAGGCAGACGGCGGGCCAGGTGCGGGGGGTGTCGGTATCGCGGGAGGGCACCAGGGGAAGTCCGCCCTTCGATTGCGCCGACGGTTCGTCTCGTCCCTCCCCTGGCCGCCCACGCTACCGGCCGCCCCCGGGCCCCGCCGCCGCGGTCGGCCCGGGCGGGGTGTCAGCCGATCGACCAGCGCTGCAGGGCACCGCCCGTGTCCGGCTGCTGGGTCACCGCAGCGCCGTCGGTCGTGGACGCCGTGGTCATCAGCAGGCCGCCGGCGACGGACGCGACCGTGTACGAGCCGTCGGTCTGCCGGGTGACGGTCCAGCGCTGGTTCGGCCCGCCGTGGCAGGTCCACTGGATGATCCTGGCGCCGGCGCTGGTGGAGCCGCTCTCGACGTCGGCGCACTTGCCGGAGTGGACGTTCCTGAGCTCGTAACCGCCGTCCGCCTGCCGGCTGAAGGTCCACTTCTGGTTGTTGCCGGAGTTCGGCGTCCAGGTGATGAGCCGGGTGCCGTCCGCCGTGCTGCTGTCGGGGTCGTCGAGGGCCTTGCCGGAGGCGGTGAGGGTGTGGACGCCGTCGAGCGAGCCCGTGGAGCCGGTCGCGGTCAGGGTGAGGGTCTGCTCGCCGGCCGTGCGGGCGCCGCCGACCGGGTTCCCGGTGGTGTCGGTCCAGCTGCGGGCGGGTGTGGTCTCGGCGAGCCGGGCGGAGTCGCCGGAGAGGCCGATGACCAGGCCGCTGTAACGGTTGACCAGTTTGTAGCCGCCGGTCGGGGCGTTGTCGGCGGCGGACGCGCCGCGGATGACGAACCACTCCTGGCCGATGCCCCCGCCGGCCGCGGTGACCGTCGGCTTGGTGCCCCAGGCACGGGTGCCGGCGTTCGTGGAGGCGACGCCGAGGAGGCCCCCGGTGGCGGCGTTCGCGATCCGGTAGGAGCCGTCGCCCTTGGCGCTGAAGGTCCACGACTCCAGCGCCGAGCCGGTCGCGGCGGCGAGGGAGGTGGTGGCCTGACCGCCGGAGACCTGGGCGAGGACGCGGCCGCCCGCGCTGGTGATCCGGTACGCCTTCGTGGTGTCGACCGGCGCGGCCGGTGCGCTGGTGCCCACGGAGAGGTTGACGTACTCGCTGCTCGCGCCGCCGGAGCAGCCGAAGGAGCAGTACGCGCGGAAGTCCTTGCCCACGATGCCGGAGCCCGTCCGGTTGCCGCCGTCGAGGAACCAGCGGTACCAGGAGGCGGTGCGGTAGCTGCCGGTGTCGCCCAGCCTGAACCACTTCTGGGTGGTCAGGTCGTCGGTGGCGTACAGCTCCTGCGGGGCGTTGCCGCTCTGGTCGACGGCCTGCGGCTCGCCGATGTAGAGCCCGAGGTAGGCGTTGTACGTGACGTCCATGACGAACAGCGGGGAGGTCGGCGGGGCCAGTCCTGCCGCGACCTGCTGGCTCACCGTGCCGCTGTTGGCCGGGTCGTACTCCTTGCCGGTCGGCACGTAACCGGTCGTGCTCGTCGCGCCGACCGGGACCATGGTGCTCTCGCGGCCCCCGACGCCCGGCTGGGTCCAGGCACCGCCGTACCACTTCTGCCAGGAGCCGCGGGCCATCTTGGCGGAGATCGGCGCACGGGCGACATGCCCGTAGAAGGTGCGCCAGCTGCCGTTCTTGTCGACGATCCGGGATCCGTAGAAGACGTAGAAGTAGCCGGAGGCGGTGTCGACGAAGAGCCTCGGGTCGCCCGTGCCGTAGTGGTACGTCTGCTGCGGGAAGGCGCTCGTGTCGCCCCGCCGGGTGCTGTACGGCGAGGTGATGACGTGGTCCTTGACGGTCCAGGTCCTGCCCTGGTCCGTGGAGACGGCGTAGTCGATGCCGTCGTAGTGGATGCCGTCGCCGAAGGGCTGCGGGGTGAACTCGTTGTGCACCAGCCCGTACCAGTGGCCGGTGTCGGGGTCGACCCACATGCCGGTGAGGTCGCAGTAGTTGCGGTGGGCGTAGCCGCTGCCCGCGGGCGCCTGGGTGGACTCGACTCCGGTGGGGCTGTTGTTGCAGCGCCAGGTGGTGTCGTTGTTGCGGTCGAGGGAGTTCGCCGGGTTCACGGCGTCGCTGAGGGCGCCGGAGCGGGTGGCGGTGTCGAAGGTGGTCCCGCTGTAGAAGGTCCACTTGCGGGAGTCCGCGGCCCCGTACAGGGCGTGCGCCTGCTGGAAGTAGAAGGTTCCGTCCTTGTCGATGTACGGGCTGGCCGGGGTGTCGTCCGGCTGGCTCCAGGAGCCCTTCGCGCCGACGGTGACGGTGTACGTGGCGGTGGGGGACGCGGCCGAGGCGGGTGGGGCGGCGAGTGCGCCGCCGCCCGTGACGGCAAGGGCCGCGGCGGCGAGTGCGCCCGCGAGTCTGCTGCGCGGAGTGTTCACAGTACTCCTTGAATGCAGGGATGTTATCGATACCTTCGCGACGGTGGCCGAAACTATGGCAGAGAATGTTATCGATGCCAACGGGTCGGACGAGACCGTGACCGCGCTAGCATCGGCGAGGAGCGACAGGAGGCACGATGGGCAGGCGCAAGGCGGACGACGGGCCGCGCAGGGCGGGGATGGCGGATGTCGCCCGGGTCGCCGGGGTCTCGGCACAGACCGTCTCCCGCGCCCTGGCGGGGCACCCCAACGTGCAGGAGAAGACCCGGGCGAAGGTCCTGGCCGCCGTCGAGCAGCTCGGCTACCGGCGCAACAACGCCGCGCGCATGCTCTCCTCGGGCCGCAGCCGCACCCTCGGCGTCGTCACCCTGCAGACCAACTTCTACTCCAGGGCCGCCGTCATCACGGGCATCGAGAACGCGGCCCACGAGGCCGGATTCGCCGTCAGCACGGCCACCACCACCTCGCTCGACACCTCCGCCATCGAGCACGCGCTGTCACGGCTGGCCGAGCAGGGCGTCGAGGGGATCATCCTGTCGGTGCCGCTGATCCGCACCAGCCCCCGGATCGAACAGCTCACCCGCGCCACGCCCACCATCACCACCGACGGCTCGCGCACCGACGCCGCCGCCGTCGTCGCCCTCGACCAGGCACAGGCCGCCCGCATGGCCACCGAGCACCTCCTGGAGCTCGGGCACGAGACGGTCTGGCACATCGCGGGGCCGGCCGCGTGGCTGGAGGCGGGGCTGCGCCGCGACGGCTGGCGCTCGGCCCTGGAGGCCGCCGGAAGTTCCGTACCGCCTCCGCTCGAAGGCGACTGGACCCCCGCGTCCGGCTATCGCAACGGGCTCGTCCTCGCCCGGATCCCGGACGTCACGGCCGTCTTCGTGGCCAGCGACGAGATGGCCTTCGGAGTGATCAGGGCGCTCCACGAGGCCGGCCGGCGGGTGCCCGAGGACGTGTCCGTGATCGGCTTCGACGACATCGAGCTCGCCGAGTACTGCTCGCCGTCCCTGACCACCATCGCCCAGCCCTTCGAGCTGATCGGCGCCCAGGCGGTGGCCCGTCTGCTGCGCGGCCTGGCCGACCCGGACTCGCTGCCCCAGCCGCGCCCGATCGAGCCGCGTCTCGTCGTGCGGGCGAGCACGGGACCGGCGCCGGGACGCTGAGCCGCGCCGTCGACGGCCGGCGCCCGACCGGCAACCGGCTCGGGCCCCGCCGGTGCCGGCGGGGCCCGAGCCCTGTTCAGGTGTCTCTGCGCGTCAGCTGACGTTGACCCCGGTCCAGGCGGCCGCCACGGTCGCGTACTCGGGGCTGGTGGCGCCGTACAGGTCCTTCGCGGCGCTCAGGGTCGCGACGCGGGCGCCCTTGTAGTCCGTGGTGGAGGTCATGTAGACGGTCAGCGCCCGGTACCAGATGGCGGCGGCCTTCTGGTTGCCGATGCCGGTGACGGCGGCGCCGTTGTACGTCGGGCTGTTGTAGGTCACGCCGTTGATGGTCTTGCTGCCGCTGCCCTCGCTGGCGAGGTAGAACCAGTGGTTGCCGACGCCGGAGGAGTTGTGCACGTCGAGCCGGCCGACGGACTTCGACCAGTAGTCGGCCGAGCGGCCGTCGAGCGAGGGCTTGTCCATGCGGCGCAGCCACGGCGGGGTGGACTGGTCGCTGAAGAGGTAGTCGGGGGTGTCGACCGCGTTGTTGGCGTACCACTCGACCATCGTGCCGAAGATGTCGCTGGTGGCCTCGTTGAGGCCGCCGGACTCGCCGCTGTAGCGCAGGTTGGCGGTGGCCGAGGTGACGCCGTGGGTCATCTCGTGGCCCATGGTGTCGAGGTCGACCTGCTCGGGGTCGACGGTGCCGTTGCCGTCGCCGGTCATCATGCAGAAGCAGGCGTCCGACCACTGGGCGTTGTCCCAGTTGGTGCCGACGTGGACGAAGACGGTGGCGCCGCGGCCGTCGTTCTTGATGCCGTTGCGGCCGAAGGTCGCCTTGTAGTAGTCGAAGGTCTTCGCGGTGTTGGCGTGCGCGTCGACGGCGGCGGTGGCGCGGTCGGTGGAGAACTTCCGGCCGTCGCCCCAGACGTTGTCGGCGTCGGTGAACAGGGTGCCCGAGGAGCTGTTCAGGGACGAGGACGAGACGTTGCGCGCGTCCTTGGTGATGTGCTTGCGGACCGGGTCGATCAGGGCGAAGGTGCCGTCGGCCTGCTGGGTGGTGTCGAGGGTGATGTCACCGGTGTACTCGGAGTGGCCGGTGCCGGTCGCCTCGCGCTCGGTGTCGTAGTTCTCGATCGCGGCGCCGGTGGTGGCGTCGGTGACGAAGACCTCGCCGTGCGGCTGGCCCTTGTCGCCCAGGCCCTGCACGGTGGTGCGCCAGGCCAGCCGCGGGGTGCCGTCGGCGGCCCAGACGATCAGCTCGGGGGTGGACTTGGCGCCGCGCACCAGGCCGGCCGAGCGCTTCAGGGCGCCGGCCGCGGTGCCCTTGGCGCCGGTGACGGGGGTGACGCTCTTGAGGGCCACCTTGTGGGCCTTGGCGTGGGTGGATCCCTTGAGCGAGCCGTCGGCCTTCTGGTGGACGACGAAGTCGCCGCCGACGACGGGGAGGCCGTGGTAGGTCCGCTCGAAGCGGACGTGCTGGGTGCCGTCGGCGTCGATCACGACGTCCTTGACCTGGAGCGCCTGGCCCGCGCCGAAACCGAAGGTGTCGGCGTGCCGGGTCACGTTCGCCTCGGCCCGGGATATCGCCGTGTCACGCACGGAGGCGACGGAGGTGCCGTCCTGCGACGCGTGGGGCTGCGAGTAGGCCGGAACGGCCATCGCGCTCGTCGCGATGACGCCGGCGGCGACCATCGTGGAAAGGGCAAGAAGGTGACGGGGCATGACGCGGTGTTCCTTCGCTCGTCGTGGGGGGTGACGACGTCCTGGGACGTTGACGCGAAGTGTTCACCAGGTGACATGTTCCTGACGTGATCCCATATGGGATATAGCCCCGGAGCTATAGGGGCCGCCCCTGCGACCCGGACCGGCGGGTCAGCCGTCCGCGCCGAGGACGAACTCCTCGCCGCCCGCCTCCCACCACGCCAGGTACGCCGGCCGCCGGCGCACCAGGGACAGATAGGCGTCGACGAGTCGATCGCCCACGGCGGCGGCGAGCTCCGGGGCCACCGATTCGGCGTTCCACGCCAGCCGCAGCCGCCGGTGGAACGGGACGTCCACGAGCGGGCGCTGGACGGTGCCCCCGGCGGGGACGTCGGCGGTCGGCCAGACCCCGCACACGGCCCGCTTGCCGGACACCAGGATCCGCGCCACGGACAGGTCCGAGGTCACGTGCGCGATGCGCGGGGTGAACCCGGCCGACTGGCAGGTGAGATGCAGGTACGCGTGCACCCCGCTCTCGTCGGCCTCCGGCATCACCCACTCCTCGTCGCTCAGCTCGTGCAGGGCGACCGACTCCTGGCGCGCCAGCGGATGGTCCTCGGCCAGCAGGACGAAGACCGGCTCACGGGCCAGCGTGCGCGTCGCGACCGCCTCCCCCACGGGCAGCGGGAAGCCGGGGAACTCGCCGTACACCGCGATGTCGCACTTCCCCTGGGTCAGCGCCTTCGTCAGGGTGTGCACGGAACGCCGGGAATCGATGGTGAGCCGGCGTTCCGGGAGGAGCTCGAAGAGGGTGGAGATCAGCAGGGTGTTCAGGGGTCCCGCGACCCCGCCCGCCCGCAGGGGCGCGACCGTCTCCCGCTCCACCTGGGCGGCCGACCGCGCGTGCTCGCGCAGCCGGTCGAAGCCCACCACGAGATCCCGGGCACAGCGCAGAACGTATTGTCCGTTCTCGTTCGGTTTCACCCCGTCCGCGCCGCGGATGAAGAGCGGACCGCCCAACTCGTGCTCGATGCGCTTCAGCTGGGCGCTGGTGGCCGGCTGGGAGAGCTGGAGGCGTGCCGCCGCCTTGCGGATGCTGCCGGCCTCGGCGACGGTGAGCAGGACGCGGAGGTGCCGGAACTCGAGGTGCATAGAACTTTCCCCGCTCAGGGCGGAGGCGCCCTTGCACCCCCCGTGAACAGCAGTACCAGTCGCCCGAGGGCGTGGTGACCCACACTCCGACGACACCGCCGAAGCGGCAACCACAGGACGGCAAAATCTGCGCCGGATCCCGTCCCGACCTGCGTAAAGTCCCTGCCATGACCGAGCTGCACGGTGAATCCGTCACCCTTCGCACCGCCGTCGCCGAGGACGTGCCCGCCCTGGCCGCCATCCGGTCCACGCCGCAGGTGCGGGCGCGGTGGCGGGGCGGGGACGCGATGGCCGAGGAGGTCGCGTCCGATCTGTCCGATCCGGACACCCACTGCCTGACGGTCCTTCACGACGGGCGGATCGTCGGCATGATCCAGTGGTACGCCGAGGACGAGCCGGACTACCGGCACGCCGGGATCGACGTCTTCCTCGACCCGTCGGTGCACGGCATCGGCCTGGGCACCGACGCCGTCCGCACCCTGGCGCGCCATCTCGTCGACGCCCTCGGCTACCACCGGCTGGTCATCGATCCGGCGGCCGACAACGCGGCGGCGATCCGGGCCTACGCCAAGGTGGGGTTCCGGCCCGTGGGCGTGATGCGCCAGTACGAGCGCGGCGCGGACGGAACCTGGCACGACGGCCTGCTGATGGACCTGCTGGCGGCCGAGCTGGAGCGCTGACCTGCGAGGGCGCCGCATAGGATGCACGCGAACCGTCGGCCAGGGGAGAAGCCAGCGATGAACACGCCGTCACCCGTCCGCCTGGGCGCCCTCGTCCCGCTGACCCCGCCCGGCTGGGTCGAGGCGGGCCGGCACCTGCTCGCGGGGCTCGATCTGGCCGTACGCGAGGTCAACGCCGCCGGCGGGATCGACGGCAGACCCCTGGAGCTGCTCGTCCGGGACACCGCGGCGGACCCGGAGCGGGCCGCGGCCGCGGTGACGGAGCTGGCCGGTCTGGGCGTGGCCGCCGTGGTGGGCGAGTACCACAGCGTCGTCGCCCGCGCGGCCGCCGCGCGCGCCGACGCCCTCGGCGTGCCGTTCCTCTGCTCGTCCGCCGTGCTGGACGCGCTGACGGAGCGGCCGACCGAGTGGGTCGCCCGGCTGGCGCCGGCCCAGTCGCACGGCTGGCGGATCTACGCGGACTTCCTCCTCGCCGCGGGCCGGCGCAGGATCGCCGTGGCGACCCAGCCGAGCGTCTACTGGGCGTCCGGGACCCGGCTGCTGCGCGAGCACCTCGCCCCCCACGGCGGCACCGTCCTCGAACTCGACGCCGGCGCGCTCTCCCCCGACGCCGTGTGCGACACGCTCGTCGACCACGGCGCGCAGGCCCTCCTGCTGCTGGTCGGCCAGCCGGAGCCGGCGGTGGGGCTGGTGCGGGCCGTCCGCGGCGACCGACGGCTCGGCGACCTCCTGCTCGGCGCCCCGGCCGGACAGCCGGAGCTTCCCGCCTGGGTGGCCGGGCTCGGCGCGGACGGCGCCGGGATCCCGTTCCTGCGCTATCTGCCCGAGCGCCTCGGCCCGCTCGGCGAGCGGGTCGGGGAGGAGCTGCGTGAACGGCTGGGTGAGACGCCCTCCTTCGTCGCCTTCGAGGGCTGGGACACCGTCACCGTCCTCGCCGAGGCCCTGCGCTCCCGCGGCACGGACCGGGCGGCCGTCGCCGGTGCCTGGTCCCGGGTGGCGGTCGAGGGCACCCGGGGGCCGATCCGCTTCTCCCGGGTGCCGGGCATCGGCGTCCGGCAGTGGGCGTGGCCGCCGGTCCAGGTCGTCGACCGGGACCCGGCCGAGCCCCGGCGCTTCCGGGTCCTGCACACGGGCGAAGCGGGCGGGAGCGCGTAGTGGCGGCGGAGGCGTCCGGGGCGCCGCTGCGCAGGCAGCCGCGGCAGGCCCGCAGCCGGGCCCGGGTCGAGGCGATCCTCGCGGCGGCCGACCGGATCCTGACCGAGGAGGGGTACGAGGCCCTCACGATGCGGCGGATCGCCGAGGAGGCGGGGGCTCCGGTCGGCAGCATCTACCAGTTCTACGCCGACAAGGGCGCCGTCGTGGACGCGCTCGGGCGGGGGTATCTGGAGGCGTTCAAGACCGCGATCGACGAGCTGGTCGAGCGGGCGCTCGCGGGGGAACTGACCGACCTGGTGGGCACGATGGTCGACGTGTACGCCGAGGTCTTCCGCGCGCAGCCGGGCGGCCGGGCGCTCTGGGCGGGGCGCCATCTCAGCCCCGAGCTCGCCCGGGCCGACGAGGCGAGCAACGCGCTCGTCGCCGACGGGCTGCGGCGCATCGTCGAGCACCTGACCGGCGGCCCCGGCGGCGAGCCGGTGGAGCGCGCGGCACGGATGGTGGTGTGGGCGGCCAACGCCGTGCTGCACGAGGTGTTCAAGGGCGACGGCGAGCCGGATCCCGAGGCCGTGGACGAGCTCAAGCGGATGCTGCGCGCCTACTGGGAGGACCTGCGCGGACGGCTGACGCCCGGGCACTGAGCCTGGGGCGCCGGGCCACGGGAACCCGTCCCGTCCATAGAACATGAACATGGGTTCATGTTATGTTGCGGCCCGCCCGGCGACGACGCGACGAAGGCAGGTGCCCGTGACCACCCGCTCCACCGATCCCAGCCGACTCCCCCGGTTCCCGGCCGACTTCCGCTGGGGCGCGTCCACCGCCGCGTACCAGATCGAGGGCGCGGCCGACGAGGACGGGAAGGGCCCGTCGATCTGGGACACCTTCGTCCGGCGCCCCGGCGCCGTGCGCGACGGCCACACCGGCGACACGGCCTGCGACCACTACCACCGCTTCGAGGAGGACGTGGCGCTGATGCGCCGCCTCGGGCTCGACGCGTACCGCTTCTCGCTCTCCTGGCCGCGGATCGTCCCGACCGGCGCGGGGAAGGTCGAGCCGCGCGGTCTCGACTTCTACGACCGGCTGGTCGACGCACTGCTCGACGCCGGGATCGAGCCCACCCCGACCCTGTTCCACTGGGACCTGCCCCAGGCCCTGGAGGACGGGGGAGGCTGGCTCGACCGCGACACCGCGTACCGGTTCGGCGAGTACGCGGCCGTGGCCGCGGAGCGGCTCGGTGACCGGGTCAAGCGGTGGATCACCCTCAACGAGCCCTTCGTGCACATGTCCTTCGGCTACGGCTTCGGTGTGCACGCCCCCGGCCGCGCGCTCCTCCTCGACGCCCTGCCCGTCGCCCACCACCAGCTCCTCGGCCACGGCCTCGCGACGGCGGCGGTGCGGGCGGCGGTCCCGGACGCCCAGGTGCTGATCGCCAACAACTGCACCCCCGTCCGGCTGCGCTCCGACGCCCGCACGGACAAGGACATCGCGGCGGCGTCGGCGTACGACATCCTGCACAACCGGCTCTTCAACGACCCGCTCCTGCAGGGCCGTTACCCGGACCTTTCGGCCTACGGGATGAGCGACCCGAGCTGGGGCGGGGTGGTGCGCGACGGCGACCTCGCCACGATCGCCGCCCCGCTGGACGGTCTCGGCATCAACTACTACAACCCGACCTGGGTGACCGCACCGGCGGACCCCGCTGCGGGGCTCCCCTTCGACCTGGCCGAGCCCGAGGAGCCGTACGAGCGGACCGCCTTCGGCTGGCCGGTGGTCCCGGACGGCCTCACCGAGCTGCTCACCGGGCTCGAGGAGCGCTACGGCGCGGCCCTGCCGCCGGTGTGGATCACGGAGAACGGCTGCTCGCAGCCGGCCGGCCTCGACGACCCCGCCCGCATCGACTACCTGGCCGGACACCTCGGGGCGATCGCCGGTGCCATGGACCGCGGGGTCGACGTACGCGGCTACTTCACCTGGTCCCTGCTCGACAACTTCGAGTGGGCCGAGGGCTACCACCAGCGCTTCGGCCTGGTCGAGGTCGACTTCGCCACCGGGCTGCGCACGCCGCGCGCGAGCTTCGAGTGGTACCGCGACCTGATCGCCTCCCAGCGGTCCTGAACGAAGGAGCCGTCATGGCCCAGGCATCGGCGGGGGACGCGGGAGACGCGACGGGGGCGACAGGCACGACGGGGGCGACAGGCGCGGCGGGAGCCGCGGGCGCGGCGGCCGACACGACGTCCGCTGCGGCGGTGGGCACGGCGTCGGAGGCGGCGGTGGGCACGGCATCCGGGGTGGCGGGCGCGGTGACGGAGAGGGCCGGGGCGGCGGTCTCGGTGGACGGGGCCGCCGTCCTCGCCGAGCCCGCCCGGCCGGTCACCGCCGGCTGGACGGCGGGGCTCTCGCTGGCCACCCTCGCCGTCTTCATGGCCTTCATGACCCCCATCCAGATCCTGCTGCCGCTCCAGCTGGAGCGGATCGACCCGCATGACAAGAACACGGCGCTCTCCCTGGTCACCGGCCTCGGCGCACTCGTCGCGGTGCTCGCCAACCCGCTCGCCGGCGCCTGGTCGGACCGGACGACGAGCCGGTTCGGCCGGCGCCGCCCCTGGATCCTGGGCGGCGCCGTCGCCGGGGCGGCGGGCCTGGCGTTCACCGCCGCCCAGCACACCGTCGCCGGGGTGGCCGTCGGCTGGTGCCTCGCGCAGGCGGGCCTGAACGCGATGCTGGCCGGCGTCACCACCCCGATCGCCGACGACGTGCCGCTCGGGCAGCGCGCCCAGGTGTCCGGCTGGACCGGGCTCATGCAGTCCTTCGGCCTCGTGCTCGGCGCACTGATCACCACGTCGCTGGTCACCGGGGTCCGGTCCGGCTACGGAGTCCTCGCCGTGCTGACCGTGGCGCTCGCCGTCCCCTTCGTCTTGCGCCACCACGAGCGGCCCCTGCCCAGGGCGCTGCGGCCCGCCTTCGACGCGCGTGCCTTCGCGCGGACGCTCTGGGTCAGCCCCCGGCGCCATCCGGACTTCGGCTGGGCCTGGTTCACCCGGTTCCTGATCAACCTCGGGAACGCCCTCGGCACCCTCTATCTCTTCTACTTCCTCGCCGACGCGGTGCACCACGCGGACCCGGGCACCGGCGTGCTCGTCCTCACCGTGGTCTACACGCTCAGCGCCGCCGCCACGGCCATCCCCGTCGGCGTGCTGTCCGACCGGCTCGGACGCCGCAAGGTCTTCGTCGTCGTGTGCTCGGTGGTGATGGCGGGGGCGGCACTGCTGCTCGCCCTGCTCCACACCTGGCCGTCCGCCCTCGTCGCCGCCGCCGTGCTCGGCGCCGGCTACGGGATCTACCTCGCCGTCGACCAGGCCCTGGTCACCCAGGTGCTGCCCGAGGCGGCCGACCGCGCGAAGGACCTGGGCGTGATCAACATCGCCAACTCCGGCCCCCAGGTGCTCGCCCCGGCGCTCGCCTCGCCGGTCATCGCCCACCTCGGCGGCTACACCGGCCTGTACGCCGCCGCGGCCCTGGTCATCCTGGCCGGCGGCCTGCTCGTGGGCCGGATCCGCGGCGTGGCCTGAGGGCGGGCGCCGTCACCGCAGCCCGTGGCCCGGGTCGTACCGCACCCGGTCCGGGGGCAGGTTCGCCTCGGTCAGCCGCCGCACCACCGCGGCGACCATGCCCGGCGGACCGCTCACATAGGCGAGGTGCCGCGACCAGTCGCCGTACCGGGCCACCGCCGCGTCCACCGACCCCTCCTCGGAGGCCCCGCGGCCCGCGCCGATCACGGGCACGACGCGCAGCCAGGGGTGGTGCCGGTGCTCCAGGGCGGCGAGGGTGGCCGTGTCGTAGAGATCGGCCGTCGTACGGGCGCCGAGGAAGAGGTGCGTGGTGGGGCGCGGCGCCCGGCTCTGGGCCAGCCCGTCGATCAGGGCCTTCGCCGTGGCCCAGCCCGTACCGCCCGCCACGATCAGCAGGTCCCGGTCCCGGGCCTCGTCCAGGGTCGTCGAGCCCTGCGCGGGCCCGAGCCGCAGCACGTCGCCGACGCGGGTGTGCGCGACCAGGGCCTCGCTCACGCCGCCCGGCCCCGTCATGCGGACGTGGAACTCCAGCTCCCCGTCCGGCCGGGGCGCGCAGGCGACGGTGTACGGGCGCCAGGCACCCGGCAGCAGCGGGGACTGCACCCGGGCGAACTGTCCGGCCCGGTACGGGAAGGGCTCGGCGGTGCGCACCCGCAGGACGGCGACGTCGGGCCCCCGGACCTGGTGGTCGGTCACCGTCGCGTTCCAGTAGGCGGGCTCGGTGAGGGACCCGTTCGCCCCGTCCACCATCGCCGCGACGGCGAACCGCACCATCCGCAGCCAGGCCCGCTCCAGCGCCTCGACCCACCGCTCCCCCGCGCTGCGGCGCAGGGCCTCGGCGAGCGCCGCCTCGAACACCTCGAAGTGCACGGGCCGCACACCCAGTTTGCGGTGGTCGCGGCCGAGCCGGGAGCAGAAGGCGGTCACCTCCTCGGGGCGGTCCAGGTGCTCGATGAGATAGCGAAGGCCTGTCCCAGATGCGCTCGCTGGAAGTCCATCGACTCGGGGAACAGCCCGCGCAGATACGGGTGCTGTTCGAACATCGCCCGGTAGAGGTGGTCGATGAGCTCGTCGAAGGGGGTGACCAGGGGCAGCAGCCGCCGGATGGTCTCCTGGTCGGAGCTCCCGCCGTAGGAGCTGCCGTCGGGGGAGCTCACGTCGAGGGCGCGCCCGGCCGCCTTCGGGCCGGTGCCGGGGCCCGGGCCGGCGACCGCGGGGGTGAGCAGCCTCCGGCGCAGCCGCATGGCGTCCTGCCGTGCGAGGAGCGCGTGGTACTCGTCGTACGTACCGTTCGGGATGGTGCTCACGTTCCGGGCTCTCCCCTGCTGTGTCCACGGTCCTGACCCTGCCGCCCGCCTGAGGGCACGTCAGTTTCGCACCGCTCCCCCGCCGCCGTCCGGCCCCTGTCGGGGAGGGTCGGACGGCCCTGTCCGAGAGGGCCGTTCGGCCCTGGCGGCCGGGGGTGCGGTGCCTCCCAGGGCCGCCCAGCAGGCGGCGGCCTCCCGCGCCTCGCGTCGGCGCCGTACCGCGGCCACCGTCCACAGCGCCGCCACCGCCGCGGCGCCCGACACCGTGGCGGCGAGGAGGAGCAGGGCCGGGACCCCCGCCAGGAGCAGCGGCGCGGTCAGCCCCGCCGTGGCCCAGCCGGTGACGCAGGCCGCCGCCGCGAGGCGCCGGGAGGCGGGGCGGTCGGCGCCGGCGCGCAGGTCGAGGAGGGCGGGGACGTACCAGACGCAGCCGGAGGCGGTCACGGCGCCGACGCCCAGGGCGAGTACGGCCGTCATCGGGTCTCCACCGCCTCGTGGGGCCGGTTCTCCAGCCGGTCGAGGGCGGCGAGCTCCGGGTGGTGCAGGTCGAAGGCCGGGGACTCGGAGCGGATCCGCGGCAGGGTGCGGAAGTTGTGCCGCGGCGGCGGGCAGGACGTGGCCCACTCCAGGGAGCGGCCGTAGCCCCACGGGTCGTCGGTCTCGGCCTTCGTGCCGTGACGGGCGGTCTTCCAGACGTTGTAGAAGAACGGCAGGAACGACAGGCCGAGGAGGAAGGAGCCGATCGTGGAGAGGGTGTTGAGGGCCGTGAACCCGTCGGCGTCGAGGTAGTCGGCGTAGCGGCGCGGCATGCCCTCGGCCCCCAGCCAGTGCTGCACGAGGAAGGTGGTGTGGAAGCCGGCGGTGAGGGTCCAGAAGGTCATCTTGCCGAGCCGCTCGTCGAGCATCCGGCCGGTGAACTTCGGCCACCAGAAGTGGAAGCCGGCGAACATGGCGTACACGACCGTGCCGAACAGCGTGTAGTGGAAGTGCGCGACGACGAAGTACGAGTCGGAGACGTGGAAGTCCATCGGCGGCGAGGCCAGGATGACCCCGGTCAGACCGCCGAAGGTGAAGGTCATCAGGAAGCCGGTGGCCCAGAGCATCGGCGTCTCGAAGGACAGCGAGCCCTTCCACATCGTCCCGATCCAGTTGAAGAACTTCACGCCGGTCGGCACGGCGATGAGGAAGGTCATGAAGGAGAAGAACGGCAGGAGCACCCCGCCGGTCACGTACATGTGGTGGGCCCACACGGTCACGGACAGACCGGCGATCGCGATGGTCGCGGCCACCAGGCCGATGTAGCCGAACATCGGCTTGCGGCTGAAGACCGGGACGACCTCGGAGATGATCCCGAAGAACGGCAGCGCCAGGATGTACACCTCCGGATGGCCGAAGAACCAGAAGAGGTGTTGCCAGAGCAAGGCACCGCCGTTGGCCGCGTCGAAGACGTGCGAGCCGAACTTCCGGTCGCATTCGAGGGCGAAGAGCGCCGCCGCGAGGACCGGGAAGACGAGCAGCACCAGCAGGGACGTGAGCAGCACGTTCCAGGTGAAGATCGACATCCGGAACATGGTCATGCCGGGGGCCCGCATGCAGAGGATCGTGGTGATGAAGTTGACCGCGCCCGCGATCGATCCGAAGCCGGAGAGCGCGACCCCCATGATCCACAGGTCGGCTCCGAGGCCGGGCGAGTGGACGGCGTCGGAGAGCGGGGCGTAGAGGAACCAGCCGAAGTCCGCGGCCCCGCCCGGGGTGAGGAAGCCGCCCGCGGCGATCAGCGAACCGAAGAGGTAGAGCCAGTAGGCCAGCATGTTCAGGCGGGGGAAGGCGACGTCGGGCGCGCCGATCTGCAGCGGCATGATCCAGTTGGCGAAGCCGGTGAACAGCGGCATCGCGAAGAGCAGCAGCATGATCGAGCCGTGCATCGTGAAGGCCTGGTTGAACTGCTCGTTCGACATGATCTGCGTGCCGGGGCGGGCCAGTTCCGCCCGCATCACCAGCGCCATGACGCCGCCGACGCAGAAGAAGAACAGCGCCGAGACCAGGTACATCGTGCCGATGCGCTTGTGGTCGGTGGTGGTCAGCCAGTCCACCCATGCGGCGCGGGCCGGCCGTGTCCCGCGCCGGTCGTCCGCCGGGGCCGGGGCCTCCGGCTGCCGGGTCTGCCTCGTCGTGCTGCTTGCCTCGTCCACCGGACGACGACCTCCATGTCCGCATCGGTGCCCAGAGGCCGGGAGGTGTCCGCGTACGGGGGATGTTCCGCGGCACCTCCCGGCCGCGCCACATGCTCGTCGTCGCGCTCGTGCGCCCGACAGGGTCGAACAGTCCCTGCGCGCGGCCCGGCCCAGGGCCGAACGGCCCCTGCGGTCCTGCCGCGCCCGTGACATACGCTGCGAGCGGAAGAAACCCACGGCAGAGCAGGCGGGCAGTGTCCGGAACAGCAGATCCCACGGGCGCGCCCATGCCGCGGCTCGCCGTTCCCGAGCGGATGCACGCGCTCCTCGCCGCGGTCATGGACCTCGGCCGCGACCTCGAACTGCCCCAGGTACTGCGGGGCATCGTGGAGGCGGCCGTGACCCTCACCGACGCGGAGTACGGCGCGCTCGGGGTGATCGGCGACGGCGAGCGGCTGTCGCGCTTCCTGCCGGTGGGCATGGCCGACGAGCTGGTGGCACGGATCGGTCCCGCCCCCTGTGGGCACGGCATCCTCGGCGAACTCATCCGGAACCCGGAGCCCTTGCGCCTGGACGACCTCGGCCGGCACCCGAGCAGCTTCGGCTTCCCCCCGCACCATCCGCCGATGCGCACGTTCCTGGGGGCGCCGATCCGGGTCAGGGACGAGGTCTTCGGCAACATCTACCTGACCGAGAAGCGGGGTCCCGGCGGCTTCGACGCCGACGACGAGGCGGTCCTGACGACCCTGTCGACCGCGGCCGGCGTCGCCATCGACAACGCCCGTCTCTACCACGACAGCAGGCGCCGCGAGCACCGCGTCGAAGCCCTCGCGGAGATCACCCGCGCGCTGCTCGCCGGCACGGACCCGGACCGGGTGCTGCGGCTCATCGCACGGCGGGCGCGGGAGGTGGCCGACGCCGATCTCGCGGCCATCCTGCTGCCCACCGGCCGCGGTGGCGACCTCGCGGTCCAGGTCGCCGACGGGGACACGGCCGACGCGGTGCTCGGCGCGCGCCTGCCGGCGGGCGGCTCGCTGGCGGGCCTCGCCGCGTGCACCCGCCGTCCCGCCGTCACCGTGGACGTCCGCACCGACGCCCGGGCGCGGCTGCTCGGCGCGGACGACGGCCCTGGGCCGGACCACGGCCCGGTCGTCGCCGTGCCGCTGCCCGTCGACGACGCGGTGTGCGGGGCGCTGCGGCTCGCCCGGCGGGCTGGCCGGCCCGGCTTCGACGCCACGGAGGTCGAGCTGCTCAGCGGTTTCGCCGACCAGGCCGCGATCGCCCTCGAACTCGCCCGCAGAAGGGCCGAGTCCGAGGAACTGGCCGTGCTGCACGACCGCGACCGGATCGCCCGCGACCTGCACGACCTGGCGATCCAGCGGCTCTTCGCCACCGGGATGACCCTGCAGAGCGCGACCCGGCTCATCGAGGAGCCGAGCGCGGTCGAGCGGGTGTCGCGGGCGGTGGACGACCTCGACGCGACCATTCAGATCATCCGGTCCACCATCCTGCAGCTCCGCACGACGGCCGAGGACCGCGGCGGCCCGGCGCTGCGCCGCCGCATGGCGGAGACCGTCCAGCTGGCCGGCCAGTCGCTGGGCTTCCCGCCCGCGCTGCGGATCACCGGGGCCGTCGACTCCGCCGTCCCCGAAGACCTCGCCGAGCACGTCCTCGCGGTGACCGTCGAAGCCCTGAGCAACAGCGCCCGCCATGCCCGCGCGACCCGCGCCGACGTCGTCCTCACGGTCGCGGAGCCGGCCGACCGGCTCGTCCTGACGATCAGCGACGACGGCATCGGCCTGGGCGCCGCCGCGCCGACGGGCGGACTGCGGAACATGCGGTCACGGGCCGAGCAGTACGACGGCACGCTGGAGCTCCGCTCCCCGGACGCCGGCGGCACCGAGGTCGTGTGGACGGTGCCCCTGCACCAGGGGTGACGGGACGGGTCAGTGGTCGCGCAGGCGCTCGACGATCATCGCCGCCTGGATGCGTCGGCCCACGCCCAGTTTGCCGAGGATCGCGGAGACCCGGTTCTTCACCGTCTTCTCGGCGAGGAAGAGGCGCTCCGCGATCTGGCGGTTCGTCAGGCCGAGGCCGATGAGGTCGAGGATCTCGCGCTCCCGGGGCGAGAGCCGGTCCAGCTCGGGCACTGTGGCGGTCTGCGGCGCGGGCTCGGGGCCGCGGATCCGGGCCATCACCCGGCTCGTCATCCGGGGGTCGAGCAGGGACCTGCCGGTGGCCACCGTGCGCACCGCGTCGACCAGGTCGGAGCCGCCGATCTGCTTGAGGACGTAGCCGGCCGCACCGGCCATGATCGCGTCGAACAGCGCCTCGTCGTCGTCGAAGGACGTCAGCATCAGACAGGCCAGGTCCGGCATCGCCGCCCGCAGCTCCCGGCAGACCTCGACGCCCTCGTGGTCGCCGCCCGTCGCGCTGCCGAGCCGCACGTCGAGCACGGCGACGTCCGGCCGGGCCGCGGGCACCCGGGCGAGCACCTCGCGGGCGGTCGCGGCCTCGCCGACCACCTCGATGTCGGGCTCGGCCTCCAGGAGGTCGCGCACGCCGCGCCGGACGACCTCGTGGTCGTCGAGGAGGAACACCCGGACGGGCCCGGGGCGCGGGTCGGTCAGCACGCCGGGCTCGCTGACGCGCGGTCGGGAACGGCGGGGCAAAACGGTTTCACAGCTGTCTCCTGGGCAGGGCGAGGCGCGGAAACCTCGCAGGTGGGACGGCCTCGTCGCCGGACGGGACCGCCGGCCGGGGGTGAAGGCGGCGTCAGTATGGCACCGGGCCGCGAGGGCCCTTCGGCCCCGGTACGACAAGGCCGAACGGCCCTGTCCCGCACCCCCCTTCGCATGATCCACTCTCTCTCGCGCCCCGGACGTGCCGTCCCCGGCGGGCCCGGCCGTCCCCCGGGCTCCCAGGAGCCGGCACGTCCGGGCCGCACCGGCTCGCGGCCCGTCCCACCGCCACGGTCCGCAGTCCGTGCGGTCCGAGACGGTGCCGGGCAGGGGCCCCACGGCCCCGTGGCGGCCCAGTGAACCGGGCCCGCCGCGGACGGCGGCAGGGGCCGAACGGCCCTTTCCCCGCCACGGGCCGGGGTCTGTACTGCGGGGAGACCCCCTCCCCTGGAAGGCACCGTGAACGACGACGCCACTCCCGCCCCCGCCCCGGTCCCGTCCTCTCCCGGCGGCCCCGCCGAAGCCGCGGGTGCGCGGCGCACCGTCCGGCTGGGCGCCGACGAGGCGCTGCGGCTGCTCGCCTCCGTACCGCTGGGCCGGATCGTCTTCACCCGGCGGGCGCTGCCGACGGTCCGCCCGGTCAACCACGTCGTGGACGGCGGCGACATCATCGTCCGCACGCACGACGCCGCCGCCCTCGCCCGGTGCGTCCGGGGCGCCGGATCGCAGGGGGTCGTCGTCGCGTACGAGACGGACTCCATCGACGTCGACGCCCGGCTCGGCTGGAGCGTCGTCGTCACCGGTTTCTGCCATCTGGTGACCGACCCCGCCGAGGCCTCCCGCTACCGGGCCGCGATCCGCCCGTGGACGGACCGGCCCCTGGACGAGGTGGTCCGCATCCGCCCGGACCTCGTCACCGGTGTCCGTCAGGTCGCCACCGGGTGACGGGTCGCACCGGTGGGCCGATCGGCCCAGGCCCGGCGCGCCTCGGGCGGGCGGGCGGGCGCCGGGTCGGAGGATCGGTGCCGCCGCACCACCCCACCACGTGAAGAGGTCCCGCCCGTGCCACGTTCCCGCTACGGCGAGCACGTCTTCCGACCCGAGCAGGCCGGCGAGGGCGCCCGGATCGACTTCGGCGCCCTCGCTTACGACGACGTCACCATGGCCCGGCTGCGCGACCTCGGGGTCGGACCGGGGTGGCGCTGTCTCGACGTGGGGGCCGGTACGGGCACGGTGTCGCGCCGGCTGCTCGACGAGGCCGGGGTGGAGAGCGTGCTCGCCGTCGACCGCGACGTGCGCTTCCTGCGGGAGCGGCCGGCTCCGGGGCTCTCCGTGCTCGAGGCCGACGTCACCGCACCGGACTTCGCGCCCGGCGGCTTCCGGCTGGTCCACGCGCGGTTCGTGCTGATGCACCTGCCCGAACGGGAACGCCTGATCGGCGCGCTGGCCGAACTCCTCGCCCCCGGCGGGGTGCTGGTCCTCAGCGACGCGGTCGACCTGACGAGCGACCGGGCGCCCGGCACCCCGTACACGGCGGCGATGCGGGCCATGTGGCAGGGGCTGCGGGCCACGATCGGCACCGATGTCTCCTGGGTGCCGTCCTACCCGCGGCTGCTGCGCGGGGCGGGGCTCCACCGCGTCGCCGCCGGGATCCATGTGCCGCCACTGGTCCCGGGCAGTCCGATCAGCCGCTTCTGGGCGGACACCTGGCAGCGGAGCAGGGAGGCGATGCTCGCCACCGGTCTGCTCGACGACGCCGCACTGGACGGCGCGGTGCGGTACCTGGAATCCGAGGAGTGCGCGGCGCTGTCGGCCGGCATGCTGACGGCGTGGGGGTGGCGGCCCGGCGAGGCGCGGAGCTGATCAGCGCGCGGCCGACGCCGCCCGCCGCAGCAGATAGACGCCGGCCCCGGCGACCAGCACCAGCATGCAGGCCAGGAAGACCAGGCCCGCCCCCTCCAGGCCCAGCGGCTCCGCGAGCAGTCCGACGCCGATCACCGGGATCGAGATGCCCGTGTACGCGACCACGAACAGGGCCGAGATGACCGCCGCGCGCCGGTCGGCCGGTGAGGCCGCCGCGACGGCGGACAGCGCCGCGCGGAACGAGAGGCCCTGTCCGACACCGCCGACGAGGGCGGACAGGACGACGAAGACCAGCAGATCGGTGGAGAGCGCGCAGGCCAGCAGGAGCAGGCCGGCGAAGAGCACGGCGCAGCCGAGCGGCAGCGAGCGCGTGGGGCCGACGCGGCCGGCGGCGACCTGTCCGGCGGTGGAGGCGAAGAAGGCCAGGGCGACGACCAGTCCGCTCACGGCGTGGTTGTCCACGTGCAGATAGCGGGCGAGGAAGGCCGGGCTCACCGAGGTGAAGAGGCCGAACAGGGCGAAGCCCGCGAAGGAGGCGACCGCCGCCGGGACGAACACCGCCCGCACCTGGGGCGGCAGCGCGGGCTTGCGCGGCCGTACGGCGGACAGGGGCAGCCGCTCCGACACCGTCTCGGGCAGCCGGAGCAGGACGAGGGCCGAGACCGCGACCAGGGCGAGGTGCACGGCGAACGGCAGCAGCAGGGGCTCGGGGGCGTACTCGGCGAGCAGGCCCGCGAGGAGCGGGCCGCAGCCGAGTCCGCCCATGTTGGCGGCGGTCGCCACGAGCGTCGCGCGCGAGGCGCCGCCGGGCGGGGCGAGCTCCATCACGTACGCGGTGGCGGCGCCGGTGAAGAGGCCGGCGGAGAGGCCCGAGCAGAGCCGCCCGGCGTAGAGCCAGCCCAGGGCGTCGGCGACCAGGAAGCAGACGGCGCTCGCGGCGGCGAAACCCAGGCCCCACCAGAGCGTCGGGCGCCTGCCGATGGTGTCGGAGGCGTTGCCGGCGAGGAGCAGGACGCCGATGACCCCGAAGGCGTAGACGGCGAACACGACGGTGACGGTGAGCTCGGAGAAGCCGAACTTCTCCTGGTAGAGCGGGTAGAGCGGGGTCGGCAGCGTGGTCCCGGCCATGCAGACGACGAAGACCGCGCCGGCGAGCAGGCACGGCAGCCAGCCCCGCCGGGCCCGCGTCCCGGTGCTCCGGTCGTCCGTCGTGCCGGTCCGCCGATCATCCGCCATGCCGGCGACCGTAACCCGGCCGTCCGCCTTCGCCGTGGCAGCGCGACGCGCCCGGCCGGGTGATCCGCCGGGGCGCCGTCCGGGCGGGGCGCGTTCTGTCACTCCGGATGGTTCCGGATGCCTCGCCCCGCACCTCCGCCACTAGCCTCGCGACGACGTGCGCCAGACCGACCGATCCGGAGCCCGGGAGCATCGATGCCGACGACCGACACCACTCTCGGGCGGCAGGAGCGCGCGCTGCTCGCCGCGGTGGGCTGCGGACTGCGGGACGACGAGATAGCCGCCGCCCTCGCCCTTCCCGAGCACTCCGTGGCCGAACAGCTCGCACGCGTCCTGGTGAAGCTCGGCCTGCGCGACCGGGCCGCGGCCATCGTGCACGCCTTCGACTGCGGTCTGGTCGTGCCCGGCCGTGGCCCCCGGACGCGTCCGGCGGGCCCGGTGCCGCGGAGCGCCGTGGACCGGGCGGCGGGAGCGCGGATCCGTATCTCGGTGCTCGGCCCGTTGCGGGCCTGGCAGGACGGCCGGCCGCTGCGCCTGGGCCATCTGCGCCAGCAGGCCGTCCTGGCGGCGCTGGCGCTCGGCGCGGGGCGGCCGCTCGGGCGGCGGGAACTGCTCGACGGGGTGTGGGGCGTGGAACCGCCGGAGGCGAACGTGGTGCCGGTGTACGTGTACCGGTTGCGCAAGGTCCTGGGCGCCGGGAGCGGCCCGGACTCCGTCCTCGCGTACGAGGGGGGCGGCTACCGGCTGGTCCCCGGCGCGGTCGACGTGGACGCCGAGCGCCTGGACGGGCTGGTCGCCGGCATCGGGGCGGCGGACCGGGCCGGCGACGCGGGCGAGGCGGTCCGCCTGTGCACCCGGGCGCTCGGCCTGTTCCACGGGGAGCCGCTGGCCGGCCTGCCCGGCCCGCTCGCGGACGCCGAACGGCTGCGCCTGACGGAGCGCCGGATCTCCCTCGTCCAACGGAAGTCGGAGTTCCAGTTGCGCCTCGGGCGGTCCGCCGAGGCGGTCGGCGAGCTGTTCGACCTGTTCGCGGCGCATCCGTTGAACGAGTCGGTGGCCGCCCTGCTGATGCGGGCGCTGTGCCGGAGCGGCAGGCAGGCCGACGCACTGTCCGTGTTCGACCGTGCCCGCCGCCGTCTCGCCGACGATCTCGGGGTGCCGCCGAGCCGGATGCTGCGGCGGACGCGGGAACTGGTCCTGCACGGGACCCCGTGAACGCCCGGGGGGTCAGAGGGTCCTGCGCGGGACGCCGTGACGCCCGGGGAGGGTCAGGAGGTCCTGCGCGGGGCCCCGTGACGCCCGGAGAGGGTCAGGAGGTCCTGCGCGGGGCCCCGTGACGCCCGGGGAGGGTCAGGAGGCGAACGACCGCTCCAGGCGCGGGATCAGGTCGCGGAGGTCCTCCTCCCAGCAGCCGGCGTTGTGGCCGCCGTTGCACAGGGTGCCCCAGCCGGAGCCGTCGCCGTAGTCGACGTAGTAGTAGGGCATGCCCAGCCGGTCCAGGCTGTCCTTGGCGTGCTTGGCCGCGCCTTCGAGCCAGAACTCCAGCTCGGTGGGCGAGCCGCCGCCGTTGCCCACGTAGATCGAGATCCCGACGCCCTTGAGCCTGTCCATGTGCCCGGCCGGGTCGACCTCGTTCCACCGCCGGTCGGCGTTGAACACCGGGTACGGCGAGCCGAAGAGGGCGTCGCTGTCCACGCCGGGCTTGTACGGCGAGTCGTTCGGGTCGCAGGATCCGGAGGCCGAGGCGCAGATGGCGCCCGTGGCGTCGATGACGGAGGCGACGACGGCCAGCCGCAGGTCCATGGACATGGCCGACATGTCGATGTCCCCGGACAGGGACGCGGTCTCGCCGAACAGGTCGGGCCGGACCTGGGCGTAGTGGAGGGCTCCGAAGCCGCCCATGGAGATGCCCGCGACGGCCCTGGCCTTCTTGGTGGGGATGGTCCGCAGGTTGGCGTCGATGAACGGGATCACCTGCCCCAGGTGGAAGTTCTCCCAGTTCTGGGCGCCGAGCACGGTCTTCTGGTTGAGCCAGTTGGCGTACCAGCCCCGCGCTCCGCCGTCGGGTATGACGGTGATCATCCGGTCGGACATGGTCAGCGCCGGGTAGTTCTGGCGGACCGGGTCGTCCGGGGAGCCGTGCAGGAAGTACAGCACCGGGTAGCGCCGTTGGGGGTCGTCGTCGTACCCGCTCGGCAGGATGATCTTGATGTGGTGCTTGCCGGTGACCTCGGGCGTGGTCACCGTCAGGTAGAAGTTCGTCGGACCGCCGCTCGCCGGCTCGACCTGGGTCAGGCCGAAGCCGTCCTTCATCGGCGGCGGCGCGGTGCCGTCGGCGGCCCGCGCCGGACCGGCCGCCGGCATGACGGTGGCGACGGCGGCGACCGCCCAGGCCACGACGAGCAGGCGCCAGCCGCGGGATGTGCTCCGCACGGTTCTCTTCACGGGGTTCCCCCTCCTTGCTTGTCAGTCGAGGACCTTGACTTCCAGGACCGGCGAGGCCGCGATCTGCTCCTCGGTGAACCGTTCGGTCACCCAGCGGCCGGCCGAGAAGAGCTTGGTCTGGTCCGCGTAGTGCGGGGAGTTCGGGTTCGCCGACTGGGAGTAGGCGAGGACGGACGAGGCCTGCGGCGGCCCGTCGGCGGTGAAGCGGACCAGCTGGACGAAGCTGGATCCGAAGGTGATGTCGAGCTTTCCGTCGACCTGGCCGGGGGTCATGACGTTCAGGACGCCGAGCTCGCCGATCATGCCGTGGACGGGGATCCGCTCACCGTTGCGGGTGATCCTCATGGTGTCGCCCAGCGGGGCGTCGAGCGCCACGCCGCCCTTGCGCATCGCGACCATGGCCCGGGCGAGCGCGTCGCGGACGGCGGAGCTGCCGGTGTCCAGCGAGTTGGGCGTGTGCACGGGGTCGTTGGGGTCGAAGGGGACCCGCCAGGGCAGCTTCTCGACGCCCTGCCCGTTGAGCAGCAGGCTCCAGTAGTTCGCGAAGAGCAGGGATCCGCGGCTGTCCGCCGTGTAGTCGTGGCTCTTCCAGCCGGCCAGGATCGGGCAGGCCTCGCTCACGTCGACCAGGTTGCCGTCGACGAGGACGAGCCCGAAGGGGACGTTCCGGCAGGCCGTGACCGTGGCGTTGAGGGCGAGGTCCGCGGCCCTGCTGTTGTCGGCGAAGAGCAGCTGCCCCATGTTCTCCGGCGTGAAGCCCCGGCCGGGCAGGCCGTCGGTGCCGGCGAGGCGCTTCTGCGCGGTGAGGATCAGCTCCTGGGTGCGCAGCGACCGGGGAGCGGCGCTGTCGCCCATCACCCGCGGATAGCCGAGCGGCTGGTCGGGGTTGGCCAGCCAGGGGCTGTCGTTGGCGTTGCCCACGAAGTCGGAGCGGATCAGCCGGGGCTGCTTGTGCGGGTCGAGCAGGCCCGGGGCGACGGCGTTCGGGTCGTCGGGCCAGTCGCAGGCGCTGCGCTTGCCGTCGAAGACGGAGATCGGCGGGATGTTCGGCAGGCGCAGCGGCTGGTCGAAGAGCAGCTTGCCGGTCTCGGTGAGGCAGGACCGGGCGTGCGCGTCGGTGATGTTCGGGACGGCCTGGATGTCCGCGTACAGGGCGTTGCCCTCGCGGTCGGTGGCGAGGGTGTTGAAGAAGGGCACGCCCTGGGTGGTCTCCAGGGTGTTCACCACCTCGTGGACGTCCTTGGCCTGGTCGAGGTGGAACCAGGTGTTGAGCGCCCGCAGGTTGTTCATGTTCACGTCGCGTACGGCGTGGGCGCTGACCACCCACGGCAGCGCGATCCCCTGGATGGACGTGGTGACGGGGCCGTACCGGGTGGACCACAGGGTCCTGGTGACCCTGCCGACGGTCCCGTCGGCGTTGCGCACGTCGACGCCGACCTGCTGGGAGGTCATCCGCTCCCAGGCGCCGTCGACGAGGTAGTACGTCGGGTTCAGCGGGTCCACCTGGACGTCGAAGAGCCCGAACGGCGCGACCGTGGCGACGGTGTGGCTCCAGGCGACGTCGTCGTTGTGCCCGATGTTGACCGCGGGCAGTCCGAGCAGGCTGGCGCCGGAGACGTTGAGCTTGCCGGGGATCGTCAGGTGGCTCTGCCACATCCGGTTCTTGCCCTGCCAGGGGAAGTGCGGGTTCGCCAGCAGCATGCCGGTGCCGCCGGACACGCCCTGGGCGCCGACGGCCAGCGCGTTGCTGCCCATGTTCTGCCGGCGGCCCGCCGCCAGCGCCTCGCGTATCTTCCTGGCGGTCTCCGCGGGCTTCTCGCGCTTCACGGGCTGCGCGGGATTCGCGGGCTGTACGGGATTCCCGGGATTCGCCGTCGCCGCCGCGGAGGCGCCGGGGGGCGTGGCGTTGACCAGGCCGTCGAGCAGGGCGTCCGCGCTGCCCATGATGATCTCGGCGTGCGCGTGCCGGTAGACGTCCAGCTCCGTGATCGGCCGCACCCAGGCGGCGCCCCGGCAGGCCGGGTCGGAGATGTCGGCCGCGCCCGTCTCGCTCAGATAGCGGTTATACCCCTGGACATAGCCGCGGATCGCCTCCTTGACCTCCGGCTCCGGCCCGTCGGGAGCGGGCCGTTCGAGCAGCCGCTCGACCACCCGGTCGTCCTTGAGCCGCTGGAAGTACAGATCGCTGTTGAGGTTCGTGGTGGTGTTCTGGTTCTGGCCGGGGCTCGTCCGGCCGTCGGGCCCGAGGTAGCGGGACCGCTGGGCGTCGACCATCAGATAGGTGTCGGCCAGGGTGCAGATGTTGTCCTTGGCCGCCGCGTATCCGTATCCGGTCCCCAGGCCTTCCCACGTCGAGGCGGTGATGTGCGGGATGCCGTACTCGGTGTAACGGATCGTCGGCTTGTCCGGGCCCGGCCCGGCGGCGGGTGCACCCGTGGCCGAGGCGGTGGTCGTGCCCATCACCGCCACCGCGGCCATGACCGCCAGCGGCAGCCTCGCCCTGAACCTCCTGCGCGCCATCGAGCCGTCCTTCCCTGGTCAGCGGTCCTCGTCCGGACGCGGCCAGGCTAGGGAGGGGCGATGAAATCCTGGTGACGCCGGGCGCGCCGGCCGACCGGCCCGGCGCGTACGACGGGGCCCTGGCCTCGGCCCGGGGCGCCGGGCCGGCCGCGTACGGGAGGACGGCGGCGGCATCCGCTGTTCCACCACGAACCCGCCGGGACGACCCGCCGGGACGGCCCGCCCCCGGCGCGTCAGGGCGTGGCGCGCGCGTGGCACCAATGGCGCCAGGTGGTGCCACGCAACGCCACGTGCGGACCGCGCGGCGCCCCACGTGCCCCCAGGCGAGCACCGTTGCGCGCCACACGGAGCCAGGTGGCGCCACCATGGCTTGCCATGGCGCCATCATGGTGCCACTATGGTTCGCATGGACCTGACCCCCTTCGTCGATCACCTCCGCCGGGAGCTCGCGGTCGCCGCGAGCGCCGGCGGGGACGAGGCCCGCGCCCTGGCCGAACGGCTCACCGCCCCGTTGGAGTCGGCCGCACGGCTGACCCTGCTGAACGCGCTCTCCGCGGCCTCGGACGAGATCACCCGCGATCTCGCCCCCGGCTCGGTGGACGTGCGGCTGCGGGGGCTCGACCCCGAGTTCGTCGTGACGGCGCCACCGACCGACGAGGGGACCGGCATCGCCTCGGCCGGCGTGGCGGCACCGATGGCACCGTCGGTGGCACCGCCTGTGGTGCCGGTGGACGGGGAGGACGGGACCACGGCCCGGATCAACTTCCGGCTTCCCGCGCCCCTCAAGGCCCGCGTCGAGGAGGCGGCCGCACGGGACGGCCTGTCCGTCAACGCCTGGCTCGTACGAGCGGTGGGCACCGCCCTGGAGCCGGGCGGCGCGGCGGCCCGGCCCGCCGCCCGCCCCGCCGGGCAGGGCCAGTCCTACCAGGGCTGGGTCCGCTAGCCGGCGCCCGCGCCACCCCCACGCACATCCGCGGACGTTCACGCCCCCTCGCACACGCACACCGCCCCACCTGCGGAAACACCCTTCAGAGTCAAGAGGACGGGACAGCCATGCCTTCTTACGAAACCTCCGGCCCCCTCACCGCGGTCCTCGAGTTCGTGGTCGCCCATGTGCGGATCACCGCCGGCAAGCGCACGGACGCGGTCGTGGACGTGCTGCCGAGCAACCCCGCCGACGACAACGACGTGCGGGCCGCGCAGCAGACCACCGTCACGTACGCCGACGGCACCCTCACCGTGAAGGGGCCCAAGAAGCGCGGCCTCTTCGGCAGGCAGGGGTCCATCGACCTGATCGTGGGGCTCCCCGCCGGCTCGGACCTGCGCGGCACCTCGGCCATGGGCGAGTACACCGCCGAAGGACCGCTCGGCGAGTGCCGCGTCAAGAACTCCTTCGGCAACATCCGCATCGAGGAGGCGACCGTCGTGGACCTGCGCACCGGCCACGGCGACATCCGTGTGGACCGGGCCGTCGGCGCGGCCGAGATCCACGGCGCGGGCCGCGTCGACATCGGCGAGATCGACGGAGCCGTGACCGTCAGGAACGGCAACGGCGAGACCGTGATCGGCGAGGTCACCGGCCCCCTCAAGGCCAACTCGTCCAACGGGCGCATCACCGTCGGCGTCGCCCACTCCTCCGTCGAGGCCAAGTCCGCCAACGGCCCCATCGGCGTCAAGCAGGTGGCCCGCGGCGTCGTCGACCTCCAGACCTCCGTCGGCGACGTGGAGATCGGCATCCCCCGGTCCACCGCCGCCTGGCTCGACGTCCACGCCAAGTTCGGCACCCTCCGCAACCAGCTCGACGCCGCCGACAACCCCGGCGACGCCGAGGAGACCGTCCAGATCCACGCCCGCACCAGCGTCGGCGACATCGTGATCCGCCGCGCCTGATCCTCCCCGGAAGGGAGAGCGCAGCCCATGACCGCGACCACCACGGGCAGGGCCCCCACCACGGCCCCGCCCGCCATCACCGCCCACGGCCTGCACAAGTCGTACGGCGACAAGGTCGTCCTCGACGGCATCGACCTCACCATCCCCGAGGGCACCGTCTTCGCCCTCCTCGGCCCCAACGGGGCCGGCAAGACCACCACCGTCGAGATCCTCTCCACGCTCGTCGCACCCGACTCCGGCCAGGCTCTGATCGCCGGCCACGACCTCGCCGAGCGGCCCGACCAGGTCCGCGCCGCCATCGGCGTCACCGGCCAGTTCGCCGCCGTCGACGGCCTCCTGACCGCCGAGGAGAACCTGCGCCTGATGGCGGACCTCCGCCACCTGCCCCGGCCCGAGGGCCGCCGCCGGGTCGCCGGGCTCCTGGCACGCTTCGAACTCTCCGAAGCCGCCCGCAAGCCGGTCTCGACCCTCTCCGGTGGCATGCGCCGCAAACTCGACCTGGCCATGACCCTGGTCGGCGAGCCCCGGATCATCTTCCTGGACGAGCCGACCACGGGGCTCGACCCCCGCAGCCGGCGCACCATGTGGGAGATCATCCGCGGACTCGTCGCCGACGGCGTCACCATCTTCCTGACCACGCAGTACCTGGAGGAGGCCGACCAGCTCGCCGACCGCATCGCCGTCCTCGACCGGGGCCGGCTGGTCGCCGAGGGCACCCCCGAGGAGCTCAAGCGGATCGTCCCCGGCGGACACATCGAGCTGCGCTTCGCGGACCTCTCCGCACTCGACACCGCGGCGCGCCACTTCGGCGCCGCCGCCCGCGACCCCGAGGAGCTCACGCTCCGCGTCCCCAGCGACGGCGGCATCCCGACCCTGCGGGCCGTGCTCGACATCCTCGACGGCGCGGCCGTGCCGGCCGAGTCGCTCACCGTCCACACCCCCGACCTCGACGACGTGTTCCTGACCCTGACCGGTCACGGCACGCCCGGATCCACGACGGAGATGGCCCGATGAGCACCCTCTCGTACGCCGTCAGCGACTCGCTGACGATGCTTCGGCGCAACCTCAGGCACGCCCAGCGCTATCCGTCGATGACGATGTCCACCGTCATCATGCCGGTGATGATGCTGCTGCTCTTCAACTACGCCTTCGGCGGTGCCATCGGCGCCGGGATCGGCGGCCCCGGCGAGGACGGCGCGTACATCGACTACGTGGCGCCCGGCATCATCCTGATGGCCGCGACCGCCGGCGCGGTCGCCACGGCGGTGAGCGTCTGCGTCGACATGACCGAGGGGATCGTCAACCGCTTCCGTACGATGTCGATCTCCCGCGCCGCGTTTCTGACCGGGCACGTCGTCGGCAGCGTCCTCCAGACCCTGGCCGCCGTCGCCCTGGTGATCGGCGTCGCGCTCGCCATCGGATTCCGCCCCGACGCCTCGCCCGTCGAGTGGCTCGCCGCCATCGGCCTCCTGACGCTGCTCATCCTCGCCCTGACCTGGCTCTCCGCCGCGATGGGCCTGGTGGCGAAGACCCCCGAGTCCGCGAGCAACGCCCCGCTGCCGCTGACGTTCCTGCCCTTCCTCGGCAGCGCGATCGTCCCCACCGACTCCATGCCCACCGGGTTGCGCTGGTTCGCCGAGTACCAGCCCTTCACCCCGGTCATCGAGACCCTGCGCGGACTGCTCATGGGCACCGAGATCGGCACCAGCGGCTGTCTCGCCCTCGCCTGGTGCCTCGGCCTCGGCCTCGTCGGCTACCTCTGGGCGCGTTCCTCCTTCGGCCGCACCGTCAGGCGCTGACCGCCCGGGCGCGTACGAAGGGCGCGCGGGTGCCCGGGATGCCAGGCTGAGGGCGGGGGGCTACCGAACGTGCGAAGGGAACACCCCGTGATCACCACCGACTTCTCCCCCGGCTCCCCCTGCTGGCTCGACCTCGGCGCGCCCGACGTCCCGGCCGCCGCGGCCTTCTACGGGGCCGTGCTCGGCTGGGAGTACGAGTCCATGGGCGAGGCGGAGGACTTCGAGGGCGGCATGTTCCGCAAGGACGGCAAGATCGTCGCCGGGCTCGGCAGGCTCACCGAGGAGGGCGCGCGCTCGGCGTGGATGATCTACTACAGCGTCCCGGACGCCGATGCCACGACCCGGGCGGTCGAACAGGCCGGGGGCACGGTGCGGGTCGCGCCGATGGACCTGGACGAGTGGGGCCGGATGGCGCAGTACAGCGACCCCCTGGGGGGCCAGTTCGCCGTCTGGCAGCCGGGCACGAACAAGGGTGTGGAGCTGGTCGACGAGCCGGGCTCGCTGTCCTGGACCGAGCTGTACACGCCCGATGCCGCGGCGGCCAAAGAGTTCTACGGCTCCGTCCTCGGGTGGTGGTTCAGCGACATGGAGCTGCCGGGCGGCGGCGGCACGTACAGCCTCATCACGCCGGCGGGGCTGCCCGCGGAGCGCATGCACGGCGGCCTCATGGAGATGGCCGCGGAGAACCTCACCCTGGCGGGCGGGCGTCCCTACTGGCATCCGGTCTTCGCGGTCGACGACTGCGACGCCGCGGTCGCCGCGGTGCGGGCGAACGGCGGCTCGGTGCAGATGGGGCCGGAGGACGCGCCGGGGGTGGGCAGGCTGGCCGTCTGTCTCGACCCGGCGAACGCGGACTTCGTCGTCCTGAAGCCCGAGGAGGAATAGGCCCCCGTACCGCCCCGGACCCCGTCCCGACCCGCTACCGTACCGGCGAGTAGGGGGCGGGGTCCGCCGTCCCCGTGGCGAGGGGTGTGGGCGATGGAGCGGCAGTGGAGCCTCGAGGAGAGCACGGTCGTGGACGCGCCCCCGGCGGCCGTCTACCGGCTCGTCTCGGAGCTCGGGAACATGGGGCGCTGGAGCCCGGAGTGCCGGTCCGTGGTGGTGCTCTCCCGGTCGGGGGCGCGGACGGGGACCCGGTTCGTCGGCTTCAACCGGCGCGGGCCGTTCGTCTGGTTCACCGTGGGCCGGGTGGTCCAGGCCCGCCAGGCACGCGAGTTCACCTTCGACGTGGGCGTCTTCGGCCTGCCGATCGCCCGCTGGGGCTACCGCTTCGAGCCCGAGGGCTCGGGGACCCGGCTCACCGAGTTCTGGCAGGACCTGCGGTCCGGCGGTCGGCGCGGCAGGATCGCCGACCTGCTCGGCACGGTCTTCGCCGGCACGAACCCGGCCCGCAGGATCGCCCTCAACCGGGCCGGGATGCGCGCCACCCTGACCGCGATCGCGGCGACCGCGACGCTCGGCCGCACCGGGTCCTGAGGGCCGTAGGGGCCACGGGGCCCTTTCCGGGCCCCGCTCCTCTCCCTACTGCCAGTCGTCCCAGGGCGCGTCGCCCTCGTCCAGGTCGAAGGGCGGCTCCTCGTCCGGGTCGAAAGCCGGCCCGTCGTCCCGCTGTGCCGGGCGGCCCGCCCGCGCGCCGGCGGCCGGTGCGGGAGCAGCGGCCGGGGCCGGGACGGCGGGCGGGGCGGCGGGCGACGGGCCGGGCTCGCCGCCGGTGTGCTCCGCGAGCGCGTCGAGGACGCCCTGGCCGTACTTGGTGAGCTTCGCCTCGCCGACGCCGCCGACGCCCGACAGGGCCTCGATCGAGGTGGGGAGCTGGGTCGCGATCTCCCGCAGCGTGGCGTCGTGGAAGACGACGTACGCCGGGACGCCCTGCTCCCGGGCGGTCGCGGCCCGCCAGGCGCGGAGGGCCTCGAAGACGGGCACGGCGGCGGCCGGCAGGTCGACCGGAACGCGGGCGCCCTTCGCGGAGCGCGACCCGGATTCCTTGCGGGACGGGGCGGCCGGGGCCTTCTCCTTGCGCATCGGGACGCTGCGGCGCCCGCCGAGCACCTCGCCGCTGCCGTCCGTGAGGACGAGCGTCCCGTAGTCGCCCTCGACCGCGAGGAGACCCTGCGCGAGCAGCTGGCGCACGACGCCCCGCCACTCCGCGGTGCTCAGGTCCGCGCCGACGCCGAACACGGACAACGCGTCGTGGTCGAACTGGATGACCTTGGCCGTCTTCTTGCCCTGCAGGATGTCGATGATCTGTCCGGCGCCGAACTTCTGGCGCCGTTCCTTCGCCAGCCGCCACACGGTGGACAGCAGCTTCTGCGCGGCGACCGTCCCGTCCCAGGACTCGGCGGGTGTGAGGCACGTGTCGCAGTTGCCGCAGGGCTCGGCGGCCTGGCCGAAGTAGGCGAGCAGCCGCACACGGCGGCAGTCGACGGTCTCGCACAGCGCGAGCATGGCGTCCAGGTGCGCGGCGAGGGAGCGGCGGTGCGCCTCGTCGCCCTCGGAGCCGTCGATCAGCTTGCGCTGCTGGACGACGTCCTGGAGTCCGTACGCGAGCCAGGCCGTCGCCGGTGCGCCGTCGCGGCCGGCGCGGCCGGTCTCCTGGTAGTAGCCCTCGACCGACTTCGGCAGGTCGAGGTGGGCCACGAACCGCACGTCGGGCTTGTCGATGCCCATGCCGAAGGCGATGGTGGCGACGACCACGACCCCGTCCTCCCGGAGGAAGCGCGCCTGGTTCGCGGCGCGGGCCGCCGCGTCCATGCCCGCGTGGTACGGCACGGCGTCGATGCCGTTCTCCACCAGGAAGGCGGCGGTCTTCTCCACGGAGGCCCGGGACAGGCAGTAGACGACTCCGGCGTCGCCGTCGTGCTCGGTCCTGATCAGGTCGAGGACCTGCTTGAGCGCGTTGTTCTTGGGGACGATGCGGTACTGGATGTTGGGCCGGTCGAAGCTGGCGACGAAGTGCCGGGCGTCCTGGAGGCCGAGGCGACTCGCGATCTCGGCGTGGGTGGCCTCGGTGGCGGTCGCCGTCAGCGCGATCCGCGGCACCTTGGGCCAGCGCTCGTGGAGCATCGACAGAGCGAGGTAGTCGGGCCGGAAGTCGTGGCCCCACTGGGCGACGCAGTGCGCCTCGTCGATCGCGAAGAGCGAGATCCTGCCCCGGTCGAGCAGCCGCTGCATGCCCTCGGTGCGCAGCCGCTCGGGAGCCAGGTAGAGAATGTCGAGCTCGTCGGCGAGGAAGGCCTGCTCGACGGCCTGCCGCTGGTAGGGGTCCTGGGTGGAGTTGAGGAAGCCGGCCCGCACGCCGAGCGCCGTCAGCGCGTCCACCTGGTCCTGCATGAGCGCGATGAGCGGCGAGATCACCACGCCGGTGCCCTCTCTGACCAGCGCCGGGATCTGGTAGCAGAGCGACTTGCCGCCGCCGGTCGGCATCAGCACGAGGGCGTCGCCGCCTGCGACGACCTGCTCGATGATCTCTTCCTGCTCGCCGCGGAAGGAGCCGTAACCGAAGACGCGGTGCAGCACCTGCAGGGCGTCGGAGGTCTCGGGGGAAGCGTCGGTGAGGGCCATTCGAAAAGCCTATCCGCCCGGGAGGACACCCCCGCCCCGGCGACCGGAACCTGTGGACAACTCCCTTCGGGGCCGGGTGACCGGCGCGGGCGGCGCGTTCCGGTCACCTGACGGGGCGGCCAGGGCCGGTGTCACCGCCCGGCCGCGCGGTCGCCGCGCAGGGTGGTCACCGTGCTCGTGACGGTGGCGACGCACTTGCCGTCGTCGCGGACGACCTCGCACACGTAGTGGCTGATGGTGCGCCCGGAGTGCACCGGCCGGGCGGTCGCCAGGAGGGTGCCGTGCCACACCGGGCGCAGGAACGCGGCCCGGATGTCGATGCTCGTGAACGTCTCGCCCTCCCGCATCAGGGTCGAGTGGGCCGTCCCGATCGCCGCGTCGGCGAGCTCGACGAGGAACCCGCCGTGCACCGTGCCCTGTTGGTTGCCGTGCCGCCGGTCCGCGTCCGCCTCGGCCCGCACCGCGGCGGTCCCCTCTCCGACGTCGACGATCTCGAAGCCGAGGAAGCCGGAGATGGCGGTCGGATAGCGCAGGTGCGTGCGGTCCCCCGGCCGCGCCGTCCCCGCGAGCCGACGTCGCAGATAGGCGAGGACGGGCAGGGCGGTGTCGGTCATACGCGGCCTCCTGGACGCTCGGGGGGCCGGAGCCGGCCCCACGACGGACGCTACGGACCGTAGAGTGATGCAATCAAGGAATTGTCCTAGCTACAGGTCCGGGGCTCGTCACGGCCGCCACCGGACGAGGGGGCCGCCGTGCGGGTCGAGCGCTTCCGGGCCGTCGCCGACGAGCTCGCCGCCGCCATCCGCGCGGGCGCCCTCCCCGCGGGCACCCGCCTGCCCACCCACCGCGAACTCGCGCGGGACCGCGGCCTCGCGCTCGCCACGGCCACCAAGGTCTACCGCGAGCTCGCCGCCGCCGGTCTCGTGACGGGCGAGCCGGGCCGAGGCACCTTTGTGCGCGACCTCAGCGGCTTCGGCGGCACCGATGCCCGCCGGCTGCCGGCCGGGGCCCGGCTCGCGGACCTGTCGTTCAACCAGCCGCTCGCGCCGGGGCAGGGCGACGAGCTCCGGCACGCCCTGCGCTCCCTGGCGGGCGAGGGCGACCTGGGTGCGCTGCTCGTCCAGCAGCCGCCGGGCGGGCGCGGCCCCGACCGGGCGGCCGTGGCCACGTACCTCCTGGACCGCGGGATCGACGTCCCCCCGGCCCGGGTGCTCCTCACGGCAGGCGCCCAGCACGCCCTCGACACCGTGCTGAGCGGCGTCGCCGCGCCCGGGGCGGTCGTGGCCGCCGACGCGTTGACGTACCCGGGCATCAAGCTCGTCGCCGCCGCCCGCCGCGTCGACCTCGCGCCCCTGCGCCGCGGCCCCGCTGGCACCGACCCCGACGCACTCGAAGCGCTCTGCCGTGAGCGTCCGGTCGCGGCGGTCTATCTGATGCCCGCCCTGCACAACCCCCTCGGGTTCGCGCTCGACGCGGCGGCCCGCGAGCGGATCGTCGAGGTCGCCCGCCGGTACGACTGCCTCCTCGTCGAGGACGACACCTACGGCTTCCTCGTACCCGACGGGCCGCCGCCCCTCCAGGTCCTGGCCCCGGAACGTACCTTCCACATCGGCAGCCTGTCGAAGAACCTCTCCACCGGGCTGCGCGTCGGGCACGTCGTCGCCCCGCCGCGGCACGTCTCCGCGCTGACCCGCGCGCTGCGGGCGTCCAGCTGGGGCGTCTCCAGTGTCACCACCGCGCTGGCGACCCGTTGGCTGGCCCACGGGACGGTCGCCCGCCTGGAGAAGACCCGGCGGGCCGACGCCCGGCTGCGCCAGGACATCGCCCGCGACGCGCTCGCGGACCTCGGCTACGACGCCCATCCCGCCGCGTACTGGGGCTGGCTGCCGCTGCCCGAGGAGCTGCGCGGCGACATCGTCGCCCACCGCCTCGCCGAGCAGGGCGTCCTCGTCTCCACGGCCGAGGCCTTCGCGACCACCCGGCACGCCCCGGCCGCCCTGCGCCTCGCCCTGGCCACGCCCGACCTCGACGTCCTCACCGAGGCACTGGGCCGCGTGCGGGACGCGGTGCGGCTCGTCTGAGAGGGAGCGGGGCCGGCCAGGGGACGGGCGCCCGGGCAGGACGCCGTCACGTCGCGACACACCAGTCAGGCAGCCCCGTCACGACGACGGCCCGGCACGAGACCCCCGTCACGACGACGGCCCGGCACGAAGTCCCCTCGCCTAGTCCCGTCAGGCCGTCCCCTCCAGATACGTGTCGGCCATCGCCCGCGCCGCCGCCGGCCACGGCCCGCCCAGGGCGTCCGCAGCCTCGCGCCAGTCGCCCTCGCGCAGGGCGCGTGCCAACAGCGGTCGGGCCCGGTCCGGTTCGAGGGCGCGGGCGAGAGCGACACGGACCCTGGTGGCCTCACCGGGAGTGGGCACCCTCTCGGCGAGGGCCTCGGCCTCCTCGAACTCCCCGGCGGCCACCAGGGCCCCCACGACCGGGCCGACAAGCCCTTCCCACTCCCCGAGAACCACACCTTGCGCCCATGCCAGCCCCAGGAACTCCCGCACCCCGGCGGTGTCTCCGGCGCCCGCCGCCTCGACGGCGAGCGAGGTCATCGTGCGCAACGTCCCGCCCCGCGACCGCATCGTGCCCGCCAGCCGGTCGATCTCCGCCCAGTCCCGGCGGGCCGCGGCGGCGCGCATGCGGACGCTCGTGGCGATGTCGGGGGCGTACGGGTGGATCAGCGGGCGCGCGACCGCCTCGGCCCTCTCGTGCGCTCCCGCCTCGACGAGCGCTTCGGCGAGTCCGAGCAGCGCCTGGTCAAGGGCGTTGGAGGGCGGCACGCCGAAAGCGGCGGCCTCCGCGAGGTCCGCGAGTCGCGTCACGCGCGTCCGGTCCTCGGGCGCGGTCGTCGTCACCAGGCCCGCCCAGCCGTAAATGCGGGCGACGGGGTCCGCCACCGTGCCCAGCAGGGCCTCGGCCCGGTCCGCCGCGCCGGCCTCGTCCAGCGCGCGGGCGAGCCGGCTCAGCAGGTGGGGCACGCTCTCCGGGTCCACCCCGTCGGAACGGACCGCGGCGAGGGCCGCGTCCGCGAACAGGCCGACGTGACCGGGACGCTCGGCGCGACCGGGACGACTGGTTTGCTCGATGTACCCGGGCGGCCTGGCGCTCCCGCTGCGTCCGCCCTGTCCGGCCGCGCGCACCAGGGCCGTGAAGGCAACGGCCCTCGTCCCCGGGAGGGCGCTGCGCAGCGCCCTGGCCGTGGCCGCGTGCTCTCCGGCCAGGTAGAGGGCCACCACCAGCTCGGACAGCACCTCGCCGCGCGGGCGTTCCTCGGCGAGCCGGGCGGCCACGGCCTCCGTGCGCCGCGCGAGGAGCCGGATGCGGGGCCGGTCGCGGGCGTCGGCAGGGGCGGCGGTGAGCGCGCGGATCAGCGCGGCGAGCGACCGGCCCTCGTCCTCGCCGTCCGGGGAGGACCGGGCGGTCCGCTCGGCCTCGGCGGCCAGCTCCGCGGCGGTCTGCCGCTCGCCCGCCTCGCCTGCCGCCAGCGCGAGCTCGGCCAGGACCTCCGCCCGCAGGCGCGGTGAGCGCAGGGTGCGGGCGGCTGCCGTGGCCCGGTCCCGCCGGCCTTGTTCGCGCAGTGCCCGCACCAGGGTGTGCAGCAGCAGGTCCCGTTCGCCGGCGGTCTCGCCGGACCGGACGAGCGTCTCCGCCCACGCGTGGTGTCCGCAGCGGACGGCGGCCTCGACCATGCGGCGCGCCGTCTCCTGGGCGTTGTAGCCGGAGAGGGTGCCCAGCACGGCCTCGGCGCGGGCGTGCGCGCCCGCGTGGACGAGCGCCACCGCCAGGGTGCCCAGCGCGTGCGCCGTCCGGTAGGGGCCCTTGAGCGTACGGGCCAGTGCCTCGGCCCGGTCGGCGAGCCGCAGGGCCTGCGCGGGTTCCGCGGCGGCGTTCCGCACCAGTCCGGTCCAGACCCGTACGCGGCTCTCGGCGGTCCGCTCCGTGTCGGCGAGCCCGCACGCGGCGGCCCACTGCCGCGCGGCCCGCGCCCGGAGGGCGCCTGCCACTCCCCCGTCCTCGCCCTCGGCCGCCGTCGCCGAGATCTCCGCGAGCTGCTCGAGACCGTGTGTCCGCAGCATCGGTTCGGTCAGCCGGTCCACGAGTGCCTCCGCGCGGTCGTGGAAGCCGGCCTCGGCCAGGTGGCAGGCCACGGTCTTCAGGGCGCGCTGCGCCACGAACGGGTCGTCGGCAGCGAGCGCGGTCGCCTCTGCCTCCGCATGGCGCCCCGCCCCGGCCTGTGCGTCGGCGAGGGACTCCAGGGCGAAGGCGCGGGCCCGGGTGGTGAGGGAGGCGGCGAGCCGCTCCGTCTCCGTGAGGCGTCCCTGCCGGGCCCAGACCTGTGCCACCCGCTGCCAGGCGTCCTCGCGCGCCTCGAGCTCGGGGGAGGACGCGATCAGGCGGCGTAGCTGCGCGTCCCGGCCGGCGTGGGCGAGGGCCTCCGCCATCTTCAGGAGCGCCGCGTGGGGCTGCCCGGCTCCGGCGAGGGTGGCCGCCACGGCGGTCGCCCGGTCCACGTGACCGGCTCCGGCGAGCACGGCGGCGAGCCGGATCAGCGCCTGCTCCCGCAGCCAGGGGTTCTCGATGCCGCGGGCCGTCGCGGTGACGCGTTCCGCGATCCCGACGGCCGTCTCCGGCTGTCCGGCGCCGGCCGCCCGCTCCACGAGGTCCGTCAGGAGCTCGGCCCGTGTGCCGGCCTCGGGCGCCGATCCGGCCAGGGCCTGCGCGCGGGGGAGGTCGCCGAGCACCGCCCACGCGGCCGGCAGCGCCGGCGGCAGGGCGAGGTTCCGGGCGGAGAGCAGGCCGTGGTGGACTGCCAGCACGCCCAGTCCGGCGAGGTCCGGCACCTCCCGTGCGAGCACCGCGTCCTGCGCCGCGCCGATCTCGGCCAGCGCGGCGGCGTCCCCGCCGGTCCTGGACAGCAGCAGGGCGTGCCGGGCCCGGTCGGTCGCGCAGGCGAAGAGTTCGGCGGCCTCACCGGAGTCGGCGAGCATCGCCGCGTACCCGCGCAGCAGGTAGTCGGGGGTGTCGGGCGGCCAGCCGCGGCCGCGGTAGGCGTCCGCCCAGGTGCGCAGCCGCTCCCGGTAGGCGCCGAGGCGCGGCGCGAGGAACCGGACGGCCGCGGCCTGGAGTTCCTCGTGGGCGAGGAGGTAGGCGTCCGCCGGTGCGGCGGCACCGTGGCCGCCGCGCCGGGTGAACGTACGGGCCGTCACCGCCTCCAGGTGCTCGTCGACCTGCCACCGGTCGAGGCCGGTCAGCTCGGCGAGGTCGGCGGCGCGCAGGCCGCCGCCGGAGGCCGTGACCAGGCCGAGGAGGTCCTGCTCGGCCGCGGAGCCGTGCAGCAGCCGCTTGAGCTCTCGCTCGGCGTCCCGGCGCACCACCTGGGCGTGCGGCGACATGCCGAGCACCCGGACGACGCCTTCGGCCCGCAGCGGGTGCCCCTCGGGCACGTCGGAGGGCAGCGGCGGGTCCGGGCGGCCCGCGACGACGACCCGCAGGCCGTGCGGCGGCCGGACCGGCAGGAGCGCGGCGATGCTGTGCGCGTCCGGTCCGGCGACCACTCCGCGGTCCTCGTCGAGGCCGTCGACTAGGAGGACGAGCCGCTCGCCGCGCTCCCGGCACAGGGCGGCGGCGTCGGTGAGGAGGGCGGTGAGGTGGGGGCCGCGGGTGGCCTCGGACAGCTGCGCCGGCAGGGGCCGGTCGAGCAGCTCGGCCAGCTGCTCCAGGACGACGTCGGTGAAGCCGGTCCGGTCGCCGTGGCCGGCGAAGCGGCCGGTGACGAAGAAGGGGACCACGCGGACGCCGGGCGGCGGGTGCAGGGCGAACCACGCCAGCAGCGCGGACTTGCCCGCCCACGCGGGCGCCCGCCACCACAGGTATCCGCCGTCGCCCGGCGCGGTGCAGAACGCGGCGAGTGCCGCGAGCTCCGGCTGTCGGTCGAGGAGTTCGGGCGGTGCGATGGCCCGTACCTGGTGCGGATAGGCGGAGCGGACGGCGGGCGCGGCCGTGACGAAGACGTTCGTCTGGGTGTTGTGGTGGCCGATCTGCACCCCTCGCGCATGCGAGGCGTCGATCACCACGGGTTCGGCGGGCGCAGGGGCGCCGGATCCTGGCCCGGATTCCGCTTCCGCGTCGGGGCGGGTCAAGAGAAGTGGTTCGTCTGGGTGTTGTGGTCGCCGATCTGCACGCCCTTGGCCTGCTCGGCGTTGACCTCGGGGCGGGCCCGTGGTCCGTCCGCCCGCTCCAGCAGGAGCCGTGCCGCGGCGAGGACCTCCTCGTCCCGGTCCGCGCCGGTCTCCTCGAGACGCCCGCGCATCCGGGCCTCCCAGAGGCCCGGCTCGACCTCCTCGGCTTCGAGGAGCTCCCGCGTCGCGGGGTCGGCCGCGCCGCCGGCGCGGCGCCGCAGGGCGTCCCTGAGCCCCGCGTACGCGTCGCGGACGGCGGTCCCCGCCGTTTCCGACACCCCCGCGGCCGCTCCGGTCGCCAACGCCGCCAGGATGAGCTCGACGCCTGTCATGTGCACTCCGTTCCCGAGTGGTGGTCCCCATGCCCCCGCGGTCCCGCACAGCCAACGAGACCGCCCCGCCGCGGGGCACGGCCGCAGCGGCGGGGCAGGCAACTGATCAGGCGTCCGCGGCGTCCTACCAGCCGGCAGCACAGCCGCGTACCCGCCTCACGGAACAGGACACACGATGAGCGACAAGGCCCGGACCCTCTTCGACGCGCTCGACCTCGACCGGGACGGCACCCTGACGCGCACCGAGGTCATCGCCGCCCTCCGGGGCAAGGGCCCGACGCTCGCCGCGCAGGGGATCATCCCGGCCTGGGGAGTGGGGGACGACGACGCCTCTTCCGCGCTGTTCGACGAGGCGGACCTCAACGGCGACCGGGTGCTCAGCTTCGAGGAGTTCGCCGCCTGGGCCGACCGCCGGTTCGGCTGGTGACCGGTCAGGGGGCCGTGCGGACCGGGAAGCTGAAGGTGTGCCCCTGCCCCTTGAGCCACGGCAGGACCTGCTCCAGGGCCGCGACCGTCTGACTGCGGTCGCCGCCGCCGTCGTGGAAGAGGATCGTCGGCCCGTTGGACAGCTCGCTCTTGACCGTGTGGACGATCGAGGCGGTGCCCGGCTGCTCGAAGTCCTTGGTGTCGACGTTCCAGCCCAGCGGCCGCATGCCGGCCGCGGCGGCGATGCGCCTGCTGTCCGGGGTGAAGGCGCCGCCCGGCGCCCGGTAGTACTCGACCACGGCTCCCCCGGCCGCGTCCTCGATCATCTTCTTCGCGTCCAGGATCTGCCGCTTCTGGTACGCGACCGACTTCTTGTCCATCGAGGTGTCGTGGTCGATGGTGTGGTCGCAGAGCTTGTGGCCTTCGGCGACCACCCGCTTGACGAGTTCGGGGTGCTGCTTCGCGTTCGGGCCGACCATGCAGAACACGGCCTTGACGCCGTTCTCCTTGAGTATGTCGAGCATCCGGGGCGTCCAGCGCGGGTCGGGACCGTCGTCGATGGTGATGTTCACCGCGGAGCCGCCGGCCTCCGCGGCGTGCGCGATGCTCTCGGGCACCTTCGCCGGCCGCACCTGGGCCGGGCCCTTGCCCGGCAGCCCGTCCCGCCCCTCGGGCGCCTGTGCGCTCGGCCCGGCGCCCAGGCCGGCGGCGGCCTCCGGGTCCGCGAGCGCGGTGGCGCCCCATGCCGCCAGGCTCAGCCCTATCGCCGACGCCACCACGGCTATGTGCGTGGTGTACTTGCGCTTCTCTCCCATGGAATGCCCACTCCCCGTAGGTTCCTGACCGTATCCCAGAAGGGAGGACGGACGATACGGCAGGAAGGTTTCACGCATTTCGGACGCGAATGTCACACCTCTGTCATGACGGACGCGCTTTCACCGGCGCCGACGCCGTGGGACGGGGACACCTCGGCAGCTGCGGGCGGTCCTTGGTGCGGACGGCGGGGAGCCACGCCGTGGCCGGAACGCCCGCCCCCGGAAGGCGGATCCGGAACCACACCGTGGACTGCCGGTCCTCCTCGTCGATGATGGGCTGACCGTCCGGCAGCCGGCACTCCACTTCGAGGACGTCGCCGTGCCACACCCGGGTCGGCACGACGTTCTCCGCCGTATAGGGGCTGCGCGGGTCGATCGCCAGGCCGAGACTGCACTGGCGGTCGCGGTCCGTACGGCCCTGGCAGCCGCGCTCGGCGTTGAACACCCTGATCCGCGCCGGGCCTTCGTCCTCCGCTCCCCCCGTGCCGGTGTACGACCAGAGCACGGCGCCCGCCGCGGCGCACACGCCCATCGCCACGGCGAGCAGCGGAGCGAGCGACCGGCGCCGCCGGCGCGCCCCGCCGCCCCCGCCCCCGGCGCCGGTGCCGGGCCGGCTCCGGATCCGGTCGAGCAGGGCCTCGGCCGTGTGCCCGGCGCGGGCGGCGTGGCTGGGGGCGAGGCAGTCGGCGGCGAGCTCGCGCCAGAACTCGGGGACGGCGTGGTCCATCCGCAGCGGGGCGCGCCCTTCCGCGTACTCCCGTACGGCGGCGGTGCGGGCCGCCGGGGTGGCTCCGGGGAAGGGGGAGGCGCCCGAGGCGAAGACCTCGTGGATGACGATGCCCAGGGCCCAGATGTCCGCGCTCTGCCGGACCCGGACGCCCTGCTCGCCGAGGGGTTCCTCGCCCCGTTCGGGCGGGAGGTAGTCCAGGGTGCCCATCGGGGGCGTGTAACCGTGGGTGCCGGTCAGTTCGACGGCGAAGCCGAAGTCCGACAGCTTCACCGAGCCGTCCCGGCCGATGAGGATGTTCTCGGGTTTGAGGTCGGTGTGCACCCAGCCCGCGCGGTGCAGATGGGCGAGGCCCTCGCAGATCCCGGCGATCAGCGCGGCCCCCTCGGTCTCGGCCACCCCGGCGTCGATCAGCTCGCGCAGACTGCCCGCGGCCCGCTCCATGACGAGGACGATCGCCCCGTCGAGCAAGGGGTCCGGAGCGGCACCGAGCACGAAGGAGTCGAGGAGCCGGATGAGCCGGGGGTGTGCCGCCCCGCGGCCGAGTCCGACCTCGCGCGCGGCCGCCTCCGCCACGTCCCGGGCCTGGCGCGGGGCGAGCCCGGCGGTCGGCATGACCTTGAGCGCGACCTCCTCGTCCTCGGCCGCGGCGGGGTCCGCGGGCCGGGCCGCGTACACCGTCGCCCAGCCTCCCGACCCGATGGGCTCGGTGACGATCCAGTCGCCCACCCGGCAGCCCTCGGGCAGCGGTTCGGGCCGGCCGCTCCCCCACGAGACGGTCCGCTCGTCCACGCGCACCCCGCCCTACCGTCCCCGCTCGGCGGACTCGGCCGCCGGCGGTAAGAGCGCCAGGTGCTCCTCGCGGACGATGCCGAACTTCAGCGCCACGCCGACGACCGCCTCGCGCTTGCCGTTCCTGCGTTCCGTCCGGCCGGTGTCGGCCGAGGCCGGGAGGCCGATCCGCAGCTTCTCGTCGGCGAGGTAGTCGATGTGCGAACTGACCGCGCGGGCCGTCAGCCTCGCACGGGCGGCATGGCCCCGGAGCCGCTCGACGACCTCGGGCGTGGTGGGCACCGCCACCGGTGAACGGTCGCGCAGCCACGGCTCGCAGAGCGCGACCAGCACGAGGAAGTACGTGGCGGTCTCGTCGAGGGAGTACGCCGTGAGCGTGCGGCTCTCGCCGGGACCGCCCGTGCCCCGCGGGTCCAGATAGACGTGGTCGGGCGCGAACACCTGGAAGAAGACGGTGGTGTCGCGGCGCGTGGGCAGCACCACCCGGGAGAACTCGAAGGGGATGGGCGCCCCGGCGCGGCGCGGCGGGACCCTCAGGTACTCGCCCGCGCCCTCCGGGTTCTCCACGAGATAGCTGTGGCTGGTGCTGTGGTTGCTCAGCTGCCAGTGGTCCTCGGTCGCCCGGATCTCCCCGGCGAGCCGGGAGATGGCCGCGTCGGCGAGGCGGAGCTCCACGGGGGTGCTCGACGAGCCGCGGCCGAACCGGGCCCGCTGCCCGGGTCCGAGTCTCAGGGTCACCGCGTCCCCGCACGGCTCCCCGTCCACGCCTCCGCCACTGCCCTGCGGCAGGTGGATGACAATCCCGCTCACCGCTCCCCCGTCCCGCGTGCCGACCGTTGCCCGACACACCGAACGTTACCGGTTGCACACGGTCATGCACCGCGTGGCATCGGCCACTTCGCGGGCCGTCCGCGCGGTTCGAAGGGGAGGGTTCGCCCCGCCTGTCCGGGTTCCGTTCCGGTGGTCAGGAGGCGGGTGCGCCCGATCGGAGGGGTGCGACGGCGCGGTGGCCGAACGCGGTCCACGGCTGCCAGCCGCCGCTGGGCCTCTCCTGTGCGCGAGTGCGGATGCGACCGTCGGTGGTGACGGCGAAGAGGTGGACGCGGCCGGTGGCGTCGGCCGCGGCGGAGGGGGTGGCGGCGAGCGTCACGCCGGGCTCGCCGAACTCCTCGCCGGGGTCCCAGCTCCCGCCCGGCGCGAGCTGCCAGCGGTGGTCGAGGCGCTCGCCGCCGGGCGCGAGCGCGAACGCTTCGAGGCGTCCGTCGGCGCTGGGGACGAGCAGCGGCGCAGCGGCCGACCAGCCGAACAGCGGTTGCCACGCGTCCCATCCGCCGCTGGGCAGCGACTGGCGCCGGTGGAAGGAACCCACCCCGGACGGGGCGAGGGCGGCGACGGTGAGCCGGCCGCCGCCGTCGCGGGTCACCCGGGGCGCGCCCGCCGCGGCGGTGCCGAAGGCGCCCCAGGCCGACCAGGCGCCGCCGGGCGCCAGCTGCCAGCGGTGGGTGAGCGCGGCGCCGCCGGGCGCGAGGGAGAACACTTCGAGGCGGCCGTCCGCGTTGGCCGCGACGACCGGCGGGGCGCCCGCGGGGCCGCCGAATCCGGCGTCCCAGGGGTCCCAACCCCGTGCCCCGGGGGCCGTCTGGCGTCGGCGGGCGACGACGGCGCCGTCGGGGCTCAGGGCGAAGACCTCGAGACGGCCGTCGGCGTCGCGGGCCACGGCGGGGGCGGCCGCGGCCGGGCCGCCGAACTCCTCCCAGTCGTACCAGCCGCCGTCCGGGCGCTGCACCCTGTGGTGCAGGTTGACGCCGCCGGGGGCGAGCGAGAAGACCTCAAGGCGACCGTCGGCGTCGCGGCCGAGGGTGGGGACCGCCCCGGCCGGGCCGCCGAACCGCTCCCACTCCGACCAGGTGCCGTCCTCCGGGTCGAGCTGGACGCGCCGCAGCACGGAGCGGTCGTCCGCGTCGAGCGCGAAGACGTTGAGCCTGCCGTCGACGTCCAGGGAGACGACCGGGTTGTCGGGGCTCTGCCACCGGGGCGGGGTGTCCCGCCACTCCAGCGGGGCCATGGACAGGCCCTTGCCGAACCAGCCGGCGGCGCTCGCGTACCAGTCCTGCCCGTCGGTGACGGCCTCGACCGCGTGACCGGGCACATGGCCGGCCCAGCCGTCGAGGGTGAAGCGGAAGGGGTCCAGGGAGGCGAGGACGTCGGTGCCGTCGTAGCCGTTGCGGGGCCCGATGAACAGGTAGTACCAGCCGTCGCGTTCGACGACGAAGGGCGACTCGGTGACCGAGACGCCGGTCGCCTCGGTGGTGGCGTCGGCGTAGGCGGTGCCGGGCTCGCTCCAGTGCAGCAGGTCGTCGGAGCGGCGGGTGCAGACGAGGTGCCGCCCGTCGGAGGCCGAGACCTCCGTGTAGTACATGACCCATTCCGCGCCGACCCGCAGCACCATGGGGTCGCGGGCGGCGCGTCCGCGGAACAGCGGGCCGCTCGGAATGCGGGTCCAGGTGAACAGGTCGGTGGAGGTGGCGAGGTTGATCGCGGCCCCCTCGGCGCCGCCGGCCGCGTAGAACATCCGGTACGTGCCGTCCGCCTCGACGACGTGCGGAGCCCACAGGTGCTCCTCGCCGTGGTATCCGGGGTCGACGGTCAGCGCGTCGGCGTGGCCGGTCCAGGGGCCGTACGGGGAGGGGGCGGAGGCGTGGGCGAAGGAGACCTCCTTCGCGCTGTCCGGGGAGCGGCCTGGCGGGGCGCTGTCGCCGACGATGCCGAACAGGTGCCAGCGTCCGCCGGCCCGCAGCAGGGTGTGGTCGTTGAGATAGCGCCGCCGCTCGCGGGTGGACGGGTCGTACACGGGGGTGGGCGGACCGGCGCCGATCCACCGGTGCGGCGGAAGGGTGCCGGCCGTGGCCGGGGGCGCCCCGAGGCCCGGGAGGGCGAGGGCGCCGGCGCCGGCGGTCGCCCGCAGCAGCTGCCGTCTGCTGATGGGGTGCATGGCTCTTCTCCTGGTGGGCCCGCGGCCGGCCGGTCCCGACGGGGGCGGGGCTCGGCCGGCCGCGGGGGCCGGTTCGGGCGGTGGCGGCGGGCCCGGTCAGTCGACGGCGGGGCCCGCGGTGCCGTTGAGCCAGGACCACTCGGACCAGCTGGAGAAGCCGGTCTGCCACTTGTGGTAGACCCCGGCGTGGCTGGTTCCGAACACCTCGATGCGGCCGTCGGCGTTGGCGGCCGCGGTGATCTCCGTACCGCCGCCGCCGTAGTTCTCCCACTGGCCGTAGGGGGCGTTGACCCCGGTCTGCCACAGGTGCTGGGCGACGCTGCCGTTGATGGCGAAGACCTCGACGCGGCCGTCCGGCGAGCGTTCGCTGGTGAGCTGGGAGTCGGCGGGGCCGCCGGTGGGCTCCCACTCGGACCAGCTCGTGGGACTGGTCATGTACTTGTGGAAGACGCCGACCGGCCCGGAGGCGAAGACCTCGATCCGCCCGTCCTGGTTGTGGTCGACGGTCAGGTCGCGCCCGCCGCCGCCGAAGTCCTCCCACGCGGACCAGCCGCCGTTGACGGCCGTCTGGTACTGGTGCTGGAAGGCGTTCCCGTTGAGGGCGAAGACCTCAAGGCGCCCGTCGGGCGACTTCTCCACTTCGAGGCGTCCGTCGGCGGGGCCGCCGCCGGTGGGCTCCCACTCCGACCAGCCGCTGTTGGGCGCGGTCTGGTACTTGTGGAAGACGCCCACGGGACCGGAGGCGAAGACCTCCAGGCGCCCGTCGCCGTTGGCGCCGACGGCGATGTCACGCCCGCCGCCGCCGAAGGCCTCCCAGCCGGACCAGCCGCCCGAGGGCGCGAGCTGGTAGCGGTGCTGGAAGGTGTTGCCGTTGATCGCGAACATCTCCAGCCGTCCGTCGGCGTTCGGGGCGATCGCCAGCTCGGCGCCGCCCGGCCCGCCGAGGAACTCCCAGTCGGACCAGGCGCCGTTCACCCCCACCTGCCAGGCGTGGTGCACGCCGTCGGCACCGGCCGCGAACACTTCGAGCCGTCCGTCGGAGGAGCGGGCGGAGACCACGCGGCCGGATTCCGCCGGGTAGACCAGCGGGGCGGGACCGGGGCCGGGGTGGCCGAGGCGGTCGACCGCGGCGCGCGCCTCGTCCATGTGGCGCCGGTGCGCGCCCGCGTTGTAGGTGGACCAGGGCTGCCAGTTGGTGCCGCCGTTGGAGATGGTGAAGGCGGCGTTGGCGTTGCACTGGGCGTCGTAGGCGCAGGCGTCGTCGACCTCGGGGTGCCAGTAGTCGTTGATCTGCCACAGGCCGCGGTCGCGCGAGGGGGGCGTGTTGTTCGTGACGTTGGTCGCCGACGGGTCGCAGCTGGACTCCGCGAGGGCGACGGCGACGGCGGTGACCAGGCCGTCGCCGCGGAATCCGGCGTTGTAGCCGACCTGGGCGCACAGGTCGCTCGACGCGGCCTGCGCCGGAGAGGCGCCCGCGAGGATGCCCGCGGCGAGGAGCAGCGAGGCGAACGCCGACAGGACGGCGCGATGGGGCGCTCTCGGGGAGCGCTGTCCGGTTGTCACCTGTTGTCTCCTCAGTTGACCGCGGGACCCGCGGTGTTGTTGACCCACGCCCACTCGGACCAGCTCGCGTGGCCGGTCTGCCACTTGTGGTAGACCCCGGCGCTGCTGGTGCCGAACACCTCGATGCGGCCGTCGGCGTTGCTGGTGGCGGTGATCTCCGTACCGCCGCCGCCGAAGCCCTCCCAGGCGCTGTAGGGGGCGTTGACGCCGTTCTGCCAGATGTGCTGGGCGACGCCGCCGTTGATGGCGAACACCTCGACCCGTCCGTCGGCGGTCCGCTCGCTGGTGAGCTGGGAGTCGGCGGGGCCGCCCGTGGGCTCCCACTCGGACCAGCTCGTGGGGCTCGTCTGGTACTTGTGGAAGACGCCGACCGGCCCGGAGGCGAAGACCTCGATCCGCCCGTCCTGGTTGTGGTCGACGGTCAGGTCGCGCCCGCCGCCGCCGAAGTCCTCCCACGCGGACCAGCCGCCGTTGACGGCCGTCTGGTACTGGTGCTGGAAGGCGTTCCCGTTGAGGGCGAAGACCTCAAGGCGCCCGTCCGGGGCCTTCTCCATCTCCACCCGGGCGTCGGCGGGGCCGCCGCCGGTCGGTTCCCACTCCGCCCAGCCGCCGCTGGGGGCGGTCTGGTACTTGTGGAAGAGCCCGACCGGGCCCGAGGCGTAGACCTCGATCCGGCCGTCGGCGTTCACGCCGGCGGCGATGTCGCGCCCGCCGCCGCCGAAGGCCTCCCAGCCGGACCAGCCGCCCGCGGGCTGGAGCTGGTAGCGGTGCTGGAAGGTGTTGCCGTTGATCGCGAACATCTCCAGCCGCCCGTCGGCGTTCGGGGCGATCGCCAGCTCGGCGCCGCCCGGCCCGCCGAGGAACTCCCAGGCGGACCATGCGCCGTTCGACGCGAGCTGCCAGGCGTGGTGCACGCCGTCGGCACCGGCCGCGAACACCTCGAGCCGTCCGTCGGAGGAGCGGGCCGAGACCACCCGGCCCGACTCCGCCGGGTAGACCAGCGGCCGGGGCTGCGGGACGCCGCCGGGGACACAGGGCAGGGTCACGCCGTGCTCGGCGAGGTAGACCTCGGGGTCGATGCCGTACGAGGTGGAGGGGTCGCCCCAGATCCGCAGATGGAGGTGGACGCCTTGGACGTCGCTGCCCTCCTGCCCCATCAGGGCGATCTCCTGGCCGGCGGTGACGTGCTCGCCGACGGAGACGAACCGCTGGTACATGTGCCCGTACTCGGAGATGCGCCCGTCGGGGTGCTGGATGCGGATCCACTGGCCGTAGCCGTCGGCGTATCCCGAGTGGGTCACCTCGCCGTCGCCGATGGCGAAGATCGGGGTGCCGAGGACGTTGCCGATGTCCACGCCGTTGTGGCCGGAGTGGTAGGGCTGGGTGACCGGCCCCTCGGCGGGGCAGGCAGCGGTGAAGTCCGCGGCCCGGGCGGTCGACTGGGTGGTCGACTGGGTGGTGGACTGGGTTGCGGCGGTGGCGACGGCCTGGGCCGTGGCCGGGCCGGTCACCAGCAGGCCGGGCGCGAGGGCCGCGGCCGTGGCGACGAGGACGCGCAGCGCGCGTCGGGGAAGACCGAGCGACACGTGTGGCCCCCCGTCAGGCCTTGCGGAGGCGCTGGATGATGCCGTCGATGTCGCGCTGCATCATGTCGTGCCGGATGAAGTGGCCGCCGGGCAGCTCGTACGACTCGTGCCCGATCCCCGCGCGGTCGAGGGCGGCGCGGAACTCGCGCTGCCCGGCGAGGACCTGGGTCTCGTTGACGGTGTCGAACCAGTTGACCGGATCCGGGCTGGTGCCGGCGACGAGGAAGACCCGCTTGTTGCGGTAGCTCTCGATGCGCTGCACGGGGTTGTCGGCGCTGACCCGGCCCTCGTCCCAGAACGGGGCGCCGTAGACGGTGCCGCCGCCGAGGTCGGTCGCGGACGAGACGTTGGCCCAGTGGACCACGAGGCCGTTGTCCCGGCGCAGGCTGGCGGGGCCGGAGTGGGCGCTGACCGAGGCGAAGTGGCCGTAGTACTTGGCCGCGTACTTGAGCGCGCCGAAGCCGCCCATGGAGAAGCCGGCGACGGCCCGGCCGTCGTACTCGGCGAAGGTGCGGAAGCTCGCCTCGACCCAGGGCAGCAGCTGGTTGATGTGGAAGTGCTCCCAGTTGCGGGGGCCGACGTTGGAGCTCACCGGGTTCGAGTACCAGCCGGCCCGCCCGCCGTCGGGCATGACCACGATGATCGGCCGACCGGCCGTCCACTCGCGGATGCCCTCGCGGTCGAAGGTGATGAAGTCCTGGCCGTCCCCGCCGCCGTGGAAGAGGTAGAGGACGGGGTAGGTGCGGCCGCTGTAGTGGTAGTCGTCCGGCAGGAGCACGTTGACGCCGGGGTTCCAGCCGATCGCGTCGGTCGCGAAGCGGTAATACCACATGCGGTGGTCGCTCTCGTTGCGGTCCACGATGCGCAGGCCGAAGCCGTCACCGGCCGCGGCGGCCGTGGAGGCGGACGCGAGGACGCCTCCGGCGCCGAGGGCCGCGGCGGCGGTGAGCCCGCCGACGGACTTGAGGATGCTCCTGCGGGTGGGGTGGTGCGCGGTCAACGTGACCTCCTGGGGCACGACGGGGCCGGTCGAGGGGCGGTTCGGAAGGTAGCGGCGCTTCCCCGGCCGGTGAATCCGGAACCTTCCGGACTGACAGCTGCGCCCGGTTGGGCTAGGGGCCGTCCCCGTGCCCTTGCCGCGTCGTGTTCCCGGCCGCGCCCGGCCCTAGAGGTCGTCCGATCCCACGTGTCGCCGCAGGGCCTCGTAACCGCGGCGGTGGTGGGGGTCGCGCAGGTCGACGAAGACGGTGTGGTGGGCGCCGTCGTGGGTGTACACGTCGAGGTGGCCGCCGGAGTACCCCGGCCGGCCCATCGCCCATTCCGCGGACTCGATGTCGGCCGGGTCGAGTCGGAGGGAGCCGAGCGTGATCGGCTCTCCCGGCAGCAGGTACCCGGGGTCGAGGTCGTACAGGAGGGCGCGGGCCTGGGCGGCCGTCGGCTCGTCGGCGTCCGCGAGGGCCCGGAGGTAGACCTCGCGCCCCTCGGCGAGCCGGCCCGGGTCGACCTCGACCAGCCGTCGGTGCGCCCGGTGGGCGGTGTCGCCGAGGAACGGCGGTTCCATGGCCCGCAGATACAGTCCGCAGGCCTCGTCGGTGCGGCCCTCCTCGGCGCTGAGGTTGGCGAGGTTGAGCAGGGCCTTGCGGGCGTGTTCGGGATGCCCGCTGTCGACGGCGCGCCGGTAGAGCTCCCGTGCGTGCGCCGGCTCGCCGTCGCGCTGCCGGAAGAGGGCGTAATTGAACAGGGACTGCGGCGCGTGGTCCGGGTGCCCGGTGGCGATGGCCCGCTCGAACGCGGCGCGGGCCTGCGCGGTCCGGCCCGCCTGGGCTTCGAGGACGGCCAGGTTCGCCAGGGCCTTCGGGCCGATGTCGGGATGGCCGGTTTCCGCCGCGCGCGCGAACGCGGCGCGGGCGGCTTCCACGTTGCCCTCCGCGCGCTCGCGGGCCCCGAGGTCGAACGCCTCCTGAGCCGCCTGCTCCGTGGCCGTCACCGCGCTCCGCCTCTCGTGCGTCCGTCGTACGTCTTCGCCGTCAGGGGGTGGGGATGCCGGCCGGCCTGCGGGGCGGGCGCCCGAAGCGGACCGGGACGCCCGGGGAGTAGAGCACGCTCACGGATGCGCCGGCCGGTGCGGGCAGGCCGGCCGCGGCCACCAGGTCCTCGTCGCAGCAAAGGAGCTCCGCGCGGTGGAGGGGCCAGCGGGGGTGGGTGTTCGGCAGGTAGAGCGACCGGCCGAAGAAGGCGCCGTGCATGCCCCAGCGGGCGGTCAGGAAGTGTTCGAGCCCGGTCGGCTCGGCGACCCGCTCGCCGATCCGTATCGCGAGCCGGCTGTGCGCACCGCGCGGGCCCGGCCACCGTCGGCGGCTGGTGTACGTCACGACGTCGGCGTCCCTGCGGATCTCCATCCGCGACCAGACGTAGGGCAGCCGGAAGGCGGCCCGTCCGACGGCGACGGGTATCAGCCGGGACGCGTCGAGGGAGCGGAAGACGACCCCGCGGCGCCCGTGGGCGTCCACGGAGTACAGGCGCACGTTGGTCTCGGGGAAGGTGCCGAGGTACGGGATGCCGGGCAGCCGGAACCAGCCGACGCGGTGCATCCGGAAGGCGACGAGCCCGATGTACGTGACCCCGTCCAGGGTGTCGGGCCGGGTGCCGGGCGGCAGCAGCGGGGCGACGTCGGCCGGGTCGGCCGCCCAGTGCAGGAAGGCCAGGTCGAGCCAGGACTGCGTGAGCAGCGGCCGGTCCGCGGCGTGGGGCGGATCGGCCGTGATGGGCTCGGGCTCCACGGCGAGCGGTACGTACGGCACCGCGCCAGTATCCCGAACCCCGCCGCGGCCGGGAACACCGCGGCACCGGATCCCGACGGACCCCACGGCTCCGCCCGCGGCGGCGCGCCCCGGCGACGCACCTCGGCGGCCCGCTCGACGCCACCCCGGGCGACCCCGCACCGACGGACCTTGACGATCCACCGGCCGGCGACGCGCGCCCCCGCGGACACCACGGGCTCCACGCCTGGCGACACCCCCTGGCCCGGGCCCCGCCCACGCGCCTCCCCCGCCCACGCGCCGCCCCCGCCCCGCCCCCCGCTCAGCGCACGTGCGCCGCGATGGCCCGTGCGCAGTCCAGGGACTCGGTGTGGGTGGTGTCCACCTCCACGTCGTACGTCACGCCCTCGTGCACCAGGTCCGCCTGCAGGGCGGCCATGCCGAGGGCGCGGTCCCCGCGGGCGATCTCCCGTCCCGAGGCGACCGTGCCGTCGCAGCGGACGCCGACCCAGAGCACGTCCACCCCGTCGAGGCGCTTGAGCCAGCGCTGCTGTGAGGCGGCCCCGCCGAGGAAGACCTCGTCGAGGACGATCCTCGCCCCGGCGCGGGCCATCGCGACGATGCCCTCCGCCCAGGCCTCCTCCAGCCGTCGGAACTCGGCGCCGACCCGCACCTCGCCGTCCGCGCCGATGTCGATGCCCTCGTCGGAGAGCTGCATCCGGGCCGGCAGGGTCTCGACGAACGAGTCGACGCCGAACGCGAGCCAGGGGTCGGGCAGCACGGCCTGGAGGCAGCGCACGATCCCGGACTTGCCGGCGCTGGAACCGCCGTTGAGGATGATCATCTGAGTCGTCACGGCGCCAGGGTAGGTGCGCTCCCGCCGGGCGGGAAACGGATTTCGGCGCCGGTGGCGCGCCGGGCCTCAGTCCCTCGTGAACGTCTCCACGTGCGGGGCGCCGCCGGGCCGGTGGGCGGGCCAGCCGGGGTCGCCGGTGGCGGTGAACGCGGCGAGTGCCCCGCTGAAGGCGCGGGCGAGGGCCCGGTCCCCGGCGTCGACCGGGCCGAGCATCGGAGCCGTCGCGTACGCGTCGAGGTGGTCGAAGGCGAAGGGGAGCTCGGCGCAGTGCGGTGCGCCGAGTCCCGGTACGGCGGTCGACGCGCGGGCGAAGCGGTAGACGTGGGCGGGCGTCCCGTGGGCGGCGCACGCGGCGGCGAGGGTGTCGACCCCCGCCCCGAACGCGGCCTGGGTGACGGCGGCGACCAGGTCGGCGGGGGCGTCGGGGCCGAGGAAGGCGGTCGCCTCGTGCTCGGTGCGGCCGATGAGGACCCGCTTTCCCGCGAGCGCCCCGTCGGCGACGGCGTCCGGCCAGGGCCGGGGGTATCCGGCGCCGCCGAGGACGGGGTAGAGGGGCGGTGCGGCGTCGCCCGGGCGGGCGAGCTCGGCCGCGAGCCGCGCGAACGCGTCGAGCAGGTCCACGGCGGGCACGTCCCGCAGGGACTTGGCGAGGTGCTCGTCGCGCTCGATCCCGAGGAGGCCGAGGTAGCGGTTCGCCGCGTGGGCGGCGTCCTCGGGCGCCTGCGGGAGGAGGCTCCAGGGGCCGCTCTGCAGGATCAGCTGATGGATCAGGGGCCCGGTCGCCGGGTCGAGCGCGAGGGCGAGCGCGGAGTAGGCGCCGGCGGACTGGCCGCCGACGGTGATGCGTGCGGGGTCGCCGCCGAAGGCGCCGGCGTTCTCCCGTACCCAGTGCAGGGCCGCGGCCTGGTCCCGGGCGCCGAGGTTGTCGGCCCCGGTCTCCGGCAGGTGCAGATGGCCCAGGGGGCCGATCCGGTAGTTGGCGGTGACCACGACGATGTCGCCGGCGGCGGCCAGGCGGCTGCCGTCGTACCAGTCCCAGCCGCCGGAGCCGCTGGTGAAGCCGCCGCCGTGGAACCAGAGGAGCACGGGGCGGGGCCGCTGTCCTTCGGCCGCGTCGGCGGGTGTCCAGACGTTGAGGTTGAGGCAGCCGTCCTCGTCCCAGTCCGGTGTCCGCCCGCCCATGACCGGTGCGAGCCGCCCGGGCCCCTGGGGTACGGAGGGGCCGGGCGCCGTGGCGTCGCGGACGCCCGGCCATCCGGGGTGCTCCGCCGGTGGGCGGAAGCGGAGCCGGCCCACCGGCGGGGCCGCGTAGGGGATGCCGCGGTAGGCGTTCACCCCGCCGTCCGTCACTCCGCGCAGGTTCCCCTGCCGGATCCCCACGACCGTCGTCCTGCCACTCATGCTGTCCCTCGTCACCCGCCCAGTGTGCTACCTCGCGGACTCGGGGGCCGGACCGAGGACCCGGTCGAGGTAGGCGTTGGCGAAGACGCCGGTCGGGTCGTGCTCGTCCCGCACGGCGGTGAAGTCGTCGAAGCGCGGGTAGCGGGGGCGCAGTGCGGCGGCGTCGAGCTGGTGCATCTTGCCCCAGTGGGGGCGTCCGCCGAAGGAGCCGAGGATCTCCTCGCAGGCCCTGAAGTACCTCTCGTGGGGCATCCGGTGGTACTGGTGGAAGGCGATGTAGCAGCTTTCCCGGCCGTACGCGGTGGACAGCCAGATGTCGTCCGGGGCGGCGAAGCGGACCTCCAGCGGGAACGACACCCGCTCGTCGTTGCGGTCGATCCAGCGTTTGATCTCCCGCAGCGCGTCCACGGCGTGCTCGCGGGGGACGGCGAACTCGCCCTCGTGGAAGCGCACGTCGCGGACCGAGGCGAAGACCTTGTACGAGAGGTCGGTCCACTCGCGGGCGGACATGGCGCGGGCCGCGAAGCGCGCGATGGGCCGGACGAGCGCGGGGACGCGGGTGCCGAGGCGGTTGAGCAGGTCGAAGCCGGGGCCGCTGACGGTCTCGTCCAGGCGCCGGGAGAACTCCCCGATCGGGGCGAGCGGGGCGTCGCCGGGCAGTCGGCTGAAGCTCCGGGTGAGCGTGGTGGTGCTGTGCGGGAACCAGAAGAACTCGAAGTGGGCGTTGGCGTCGGCGAGTTCGTGGAGGCGGGCCAGGGTCTCCTCGACCGGCTTCGCCTCGTCCCTGGCGTGCAGGGCGAAGAGCGGGACGCACTGGAGGGTGACCCGGGTGAGGACGCCGAGGGCGCCGATTCCCACGCGGGCGGCGGCGAAGAGCTCGGGCCGCTCGTCGGCCGAGCAGCTGACGGGGGTGCCGTCGGCGAGGACCAGTTCGAGCGCGCGCACCTGGGTCGCGATGCCGCCGAAGCGGGTGCCGCTGCCGTGGGTGCCGGTCGAGATGGCTCCGGAGACGGTCTGCCGGTCGATGTCGCCGAGGATCTCCAGGGCCAGTCCGTGCTCGGCGAGGAGCGGGTTGAGCCGCCACAGCGGCATGCCCGCGCCCACCGTGACCAGGCCCGTCGCCCGGTCGACGGACTCCAGTCCGGCGAGCCGGTCCAGCCGCAGCTGGACGTCGGGGGCGACGGCCACGGGGCTGAAGGAGTGGCCGGCGCCGACGGCCTTGACGCGCTTGCCCTCGCGGACGGCAGAGGTCACCGCGGCCGCCACCTCGTCGGTGTTCGCGGGGCGCAACACCCTTGCCGGGGTGGCGTGTTCGCTGCCCGACCAGTTGCGCCACGTGCCCGCCACGTTCGTCATGCCCGGAGTCCTCTCGAGGGGATCGGCGGTCCGCGCCGTAGGGGGCGCGGTCGACGGAAGACTGAACTCGGTCAGTTGTCCAAGTCAAGCGTCCTGAAGCATTGACTTGGCCCGGCGGCCGAGAGAGGGTGGCGCCCCCGAGCAGGACCGAGCACATCCCAGGAGGGGAGCAGCCTTGCCGGCCACCACCGCCGTCCGTGCCGCCGTCGCACCGATGTCCTTCGAGGAGCTCCGCCGGGCCACGGCCGAGCTCAGCCCGCCGTTCGCGGTCGTCGACCTCGGCGCCCTGCGCGCCAACGCCGGCGGCATGGCCCGGCGCGCCGGTGGCAAGCCGATCCGGCTGGCCAGCAAGTCGTTGCGGTGCCGGCCGCTGATCGAGCAGGTCCTGCGCATGCCCGGCTTCTCCGGCGTGCTCGCGTTCACGCTGCCCGAGGCGCTGTGGCTGGCGCGGACGGCCGACGAGGCCGTGGGCGACATCCTGGTCGGCTATCCGTGTGCCGATCCGGCCCCGCTGCGCGAACTGGCCGCCGACGAGCGGGCCGCCGCCCGGGTCACGATCATGATCGACTCCCTGGAACACCTCGACCTGCTGGACTCCGTGCTCGGCGCGGACGGCCCGGCGGTGCGGGTCTGTCTCGACCTGGACGCCTCGCTGCGGCTGCTCGGCGGCCGCGTCCACCTCGGGATGCGCCGCTCCCCGCTGCACAGTCCCGGCGCCGCCGCCGCGCTGGCCCGCGCCGTGGTGGCGCGGCCCCGGCTGCGGCTCGTCGGCGTGCTCTCCTACGAGGGCCAGATCGCCGGTGTCGCCGACGACCGGCCGGGTTCCCCGCTCGCCCGCTCGGCGCTGCGGCTCGTCCAGCGCGCCTCGGCACGGGAGCTGAGGCGACGGCGGGCCGAGGCCGTGCGGTCCGTGCTCGACGTCTCGCCGCTGGAGTTCGTCAACGGCGGCGGCACGGGCAGTCTGGAGGCCACCTCGGCCGAGGACGCGGTCACCGAGCTGGGGGCCGGCTCCGGGCTCTACTCCCCCGCGCTCTTCGACCACTACCGCGCCTTCCGGCCGCTGCCCGCCGCGTACTTCGCCCTCGACGTGGTCCGCCGGCCCGCGCCGCGGCACGTCACGGTCCTCGGCGGCGGCTGGACCGCCTCGGGTCCGGCGGGCGCCGACCGGCTGCCCGTGCCGGTGTGGCCGGCCGGGCTCCGGATGCTGGCCCAGGAGGGCGCGGGCGAGGTGCAGACGCCGCTGGTCGGCGACGCGGCCGACGGGCTCCGGCTCGGCGACCGGGTCTGGTTCCGCCACGCGAAGGCCGGCGAGCTGTGCGAGCGGGTGGACCGGCTCCATCTCGTCGAGGCGGGCGAGATCGTGGACGTCGTCCCCACCTACCGCGGCGAGGGGCACGCCTTCCTCTGATCCGCCCCGGGGTAGCGTGCCCCGGACACCCCTCTCACCTCCGGGAGTTCCCATGAGCCGCCGCTCCGCCGACGAGCGCCGCGAGCAGCTGATCGACGCGGCGATCCGGGTCATGATCCGCGACGGCGTGGCGAAGGCGACCACACGGGCCGTCGTCGCCGAGGCGGGGCTGCCGCTGGGCGCCTTCCACTACTGCTTCCGCTCCAAGGAGCAGCTGCTGCACAGCGTCATCGAGCGGATCATGCTGCGCGCCCTCGACCCGCCGGCCCCGGCGGACCCCGCCGCGCCCGGGGGCGTGTCCGTCGACGAGGTGGTGCGGGGCACTCTGCGGGCCTACTGGGACCGGGTACGCCAGAGTCCGGACGAGCACCTCCTGACGTACGAGCTGACCCAGTACGCGCTGCGCAAGCCGGGGCTCGCCGATGTGGCCCGCGGGCAGTACCGGCACTACACGGAGGTCAGTCTGCGGCAGTTGGAGACCATCGCGGTGCGGGCCGCCGCCGAGTGGACCATGCCGCTGCCCGTCCTGGCCCGCTACGGGCTGAGCGTGCTGGACGGGCTGACGCTCAACTGGCTGATCGACCGGGACGACGAGGCGGCCTCGGCGGCCCTGGACGCCTACGCGGACCACCTGGTCACCCTGGCCAGACCCGCCAAGGAACCGGCCGCGCGGGTCTGAGCGGTATGGCAGGGTCGGAGGCGTCCGCGCACCCACCCGAGTCCGGAGCCGCACGTGCACCCGTTGAGCCACGCCGATGTCAGGACAGCCGCCGACCGGATCGCCGGACACGTCCGCCCCGTGACGATCGCCCCCGGCGACCACGGCGGGGTGTCCCTCGCGCTCGAACTGATGCAGCACACCGGTTCCTTCAAGGCCCGGGGCGCGCTGAACTTCCTGCTCGCCCACCGCGAGGCGGGGACGCTCCCCTCGGCCGGCGTCACCATCGCCTCCGGCGGCAACGCGGGACTCGCCTGCGCCTGGGCGGCGCGCGGGCAGGACGTGCGCGCGACGGTCTTCCTGCCCGCCACGGCCCCGAAGGTGAAGGTCGACCGGCTGCTCGACTACGGCGCCGACGTGCGCCTGACCGGCACCGAGTACGCGGAGGCGCTGGCCGCCTGCGAGGAGTTCGCCGCCGAGACCGGCGCGCTCGCCTCGCACGCGTACGACCACCCGCTGATCGCCGCCGGAGCCGGCACCCTCTTCGAGGAGATCCACGACCGCATGCCCGGTCTGGACACGATCGTGGTCTCGGTCGGCGGGGGCGGGCTGTTCGCCGGGATCGCCACCGCCGCCCGGGCGCAGGGGGTCCGGGTGGTCGCGGTCGAGCCGGAGAACTGCCGGGCGCTCCACGCCGCCCTGGAGGCGGGCCGGCCCGTCGACGTCACCGTGGACTCGGTCGCCGCCGACTCGCTCGGCGCCCGCCGGGCCTCCGCGGCGGCCCTGCACGCGGCCGGCCAGGACCACGTCCGGTCGGTCCTGGTCCCGGACGCCGCCATCGTGCGCGCCCGCCTGGCCCTGTGGGCCGACCGCCGCCTGGCCGTGGAGCACGCCGCCGCCACGGCGTACGCCGCCGTGGGCGAGGCCTACCGCCCGGAGCCGGGCGAGCGGGTCTGTGTCGTCCTCTGCGGCTCGAACACGGACCCGTCGGACCTCGTCCAGGGCCTCACCCGGACGTAGGGACCCCGGCCGTCACTCGAACCGTGACGGGTCCCCCGCCCCGCGCCGTACGATCTCGGCCTCGCCGCTGGAGAAGTCGACGACCGTCGTCGGCTCCGTCCCGCAGTCGCCGGAGTCGACGACGGCGTCCAGGACGTGGTCGAGCCGCTCCTTGATCTCCCAGCCCTGGGTCATCGGCTCGGCCTCGTCGGGCAGCAGCAGGGTGCTGGAGACCAGCGGCTCGCCGAGTTCGGCGAGCAGCGCGCGGGTCACGGTGTGGTCGGGGATGCGGACGCCGACGGTCTTCTTCTTGGGGTGCTGCAGGCGGCGCGGGACCTCCCGGGTGGCCGGCAGGATGAAGGTGTAGCTGCCCGGGGTGGCCGCCTTGACGGCGCGGAAGACGTCGTTGTCGACGTGCACGAACTGGCCGAGCTGCGCGAAGTTCTCGCACACCAGGGTGAAGTGGTGGCGGTCGTCGAGCTGCCGGATCGTCTTGATCCGTTCGAGGCCGTCGTGGTTGTCCAGCCGGCATCCGAGCGCGTAGCAGGAGTCGGTGGGGTACGCGATGAGGGCACCGGACCTGAGGCTGTCGACCAGGGTGCCGATGGTGCGGGTCTGCGGGGTCTGCGGATGAACGTCGAAGTACTTCGCCATCGTCCGACCCTACGGGAAAACGCCATCGCCCTCCGGGACCGCTCGGGTCCCGGAGGGCGATGTCCCGTCTCAGGCGGGGGTCAGGCCGGGATCACCAGGTGCCCGGCGTCGACTGCCAGCTCTTCAGGGGGTTGTCGAATCCGCCGTCGGTGCGGGCCTTGAAGGTGTGGGCCGCGGTGGTGCCGGCATCGTCGTTGTACATGATCGCGATGTCCTCGCGGCCGTCGTGGTCGGTGTCGCCGGAGACCGGGAAGGACGCGTTCTGGACGTGCCAGGTGCCGGCGGGCGCCTGCCAGCTGCGGAAGTCCTCGTTGATCGTGCCGTCCGTCTTGCCGGTCAGGGTGAACAGCGAGGAGTTGCCGTAGCCGTAGTCGTACATGATGCCGAGGTCGGCACGGCCGTCGCCGTTGTAGTCACCCGCGGTGATCTTGCTGCGCCACCACTCCCACTGGCCGGGGGTACGGGTCCAGGACTTCACGCCCGGCCAGACACCGCCGTCGGGCTTGCCCAGGAAGGTGAACGCGGAGACCGAGCCGTCGGCGTAGCCGTACACGCCGACCACGTCGTCCTTGCCGTCGCCGTTGAAGTCGCCGGCAACGTACTTGGCGCTGCTCTGGTTCCAGTTGCCCGCGCCGGACCACCAGCTGACGAAGATGTTCTTGAACGAGCCGTCCGCGTTCGCCAGGAAGGTGTAGGCACCCGTCGTGGCGTTGCCGTGGTCGAACATCATCAGGACGTCGTCGCGGCCGTCGCCGTTGAAGTCGCCGGCGACGAGCTTGCCCTTGCTCGGCTCCCAGTTGCCGGGACCGGTGTACGCGCTGCGCGGCACCGTGGTGAACGTCCCGTCGGTCTGCCCCAGGAAGGTGAACATCCCGCTGGAGCCGTCGCCGTAGTCGTACAGGGCGGCCAGGTCGTCGCGGCCGTCGCCGTTGAAGTCACCCGACACCCACTGGGACTGGGAGACCCGCCAGGTCCAGGCCGGGTTGGTGGAGGCGACCTTCGGGGCGGCGAAACCGCCGTCCGCCTTCGCGAGGTGGGTGAACACCTGCATGGCGTCGGCACCGTAGTCGTAGACGGTGGCCAGGTCGGAGCGCCCGTCGCCGTTGAAGTCGCCCGCCAGCTCCCTGCGGAGGCTGTCCGTGCGGTCGCCCCAGTGGTGCTCGTCGGTGGCGCCGGTGTAGCGGTTGTGCCGGATGTAGCCGTTCTGGAAGTCGGTCCGGGGACCGCCCGCCACGTCGTACTCCTCCGACTGCGGGTATCCGAGCCAGCTCTTGCCGGCGCCCAGCGCGAGCCACTTGTTGCGGATGCTGCCCCACACGCCCCAGGCCTGGCCCGTGGTGGTGGTCCAGTAGATGGAACGGGAGTCGGAGGTCTCGCCGCGGCGCCGGAAGTGGTTGTAGCGGCCGATGTTGTCGTCGACGTTGGTCTCGTCGGTGGTCGGGTAGCCGAAGCCGGCCGGGCCGCCGAGCGCCAGGTACTTCTTGTAGATCGTGCCGTGGATGGAGCGTCCGCCGAAGTCGTACGTCCAGTAGATCGCGCCGTCGCCGCCGGAGCCGCGGAAGGTGGTGACCCAGGCGTCGCTCTCGAAGGTGGTCGACTCGTCGGAGGTCGGGTAGCCGAGGAAGCTCTTCTCGGCGCCCAGCGAGAACCAGTAGGCGCGGATGGCGTTGAAGACCATCCAGGCGCCGGTGGTCGGGTGCCAGTAGACCGAGACGTTCTCCTCGTTGGCCCCGTTCTGGCGGAAGTGCGCGTACCGGCCCTCGCCGTCCGGCGGGACCATGACGTCCGTGGTCGGGTAGCCGAAGGACGTGCCGCCCTTGGCCAGGTACTTGGCGAGGATCGGGCCGCACAGGGTGTGCGTGCCGGTCGCGCCGGAGGTGAAGCTCTGGCACTGGGACCAGGGGGTGCCGCCGAGCACGAGACGGCGGCCGGTGCCGAAGGCCGAACCGGCGCTCGTGGCGCGGCCCGGGTACTCGGTGATCTCGCCGCTGGCGTCGCGCGACCACAGGTCGGCGTAGCCGTCGGTCTCGAAGTCGCCGTCGCTGGTCAGGTTCGGCTGCGCGGTGCCGGTGAACCCGGTCGCGATGGAGGTGGCACGGACCGTGGTGTCGCCGTAGACCGCGAGGTCGGCGACGGTGGTCGCGGCCGCGTCGGTCGTGACCCGGCTGGTGTACTGGTGGATCTTGCCGCTCACCTTGTCCCGGGCCCAGATCTCCGGCAGCTTGTCGCCGTTGAGGTCACCGGGGGCGATGAGGGTCATGTTCTGCCAGTCGGCGTTGCCGAGCAGGACCGGCGGGCGCAGGCCGGTGGAGCCCACGTCGAGGTAGCCGGTCGTGTTCCCGAAGTAGAGGTAGAGCTCGCCGCCCGTCTTGACCAGCAGGTCGGGCTGGTCGGCGTTGTCGACCTTGGTGTCGCCGTTGTCGTCGTCGACGCTGCCGATGACGAGGATCTGGTCGGCCTGTCCCCAGTGGTCGTTGTCGGTCGACACGGTGGCCATCGGGACGCGGTTGGCGTCGATCGGCTGCAGGTCGCCGTTGCCGTTGCCGGGGTAGACGTACAGGTCCTTGCGGCTGCCGTCGGGCGAGGGGCGCAGGGCGACGAGGTCCTCGTAGTAGTCCTCGTTCCAGCTGCCGCGGTGGGACAGCGACACGGCGTCGGCGAAGGAGCCGCGGTCGAGCCTGCGGGACAGGTCGAAGGCGCCGTCGCCCTTGCCCGGGTGCATCCACAGCTGGCCGGAGCCCGGGTCGACGCTCCAGATGTCGACGGTCCCGTCGCCGTTGAGGTCACCGGGCTTGTCGCGGGTCGGCTTGCGCTTGGCGTAGAAGAGGTACGCCTTCAGGTCGGAGCGGTTGCCTGCCCCGTCGAGGCTGCGCACGAACAGGGTCTGCGGGCCGGTCGTGGAGGGGGTGTACTCCACCGAGGCGTCGCCGCCGGCCGCGGCCGGCGCGGCCTCGCGCACCTTCGGGTCGGACTCGGTCCACCACTGGTACTTCACGACGTCACCCTCGCCGTTGGCGTTGAAGGTGAAGACGCCCTTCGTACGCGCCTCGGCGGTCTTGTCCGGCTCGTTCTCGGGGAACTGCGCCGAGCTCACCTCGGGCGGGTGGCCCGGCCGGGTCGCGTCGATGCTGAACACGCACTGGCCCGCCCAGGGGCCGGCCGCGTAGTCGTCGAGGCCGCGGACGTCCCAGCGGTAGGTGCCGGTGGGCAGCTCGGACGCGGGGATGCGCACCTGGGCGACGTTGCCGTTGGTGACCCACACCTGGGGCCGCTTGATGGTGCCCCAGTAGTCCTTGTCGTTCCAGTAGTTGAACTCGGCCCGCAGCGCGTTGTCCTCGGCGTCCGAGACACGGGCGCGGAGCACGACCTCGTCGGTGGTGCCGATCATGCCGCCGCCGCAGGACACCGAGGGGTCGGAGCCGCGCTCCCAGATGGAGTTCGGGACGGTGTTGTACTGGGTGGATATCCGGGCGCTGTCCGGGTTCATCTTGCGCCAGGACACGTCGACGGTGTCGGTGGCCGACTTCAGGCCCATGGTCCAGGCCGGCCAGTGCCAGCGCGCCGCGTCGGCGACCGCCGAGGTGACGTTGAGCTCGATGGTGTCGCCGTCGCCGGGGCAGTTGCGGCCGCCGAAGGACTGGCCGGAGGAGTCGACGAGACGCTTCCACTTGGGCTGGTTGTTCCAGGTCACCCAGGTGCCGATGCCGTCGGTGTCCCAGATCTGGACGTCACCGGACTGGCAGCTCCAGGAGCCGGCGTACTTCTGCTGGATGCGGAAGGTGGAGGACAGGATCTGCTTGTCCCACAGGCTGCCCATGCCGACCTGGAAGAAGGTCTTGGCGCAGACGACCGCGTAGTTGTTGGCGGAGTCCTTGGCGCAGCCGACGCGGGCTTCCTTGCTGAGCGTGCCACCGTTCCAGTAGTTGGTGTTCGCCGAGTTCGAGAAGGAGTTGTGCTTGTAGGCGAGCGTCCACGCCGACTTCCAGTCGTCGCGCCACACCGGGTCGATGACGACGGGGTACTTGGTGCCGGGAGCGGTCAGCAGCTTCCGGTCGGGGGTCAGGGTGAGGGTGGAGCCCTTCAGCGCGACGCCGAGGTCCGCCTGGCGGGTGCCGAGGGAGATGCCGTCCACGGCCTCCACCGGGTCGGCCACCGCGGCGGCACGCTTCGCGGCGGCCGTCCGCGGGGCGGTGGCCTGCACGGCCGGCTGGTCGGCGCCGGAGTCCCACATCTGCGGCTTGCCCGAGCTGAACAGCGCCTTGCCCGCCGGGTCGAGCGCCCGCAGCTCGCCGTTGGCCTCCTTGCGGACGGTCAGGCCCTTGCCCTTGAGGCCGAAGCTGAGGGAGGCGAGGGCCGGGTCGTCGGCGGCCTTGCGGTTCTTGACGACCAGCTGGTGCGAGAAGCCGGTGACGTCGGCCGTCACCCGCAGGTCGACGCCGCGCAGCACCTCGGGGTAGACGGCGCTGTCGCCCTCGATGCGCGGGGCGGGCAGCGGCTTCGGCCAGCTCAGGGAGATGTCCCGGCCGTCCTTGCGCATGGTGACGAGGGGGGCGCTGCCGCCGCCGGAGAAGGTGAGCCCGACGCGGGTGGCGCGGGGGGCGATCCGTCCGTCGCTCTGCCGGCTCAGACCGGTGTCCACGCTCACGAGCCTGCCGCCGCGCAGGACGCGGATCGGGACCAGGGCGTGGTTCTGGGTGAACGTGCCGTCCGGGTTGGCCCAGACGTCGTCGGTCTCGGTGCGCTTGGAGGGGAGCTCGACCGGCTTGCCGGTGCGCTTGGCCTCCTTGGTCGCCTTGGCGTGGACGGCGGCGTCCGCCGCGGTCTTGGCGGCGTCGGCCTTGCGCGCTCCGGCGTCCGCGGCGGCGCGGCCCGCGGGCGCCCCGCCCGGAGCGGTCGGGGCGGTGGCGGCGGTCGCCTCGACGACGGGCAGCGTGCCGAGCAGCAGCGCGGCGAGGACCGTGCCGGCGGCGGCGCGGAGCGTACCGCGGCGGCGTGGCGGATCGTCGACGCGGGCACGCGTCGGGTTGGGTCTCACGAAGTGGTTCCTCGGGGTCGGGTCGACCACCACGCGGGAGCGGGTGGCCGAAACGGCTGGTTCCGGCCGCTCGCCGATGACCGCTTCCCGGCCACCTCGACGATCGGCCGTTGGCGTTCGATTATTTGTAGCAGCAGCGGGGGCTCTCGCGTGACGCGTTCCCGTCACCGGGCCGGTCGCACCGCCCCTGGGTTAACCCGAGATTGACGGCAGCTCAAATCCTCACCTCCGACTGCGCTTTTTTCCAATACGACCAGCACGTTCCTCCCTGACACTGCCTCAAGCACCGCTCCCTGCGCCGCCTCGACGCCCGGGGGATCCACTGTTAGGTTCAGCGCCGACCCTAGAAGCGCGATCATGACAGCCTCACGCTTCTCTCATATCGATCTCACGGAGTGTTCGAATCTTGAGAAGATCCAAGGCGCACGCCTGGCGTGCGCCTCTCAGGCGTCCCTGGCGGTGGCCGATACCGCTGCTGGCGCTGAGTCTGATGACCACCGGCCTCACGGCCGTGGACGCGACCGCAGCCCCCTCCGACCTGCGTCTCCTGGAGACGCAGAAGCTCACCAAGGTCGGCGGCGCGCCCGTCACCGGAAAGCCGGCGCCCGGCCCCGCCGAGTCCCAGAAGAAGGCCTGGAAGAAGGCACCGGCCATCGCCTGGCCGAAGGCCGGCTCCGCCGAAGTCACCCTCCCCGCACCCGAGTCCGCCTCCGCCGGGCAGCTGAACACCCGGGGCGCCCTCGGCAGCGGAGCCGCACGGTCCGCCAAGGCGGGCACACCGGTCCGGGCCGGCACCCTGCCGGTGAAGGTCGCCGCGCTCCCGGCACGCGCCGCCGGCGGACCCGCCGCACGCGCCGTCAAGCAGCCGGCCGCGGCGGCGAACACCGCCCCGGTCAAGGTGAAGGTCGGCCTGCTCGACCAGGCCGCGGCCCGCCGCGCCGGGCTCGCCAACAGCCTGCTCCTGTCGGTCCAGCGCACCGACACGGGCAGCTCCTCGGCCCCCGTCTCGGTCGAACTCGACTACAACGCCTTCAAGAACGCGTACGGCGGCGGCTGGGGCTCCCGGCTGCGCTTCACCGCGCTCCCGGCCTGCGCCCTGACCACGCCGAAGCAGCCCGGCTGCCGGAACGGCACCCCGGTCACCACGGTCAACGACCCGAAGACCGGCAAGCTCGTCGCCACGTTCGACGCCCCGGCCCAGCGGACCACGGCCACCGCCTCCGGCGCCCTGCGCTCGCGGGCCACCGCCGGCACGCAGTCGGTCACGCTGGCCGCCACCGCGGGCGCGGACGGCGCCAACGGCACGTACAAGGCGACCTCGCTGAACCCCTCCGGCTCCTGGCAGGCCGGCGGTTCCGCGGGTGACTTCTCCTGGTCGTACCCGCTGGACATCCCCGCCTCGCTCGGCGGCCCGAGCCCCTCGCTGACGCTCGGCTACTCCAGCTCGACCATCGACGGCCGCACCTCGGCCTCCGCGCAGCAGACCTCCTGGGTCGGCGACGGCTGGGACCTGGCCTCGAACTACATCGAGCGGTCCTATGTGCCGTGCAGCCAGGACAAGCGCCCGAACTCCGGGTACAACAACCCGAAGGACGACACCGGCGACCTCTGCCACGGCGCCCCGATGGTCACCCTGTCGCTCAACGGCGGCTCCACCCAGCTCGTCCTGGACGACGCCACCAAGAAGTGGCGTCCGGCCAAGGACGACGGCTCCCGGGTCGAGCTGCTCCAGGGCGCCCAGAACGGGGACAAGGAGGGCGACCACTGGCGGTTCACCAACCCGCAGGGCATCCAGTTCTACTTCGGTCTGAACAGGGTCCCCGGCTGGACCTCGGGCAAGCCCGTCACCAACTCCGCCTGGACGGTGCCGGTCTACGGCAACCACCCGGGTGAGCCCTGCTACACGGCCACCTTCGCCGACTCCGTGTGCGACCAGGTGTACCGCTGGAACCTCGACTACGTCGTGGACCCGCGCGGCAACGCCATGACGTACTGGTACGAGAAGGAGACCAACTACTACGGCTCCAACTACCAGATCGCCGGCGGCTCGACCGCCCGGCCCTACGACCGTTCCGGCTGGCTCGACCACATCGCGTACGGCCTGCGCAGCGACGCACTCTTCGCCGAGCCCCCGGCCCAGGTGGACTTCGAGGTCGCCGAGCGCTGCCTGGCGACGGCCGACTTCGACTGCGACCCGGCCAAGCTGAAGCCGGAGGTCGACTGGAGCATCGCCAAGCAGTGGCCGGACACCCCCGGCGACCAGCTGTGCGCCTCGGGCGAGGAGTGCAAGGGGCGGTTCACCCCGACCTTCTTCACCCGCAAGCGCCTGACCGAGGTCACCACCACGGTCTGGAACGGCACCACGCGCAAGCCCGTCGACACCTGGAAGCTCACGCAGGACTTCCCGATGACGGGTGACGGCACGGACTACCCGCTGTGGCTGTCCGAGATCCGGCACACCGGCCGCAACGGCGGCGACCTGCCGCTGCCGCCCGTGAAGTTCCGCGGCAAGCAGCTCGACAACCGGGTCGACGGCGCCTCGGACGGCAAGCCGCCGTACAAGCGCTACCGCGTCGAGGCGATCGACACGGAGACCGGCTCGACGATCCTGGCGCACTACGCCGACACCCAGTGCACCGCCACCGCGCTGCCCTCGTCCCCCGAGACGAACAAGATGCGGTGCTACCCGGTCATCTCGGAGATCCCGGACCCGGCCGACCCGAAGCGCGAGAAGAAGCTCTACGTCACCGACTGGTTCCACAAGCACGTCGTCGACTGGGTCCAGGAGGAGGACCGCAACGGCAACTCGCCGACGCGGCGCACCGAGTACCAGTTCATCGGCGACCCGGCGTGGGCCTTCGACGACGAGACCGAGATGATGCGGCCGAAGACCCGCACCTGGTCGCAGTGGCGTGGTTACGAGCGGGTCCGCACCTACATCGGCGTGGCGCCCGACCGGCGCTCGCAGACGGAGACGCTGTTCTTCCGCGGCCTCGACGGCGACCGTGCGACGCCCTCCGGCGGCACCAAGTCGGTCAAGGTGCGGGACTCCGAGGGCAACGAGATCCCGGACCACCGCCTCTTCGCCGGCCAGACCCGCGAGGTCCTGGCGTACGACGGCGAGGGCGGCCCGCTGGAGGCGGCCACCACCTACACCCCGTGGCTGCACGGCCCCACCGCGACCCGCCTGCGCAAGGGCGCGGTCCCGGAGGAGGACATCGAGCCGCAGGAGTCGTACGTCCAGCAGACCTCGGACGTCGCCTCCCGCATCCTCCTCTCCGACGGCCGCGGCTGGCGCCGTACGGCGATGCACACGGACTACGACGACCGCGGCTTCGCCCAGTCGGTCTCGAACCGCGGCGACATCGCCGACCCGTCGGACGACAGCTGCACCCGCTACGAGTACGACGAGGACCCGGCGCGCTGGATCCTCGCGCGGCAGAAGCGGGTGGAGTCGGTCGCGAAGGCGTGCGACGCGGCGAACGTCGCGCGTCCCGAGGACGTGACGTCGGACGTGCGGATGCACTATGACGCGGCGGGGAATGTGCAGTCGACGGAGTCGCTTTCGGGCTACTCGGGCGGCACGCCGCAGTACACGACGGACGGCAGCGCCGAGTACGACGCGTACGGGCGGCCGACGGCGACGACGGACGTGTTCGGCAAGGTGACGCGGACGGCTTACACGCCGGCTTCGGGCCAGATCGTCTCGAAGGTCGTCACGACGAACCCTCTGGGGCATACCGACACCACCGAGACGGACCAGGGCCGCGGTTCGGTCCTCGCCCAGACGGACGCCAACGGACGCCGTCAGGTGATGCGGTACGACGCTCTCGGTCGCCTTCTCAAGGTCTGGTCCCCGGACCGCGACCCGCTGACTAAATCGCCCGACGGCGAGTTCTCGTACGACGTCCGCACCGACGGCCCGGTGGTCATCACCAACAAGGCCCTGCTGGACGACGGTACCTACCGCACCAGCTACGACATCTACGACGCGAGCCTGCGCATCCGCCAGACCCAGATGGAGGCGCTGGGCGGTGGCCGGGTCATCTCGGACACCTTCTACAACAGCCTCGGCCAGGTCTGGAAGTCCAACGGCGCCTACTACACGGACGGCGCTGCCTCCGGTGTCCAGTGGGCTCCGAAGGACAACGAGGTCCCGTCCTCGACGATGACCACGTACGACGGTTCCGGCCGCGCGACCGCGCAGATCTCCCGCAAGTTCGGCGTGGAGACCTCACGGACCACGACCACGTACGGCGGCGACAACATCACCGTCGACCCGCCGAAGGGCGAGACCCCGACCCGGGCCTTCCTGGACGGCGCGGGCCGCAAGACGGAGCTGCGCTTCTTCAAGGCGGACTCGCCGACGGGGGCGTACGACACGACGCGGTACACGTACAACCGGCGCGGGATGCTGGAGTCGGTCGTCAGCCAGGCGGGCGACCGGTGGTCCTTTGAGTACGACATCCGCGGTCGCCAGACGAAGCAGACGGACCCCGACAAGGGAACGTCGACGGCGAAGTACGGCCAGGGCGACCGGTTGGAGTCCGTCACCGACGCCCGCGGCAAGACCATCGCGCCCGAGTACGACGTGCTGGGCCGGGTCGTCGCCACGCACGAAGGCTCGGTGACGGGTCCGACGCTGACGTCGACCACGTACGACACCCTGCCAGGGGCGATCGGGCTGCCAGTCACCTCCACCCGCTACGTGGGCGGTAATGCCTACAAGCAGGAGATCACGGGCTACGACACCGAGTACCGTCCGACTGGGTCGAAGATCACCATCCCGGCCTCGGAGGGTGCGCTCGCCGGCACTTACAGCTTCTCCACCGGCTACCGGCCGAACACCGGTCTCACCGCCTGGACGATGCAGCCGGCGGTGGGTGGCCTGCCCAGCGAGATCACCACGCAGACGTATAACCACTTCGAACTGCCCACCATCATGGGCGTCGGAGGGAAGACGTTCGTCGGCAAGGTCGACTACTCACCCATGGGCGACGTGCTGCGCACAGAGTCGGGACCGGCAGGCTCCCAGGTCTACCAGACGAACTACTACGACGAGCAGACCCGCGACCTTCTGCGGACCGTCAACGACCGCGAGGTGTCCCCGAGCCGGATCAACGACACGACGTTCGAGCGTGACGACGTCGGCAACATCCTGAAGATCACGGACAAGGAGGGGGCTGAGGCCACCGCCGACGTCCAGTGCTTCACGTACGACTACCTGCGCCGGATGAACGAGGCGTGGACCGCCACGGACGACTGCGCCGCGAAGCCCGGATCCGCAGGACCCGGCTCCGCCCCCTCTGTGGGAGGCCCGAACCCGTACTGGACCTCGTACAGCTTCGACGCGGCCGGCAACCGTACGAAGGAGATCCAGCACTCTCCCACCGGTGACCTCACCAAGGACGTCACCCGCCTCTTCACCTACGGCGTTCCGGGTCAGGCCCGCGCCAACCAGCTGACCAAGGTCGACACTTCCGGGCCGGGAGGCTCGCGCACCGAGTCGTACACGTACGACGAGGCGGGCAACACCCGTACCCGGACGATCCAGGGCGACACCCAGACTCTGGAGTGGGACGTCGCCGGCCAGCTGGCGAAGGTGGTCAAGGGAACCGAGTCGACGGAGTTCGTCTATGACTCGAGCGGCAGCCGTCTGATCAAGCGCGACAAGACGGGCACCACGCTCTACCTGCCGGGCACCGAGGTGAAGCTCACTGCCGCGGGCAAGCTGGAGGCCACGCGCTACTACGCCCATGCCGCGGGACCGACCATGGTCAAGACGGCAAAGGACGGCGTGATCACCACGTCGTACCTGTTGGGCGATCAAAACGGCACTGCCACCACATCGGTGGACGCCTCGACCTCTGCCATCACCCGCCGTAAGTTCACGCCCTTCGGCGAGACTCGGGGTTCCGTCCCGGCCGTATGGCCGGGCAAGAAGGGCTTCGTCGGCGGAGAGACCGACGAGACCACCGGCCTGGTCCACCTGGGCGCGCGCGAGTACGACCCCGCGGCGGGACGGTTCCTGTCAGTCGACCCTGTGGTCGACTACAACGAGCCCAAGCAGATGAACCCGTACGCCTACGCGAACAACTCGCCGGTGACGTACAGCGACCCGAGCGGCCTCTCCATCGCGCCGCCTGTGATGCCTGTCATGGACTTCACGGCGGCAGAAGAGGCCTGGGCCCGCATGGTTCAGGGCAAGAGCGCGCTGGACGTGGCTCTTGAGGTCGCCATGGGCATCCTCAAGGACGTCTCGGGCTACAACGACATCAAGGCGTGCCTCAGCGGTGACATGTGGGCCTGTGGCAGCCTGGCCCTCGACGCGGCACTGCCGTTTGCCGGCCGGGCCAAGCGCATCCTGAAGGCACTCGACCGTGCCTGGGAGGCCTTCAACAGCTGGGCCTCGAAGCTCGCCCTTGCGCGCGACATCATGCGCAAGGTCGAGCGCTACCAGCAGGCCATGGCCAAGTACGCCGAGGATCTGGCCGAATGGAAGCGACAGGTCGAAGAAGCCGCCGAACGCGCGAGAAAGCTGGAGGAAGAGGCCGCGGCGGCCCGCAGAGCCGCCCAGGAGGCCGCAGCCGCAGCCGCCAAGAAGGCCGACGAAGCCGCGGCGACAGCAGCGAAGCAGGGCAAGTCCTCGGCACAGAAGGCGAAGAAGGCGGACGGCGACGGCAAGTCGTCGAAGTCCTCCGAGTCGAAGAAGGCGGACGAGCCGAAGAAGTCGGCCGGCAAGGAGACCGACACCGGATCCGAGCAGGGCACCGCCTGCAACAGCTTCGTGCCCGGCACGAAGGTATTGATGGCGGACGGTTCGGCCAAGGCGATCGAGGACGTCGAAATCGGCGACGAGGTCGTCGCGACGGATGAGGAATCCGGCACCACTGCGCCCCGGCCGGTTGTCGCCCAGATCATCGGAGAGGGCCAGAAGCACCTCGTCGAGATAACGATCGACACCGACGGCACCAAGGGCGACGCCGAGGAGAAGATCACTGCCACCGACGGCCACCCCTTCTGGGCACCAGCCCTGGGCACGTGGCTGAAGGCCACGGACCTGGAGGCCGGCGAGTGGCTCCGGACCTCCTCCGGCACCTGGGTCCAGGTCACCGAGGTCAAGCGCTGGACCCAGCACAAGAAGGTCCGCAACCTCACGGTCGCCAGCGAGCACACGTATTACGTGCTGGCTGGGGCGACGCCGGTCCTGGTCCACAACTGCGGAGGGATGAAGGCCTCCGAGAAGGTCAAGTCCCTGATGGCGGCGGGCAAGACCAGGGAGGCGGCCGATGTTCACTATGAAGACATGGTCAGGGCCAAGACCGGTGGAACGTCCCAGGACATCGACGGGCGCGAGATAGATGTCGTCACCAGCGACGCACTCATTCAGGTGAAGCGGACGTGGAGTGCCGTCAATAAGCCGAAGAACTTCCTCAGCAAATCCACGCGGAAGCAGATCAAGGAGACCATGGCCAGAGCCGAGGCCAGGGGTATGCGATGGGAGTACTGGTTCAAGTACGGCGTACACGACGACGTGCGAAGTTATATTGAAGGAAAGGGCGGAATCGTACGTATCGGACTGGGAGACTGATCTTCGGTGGCACGGTTCTTCAATGTTCGCGGCTTCCTCGACTGCGACTACGATGACCTGCCATCAATCCGGGAAATCATCGACGGGTACCGAACCGAGGGACATCGGTTTCACCTGTCGGACAGCGCGGTCGCGCTGTATCTGGATGGATGGCTGTTCCAGAAGAGGGAGATCAACTGGATCGCCCATGCGTTCTTCGGCGCCTCGATGAAAGCGGGAGGCGTGGACCTCGTATACGACCAGTTGGAAAACATTGCAAGACTCATCCCCGAGGTCAGTGGCGTCTTCTTCGTCGACGACGAGGAAAACGGGCCCACCCTCCGATGGGACGTAGCACAGAGTGAGGTCGTCAAACGCCACACCCCTGTCTCTCCGTCCGATCACCCCTGACGGGCGCAGCCCTGCGCTCTGACTGGTAGCACACACAGAGGCCCCGCCAGGCACGTCCTGGCGGGGCTTCCGCGTGGGGGCGGGACGGGATGGTCCCGTGCGGTCAGACCGCCGGCACCGCGTAAGACAGCAGCGACGCGAAGTTCCCCGCGTACGCGTCGTGCGGCGCGTTGCCCTCGAGGCGGAGCAGGGCCTCGTCGTTCTCGCGGAGCGAGGACTGGTCCAGGTTGTGGGAGCCGGTGAAGGTCCACTTGGTGTCCGGGTGGCCCGCGTAGTTGCCCTCGACCAGCAGGTACTTGGAGTGGACCAGGTAGCCGTCCGCCGTCTTCAGCTGCTTCAGCGTGATGTTGGCGCGGCCCTTCAGCGTGTCGACCTCGTTGCTCTCGGCGAACACGATCTGCACCTGGCAGCCCTGGCCCGCCAGGGAGACGAGGGCGTCGGCGACGGCGTCGCGGTGGAGGGCGAAGGCGGCGACGCGGACGATCGAGCGGTGGGTGGTGGGGGTGCCCACCGTCGTGTTGCCGGTGCAGGAGACGTTGTTCAGGACGTCGACGATCACGTCACCGGTCTGCTGCGGGAAGAAGTAGTACTTCTCCGTGCCGACCTTCGCCGTCGTGTAGTAGTTCGCGTTCTTCACGCCCGCCGCGAGGTCGTTGAAGTAGTTCACGTACGCCGTGTACAGGTCGGCGTTGCCGACCACCGTGTACGCGTTGTTCCAGTACTTGGCCGTGTTCACCGCCGTCTGGTTGGCCGAGGCCTGGATCACCACGTCCTCTCCGACGCCCACCGTGGGCCCGACCCGCGAGAACGTGAAGAACTTGTTGTGGTTGATCGGGTTCACGCCCCCGGTGGCGATGCACGCACCGCCGGCCGTGCAGACGTCCACCCAGGACTGGGCCGTCTTGTCCTTGCCCAGCGCGCCGATCAGGGACTGCGCGGCGGCCGAGTCGCTGTACTTCGCGTCCAGCACGACCCGTACGTTGACGCCCCGCGCGTGCGCGTCCGTCAGGGCGTTCGTGTAGTCCTGGTCGGTCAGGGCGTAGAGGGCCGCGCGGATGAGCCGGCCGGGCTCGGTCGCGTGGATCGCGCCGATGATGTGGTCCTTGACGGCGTTCTGCTCCGCCACCGTGCCCTTGGGGTTGTTGAACACCGCCCCCGTGGTGATCGGCGCGGGGTCCTCCGCCACGGCGGTGCCGGTGCTCGGCAGAAGCATGGCACCGGCGAGCAGGAGGGCCGCGCCTATGCGCCGTTGTGCAGCTGTGAAGATCGGAATCACTCCTCGGTCGGGCACGTCGATGCCCGTCGTCGATGGGTCGGACGAACCCCGCGCCAAGATCCACCGCGCGGGTGCGCGACAGCGTAGACCCCGCCCCCGGGGCCCGGAAACGGGCCCCCGCGGAGGCCCGCGCCTCCCGCCCCGGGGGCGCGACCAGGGCCAAGGGGGGGGGAGCGCAGCGGAGGTGCGTCGCCGGAGCGCGGCCGCGCGAGCTCCCGCCGGACGGGTGTTAACGACGCATAGAACTTTGAAGTGGCATTGGTTTCTAAACATGCTTTACCTGACGACGCAGTCGCCCGCCCCTCCCGGCGGCGGGCGCTCCGACGAACCGAAAGGCATGTCCGTGAAGCCGATGAAGCACAGGCCGCGCGCCTCGGTGGCCCTCGGGGTCGCGGTGGCGGCGATGGCCGTCGCCATGACCCCGGCCACCGCCGGGCCGGCGGGGGCGGCGCCCGAGCCCGCCGTAAAGCTGGTGTTCGACAAGAACCCGAGCGACCCGTCGAACTCCCGGCTGCTGCTGTACCGGAAGACCTCGGCCCGGGGAACGGCGAAGTACCGGCTGGTGGCCGGATACCGGGCGGGATCGGGCACTGGCGTCAAGGACGACTGCGCGACCGGCAAGGGCTGGATGCCGAACGGCGACTGGCGGATCAGGTTCAAGTCCCGTACGTACGACGGGGAACTGGTCAAGGGCTACGCCGTCTACCTGGAGGACATGCCCTGCACCACGGGGAAGCGGAAGAAGCGCACCGAGATGTTCATCCACTCGGAGATGAACCGCGACGGCTCCCAGGGCGGAACGGAGCGGCGCCGATGGGACGGTGACTCCGACTACCGGTCCAACGGCTGCGTCAAGTTGCGTCCCGATCACATCAAGGCGCTCTTCGACCACCTCGCGTCGGGCTGGCCCACCCATCTGCGCGTCGTCGCCTGAGCACCCCGCCCGCGCCGGTAGGCTCGCCCCCGGGACGGTTCCTGCGACGGAGGGGGCGCACCGGTGGCAGAGGGAGGGCGACGCGCCCGTCTGCGCGCCGAGATGTCCGCCGACGTGCGGAGGGCGGCGCGGAACGTCATCGTCGAGAGCGGGGTCGAGACCCTGACCCTCACCGAGGTGGCCCGCCGGGTGGGCGTGACCCCCGCGGCGCTCTACCACCACTTCGAACGCGGGCTGCCGGACATCGTCGCCCATGTCGCGGACGACATCGTCGACGACCTCGTCGACGAGCTGACCGAGGCGGCCGGAGGCTGTCCGCGCGACAACTACGGGATGCGGATGATCGCTCCCAGCCGCGTCCTCAGGTCCTGGGCGATCAGCCGCCGGCGGGAGTTCTCCTTCCTCTTCGGCACCCCCGCCCGCGCCGCCGGGGACGCGCACGCCGTCCTCACCACCCGCTGGGTGCGCCGGCTGGCCGGTGTCTGGGGGCCGGCCTTCGTGGAGCTGTGGGCGGCCCACCGCTATCCGGTGCCCTCCCCCGAGCAGCTGGACCCGCGCCTGCTGCGGCAGATGCGGGATTACGTGGAGGACACCGGCGTGCCCCTCCCCCCGGAGGCCGCGGCGGTCATGCTCGGCTGCTGGCGCTCCCTCTACGGGCAGGTCGCCCTGGAGGCCTTCGGGCACTTCGAGCCGCTCTTCGGCGACCAGGAGCCGATGTTCGAGCTGCTCATGCGCGACATCATGCGCAATCTGGGGCTGAGCCACCAGTACGAGCCGCCGGCCCCCACCCGGCTCTGAGCCCCCTCACTCCGTTCCCCCCTTCCCTCCCCTTCCTGGGCAGGCCGCCCTGAGTCCGGCCTGCCCGGGAACAAGACGTCACCGTCTCGCAGACGAAAGAAGGACCCTCGTGAAGAAGCCCCTCATGAAGAGGACCACCGTGAAGAAGACCCCCGTGAAGAAGTCCCTGCGCCTGACCCTCGGCCTTGCCGCCGTCGCCGTCGCCGTCGCCGGGTCGCTGACGGCCCCCGGGTCCGCGGGCGCGGCCGCGCCCCTGGACCCCTGGTCGTGCACGCCCGGCGCGTTCTGCGTCTACTCGGGCGCCGACGGCACCGGCAAGGCCTGCGGCTGGCAGGTCGACGACCCCGACTGGCGCAAGGGCAGCACCGTCTGCGCCTGGTCGAAGGACACCCGGGTGCGGTCGGCCCGCAACCGGGGGAGCAGCGGCGCGCCGGTGGCCGCCTTCACCCGCGTCGGATACGCGGGCACCAAGGCGTTCTGTCTCGCCTCGGGCCGGAAGATCAACCTGCCCGCCGCCGGTACGTACCTGGCCAGCCACACCTGGGCGTGCTGAGTCGCCCGCCGGTGGTCTACGGCGCCATCTCGTAGGCGCCGGACAGCGCCTCCACCCGCTGCCACACGCGGCCCGTGCGGGCTTCGTCGACGACCGGACGGCGCACGGCGCCGAGCGCCCAGTCCTGCTGCCGTCCGGTCGCCGAGTCCTTGCCGTGCAGCTCGACGGCGTGCGCGGAGAAGTCCCGTACGAGGACGGCGAACAGCTCGTCGAGGACGTCCTCGTCGAGGGTGGTCAGGGCGCTCTGCTCCAGGACCAGCTGCCCGTGCACGACGAGGGCGAAGAGCTGGCCGACGGCGAGGAGCAGGTCGAGGTCGCGGCTCTGCGCCTCGTCGGGGGCGGCCGTGGTGACGAACTCGCAGAGCGCGTCGGCCTGTTCGCGGAAGCGGGCGACGTTGGGCAGGTGGGCGTACGCGTCGAAGGCCGGGCGCCAGTCGTGGAAGCGCACCGAGCCCAGGCCGCGGGCCGGGCCCTGCCGGAAGAGGAAGGTGTCGTCGGCGGCGTCGAGACGGGTCGGGACGGGCTCGTAGCCGACCGGGTCGAGCAGGTGGTTGCGCATGAACTTGAGGATCAGCGCCAGGTTGACGTGGACCGTGCCCTCGAGCTTGGGCAGGCCGCGGATCTCGACGGCGGCCTGGGCGAAGTAGTTGTCCTTCTCGAAGCCCTTGGCGGCGATGACGTCCCACATGAGGTCGATGACCTTCTCGCCCTCGGTGGTCACCTTCATCTTCGTCATCGGGTTGAAGAGGAGGTAGCGGCGGTCGTCGGGGCCGGCCGAGCGGAAGTAGTCGACGGCCCGGTCGCTGAACAGCTTCATGCCGACGAGCCGGACGTACGCGTCGGTCAGCTCGCGCCGCACGTGCGGGAAGGCGGTGACGGGGCGGCCGTAGAGGATGCGGTTCTGCGCGTGGGTGACGGCCTCGTACATCGCGTGCTCGCAGATGCCGATCGAGGCGGTGCACAGGTTGAACTTGCCGACGTTGACCGTGTTGAGGGCGGCGTCGAAGGCGGCGCGGCCGGTGTGCAGGACGTCCTCGGCGGCTACGGGGTAGTCCTCCAGGCGGAACTCGCTGACGAACTTCGAGGAGTCCACGACGTTCTTCACGAGGTGGTACGCGGGGTGCCGGCTGTCGGCGGCGAAGAAGACGTAGCCGTCCGGGCCCTCGACGTCGGTGCGGCGGCCGAAGACGGAGACGAGTCCGGCGGCGTTGCCGTTGCCGATGTAGTACTTGGAGCCGGTGGCGCGGAAGCCGCCCTGGCCGTCGGGCTCCAGGAGCATGTCGGTGGAGTAGATGTCGGCGCCGTGGGACTTCTCGGAGAGACCGAACGCGAACACCTCGCCCTGCGCGAGGAGTTCCGCCGCGCGTGCGCGGGCCTCGGCGTTGTCGCTCTGCCAGACGGGGCCGAGTCCCAGGATGGTGACCTGCCAGGCGTACCAGTAGTCCAGGCCGTAGAAGCCGAGGATCTCGTTGAGGGCGGCGATACGGGCGGTGTCCCAGCGCTTGTCCTGGTGTCCGTCCGCGGCGGCGGACGGCGTCAGGAAGGTCGCGAAGAGGTTCTCCTTCGCGGCGAAGGCGAGGAAGTCGCCGAGCCAGGCCCGGGTCCGGTAGTCCTCGATCAGGCGGCGCTTGCCGCGCTCCTCGAACCAGTCGACGGTGGCGCGCAGCAGGCGGCGGGTCTCCGGGTCGAAGTGTGCGGGGTCGTAGGTGCGCGGGTTGAACAGCAGCGTGTCGGCCATGGTGGGGTCGCCTTTCGGCTGGTGGGTCGAGGGTGGTGGAGGGGGCTGGGGCGGGACGGTCAGTCCGCCGGCCCGAAGCGCCGCAGCGTGGCGAGGACGTCGTCGAGCCAGTCGAGCATCATCCGCTCGTACGCGATGCCGCCGCGCAGCACCGCGTGCTGGAGCTCCCGCTCGGCCTCGCTCACCCCGGCCGCGCGCGCGTCGGCGCCGGTGAAGTCCCGCACCTCGCCCGCGAGGTACCGGGCCAGCCGCTCCTCGTGGGCCTTCCGGTGCCGCAGCACCTCGTCGACGAGGGCGGCCGGGTCGTCGAAGGCCGCACCGCGGATCTTCACCGCGAGGTCGTGCCGGACGCTCTCGGGCTCGATGGGCTCGTGCAGCCACGAGGAGAGCGCGGCCCGCCCGAGATCGGCGACCGAGTACTCCCGCTTGTCGGGACGCCCCTGCTGCGGGACGTCCCGGGCGTCGACCCAGCCGTCGTTCTCCATGCGCTTGAGCACGCGGTAGATCTGCTGGTGGGTGGCGGTCCAGAAGTACCCGATGGACCGCTCGAAACGCCGGGCCAGCTCGTAGCCGGAGCCCGGCTTCTCCAGCAGGGAGACGAGGATCGCGTGTTCGAGCGCCATGGACGGGATCTTGCTATGCAACGGGTTGCATAGCAAGATTCACCGCCCCGGTGAGACGCGGCTCACGAAGCCCCCTCCCCCGTCACACCCCCTCCGGAATCCCCTCCTCGAACCGCAGGTGGCGCGCGGCCGAGCGCTCCAGGACCTCGTTCCCGCGGTCGGTGTCAGGCACGGGCGTCTCCGGTCAGTTCGGTCAGGGGGTACGGCCGACGGGGCTGCCAGCCCAGTTCGTCCACGGCGCGGCGGCCGGAGACGACCTGGCTGAGGGCGAGGGCCTCGGCGAACGGGCCGCCCAGCTCCTCCACGGCGAGGTCGAGGGGCCAGGGTTCGGCGCGGCCGGGGCCGCCGGCGGAGATGTCGGCCGCGGCGGCGAGCGCGGCGACGGGGACCGCCTCGTGGGCGACGCCGTGCAGCAGTGTGCCCTCCTCTGCGCGGTGCAGGGCGAGGACGTAGAGCGCGGCGAGGTCCTCGACGTGGACCATGGGCCAGCGGGTGTCGACCGCGCCGACGTAGCGGCCGGTGCCGTGCGCGCGGGCCCAGCCGGTCATGAGCGCGGGGATGCCGCCGCCGTTGCCGTAGGCGATGCCGGGGCGGATGACGACGGCCCGTACGCCGTCGTCTGCGGCGGCGAGGACCTGCCGTTCGATGCGCGGACGGTAGCCGAGGATGCCGATCGCGTCGGTGGCCGCGTCCTCGTCGACGGCGGTGTCGCCGGTGGCGCCGAGCACCCGGACGCCACTGGTGTAGACGAACGCCCGACCGGTGCCGCGCAGCGGTTGGAGCAGGCCCTGCACGGCGGCGGCGTCGACGGCCTCCTCGCCGGTGGGCGCCGCGATGTGCAGGACGGCGTCGATGTCGTCCGTGACCGCCGCACGCAGCGACGCGGGGTCGGTCAGGTCGCCCACGCGCGCCGGCACGTCGGGGGCGAACCGGGCGGCGTCCTTCACCAGGCGGACCACGTCGTGGCCGGCGAGCGCCAGCCCCTCGACGACGGCGGAGCCGATGTATCCGGTGGCGCCCAGGACGAGGACCCTCACGCTGGTTCCCTTCACTCGCGTACGGTGCCGGGGCGCCGTTGGGGAGGCGCTCCGCGACGGTGCGTAACGAGGTCAGGTCCGCGGGGGTTTCGGGCCTTGTTCCCGCGCGCACGCTCCCTTGACACTGCGCGCACGCCAGCGCTGGACGGCCTGGCCGCGGAACTCGGTCGGGCTCGTGCCGTACGCGGCGCGGAAGGCGCGGCTGAAGACCGCGGCGTTGGGATAGCCCCAGCGGGCGGCGATGGCGTGCACGGGGTGGCCGAGGAGTTCGGGGCGGGCCAGGTCGGCGTGGCACCGTTCGAGACGGCGGCGCCGGATGGAGGCGGCGACGGTCTCGCCCTGACCTGCGAAGAGCAGGTGGAGCCTGCGTACGGAGATGTGGTGGTGGGCGGCGATGGCGGGCGGGGTGAGGTCCGTGTCGCCGAGGTTGTGGTCGATGAAGGCGTTGATCCGCGCGAGCAGGGCCTCCGCCCGTGCCTCCGCGGGGAGTTGGTCGCAGACGTCGAGGTGGGAGGCGAGGCAGGCGGAGAACAGGTCGACGGTGACCTGGTCGAGGCGGGCGCGTTCGTGTGGCGCGCAGTCGGGGCCGTGGGCGGCGACCGTCCTGAGGAACTGGGCGAGGACGGCGCCCATGCCGCTCTCTCCGTCGAGGCGCCTGGCGAGCAGTCGGTCGACCCGGTCGGGGCGCAGCGGCAGGGCCTGCTTGGGCACCTGGAGGACGATCGCGCCGATCGGCTCGGTGCCCTCGGTGGTGCCGGACTCGAAGGGGCGGGAGGTGTCCCACAGCACCATCTGGCCGACCGGCTGCGTGGACTGGGTGCGCTGCTGGGAGAACCAGGTGGTGCCGCGGGTGAGCAGTGCGAGGTGGTACTGCTCGGGGTCGCTCTGCCGGATGAGCGCCGGTGTCCGCCGGGAGCGCAGGGGTGTGTACGAGAAGGTCGCCACCTGGACGCGGCCCAGGTCGAGACCGGCCATCTCCCCCTGGAAGGGGTCGCCGTTCTCCGGTTTGATGGCTATCGGCGCCAGTTCACGTGTGACGAGGTCGGAGAACCACTCGAACCGGTCCTCCTCCGGCAGGCCTGCGGAGCTCGCTCGTGCCCACATCTCGAACACCCCCTTGTTCGCTGTTCTTTCCTGCGCAGTCCTGCGCTGTCCTGCGCGGTCCTGCGCTGCCGGCACCACGCTAGGTCACGAACGGGGGCCGCGCCCCACCGTGCCACGCGAAGTGGCGGCGGAGTGCGGCCCCGGGGGTGGTTCGGGGGGAGGGGTCAGGCGGGCACGACCGGAGTGCCCGTCAGTTCGACCCCGGCGCCCCGCAGTTCGTCGAGCGCCCGGGCGGTGGAGGCGGGAGCGGCGCCCACGGTGTGGTCGAGCAGGACGCGTACGCCGAATCCGGCGTGGACTCCGCCGAGGGCGGTCGCCTTCACGCAGTGGTCGACGGAGACGCCGACCACGTCGAGGGTGTCGACCCCCTCGGCGCGCAGCCAGTCGCCGAGGGCGGTGCCGTCGGCGGTGGCGCCTTCGAAGCCGCTCTTCGAGGCGGAGTGGGCGCCCTTGAAGAAGACCGCGTCGACCGCGCCGGAGAGGACGACGGCCTCGAAGTCCGGGTGGAACTCGCTGCCTTCGCTGCCGGCGAGGCAGTGCACGGGGAAGGAGTCCTCGAAGTCGGGGGTCTGCGAGAAGTGGTCCCCCGGGTCGATGTGGTGGTCGCGGGTGGCGACCACCCGCACATAGCGGTCGCCGTCCTGCTCCTTGACGAGTTCCGCGATCGAACGTGCCAGTTCGTCAGCCCCCTTGACCGGGATCTTCCCTCCCTCGCAGAAGTCCTTCTGCATGTCGACGACGATCAGCGCGCGGCCCGCCATCGGTCCTCCTTGTTCGTGTGGGGGTACGGGTCAGCCGGCGAGCAGGTCGAGCACCTGGAGCTCGTCGACGGAGAGCTCCGGGATGTCCACGTCGTGGCTGAGCGTGGTGGCGGAGCCCACCGCGTGGCGCGGGGCGTCGGCCTCGGCGGCGCCGGCGACGGTGCCGAGGGCGACGCCCGCGAGGGCGAGGGCGGTGAGGGAACGCGCAGTGAGGTTCATGCCCGGTTAACGATCTTTATGACGGTTCGGTCACTACGCAGTGTGCACGATCTGGATCAGGTTGCCGCAGGTGTCGTCGAGCACGGCGATCGTCACGGGGCCCATCTCGGTCGGTTCCTGGGTGAACCGGACGCCGAGCGCCCGCAGCCGCTCGTACTCGCCCCGTACGTCGTCCACGGCGAACGCGGCGGCCGGGATGCCGTCCTCCACGAGCGCCTCCTTGTACGGCTTGACGGCGGGGTGGACGTCCGGTTCGAGGAGCAGTTCGGTGCCGTCGGGGGCCTCCGGCGAGACGACGGTCAGCCAGGCGTACTCGCCGAGGGGGACCTCCGTCTTCTTCTCGAAGCCCAGCACGTCGGTGTAGAAGCGCAGGGCCTTCTCCTGGTCGTCGACGAAGACGCTGGTCAGGTGGATCCGCATGGGGTGCTCTCCGGTTCGGCGTCGAGGGGTGCGGTGGCATCGCCGCGTACGGCACCTGTCTACCAAGGGAGCGGGCCGAAGGCCCCGGACGCGGCCGAGCGGAACACTGTGGTGGAGTCGGTAAGACGCCGTCACCGAATCGTGAAGGTCGCGGGGGATGCTCGGTGCAGTCGAGCGCACGTCGCGCTTTCTCACCTCGGGGGCACCACACCATGAGCACGATCCGAAGAGCCACTCTCGTCGCCGCAGCCGTCTCCACCGCGCTCGTCCTGACGGCCTGTGGGCCCTCCGAGGACGGCGCCGCGGGCGGCGGCGCGGGTCCGGCGACGTCCACGTCGCCCGCGAGCCCCCCGAAGACCGACGCCCCGGCGAAGAGCGCGGCTCCCACGGCGACCGCCACGCCGACGAAGACCGCGGCGCCGATCAAGACCGCCGCCCCGACGAAGACGGCGAAGCCCACGACGGACCCCGACTACGACGTCTTCCCGTGCAGCACGTTCGACGTGACGTTCTCGGCGAGCCTGGCCGAGCCGACGACCGGCAGCTATCTGCTGAAGATCACCAACAAGACCGCCAAGCCGTGCCGGGTGCTGGGCCACCCGATCGTGACCTTCGGCGGCCTGGACGGGACCGCCATCGAGCGGGGCACGGCGCCCTCGCCGGAGGAGTCGATCCGCCTGGAGCCCGGCAAGTCCGCCTACGCGGGGCTCATGGGCGGCCCGCACGACGGCAAGGGGCACACGGTCGAGTCGATCGCGATGACGATGAACACCGAGTCCGACCTGGAGCAGAAGCCGCTCAAGGCCTCGACGCCCGGCCTGTACGTCTCCCCCGACAAGAACTCGGTGGGCGCCTGGTGGGACAACGCCGAGGACGCGCTCAGCATCTAGCCGGCGCGTCCGGTCAGCGCACGCCCCGGGTGCGGAACTGGACGCTGATGCGGGGGCCGACGGCACGGGTGGTCTTGGGGACCGCGTGTTCCCAGGTGCGCTGGCAGGAGCCGCCCATGACCACCAGGTCGCCGTGGCCCAACGGCAGGCGCAGGGCCGTCGGTCCCCCGCCACGGGGCCGGAAGGCGAGGTCGCGGGGGTCTCCGAGGGAGACGATCGCGACCATCGTGTCGTGGGTGGCGGAGCGCCCGGTGCGGTCGCCGTGCCAGGCGACGCTGTCGCGGCCGTCGCGGTACAGGCACAGGCCCGCGGTGACGAAGGGTTCGCCGAGCTCGTGCATGTAGTGGGCGCCGAGGCTCTCGCGGGCCTCGGTGAGGACGGGGTGCGGGAGCGGGGCGCCCTCGCGGTAGTACGCGAGGAGGCGCGGGACGGCGACGACGTTGTCGTACATGGCCCGCTCCTCGGCCTGCCAGGGCACGTGCTCGGCGAGCTGCTCGAACAGGGCGTCGGCCCCGTGGAGCCAGCCGGGCAGGTGGTCGATCCAGGCGCCGGAGGCCAGCTCGGTCCGGCGGACGCCGAGGAGCGGACCGAGTCCGATGTCGTCGCCCTGGTCGAAGAGGGATCCCTGGAGGCCGGCTTTCATGAGTCCAGGGTAGACCCTTATCGAACGCGTGAGCGAATCAGTCGGCGGGGTGGTCGGTGAGGTGGCGGTAGCTGCGCGGATTCGCCGCCAGGAAGTCGGCGAAGGACTGCGGCGGGTGTCCGGTCAGGGTGAGGACGGCGTCGGAGACCGTGTCCATCTCGTCGGTCGCCACCGCCTCGTACGAGGTGACCCAGCCCTCGACCTGCCAGTCGGGGGCGTCGTAGCCGGCCCGGGAGGCGAAGGCCTCGTCGCGGGTCTCCGGGACGTAGCGGACGGGACGGCCCGCGGCCCGGGCGAGGGTCGCGGCGATCTCGGCGAAGGAGAGTGCCTCGGGGCCGGTCATGTCGTACGTGGCGCCGTCGTGCTCCGCGCCGCCGAGGAGGACGGCGGTGGCGGCGTCGGCGATGTCGTCATGTGCGACGGGGGCCACCCGGCCGTCGCCGGCGGGTCCCCGCAGGATCCCGTCGGCGCCGGTCATCGCGGCCAGGTCGGCCTGGTACATGCTGTCGCGCAGGAAGGTGTGGCGGACGCCGGTGGAGTTGATGTGCTGCTCGGTGTACCAGTGGTCGCGGGCGTACGTGAAGGTCGCGTGCGGGGCCGCGCCGAGGTACGACAGGTAGACGACCCGGCGCACCCCGGCGGCCACGGCCGCGTCCACCGCGGTGGCGTGGGTCCTGACCCGGCCCGGCCCCTCGTGGGCCGAGACCAGGAAGAGGGCGGCCACGCCGTCGAGGGCCCCGCGCATCGCGGCGGCGTCGTCGTAGGACGCCGTCCGGGTGTCGGCGACCGGCAGCCGGGAGAGCTTCTCCCGGTCGCGCCCGAGCGCCCGTACCGCGGCCCCCGCCTCGGCGAGGCGCCGGGTCACGCGCCTGCCGATGCGTCCGGTCGCTCCGGTGACCGCGATCAGCTCCGTCATGGGCGTGGCCCCTTTCCGCCGTGCGTCCTTCCGCCGTGTCCTGCCCCCATTCGACCGCGGGCACGGCGGCGGCGCACGCGTTACGCGCGGCCGGCGGTCATGTCCATCAGCCGGGCGAGGACCCGGCCGCCCGAGGCGCTGACGCCGTCGTGCTCCCACTCGTTGGTGACCCAGGCGCGGGCGGCGCCGATCGCCCGGACCGTGCCGAGGGAGATCCCCGCGTCCACGTACATGTCGTCGTGGTAGACCACGGCCGCCAGCGGGACCTCGTTGGCGGCCAGCCGGGCGGGGTCGTACAGCGGGGGCCAGTCGGTGCGCCGGGCGAGGAGCTCGGCGGCCTCGGCGAACGGGCGCAGACCGCTCACCTCCTCGAACATCCAGGGGTGGATGGTCTCGCCGGTCAGGAGCAGCGGGTCGGCGTCCTCGGCGAACTCCGGGAACGCGGCGAGGGCCCGCTCCGCCGCCCAGGCGGTGGGCCCGGTGCCCTGGGCGTAGATCGACTCGTGCAGCACGGCGAAGAGCGGGTTGTCGGTGAAGCCGGTGAGGGCCGCCACCTGGTGCAGGAAGGTGTCGGTCGGGCCACCGTCGCCGGTCTCGTCGAGGGCCTCGTCGAGCAGCCAGTGCAGCCGCTCGAAGCCGTCGCCCATGCCGAGGGCGAGTCCGAGGCTGCGCAGCCGCCGGACGGTGAGCCGGTCGCCGCCGGGCAGGCGCACGTCGGTGGCGGTGAGCAGGTCGGCGAGCTTGCGGAGCCGGGCGGCGTCCTCGGGGTAGCGGGCGTAGAAGTCGAGGACGCGGTCGCGCACCCGCGGGTAGGTGTGGGCGTAGACGTCGTCGGCGGTGGCGGTGAGGCCGGGCAGGCCTCCGGTGATGTGGCAGGAGCGCAGGCCCTCGGGCGCGAGGGAGAGGTAGGTGAGGGTGACGAAGCCGCCGTAGCTCTGCCCGAGGGTGTCCCAGGGGGTGTCGCCGCAGAGCCTGCGGCGGATCAGCTCGGCGTCGCGGACGATGGCGTCGGCCCGGAAGTGGGCGAGGTGGCCCGCGAGCCGCGCCGGGTCGCCGAAGCGTGCGGCGGTGCGGGCGGTGACGGGGGTGGAGCGGCCGGTGCCGCGCTGGTCGAGCAGGAGGACGCGGTGCGTCCTGAGCGCCTGGTCCAGCCAGCCGGGCGAACCCGCGGTGGGGCGGGGGGACTTGCCGCCGGGTCCGCCCTGCAGGTAGAGCAGCCAGGGCAGGGGCTCGGCGGCCCGGGCGGGGTCGACGACCTCGCGGGCGAAGACCCGGAGGGTGGGCCCGCCGGGGGCGTCGTGGTCGAGCGGGACGTCGAAGACGTGGTCGGTGGTCGCGTACGCGGGGTTCATGACGGCGTCCTCCTCACAGGCCCCGGGCGGGCGACAGCGTGTACGTACGGGACGAGGTGTAGAACTCCAGCGCGGCCTGTCCCTGTTCGCGCGGGCCGAAGCTCGATGCCTTGGTGCCGCCGAAGGGGAGGTGGAAGTCGACGCCGGTGGAGGGGGCGTTGAGCCGGACCATGCCGGTGTCGAGGCGGTCGAGGGTGTGCAGCGCGGTGCCGAGGTCGGCGGTGTGGACGGACGTGACCAGGCCGTAGCGGGCCGCGTTGGTGAGGCGAACGGCGTGGTCGAGGTCGCTCGCGGTCAGCAGCGCGGCGACGGGGCCGAAGACCTCCTCGCGGAGCAGCCGGTGTCCGGGCGGGGCCTTCTCGACCAGGGTGGGGGCGGCGTACCAGCCGGGGCCGTCCGGCACGGTGCCGCCGGCGAGGAGGGGCAGGTCGCGCCAGGCGGCGGTGACGTCGGCGCGGGCGCTCTCGTCGATGAGCGGGCCGCAGACGGTGCCCTCGTCGGCCGGGTCGCCCACCGGGACGGCCCGCAGGGCCTCGGCGAGCGCCTCGCGCAGCGGGCCGAGGGCGGTGCCGACGGCGATCACCCGGCTGGTGGCGGTGCACTTCTGCCCCGCGTAGCCGGCGACGGAGGCCGCGATGTGGGCGGCCGCCTGGCCGAAGTCGGCGTCGGGCAGGACGATCGCCGCGTTCAGTCCGCCCATCTCGGCCTGGACGGGGATGCCCCGGGCGGTGGCGGAGCGGACGACGGCACGGCCCACGCTCGACGAGCCGGTGAACGAGACGACGTCGGCGGCGGAGACCAGTGCGCCGCCCTCCGTGGCGCCGCCGGGGACCACGGTGAACACCCCCGCGGGCAGGGCCTGTTCGACGAGCTCCGCGAGGCGCTGGGCGCAGGCGGTGGCCTCGGGTGCGGGCTTGAGGACGACGGCGTTGCCGGCGGCGAGGGCGGGGGCCGCCTTCCAGGTGGGGATGGCGAAGGGGAAGTTCCAGGGGGTGATGAGCCCGGCCACGCCGTGCGGGCGGCGCCGGGTGAGCAGCAGGCCGGGTCCGGCGACCGTCTCGTGGACGGCGCCCGTGGCGGCGAAGGGGGCCTGCGCGTAGTAGCGCCAGATCGCCGCGGTGCGCGCGACCTCGGCGCGGGCCTCGGCGAGCGGCTTGCCGACCTCGCGTACGGCGAGCGCGGCGAGCTCGGCCGCGGCGGCCTCGACGGCGTCGGCGACGGCGCCGAGTGCGGCGGAACGGGTGGCGGCGCCGGCGAGCTGCCACGCGGTCTGGGCGGTGCGGGCGCGTTCGACGGCGTCGGCGGCGGCGAAGGCGCCGGGGGCCGTGAGCCGGACGAGGACGTCGGCGGGGTCGGCGGGGTTGCGGGAGATGACGGTCATGCGGCGAACCTTCCGGGTGGAGAGGGGGTGTGGGGGCCGGCCGTGTTCCACGGTGTTCAAGGGCTTGCGCAGTACAATTTCACATTACTATGTTACGGGTCACATTCCAGCCGCCCTTGGCTGTTCGACTCTCCACTCGGAGTGACCCTGATGGACAAGCACACCCGAAACGCCCTCGCCGCCGCCCTGTTGGCTGCCCTCACCCTCGGTGCGACCGGCTGCTCCGGCGCGGGCGGAGGCGCAGGTGCCGGCGGACACCGCGGCGCCAACCCCGCGACCGGCACCAACGGCCGGATCCTGGGCGGCACACCCGCCAGGGGCGGCACCCTGACCGTGCTGTCCAACCAGGACTTCACCCACCTCGACCCGGCCCGCAACTGGGTCATGGGCGAGATGGACTTCGGCACCCGGCTGCTCTACCGCACCCTGCTCACCTACAAGGCGGAGCCCGGCGCCAAGGGCGGCGAACTGACCCCGGACCTCGCCGAGGACCTCGGCACCTCGTCCAACGGCGCCAAGACCTGGACCTTCCGGCTGAAGAAGGGCCTGAAGTACGAGGACGGCTCCCCCGTCACCGCCCAGGACGTCAAGTACAACGTCGAGCGCTCCTTCTCCCCCGAGCTGCCCGGCGGCCCCGACTACGCCGCCCGCTACCTCGCCGGCGCCGAGGGCTACCAGGGCCCGGCCACGGGCAGGCACCTCGACTCCGTCAAGACGCCCGACGACCACACGATCGTCTTCGAACTGCGCAAGCCCTTCGCCGAGTTCCCCTACGCGACCGTGCTGCCCACCTTCGCCCCGGTGCCCAAGGCCCAGGACAAGGGCCCCCAGTACGACAACCGCCCGTTCTCCTCCGGCCCGTACAAGGTCGAGTCGTACGCCAGGGACAAGCAGCTCGTCCTGGTCCGCAACCCGCACTGGGACCCGGCGACCGACACCGTCCGCAAGGCGTACCCGGACCGGATCGTCGTCACCATGGGCCTCAAGGCCAACCAGATCGACGACCGGCTCGTGGCCGCCTCCGGCGCCGACGCCTCGGCCGTGCCCTGGGACAAGCTCCGCCCCGAGTCCTCCCCCAAGGTGCTCACCCGGCCCGAGGTCAAGGCCCGGCTGCTCGCCGAGTCGACCAGCTGCACCGAGATGGTCCAGATGCACACCGGCCGGGCCCCCTTCGACGACGTCCGGGTGCGCAGGGCCGTGCAGTACGCGCTCGACCGCGAGGCCGTCCTCACCGCCTCCGGCGGCCCCGCGCTCAACGACCCCGCCACCGCCCTCATGCCCGGCTCCCTCTTCACCGGCGGCAAGCAGCCCGACACCCTCGGGATCCCGCTGACCGGCGACGTCGAGAAGGCCAGGCAACTGCTCAAGGAGGCCGGCAAGCCCGAGGGCTTCACCACCCACATCACCGTCTCCAACGGCGACAAGGGCGTCGGCGAGGCCGTCCAGCAGTCCCTCGGCCGGGCCGGCATCAAGGTCGTCATCGACACGGTCGACCCCTCCGCCTTCTACGACACCATCGGCGACACCACCTCGCGCACCGACCTCGTCTACACCGGCTGGTGTCCGGACTACCCCTCCGGCTCCACCTTCCTGCCCTTCGTCTTCGACGGGCGCTTCATCAAGGTGAAGGGCAACTCCGGCAACCACTCGCTCTTCCGCGACCAGGCGACGATGCGGCGGATGGACGAGATCGCCGCGATGACCGACGCCGCCCGCGCCAACAAGGCCTGGCAGGAACTCGACGGGCAGATCCTCGCCAAGGCCCCGACCGCCCCCGCCGTCATCGAGCGCAAGCCGCTCCTGATCGGCCCGAACATCGCCGGGGCCTTCGGCCACACCTCCTTCGGCGGCCAGATCGACTACGCGACGATCGGCCTCAAGGACCCCGCGAAGAGCGGAAGCTGAGCGCCGACGTGACCGCCTCCACCCTCACCGCGACCCCGGACCCGGCGGCCCCGCAGGACCTCCGCGAGGGCGGCCCCTGGCGGCAGGCCCGCGCGGAGCTGCGCCGGCGCACCTCCGCCCTCGTCTCCCTCGTCGTCGTCGCGCTCTTCGCGCTCATGGCACTCGCCGCCCCGCTGCTCAGCGCCCTGGGCGGCTGGCGCCCCGACGAGTTCGACAAGTCGGCCGTCGACCCCTACCTGGGCGGACTGCCCCTCGGACCGCTCGGCGGGATCTCCGCCGAGCACTGGCTCGGCGTCGAACCCGTCACCGGTCGCGACCTGTTCGCCCGGGTCGTGCACGGCGCCCAGGTCTCCCTGCTCATCGCCTTCGCCGCGACGGCGATCGTGGTCCTGGCCGGGGTCGCGGCGGGCGTCGCCGCCGGCTACTTCGGCGGGCGCACCGACACCGTGCTCTCCCGGCTGATGGACCTCACGATGTCCTTCCCGTCCCTCATCTTCATGATCGCGATGATGTCGGTGGCCCGTGACGTCAACCGGATCCTGCTCATGACCCTGGTCATCGGCCTGTTCGGCTGGCCCGGCATCGCGCGGATCGTGCGCGGCCAGACCCTCTCGCTCAAGCACCGCGAGTACGTCGACGCGGCGCGGGTGAGCGGCGCCGGGCACTGGCGGATCCTCACCCGGGACGTGCTGCCGGGCGTCGCCGGGCCGGTCATCGCGTACACCACCCTGATCATCCCCGGGATGATCGCCACCGAGGCGGCGCTCAGCTACCTGGGCGTCGGGGTGCGCCCGCCCACCCCGTCCTGGGGACAGATGATCGCCGAGAGCGTCGCCTTCTACGACACCGACCCGATGTACTTCGTGGTGCCGAGCCTCTGTCTCTTCCTCACCGTCCTCGCCTTCACCCTGCTCGGTGACGCGCTGCGGGACGTGCTCGACCCGCGCGGAGGCCGCTCGTGATCCTCTACGTCGCACGCCGGCTGCTGGGCGTCCTCGGGGTGCTCACCGCCGTCGCCGCCATCACCTTCGTCATCTTCTACGTGCTGCCCTCCGACCCGGCCGCCGCGGCCTGCGGCAAGGCGTGCAGCGCCGAGCGGCTCGCCGCGATCCGCGCGCACATGGGCCTGGACGAGCCGCTGTGGCGCCAGTTCGCCGACTTCGTCACCGGCATCTTCACCGGCCGTACGGTGGGCAGCGGACCGTACGCGCTGCAGTGCGACTTCCCGTGCCTGGGCTACTCGTACGAGAACAGCCAGCCCGTGTGGGACCTGCTGGTGGACCGGCTGCCCGTCTCCACCTCGCTGGCGCTCGGCGCGGCCGTGCTCTGGCTGATCCTCGGGCTCGGCGCGGGGGTGCTCGCCGCGCTGCGCAAGGACACGCTCACCGACCGGGTGCTGATGGTCGGTGCCGTGGCGGCCGCCTCGCTGCCCGTGTACTTCACCTCGGTGATGCTGATCTACGGACTGATCCGGGTGGGCGGGCTGCTGCCCTATCCGCAGTACGTGCCGTTCGGCACGGACCCCGCGTCCTGGGCGACGAACCTGCTGCTGCCCTGGCTGGCCCTGGCGATCCTCTACGCGGCCATGTACGCGCGGCAGAGCCGCGGTTCGATGATCGAGTCCATGGCGGAGCCGTACATCCGCACCGCGCGGGCCAAGGGGCTGCCGCACCGGACCGTGGTCGTCAAACACGGGCTGCGGGCCGGGATGACGCCGATCCTGACCATCTTCGGCATGGACCTCGGCGGGCTGCTCGCGGGCGCCGTCATCACCGAGTCGATCTTCGGCCTGCCGGGGATCGGGCGCCTCTTCTACGGGGCGCTGGCCACCGGAGACCAGCCGGTGATCCTCGGGGTGACGCTGCTCGCGGCCGCCTTCATCGTCGTCGCCAACCTGTGCGTCGACCTGCTGTACGCCGTGGTCGACCCGCGAGTGAGGTACTGATGAGCACCCCCGAACCCCTGCTGTCGGTCGGCGATCTGACGGTCGTCTTCCCGACCCGGCACGGTCCCGTGCGCGCCGTGGACGGGCTCTCCTTCGACGTGCCGCGCGGCCGCACCCTCGGCATCGTCGGCGAGTCCGGCTCCGGCAAGTCCGTGACCTCGCTGGCCGTGATGGGACTGCACACCGGCGCCGAGGTCTCCGGCTCGGTCACACTGGACGGGCAGGAGCTGGTCGGACTCCCGGAGCGCGCCCTGAACCGGCTGCGCGGGCGGCGGATGGCGATGATCTTCCAGGACCCGCTGTCCAGCCTGCACCCGTACTACACGGTCGGCGAGCAGATCGCCGAGCACCACCGGGTGCACTTCGGTTCGCGCCGGGCGGTGGCCCGGCAGCGGGCGGTGGACGCGCTGGCCGAGGTCGGCATCCCGGAGCCGAAGCGCCGGGCGGGCGAGTACCCGCACCAGTTCTCCGGCGGCATGCGGCAGCGCGTGATGATCGCCATGGCGCTGGTCTGCGAGCCCGACCTGCTCATCGCGGACGAGCCGACGACCGCGCTCGACGTCACCGTCCAGGCCCAGATCCTGGAGCTCGTCGCCCGCGTCCAGCAGGACCGGGGCCTGGGCGTCGTCATGATCACCCACGATCTGGGCGTGGTGGCCCGGGTCGCCCACGAGGTGCTCGTCATGTACGGCGGGCGGGCCGCCGAACAGGCCCCGGTGGACGCCCTGTTCGCGTCGCCCGCGCACCCGTACACCCGGGGGCTGCTCGACTCCCTGCCGCGGCTCGACGACCCCGACGACGTGCCGCTGCGGGCGATCCCGGGATCCCCGCCGTCCCTGCTCTCCCCGGCGCCGGGCTGCGCCTTCGCTCCGCGCTGTCCGCGCGCCTCGCTCGGCACGGGCGAGGAGCGGGCCCGCTGCACGGCCGAGCGCCCGGCGCTCACCGGCCCGGTGGACCATCCGGTGGCCTGCCACTTCCCCGCGTACGAAGGCGTCGTCCGATGAGCACACAGCACACACAGCCCGCGCCCCCGCTCCTGTCCGTGCGGGACCTGACCATGACCTTCCCCGGGCGCGGCGTCCGCGCCGCCCGGGTCAGGGCCGTCGACGGGGTGAGCTTCGACCTCGCGGCCGGGGAGACCCTGGGCCTGGTCGGCGAGTCGGGCTGCGGCAAGTCGACGACCGGGCGGATGATCGTGCGGCTCCTGGAACCGACGGCCGGCTCCGTCACGTACGACGGGCGCGACATCAGCCGGCTGCCGCAACGGGCGCTGAAACCGCTGCGGCGCGAGCTGCAGATGGTCTTCCAGGACCCGCACTCCTCGCTCAACCCGCGCCAGACGGTCGCGCGGATCATCTCCGATCCGCTTCTGGTGCACGGGAGTTCGGCGACGGACGCGCGCAAGCGGGCGGTGGAGTTGATGGAGCTCGTGGGGCTCATCCCCGAGCACATCGACCGCTATCCGCACGAGTTCTCCGGTGGTCAGGCGCAGCGGATCGGCATCGCCCGCGCGCTCGCGACGGGTCCCCGGCTCGTCGTGGCGGACGAGCCGGTGTCGGCGCTGGACGTCTCGGTGCAGGCGCAGATCGTCAACCTGATGGAGCGGCTCCAGGCCGAACTGGGCCTCGCCTATCTCTTCATCGCCCACGACCTGTCGGTGGTGAAGCGGGTCTGCGACCGGGTCGCCGTGATGTACCTGGGCCGGATCGTGGAGATCGGCGCGAAGGACCGGGTGTACGAGGCGCCCGCGCACCCGTACACCCGGGCGCTGCTCTCGGCGGTGCCGCTGCCGGATCCGGCGGCCGAACGGAGCCGGGAGCGGATCACCCTGCTCGGCGACCCGCCGAGCCCGGCCGCTCCCCCGCCGGGCTGCACCTTCCATCCGCGCTGCCCGAAGGCGCAGCCGCTCTGCAGGACGGAGGCTCCCCCGCTGCGGCGCGTCACGGCCGGGGAGCAGAGGGAGGTGGCCTGCCACTTCCCGGAGCCGGACGGGGGCGTGCCCGCCGGCGGGTGAACCGGCTTCGCCCGACGCGGAGCCGTGGAGAAGTGGATCCGCGGGGGTACGGGGGCGCAAGGCCGCGGGGCGCAGGGCCGCAGGGCCCACAGGGCCGCAGGGCCGCAGGGCCGCAGGGCCGCGTTCAACGGCTCGGGGTGTCGGCGTCGGCGTCGGCGCCGAGCCCGCGGTCCCGCCGCCCCGCGGCCCGTTCCCCGTCGAGCCGTCGCACGCGGCTCTGTCCGAGGCTGCCGGTGTGCTCCGGGGGGACCGGCAGCGTCGCGGGCCTCGCCTTCCCCCGGCCGCGCCGCCCGCCCGCCCGCCTGCCCCTCTCCCGTGGCCGGATTCAGTTGGTCGCGGGCCGCAGCCGGTCGACGGGGTGGGTCTCCACGTAGGTGCCGACGGCGTCGTCCTTGTAGGCCTTCCACAGGGCGGCACAGCGCGCCGGGTCGAGGTGGACCACGGACTGGCCCTTCACCATGCCCGTCCCCTTCACCGGCGCGTTCATGAAGGTCATGTCACCGGCGCGGACCTCCCGCATGTTCCACACCAGCGTGCGCATCTCGTCGTCGCCGAAGCGCTCGTCGACACTGACGGTCTCGGTGAAGATGTCCAGCGTCTTCTTGAGCTGGAGGGGGTCCTTGAGCGACGCGGAGGTCATCACCTTCTCCAGGACCGTGCGCAGGTAGTTCTGCTGCCGGTGGGTGCGGTCGAAGTCGCCGTTCGGCAGGCTCTTGCGCTCCCCCACGTAGTCCAGGGCCTGCTCGCCGTCCATGTGCCGGCGCTCGCCGTCGGACATCAGGATGTCGACGCCGCCGACGGCGTCGGTGAGCTTGCGGAAGCCGTTCCAGTCGATGACGGCGAAGTGGTCCACGCGCACGTCGGTGAGGCGCTGCACCGTGTCGATGAGCAGCGGCGGCCCGCCCCAGGAGAAGGCCGCGTTGAGCTTGGCGCGGCCCCGGCCCGGGACGTCCACCCAGGAGTCCCGGGGCAGCGAGACGACGTAGGCGGCGGAGTGGTCGGCCGGTATGTGCACCAGCATCATGGCGTCGCTGCGCTGGTCGCCGTACTTCCACAGCGAGCCCTTGGCGTCGCTGCCGGTCGTGGGGACGTCCGAGCGCGAGTCGAGCCCCATGAGGAGGAAGTTCTGGCCGCCCTTGGAGGCGGCGGGTACCGGCGCGTTCGTGGGGAAGGTCCGCGGGATCCGCTGCACCCGGTCCGTGTAGTGCTGGTACGCCCAGTAGCCGACGCCCGCGGTGAGCAGCACCGCCGCGACGAGCAGCGAGAGGGCGGTGAGCAGCACCGTCCTCGCCCTGGGGCGCCGTCGTCTCCGTATCGTGCCCTCGGCCTCCACTGACCCGCTCATCCGGTACGGCTCCCCCTCCGCTGGACCCCTCGACTCGCCCCGCCCGGGGCGTACTTCAGGCCACCAGGATGCCGAAGATCGGCGGGGCGCGGGGCAAGTCACGGGAACCGGGTGGGAGCGGAACGGGGTGGGTGTCGGGCTGTTCCTCCCGGGTGGTGAGCTCTTTCGACCCGGAGCACGAGCTGCCGGCCCCGGCGCGGGAGGGCAAGGGGCCGGGTGGGTCGGGGCGACACGGGACTGCCCGGGGTGCCGTTCCCGACCCCGCAGACGCGCGCGGAGGCGCCCGCGGCCCCTCGGGGGCGGCGGGCGCCTCTGCCTGCGTCGACGAGTCCCGTGGGGCTACGCGCCGCCGCGCCGGACCCGGGCCGCCTTGCGGGCCTCGGCCGTGCGCCGGGCGTCGGCGGACTTGCGGGAGGCGTTCTTGGTGCGGCCGGGCCGCCCGGGGACGGTGCCGATGCCGCGGAACTCGGCACCCCGCCGGTCGCGCTCGCCGGAGCCGGGCGCGCCGCCCTTCGGGGTGCCGGACACGGCCTTGGCGCCGGTGATCCGGCGCAGCTCGGGGTCTCCGGGGCCGGCCTTGGCGGTGCGCGCCCGGACGCCCGCCTCCGCGAGGAGCTTCGCGAGATCGCGGCGCTGGTCGGGCAGGGCCAGGGTGACCACGATGCCGGCGGCTCCGGCCCGTGCCGTGCGCCCGGCGCGGTGCAGGTAGTCCTTGGCGTCGGCGGGCGGGTCGACGTTGACGACGAGGTCGAGGTCGTCGACGTGGATGCCGCGGGCCGCGACGTTGGTCGCCACCAGGACGGTGACCGCTCCGGTCCTGAACCGCTCCAGGGTGTCGGTGCGCTGGGGCTGCGACTTGTCGCCGTGCAGCGCGGCGGCCCGCACCCCGCCGGCGACGAGCTGCCGGGTGAACCGGTCGACGGAGGCCTTGGTGTGCAGGAACATGATCACGCGCCCGTCGCGGGCGGCGATCTCGGCGGCGGTGGCGAACTTCTCGGCCCCGTGGACATGGAGCACGTGGTGCTCCACGGTGGCGGCGCTCGCGCCGTCCTGGTCGGCCGCGTGGACCACGGGGTCCTGGAGGTAGCGCCGGACCAGCGTCTCGACGTCCTGGTCGAGGGTGGCGGAGAAGAGCATCCGCTGTCCGCCGGACGGCACCTGGTCGAGCAGTTCGGTCACCTGGGGAAGGAACCCCATGTCGGCCATCTGGTCGGCCTCGTCCAGCACGGTGATCGCGACCTGGTCGAGCCGGCAGTCCCGGCGTTCGACCAGGTCCCGCAGGCGCCCGGGGGTGGCGACGAGGACCTCGGCACCGGCCTTCAGCTCGGCGGCCTGCCGGCCCGACTGCAGACCGCCGACGACGGTGGCGAGGCGCAGCTTCAGAGCCTGGGCGTACGGGGTGAGCGCCTCGGTCACCTGCTGGGCCAGCTCGCGCGTCGGGACGAGCACCAGGGCGAGCGGCTTCTTGGCGTCGGCGCGCCGGCCGGCGGTGCGGGTGAGCAGCGCGAGACCGAAGGCGAGCGTCTTGCCCGACCCGGTGCGCCCGCGGCCGAGCACGTCGCGGCCCGCGAGGGCGCTGGGCAGGGCGGCGGACTGGATCGGGAACGGGATGGTGACGCCCTGGGCGGTCAGGGTCGACAGCAGCGCCTCGGGCAGAGCCATGTCGGCGAAGCGCTCCGCGGCCGGGAGCGGCGGGGTGCCGGTGGGCTCGGTGAGCCCGGCGAGGCCGGTGGGATCTCCCGTACGGGCGGAGCGGTCCATGGATGCGGTGCCTTCTTCGGTAGGGATGCGGTGCCCTCTTCGGTGGGGTGCCCTGTTCCCTGGGGTGCCAGGGGTCCCACCAAGGAAAACACGGTGGGAGGGGCCGGGCCGAATCGCGGTGGTGCGGGAGGACCTCCCCGGTGCGGGAGGGGCGCCCGCGTCAGCCCGCTGCGGCGTCTCCGCGGCCTCCAGTGCCGCTGCCGGTTCCGCGGGTTCCGTGGAGCCGACGGTGGTGCGGGGCAGCGGGGCGCGGACCCGGGTGCCGCGGCTCCGAGACCTCGGCAGGGCCGTCAGGGAGGTGCCATCGACCGAGGCCCCGAAGTGGGTGGTACGTGAAGCTCCGCGCCGTGCCCCGCAGGGGATGGGCGGCCAGGAGGGACCTCGCTCGCCGTGCTGCTGCCGGTCGTCCTCGTGGGCGTCGGGCAGTATCCGTACGTGCCGACGTCCGCCGACGTCCGCCGACGGCCCGCCCGCCGGTCCGACGGGTGGGCCGGGCCGCGGCGGACGGGGGCACGCCGGAGCTGCTCCTCGCCTTCGGGGTGCTGCCGGTCCCGGTCGTCATCGGCTACCGGGCGTGGAACTGGTGGGCCTCCCGGGGCCGGGGGACGGCGCGTGACGCGGGCTGGTTCGGCCCGGGCCGGGGACCGGACGCGGTCCGGAGCGGCGGGACGGGCCCGGGGAGCCGGTCAGCCGGTCAGCCGGTCAGCCGGTCAGCCGGTCAGCCGGTCACGGTGATCTGCTGGGCCGGGGCGGTGGTGTCGGTCAACTGGTAGGTGGCGCTGAAGGTGGCGGACTGGTTGCCGGTCGGGCAGAGGAAGCCGCCGGTGACGGTCGCGGGGACGGGCGCGTTGGCGATGGCCAGGCTGGAGGGGGCGCCGTTGGTCCAGGTGCCGTTGACGGCGGTCGGGCCGCTCGGCGAGGCGGTGATGGTGCAGCTGGCGAGGCCGCTGGTCTTGAGCACCACGCCGCCCTTCGGGATGGTGAAGCCGCCGGTGACGGGGGCGCCGTTCTGGACGGAGAGCGACCAGGCCCCGTTGGTGGCGTTGCTGGTCACGGTGACGCTCACGCCGGTGATGCTGGTGGTGCAGCTGCCGAAGGTGGGCGGGTTGACGGGCACGGAGACGGGGCCGGCGTCGTTGTGGTTGCCGGGGGCGGCGGGGACGGTGTTGTTCGCTCCGGTCGTCGGCACGGAGGCGGAGACGGTGCAGGTCATGGTGGTCGACCCGGCGACGAAGGTGGCCTTGCCGGTGAGCTTGGCGGCGAAGGAGTGGCCCGCGGGGAGCAGCGTGGTCGAGGCGGCCTGGGTGCCGGTGGCCCCGAACGCGAGGGCGGAGGCGGCGGCGAGGCCGGTGAGCGAGACGAGCAGCTTGGACATGGGGATCTCCTCGGTGTTCGACGGTGGGGTGCGAGGAGGTGCGGATGCGCGAGGTGCGGATGCGTGGGGTGCGTACGCGTGATGCTGGGGGGATCGCGCAAAGTGACTTGAGAGTAGAACCGGCCGGTAGGGGTGTCCAGGCAGGATTTCCGCCACTACTGACGTTCCGTCAGGAACGTTGGCCCGACCCGGTACTTGACACCGACAGGGCCGGGACCGGGTCGGCGCCCCGGGTTGACCCCCGCCCGGACTGGCCCCATGGAATCCACGGTGAAGGCCGACGGCGGTGAACTCCGGGCGGAGGACACGGGAGGCGAGGGACTGCCGATGGTCCTGGTCCACCCGGGTGTGGGCGACTCCACGATCTGGGACCCGGTCCTGCCGGCGCTCGCCGCGCGGCACCGGGTGATCCGCTACGACGCCCGCGGATACGGGCGCTCGCCGGCGCCCTCGACCCCCTACTCGCCGGCCGCCGACCTGTCCGCGGCGCTCGACCATTTCGGCCTCGGGCGCGCGCGGTCCTGGTGGCCTCCAGTATGGGCGGCGCCGCCTCGGTCGGCCTGACGCCGGACGGGCCGGGACGGGTGGCGGGACTCGCGCTGCCCGTCCCCGGGTCACCGGCTACGACGGCATGGACGAGACGGAGCCCTACCTGGCGGTGGAGCGGCCGGCGAAGGCCGGCGACATGGAGGGCATCGCGCGTCCGGGGATGGGCATGCGGGGCCGGGCCGGCGGCGGCACCCCCGAGTCCGCCCCGGTCGTGGCGGCGCACTTCCGGGCCGTGCTGCCCGCCTGGTTCGCCCATGTCGGCCACCGGCGGACCGACCCTCCGGCCTTCGACCGGCTCGGCGAGATCGCGGTGCCGACGGCGCCGGCCCTGGGCGAGCTCGACCGGCCGGAGGTCGTGCGCCGCAACGAGGAGATGGCGGCCAGGATCCCCGGCTGCCGGCTCGCCCGGCGGCCGGCTCGCCCGACTGGCCGCCTGGTCACCTGACCACCTGGCCGCCTGGCCGCCTGGCCGCCTGGGCGCCTGGCCGCCTGGCCGCCTGCGACCACTCTCCGAAGCTGCGGGAGCCGGAGACCGCCACCCGGCTGATCGAGGAGTTGTACGCCGAGGCCGCCGCCTGAACCCGCCGCGGCCGCGCACCGGGAGCGGGGTGCCCCGCGTGCGACGCCGCCCCCGGAGCGGAGCCGGGTCCGGGGGCGGCGGAGAGCGGCGATGTCGGCACACGACGCTCTCCCGGTGCGGGGTCCGAGAGCCCCCACGGCTCCCGATCAGGACGACCCCGACCCCTCGATCCTGCCTCGCCCCGCCCCCCGGTTCCGCGATCTTCGGGCACCTCCCACCCGATCCGGGGAAGCCTCCCGTTTCCCTTGACGCCGCCACCGGATCCGTAACTCGGCGTTTCCCGCACGGTGGTTGACGGCCGCAGGGGCGTACTGCGAAGGTCTGGCCCCCCACCACCAGACCGCCAAGGAGTTGTCGTGCACCTGATAACCCGCCCGCCCGAGCGGCCCCGCGGCCGGCGCCGCTCCCTCCTCGCCGCCCTCCTCTGCGCCCTGGCCCTCGTACTCGGCGTCCCCGCCACCGCCCACGCCGCGGTCCTGCAGCAGCTCCCGCAGAACGCCGACGGGCTCGACCAGACCTTCGCCCCCGCCTACGACTACGACACCGACGGCTGCTACGCCACCGCCGCCATCGGCCTGGACGGCACCGTCAACCCCGGTCTGAAGCCGGGCGGCACGGTCAACGGCCACTGCCACGACTACGCCCAGCTGGCCGCCGCCAACAGCTACTCGCGCAGCAAGTGCAACAACGGCTGGTGCGCCGTGATGTACGCGAGCTACTTCGAGAAGGACCAGGCGACCTGGGGCCCGCTGGCCATCGGCCACACCCACGACTGGGAACACGTGGTGGTGTGGATCAGCGGCGACCAGGTCCAGTACGTGTCGGTCTCGCAGCACAGCGGCTACGAGGTGGCCGCGCGCTCGGCGGTGCGCTTCGACGGCACCCACCCCAAGGTCGTCTACCACAAGGACGGGGTCTCCACCCACTGCTTCCGCTTCGCCAACCCGGACGACGACCGGATCGAGAACGCCACCGGCGCCTGGTTCTACCCGCGGCTCGTGGGCTGGAACGGCTACCCCGCCGGGCTGCGCGAGAAGCTGACGGGCGCCGACTTCGGCTCCGCCACCCTCAAGATCAGGGACGTCGACTTCGCGGGCGCCCTCGGCCGGGCCAAGCCCGCGGGCATCCCCTTCGACCCGAACGCCTGACGCCCCCGGCACGAGCGGGCGGCGGGCGATCAGGCCGTCCGGAGGCGATCCGGCCGTCCGGAGGCGACCACCCCGCGCGGAGGCGATCAGTCCGTGCGCGGGCGTCCGATCCGGACGGAGGCGATCCGGCCTAACTGCGGAAAGCGTGTCCGGAATCGGACAACTGGAGGAACCCGACAACGGCCCCAGCGGAGCAGGCGGTGATACTGGAGGGCCCACGAGATCAGCGAGAAGGAGGGCCGGGTGGAGTTCCGCCTGCTCGGAACGGTGTCCATCGCGGCCGAGGCAGGTGAGCTGCCGCTCGGCCCCGCCAAGCGGCGCAGCGTACTCGCGGCGCTGCTGCTGCGCGCGAACGCCGTCGTGCCGGTGGACCGGCTGATCGACGCGGTGTGGGACGAGCTGCCGCCCGCCCGGGCCCGCACCGTCGTCCAGGGCCACGTCTCGCGGCTGCGGGCGCTGTTCGAGCAGGGCGGGGCGGGCGAGTACGGGGTCGAGCTGGCCACCCACGGCCAGGCGTACGAGCTGCGGATACCCGAGCACCTCCTGGACGTCCACCGCTTCGAGGAGCTGGTCCAGCTCGCCGGCCACCAGAAGCACCCCGGGGACGCGGTACTGATGCTGCGCGAGGCGCTCGCCCTGTGGCGGGGGCCCGCGCTGACCGGGACCGTGGCCAGCGAGCCGCTGCTCGTCGCGGCGCGGGCGCTGGAGGAGACCCGGCTGGTGACCGTCGAGCAGCTGGCGGCGGCGTACGGGCGGCTCGGCGAGCACGCCAAGGCGGCGGCCCTGCTGCGCGCGGAGGCGGTCGCCAACCCGCTGCGCGAGTCCATGGCGGCGGCGCTGATGCTGTCGCTGTACCGGGCCGGGCACCAGTCCGACGCGCTGGACTGCTACCACCGCACCCGGACCCAGCTCGCCGACGAGCTGGGCGTCGACCCCGGTCCCGCGCTGCGCGCCGCCTACGAGGCCGTGCTGCGCGGGACGCCGCCGGCCGCGCCCGCCACCCCCGGCGACGCCCCCGTCGCACCGGAGCCCGCCGAGTGGCCCGACGCCGCCGCCGCGGCCGCCGCCGAACGGCCCGCCGCCGCACCGGCGCTGCCCGCGCCCGACCTGCTGCCCCGCGCCCCGCGCGGCTTCCTCGGCCGGGCCAGGGAGCTGGCCGCGCTGGACACCGCCGTGGAGCGCGCCCGGGTCGCGCTGGTCACCGGGCCCGCCGGGGTCGGCAAGACCGCGCTCGCCCTCAACTGGGCGCACCGGCGGGCCTCCCACTACCCCGACGGGGTGCTCTACGCCGACCTGCGGGGCTTCAGCCCGGACGACGGGGTCGAGAGCGCCGACGTGCTGCGGGAGTTCCTGCCCGCGCTCGGGGTGCCGCCCCGCCAGGTGCCGGAGTCGCCGACGGCGGCCGCCGCGCTCTACCGCTCGCTCACCGAGGACCGGGCGCTGCTCGTCGTCCTGGACAACGTGCGCAGCGCCGACCGGGCCAGGCCGCTGCTGCCGGCCGGTGCGCGCAGCGCGACCGTGGTCACCTCGCGGCTGCGTCTCGGCGGTCTGGTCGTGAGCGAACTGGCCCGCCCGGTGCCCCTCGGTGTGCTCGGCCTCGACGACTCCGCGGCCCTGCTCGCCGCCGCCGTCGGCGGGGACCGGGTGGACGCCGAACCGGCCGCCGCACGCCGGCTCGCCGACCTGTGCGACGGGCTGCCGCTCGCGCTGCGCGTCACCGCCGCCCAGCTCGCCGCCCGCCCGCACTGGCGGCTCGCCGACCTGGCCGCCGAACTCGCCGACGAGCAGCGCCGCTTGTCGCTGCTGTCGGTGGACGACTCCGAGGGCGCCGACGGGCAGGGCGTGTCCGCCGCGCTGCGGCTGACCGTGCAGGGCCTGCCGGAGGAGGCCGGCCGGCTGTTCCGGCAGCTCGGTGTGGTGCCCGGCACCGACCTGGACCGGCATGCCGCGGCCGCGCTGCTCGACCGGACGCCCGCCGTCGCCGCCGAGGCCCTCGACCGCCTCTGCGACGCGCATCTGCTCACCGAGTACGCGCCCGGCCGGCACACCCTGCACGATCTCGTACGGCTCTACGCCCGCGGCCTCGACGCCGACGAGGACGCGCTGCTGCGGCTGCTCGACCACTACACGGTCACCGCCATGGCCGCCGCCCGCGCCGCGGAGCCGGACGACCAGCCCTGCTGCGTGCTGCCGTCCAACGCGCGGCTGCCGCGCACCGCGGCCCGGTTCGCCGGCCGGGACGCGGCCCTGCTCTGGTACGCGGCCGAGCGCGACAACCTCGCCGCGGCCGTCGCCGCAGCGCGCGCGGCCGGCCTCCACGACCGGGCCTGGCGGCTCGCCGTCCTCCAGTGGCCGTACATCCTCTGGCACAGCCACGACGGCTGGGTGCCGCTCCTGGAGGCGGCGGCCGACTCCGCCGCCCGGGAGAAGGACCCCGACGCCGAGTCCCGTGTCCGCGCCCTGGTCGGCTGGGTCCTCACCCAGGAGAACCGTCTCCCGGAGGCGCTGGTGCACCTGCGTCTCGCGCCCCCGCTGGCCGCCCGCGCGGGCGAGCCGTCCAGCGAGGCGACGGCCCTGGTCAACCTGGCCGTCGCCCTGGACCGCTTCGGCGTGAGCGACGAGTCCCTCGCCCACACGGCGAGGGCCGCGGCCCTCGTGCGCGGCAGCGGGGACGTGATGACCGAGCTGCTGGCCCTGGAACACCGCGCCCGCCAGCTGCTCTCCATGGGCGACCCGGCCGGGGCTCTGGCCTGCGCACGGGAGGGCCTCGCCCTGGACGGCGACCCCGTCAACGGCCTGGTCGGCGTACGGCAGTGCCTGCTGACCGTCACCGCGGGCACGGCGCTGCTCGACCTCGGCCGCGCCGAGGAGGCGGAGTCCCTGCTCGTCCAGGCCAGGGAACGGGCCCTGGCGCACGGCTACAAGGAGAGCGCGCAGCGGGCGGAGGCGCAGCTGCGGCGCGTCGACGAGGTCGCCGCGGCGGGTGCGGCGGCGACGGAGCGTTAGCCGCGCGTTAGCGCGGTGGCAACGGGACGCCAAGCGCCGCCGTGAATGTGGTGGAGACCAGTGAAACGGCCGGGTAACCGGCCGTCTACCAGCACATTCTTGGGGGAAGGGCAGGCATTCGAGCATGCTCACCAAGCGCGTGGCAGTGACCGTCCACGCTTCCGATCCGCTCAGCCGGGCCGGACTCATCAGCCATTTACAGCGTCAGCCGACGATCGAGGTCGTCCCGGAGCGCACGTCCGACGAGCCGGGCGAGCGGTCCGACGTGCCGGCCGTCGCCGTGATGCTCGCCGACCGGATCGACGAGTCGGCCACCACCGAGCTGCGCCGCGTGCTGCGCGGCGGCGACCAGCGGGTGGTCCTCGTCGCCGGCGAACTGCGCGAACCCGATCTGCTCGCGGTCGTCGAGTACGGGGTGCGGGCGATCCTCTGGCGCCACCAGGCCACCGAGCAGCGGCTGCTCAACGCCGTGCACAGCGCGGCGCGCGGGGACGGCGAGCTGCCGCCCGACCTGATCAGCCGCCTCCTGAACCAGGTGGGCCGGCTCCAGCGGGCGACGTCGACGGCGTCCGCCGGGGCGGCGCCGCTGTTCGGGATGGCGCCGCGCGAGGTGGACGTCCTGCGGCTGCTCGCGGAGGGCCTCGACACCCGCCAGATCAGCGAGAAGCTCGCGTACTCCGAACGCACCGTCAAGAACATCCTGCACGCGTTGATGACGCGGCTCCATCTCGCCAACCGGGCTCATGCCGTGGCGTACGCACTCCGCGAGGGCTACATCTGATGATCCACGAGATCGACGAGGCGCTCGGCGGCCTCCTGGGCCCCGCCGTCGTCGGGGACGTCTCCTTCGAACCGCCCACCCGCGACTGGGCGGCCCGTCGCAACGCGCCGACCCTGAACGCCTATCTGTACGACATACGGGAGGACGTGGCCCGCCGTGAGCGCGGCGCGTACGCGGAGCGCGACGCCCGCGGGGCGGTGGTGCGCCGCCGCCAGCCGCGGCGCTGGTTCCGCCTGTCGTACCTGGTGACCGCCTGGACCTCCCGGCCGGAGGACGAACACCGACTGCTCTCCGGGGCGCTCGCCCTGCTGCTGCCCCACGAGGCGCTCCCGGAAGCGCTGGTCCCCGACGTGCTGCGCGGGCCCGCGGGCGCTCCGGCGATCCCGCTGACCGTGGCCGTGCCGCCGCACGAGTCCCGCTCGCTCGCGGACATCTGGTCGGCGCTCGGCGGCGAGCTCAAGCCCTCGCTCGACGTGGTGGTCACCACGCCGTTCCCGGTCGTCCCGGTGTACGACGTGGCGCCGCCGGTCACCGAGGCGGTCGTCACCGTGCGCGGGACCGCCGGGGTGCCGTCGGACTCCGTGCCGCGGACGACCCGGCGAACGGAGTACCGGCCGTGAGCGGGCGCCTTCTGACCAACCGGCTCGCGGCCCTGCGCGCCCGTGTCGTCTCCCTCGTGGAGGCCGGCTCCGCCGACGACCCCACGGCGGGCGATCCGCTGCGCGGCCTGTACGTCACGCGCGAGACCGCCCTGCGGGCGGTGGAGGCACGGCCGACGGAGGAGGTGCCCGGCACGGGGTGGGACGAGCCCGTGCCGGGCGACCCCGACGACCGGCTCCCCGCGCTCGCCCGCCGCTTCGGACTCGACGCCGTGGACGCGCGGATCCTGCTCACGGCCCTCGCGCCCGACGTGGACCGGGCGTTCGAGCCGCTGTTCGGATATCTCAACGACGACGTGGGCCGACGCCGGGCGACGGTGGCGCTCGCCCTCGGGCTGGCCGGCACCGGTCCGCACGAGCCCGCCGCCCGTGACCGCTTCCACCCCGGCGCCCCGCTGTGCGCCGGGGGGCTGCTGGTGGTCGAGGACGAGGACCGGCCGCTCCCCGGCCGGGCGCTGCGGGTGCCGGAGCGGGTGGTGGCGCATCTGCTCGGCGACGACGGCAGACTCGACGCGGAACTCCTCGGCGCGGGAGTGGAGTTGCTGCCGCCGGCCCCGGACGGGCACGCGGCGCCCGCCGACCCGTCGGCGGGACTCGCGGCGCGGGTCCTGGCCGCCGCTCCGGTGGCCGTGCACCTGCGCGAGCGGAGCCCCGGCGCCGCCGACGCCGTGGCGGCGGCCCTGTGCGCCTCGGGGCGGCCGGTGCTGCGGATGCGGGCCGGTGCCGACGGGACCCGGGTGGCGCCCGCGCTGCTGCGGGAGGCCCGGCTGCGGGGCGCCGTCCTCGTGGTCGAGCCGCTGCCCCGGGAGGCCGGTGCGCTGGTGCGGGCCCTCGCCGCGCCGGACGTGACCCTGGTCCTCGCGGGCCCCGACGCACCGGACCCGCGCTGGGCGCCGGAGGCGGAGCTGCTCGCCGTCGAGGCGCCCGCGGCAGCCACGGGCTCCGCCGAGCTGTGGCGCGCCGAGCTCGGCCCCGAGGAGCCCGGGTTCGACCTGGCCGAGGCGGTCGCCCCGTACCGGCTCGGCGGCGGCCTGATCCGCCGGGCGGCCCGTTCGGCGCGGGCCCTCGCCGCGTTCGAGGGGACGGAGCTGACGGCCGCGCACGTGCAGCGCGGGGCGCGCCTGATGTCGGCCCCGCTGCTCGACAGCCACGCCCGCCGGGTCCGCCCGGCGGTCGGTTTCGCCGATCTCGTCTTGCCCGAGGAGCCGTTGCGGCTGCTGCGCGAGCTGACCGGGCGGGCCCGGCACCGGGACCGGGTGCTCGGCGACTGGCGGCTGCGCACGGGCGGCGGTCGCGGACGGGGGGTCGTCGCGCTGTTCGCCGGCGAGTCCGGCACCGGCAAGACGCTGGGCGCGGAGGTCGTCGCGGGCGAACTCGGCCTGGACCTCTATGTGGTGGACCTGTCGTCGGTGGTCGACAAGTACGTGGGCGAGACCGAGAAGAACCTGGAGCGGATCTTCGCGGAGGTCGACCGCACCGACTGCGTGCTGCTGTTCGACGAGGCCGACGCGGTCTTCGGCAAGCGCTCGGAGGTGCGCAGCTCCCACGACCGCTACGCGAACCTGGAGAGCGCCTATCTGCTCCAGCGTCTGGAGGCCTTCGACGGGATCGCCGTGCTGACCACCAACCTGCGGGCCAATATCGACGAGGCGTTCACCCGCCGGCTCGACCTGGTGGTGGACTTCCCGTTCCCCGACCCGGAGCAGCGGCTCTCGCTGTGGCGGGCGTGTCTGGCCGGCGCCCCGCAGGCGCCCGACGTGGCGGACGCGGTCGCCGACTGCGCGAAGGAGTTCGAGCTCGCGGGCGGCGCGATCAGGTCGGCTGCCGTGACCGCCGGCTATCTCGCGGCGGGCCGGGGCGGACCGGTGACCGGAGACGACGTACGGGCGGGGGCCCGGCGGGAGTATCTGAAGGCCGGCCGGCTGCTGCCGGGCGCCGGGGCGCCCTGGGCGCCGTGACGGGGTGAGGTGAGGAGGCCCGCCGGCGGGGGAACGGGCGGGCCTCCTCGGTCTGTCAGCCGCGCCAGACGACGCCGCCGCCGAGCATGGTGCGGATGGTGGCCCAGTCGGCGGTGCCGGTGACCGGGAGGCCCATGGCCGCCTGGTAGTCGCGGATGTGCGCGGTGACGTTGTCGTCGTACCGGGTGGCCGGGCCGGGTACGGAGGGGTTGCGGAAGTAGTCGATGCCGAGGCCGGCGTTGGTCCGGGCGACGTCCATGTCATGGGCGTCGAACGTCCCGTTCATCGCCCAGTAGAAGGCGGCCATGAGACGGGTGGTCTCCCAGCTGGTGCCGCCCTTCTTCACCATGTCGGGCGTGACCCCCTGCATCCACAGCGAGGTGAGGGTGGCCGGGCCCAGCATGCCCTCCTTCTCGGTGTCGAGGATCCTGGTGGGGTTCTTGCCGCTGTTGTCGACGGCGTGCTGGTAGCAGACGAGCGCGGCGCGGGTCGGCGCGTCGATCACGCCGCGGCTGATGCTGCCGCGGGGGCTGCAGGAGTTGTCGAGGGCGATGAGCCGCTCCTGGGCGAACTCCACCACGGTGTGCCGCTGGTAGCCGGTGCCCCAGGGCGGCCCGGTCTTGGCGGGTGCCGTCGTCGTACGCGGCTGCTGGACGGAGCCGCCGCCCTGGTCGCCGCCACCGCCACCACCGCTGCCTCCGGTGCCGCCGCCACCGCCGCCGCTGCCGTCGACCGGGGGCGGGGCGCCGGTGTCGGGGTCGCCGCCGTCCGCCGGCGGCGGCGCGCCGCCGGGGCCCGTGCCCGCGGACTCCCCGCTGCCCGGAGGCGGCGGCGGGGCCGGCGGGAGGTTCTTCCCGTCGCCCTGCTGGACGGGGTTCGGAGCGCCCGAGGCGAGCAGCTCCTTGGCCGAGCTGCCGATCTTCGGCGAGAAGCCGAACCAGAGGACCGCGAAGGCGATCACGGCGGCGGTGAGCAGCCCGCCGACCGACATCAGCCAGGCCCCGAACACGGGCCGCTGGACGTAACTGCCCTCCAGGTCCTGCCCGGTGTCGTCGCCCGACCTGCGCAGCGCGAGGGTGAAGCGGTGGGACTGCTCGCCGCCGGTCCACCGGATGTCCCGCGGGCGCAGCGTCAGCTCGGCGAAAGCGGCGCGGCCGGGGTCGATGCGCACGGCGTTCGGCGCCAGGTCGAAGTCGAGGCTGTCGGTCTCGTCGCGGGCCACCAGGGAGGCGGTGACCGGCGTGTTGCCGAGGTTGTCGACGGCCGCCCTGGCGCGGCCGCGGAACCGGCCGGTCAGGGCGGGCGGCAGGAGTTCGGCCCGCACCTCCGTGAAGGGCGCGATGGTGAGCTGCCCCTCGACGACGTCGCGGACGGCGGTGTTCTCCCGCGGCTCGACCCGCACGCCGTACGCGGCGGGCCCGGCCTCGGCGTCCGGGCTGCGCGGCGGGGCGAACGAGATCTCCGCGGTCCCCTCCGCGCCCGGGTAGAGGCGCAGCACATCGGGTTCGACGCGGCCCCAGCCCGCGGGCCTGCCGACGAGGGAAAGGCGGTACTCCTCGACGGTGTCGCCGGTGTTCCGCACCCGCAGCCGGGCGGTGGCCCGGGAACCGGGTTCCACGGCGACGGCGGCCGGGTCCAGAGAGGTCCAGATGGTCATGGGCGGCACGCTACGGGCGGGCCGGCGGGTCCGGCCTGTCCGAAGGTCCCCGGGCGGGGGCAGGCCGCGCTGCCCTTCCGTACGGCCTGCCCGACCGGGTGTCCGCGGAGGCAGCGATCGCTGCCCTCGGCGCCGCCCGTTCGACCACGCGCCGGGGTGCCGGGCCGGGAGAGGCTCGGAAGCGTCACCGCCCCTGTCCAGTCCTCCGTACCCTCCGAGGAGCGCACGCACCCATGCCCACCTACCTCTCCCCCGGCGTCTACGTCGAGGAAGTCGCCAGCGGCTCCCGCCCCATCGAGGGTGTCGGCACCTCCGTCGCCGCGTTCGTCGGCCTCGCGCCGACCGGGCCGCTGAACGAGCCGACGCTGGTGACCAACTGGTCCCAGTACGTGGCGTCCTTCGGCGACTTCACGGACGGGTACTACCTCGCGCACTCCGTCTACGGCTTCTTCAACAACGGCGGCACCGCCGCGTACGTCGTCCGGGTCGGCGGCGGCGACGCCCCCGGCGCGGGCACCGGTGCGAGCGGCGGTACGGAGGCCCCCAAGGAGCTGCTGCCCGGCACGGCCGTCGCGCTGGGCGCCTTCCGGGTCGCCGCGATCGCCGCCGGCTCCGGCGCGGACGGCACGCTCACCGTCGAGGTGCAGGAGGCCGAGGGCGACGACGAGCGCTTCAAGCTGGTCGTCAAGGACGGCGAGAAGGCCGTCGAGAGCTTCGACGTGAGCGCCAAGAAGAGCGCCCGCAACTTCGTCGTCACGCAGGTCAGGCAGCGGTCCAAGACGATCGTGGTCGAGGAGGCGGCGGGCGCCGCGCTCGCCCGGCCGGACGCGCAGTCCGTGACGCTCGCCCCGCCCACCGCGGCCGTCGCGGCCGTTCCCGCGGCCCGCTCCGGCCAGGCGCAGTCCCTGGAGTCGGGGCAGTTCATCGGCGACTCGGCGGACCGCACCGGCTTCGGCGGCCTGGAGGCCTTCGACGAGATCACCATGGTGGCCGTGCCGGACCTGATGGCCGCCTACCAGCAGGGCCTCGTCGACCTGGAGCAGGTCAAGGCCGTCCAGCTCGGCCTCATCGCCCACTGCGAGCTGATGGGCGACCGGATGGCGCTGCTCGACCCGCCGCCCGCCATGAACGCCCGCGACATCCGCAAGTGGCGGCAGGAGACCGCCGGTTACGACTCGCGCTACGCGGCCCTCTACTACCCGTGGATCAAGGCCTTCGACCCGGCCACCGGCCAGACCCGCACCGTCCCGCCGTCGGGCCACATGGCCGGCGTGTGGGCCCGCAACGACTCGGAGCGCGGGGTGCACAAGGCCCCGGCCAACGAGGTCGTCCGCGGCGCCGTCGACCTGGAGCTCCAGATCACCCGCGGCGAGCAGGACCTGCTCAACCCCGTCGGCGTCAACTGCATCCGGGCCTTCCCCGGCCGCGGCATCCGCGTGTGGGGCGCCCGCACCCTGGCCTCCGACCCCGCGTGGCGCTACCTCAACGTGCGCCGCTACTTCAACTACCTCGAAGAGTCGATCCTCATCGGCACCCAGTGGGTCGTCTTCGAGCCCAACGACCAGGCCCTGTGGGCCCGTATCCGCCGCAACATCTCGGCGTTCCTGGTCAACGAGTGGCGCTCGGGTGCGCTCTTCGGGCAGCGGCCCGAGGACGCGTTCTACGTGAAGTGCGACGAGGAGACCAACCCGGCGGAGTCCGTGGACCTCGGCCGGGTGGTGTGCGAGATCGGCATCGCGCCGGTGAAGCCGGCGGAGTTCGTGGTCTTCCGGCTGGCGCAGTTCCAGGGCGGCGGGGGCGAGCTGGAGGAGTAGGGAGGACGGCCTCCTCGCCGCCCCCCTTCCCCCGGCCCCGCCTCTCCCCCTGACGCAATCAAGAGAACCAAGGAGTGACCCCTCGTGTCCCTGCAGCCCGGTGACGCCCTCACCACCCACAATTTCGGCCTCCAGATCGACGGCGTCATGGTCGAGTACCTCCAGGAGGTCAGCGGTCTGTCGATGGAGCAGGACGTCATCGAGTACCAGCAGGTCTCGGCTGACGGGAAGCCCGTCGTGAAGAAGATGCCCGGCGTGAAGAAGGCCGGTCAGTGCACGGTCGTGCGTGGCATGACGCAGAGCGCCACCTTCAACGAGTGGATCAACCAGTCCATCGCCGGCGACATGGGATCGGCGCGCAAGAACGCGACGATCATGATGATGGACTACCAGAACAACCCGGTGAAGCGGTACAACCTGCGCGCCGCCTGGTGCAGCAAGGTCGACACCAGCGGCGTCAAGGCGGGCGACGCGGCGGCGCTGACCGAGACCGTGACCATCGTGTTCGAAGAGCTGGTCATCGAGTGATGCGACGCGAAGGCCCCTCCGAGGCGCAGCGGGAGCCGCTGCGCACGGATTTCGAGTTCGAGCTGCCGCGCGGTTACGTCGACGAGTCCGGCACCGTCCACCGCCGCGGTGCGATGCGCCTCGCGACGGCCCGGGACGAGCTCGTCCCGCTGCGCGACGTACGGGTACGGGAGAACCCCGCGTACCTGTCGGTCGTCCTGCTGGGCCGGGTCCTCACCCGGCTCGGCACGCTGCCGGCGGTCCACGACGGGACGGTGGAGAACATGTTCGCCTCCGACCTGGCGTTCCTCCAGGACTTCTACCGCCAGATCAACGCGGAGGGCCACACCCGGGCGGCCGTGGCCTGCCCGCACTGCGCGGAGTCCTTCGAGGTCGAGCTGGCCGGGAGCCGCCTGGGGGAATCGTGACGTACGCGGCCGACCGCCTCGAGGAGGAGACCGCGTACCTCGCCTACCACTTCCACTGGTCCCTCGACAGCGTCCTGGACCTCGAACACGGGGACCGACGGCGGTACGTCGAGCGGGCGGCGGCGCTGGTGGAGCGGGCGTAGGCCCTGGCGGGCCGGGGCGGGACGGGACGGACAGGGCAGGGCAGCACAGGACAGGACAGGAGACGGAAGGGAATGGGAATGTTCGGCAGGTGGAAGGCGCGCCGCGGGGCGGGCGGCGACACGTCGGGGGCCTCCGCACCGACCCCGTCGCAGCCCGGCCCGGGAGACGCGTGGGCGGCCCTCCCGCCCCTCCAGCGCGCCCTTCCCCCGGCCCGCCCGGTCGCCGACCCGTCCTTCGCCGCCTCCCTGGCGACCCACTCGGACCCGTCGTTCCAGCGCGCCCTGGGGCACGGCAGCGTCGTGTCCGCACCGGGCGGTCTGCTCCTGGACGCGGTCCGGGTCCTCCCGGACCGCCCCTCGGGGACGCCCCTTCCCGCCATGCGGCTGCCGGTGGCGGCGGGGCCGGACGGGACGGTGCTGCCGGACACCGGTACGGAGCCGGCGCCTGCCTCCGGGCTGCCGCGGGCGGCCGCACCGCAGGTCGGCGGGACACCCGGCCCGACGGCCCGGGCAGCCGCTGCGGGAGCGGCGCTCCCGAGGCCGGTCGGGCAGGCGGCGGAGTCCCCGACGGCTCCCGTGGCGACGGCCGTCGAGCGGACCCGGGCGACAGCGAGCCCGACCGGAAGCGCGCCCGTCGGGGTCGTGAACCCCAGCGGTGACGCCTCGACGCCCGTCCAGCGCGCCGAGTCGACCCCTGCTCAGCCGAGGCCCGCCGGCCGGGAGCGCACCTCGGGCACCGGGAGCCCCAAGGCTCCGGCGAAGCGCGCGCCCGTCGGGGGTACGAACCCCGGCGTCGCCACCCCGGGCGCAGGCGCCCAGACGCCTCCTCGGCCGGCACCCGCCCGCCGCGAGACCGCCTCGGGCACCGTCATCCCGGACGCTCCGACGAAGCACTCGCCCGTCGGGGCCGCGAACCCCGGCGTCGCCACCCAGGCCGCCGTCGAAGGCACCCGGACGCCCTCCCGACCGACACCCACCGGTACGGAACGCACCTCGGGCACCGCCACCCCCGGCGCCCCGACGAACCACGCACCCCTCGGGGCCGCGGAACCGAGCACCGGCGCCCCGGCCGCCGTCGAAGGCACCCGGACGCCCCCGCAGCCGACGCCCACCGGTACGGAACGGGCCTTCGGCACCACCGCCCCCGGCGCCCCGACGAAGCACGTGCCCGTCGGGGCCGCGAACCCCGGTACCCGGATCCCGGCCGCGGGCGAAGGCACCCAGCCGACGCCCACCGGTACGCAACGCACCTCGGGCACCACCGCCCCCGGCGCACCGACGAACCACGTGCCCCTCGGGGCCGCGAACCCCGGCAGCGGTGACTCGGCCACCACCCGGAGCGCGCGCACGGAACACACACCCATCAGGGCCGTGCCTGCGACCCCTGGCGCCTCGGCGCCCGTCCAGCGCGCACAGGCGCCCACGAACCCGGCGTCCACCCGGCGCACCCCGGGCGCCCCCGCCGCCGGCATCCCGGCCGCCGTAGAGCGGCCGCAGCAGGAACTCGCCTCCCCCGCGGGGCCGGTGGAGACGGCTGCGGCGGCGCCCAGCCGCCCCGCTGCCGCCGCGCCCGTGCGGCAGACCGCCGGGACCGCCCCTGCCCCCGCCGGGGCAGCGGGCCGCACGGTCGTGGCCGGTACCGCCGGTCCTGCCGTGCCGCCAGACCGGGGCGCGTCGGTGGCGGGTCCCTCCCCCGCCCCGAGCGCCCCCACCGTCCAGCGGGCCGCGCACCCCCTGCGGCCCGCTGGATACGGTGACTCCACACCGCCCGTCCAGCGAGCGACGGCTCCCGCGCCCGTCCGTCCGGCGCACGGCTCGCTGCTCACCGCCGCCCGTGCCACCGGTGACACGGCACCTCGGCGGCTCCTGACGCCGGTCGTCGCCCCTGCCCCGGAGACCCGAACGACCGCGCCGGCCCCCGTGACCGAGGCCCCGGCCGCGCCGAAGGCGCCGACCAGCGGACCTGGCCCCAGCGCACCCGCCGCGCCCACCGACACCGCCGCCGCGCCGGTCTCCTCCGCGGCCACCGAGACCGGCATCGTCCGCGCACCCAGCTCCTCCTCCGCGGCGCGGCCCCCCGCTGCCCCGGGCCCGTCTCCCCTCGACGGGCCCGGGGTCTCCACCGCGCAACCGGCCGCCCCTTCGCGACCCGCCGTGCGCCGCTCCCGGCGCGCGCCGGGGGCGGACTGGAGCACGGCGGGACCGACCGCCCCCGTCCGCAGGGGACTTGGGGAGCCGATCCAGCGCGCCGTACCGGACGTACCCGTGCGCCCGGCCGAAGCGAAGCCCCGGCGATCGCCGATCGGTGCGCCGATCGTTCCCGCGCCCGAGGTGCGTACGCCGGCCCCGACACCGCCCGACACGCCCCCGGCGCCCGAGCCCACCCCCGTACCCGAACCCGAACCCGTGCCCCAGCCCGCCCCCGCGCCCGCGCCCGCCGTCCGCGAGCCCCGCGCCGACCTCCCCGTCCAGCGCATCGCGGTGCCGCGCGCCCCGCTGTCGCGGCCGGCCGGTCTGCCGTTGGCCACCGCGCGGCCCCTCGCCTCGCGCGCCGCCGCACCCACCGCGCCCACCGCGTCTGCCGGTCCCGCCGGGCCCGCGGTTCAGCGCGCCGTCGCACCCACCTCGCCAGCCGTCCAGCGTGCCTCCGTGCCGGCCGTGCCCGCCGTGCCCGCCGTGCCCGCGGTCGTACCCCCGCCTGCTTCCCGTACCCCGCAGCCCGTGCCCCCGCCCCGGCCGCCGGTGACGGTCCAGCCGACCCCGACCCCGACCCCGGCCCCGGCCCCGGCCGCGCCGGCCCCGGCCGCGCCGGTCCCGGCGGCCGCGCCCGCCCCCCGGCACCTCCAGCGCACCGCCGCCGCCCCGGCCGTCCCGGCCGCGCCCGCCGCTCCGCGGGTCGGCGCGCCGGCGTCCGGGGCCGAATCGCCCGCGCAGCTCGACGAGTTGGCCCGGCGGCTCGTCACGCCGCTGTCGCGGCTGCTGCGGGCCGAGCTGCGGGCCGATCGGGAGCGGGTGGGGCGCTTGCGTGATCACGGGCGCTGAGCGAGCGCCGTCCCTGTCCGCCGTCGTCCATCCTCCCCACCGAGTCCGAGAGAACTCCCATGCCCCAGCCCCAGGACCCCGCCTCCACCATCTTCTTCAGGCTCACCATCGACGGTCAGGACCTCGGTCTGTTCAACGGCTGTGACGGTCTCGCCTCCGAGGTCGAGGTGGAGCAGCGCCACGAAGGCGGGAACAACGGCTTCGTGTGGCAGTTGCCCACCCGTGTCACGTTCTCCACCATCCGTCTCACCCGCCCCCTGACCCCCGACACCGCCCGGGTCGCCGCCTGGATCTCCTCGCTGGCCACGGGCATCACCCGGCCCACGGCACAGATCGCGGCGCTGCGGGCGGACAAGTCGGTGGTGGCCCAGTGGGGTCTGGTGGAGGTGCTGCCGGTGCGGTGGACGGGGCCGAGTCTGGATCCGGGGAACCCGTCCGTGGCGACGGAGACCCTGGAGATCGCGCACCACGGGTTCACCGACGCGGGAGGGGCCTGAGATGGCCGCGCCCTCGGGCGGCAAGGCGGCGCGCGGTCTCTCGCGGGCCTCGTTGTCGATCCACCAGCCGCCGACGGACCTGGGCGGGGCGATGGGCGGCGCCATCGGCGAGGTGCGTTTCCAGTTCAACCCCGATCAGCTGCGGCTGAGCCGGTCGGCGGACTGGCACACCGAGCCCGCGGTGGCGTACACCCGTGGCGCGCCGCCGAAGTTCACCGGCAGCAGGCCCGCCTCGCTGGAGCTGGAGGTGTTCCTCGACGCCTCGGGGACGCCGAGTTCGACGGCGGTGCAGAACCAGGTCGAGCTGCTCCTGTCGTGCTGTGAGGTGACGGCGCAGAGCGTCGACTCCAAGGCGCCGAGCCCGCCGTGGGTGCGGTTCTCGTGGGGGTCGTTCTCGACGGTGCAGTTCGTGGCGTACGTGACGAACGTGTCGGCGACGTACACCCTGTTCAGCCCGAGCGGCGTGCCGATCCGCGCCACCTGCGCGCTGTCCCTGACCGAGGTCGCCTCGGAGACCAAGAAGCAGAACCCGACGTCCGGCGCGCTGTCCGCGCGCCGGGTGCACCGCACCGTCGCCGGGGACTCGCTGGCCTCACTGGCCTGGCGGGAGTACGGCGACGCGACCCGCTGGCGGGTGATCGCCGAGGCCAACGGCATCGACGACCCGATGCGGCTGAGCCCCGGCACGGAGCTGCTGCTGCCGTCCGCCGCCGAGCTGCCGACGCGGGTCCCCGCATCCCCTCTCCCATCGCCGACCGAGGGCGCCGCATGAGCGAGAAGACCTTCACCACCGTCCTGCACGTGCAGCTGGACGGGGTGACACTCCCCGACGCGCTCGCCGTGCGGCTCACCGAGGGCTGGGTGGACGCGAGCGTCAACGTGCCCTCCGCCTTCCAGCTGACCTTCAGCGACAAGGACGGCACGCTGACGGAGAAGTTCCCCTTCCTGAAGGTGGGGGCGATGGCGGTGCTGTCCCCGTTCACCGACGGGCGGCTCGGCGCGCCGATGCTGACCGGCGAGGTCACGGCCCTGGAGACGGACGCGGCGCCGACGCTCGGGCGCTATCTGATCGTGCGCGGCTACGACCCCGGGCACCGGCTGCTGCGCAACCGCCGGGTCGAGGGCTATCCGAACATGACGGCCTCCGACATCGTGCGCAAGGTCGCGGCGCTGAACCGGGTCCCGCTGGGGCGGGTCGACGCGACGCCCACCGTGTACGAGCTGGCGACGCAGCCGAACATCACCGACTGGGACTTCCTGTCCCGGCTCGCCCAGGCGAACGACGTCCGGCTGTCGGTCGACCCGGCGGGCCGGCTGACCTTCGCCGCGCTGCCGCCGGCCGCGTCGGCGCCGGCGGACACGACGCCGGCCGCGCAGAGCCCGTACGTCCTGGACTTCGGGCACAACACGCTGCACAGCAGGGTGTCGGTGACGGCCGCGGGCCAGGTCGGCCGGGTCGACGTGCGCGGCTGGGATCCGCGCACCAAGCAGGCGCTGTCCTCCCCCACGCCCGCCGTGAGCAGCACGGAGATCGTCTCCGACATCACTCCCGCCCAGCTGGCTGCGCCGTTCGGCGAGGCCGAACTCACCCTCGCGGACCGCCCGTTCACCACACAGTCGGAGGTCGGCCAGGCGGCCCGCGCGCTCGCCGACGACGTCACCGGCTCGTTCGCGGAGGTGGAGGTCGCGGTGACCGGCAACCCGGAGCTGAAGCCGGGGCAACCGGTGGCGGTGAAGGGCGCGGGCTTCCCCTTCGAGGGGCGGTACACGGCGACCGGGGTGCGTCATGTCTTCGCCTCCGGGCGGCAGTTCACGTCCTGGCTGACGGTGTCGGGCCGCCAGTTCCGCTCGCTGTACGGGACCGCTTCGGGCGGCGGCGAACCGGCGCCGCCGATGCCGGGAGTGGCGGTCGCGCTGGTCACCAACACCAAGGATCCGCTGTCGCTCGGCCGGGTCCGGGTGCGTTTCCCGTGGCTGTCGGCGACGTACGAGAGCGACTGGTGCCGGGTCGCCCAGCTGGGCGGGCGCGGCGGCGGCGGCCTGCTGCTGCCGGAGGTCGACGACGAGGTGCTGTGTGCCTTCGACCGCGGCTCGCTGGAGCATCCGTACGTCCTGGCGGGGCTGTACAACGGCGTCGACCGGCCCACCGAGGCCACCGACCGGGTGCCGCCGGTCGACCCGACCAGCGGGCGGGTGCAGTGGCGCGCCCTGACCTCCCGCACCGGGCACACCCTGGAGCTGCGGGAGGAGGGCGGCGGCGGGACGCGCGCCTCGCACGGCATCCGGCTGCGCACCGCGCAGGGGAAGCTCAGCATCGAGCTGAACGAGGCCCGGACGACGCTGACCGTGGACAGCGACGGCACGGTCACGATCAGCGGCGGCCGGGGCGTGACGGTGGAGTCGGGGGCGGATCTCACGCTCTCCGCGACGGGCCGGATCAGCCTCGACGCGGGTGCCGGGATCGAGCTGCGCGCCGGCGCCGGCATCGATCTCGGCGCCGTCGCCGGGATCGGGATCGGCGCGGGCGCCGGGGTCGACATCAAGGCGGTGACGCGGTTCAAGGCCTCGGCGCCCCAGGCCGTCCTCAACGCGCCCGCCCTCATCACGTACACCGTCCCGATGCCCAACCCGGTCGTCGCGGCCTCCCCGCTGTGACGCGGCCGGGAGCGGAGAGAGGTTCTCATGAGTGAGCGTTTCGTCGGCGCGGGCTGGGCCTTCCCGCTGCGCACCGGCCCGAGCGGCTCGATCGCCCTGGTCCGGCGCGACCGGGAGATCGAGGAGTCGATGCGCCTGGTGCTTGCGACGGCGCCGGGCGAGCGTCCGATGCGGCCCGAGTTCGGCTGCGCGGTCCACGAGTTGGTCTTCGCGCCGGTGAACGACGCGACGACGGGGCGGATCCGGTACGAGGTGCTGACCTCGCTGGAGCGCTGGGAGCCGCGCATCGAGGTGGAGGAGGTCACGGTGACCCCGGCCCCCGGGGACCCCGCCACGCTGCACATCGACGTCCGCTACCGGGTGCGCGGCACCAACAACCCGCGCAATCTCGTCTTCCCCTTCTACGTCATCCCCTCCGAGGACTGAAAGAGCCGCCATGGCCCTGCCCGCACCCCATCTCGACGACCGGCGCTTCCAGCAGTTCGTCGACGACGCCAAGCGCTACATCCAGCAGGCGTGTCCCGAGTGGACGGACCACAACGTCTCGGACCCCGGCGTCACGCTCGTCGAGGCCGTCGCGCACATGGCCGACCAGCTGGTCTACCGCCTCAACCGGGTCCCGGAGAAGAACCACCTGGCCTTCCTCGACCTCCTCGGCATCACCCTCTTCCCGCCGGCCGCGGCCCACGCCGACGTCACCTTCCGGCTCTCGGCCCCGCAGCCCGAGCCGGTGCTGCTGCCCGCCGGCACGGAGGTGTCGACCGGGCGTACGGAGACGGAGGAGGCGGTCGTCTTCGCCACCACCGACGACCTGACCGTGGTCCCCTGCGAGCTGGACCGCTTCCTGCGCCAGCCGGCAGGCGCCGCGCCGGAGGACCGGACGCAGGACCTCGCCGGCGGCTCCGACGTGCCGGCCTTCACCCCGCTGCCCGCCGTCGGCGACCTGCTGCTGTTCGGCCTGTCCGCGGCCGTCCCCGGCTGTGTCCTGGTGCTCGGCCTGGACAGCCGGGTGGACGGCGTGGGCGTGGACCCGCGGATGCCCCCGCTGGTGTGGGAGGCGTGGACGGCGACCGACGGCTGGGTCGGCTGCGAGGTCGACGAGGACACCACGGGCGGCCTCAACCGGCCGGGCGAGGTGGTGCTGCACGTCCCGTACGGGCACGCCGTCTCCCGCCTCGGCCGGCACGAGGCCGGCTGGGTGCGCTGCCGGGTCGTGCCGTCGGCGGAGGGCCAGCCCGCGTACAGCGAGTCGCCGACGGTCCGCGCGGCGAGCGCCTTCACCATCGGCGGTACGGTGCGGGCGGCCCACGCCGAGACGGTGCGGGACGAGTCGCTGGGCGTCTCGGAGGGTGTGCCGGGGCAGCGGCTGCGGCTGAGCCACGCACCGGTCGTCCACCGCCCGCCGCTGCTGCTCCAGGTGGCGGAGTGGGTGGCGGAGGACGAGCGCGAGGAAGCCGGCCAGGGCGGCTCCGGGGACGCGGACGGGGCGGGATGGCGGGAGTGGGCCGTCGTCCCGGACTTCGCGAACTCGCGCCCGCGCGACCGGCACGTCACCCTCGACGCGACGACCGGCGAGATCGCCTTCGGCCCGAGCGTGCGCCAACCGGACGGCACGTTGCGGCAGTTCGGAGCCGTGCCGCCGAAGGGCGCGGCGATCCGCGCGGTGCGGTACGGCACCGGGGGCGGCCGGGCCGGGAACGTGGCCCGCTCCGCGATCAGCGTGCTGCGCAGCTCCATCCCGTACATCGCCCGCGTCGAGAACCGCGAGGCGGCGCGCGGCGGGGTGGACGGCGAGACCGTCGAGGAGGCCCGTCGGCGCGCGCCGATCGCGCTGCGCGCCCAGGAGCGTGCGGTGACCGCCCGCGACTACGAGGAGCTGGCGCGGCGGGCCGCGCCCGAGGCCGCGCGGATCGCGTGCCTCGCGGCGGACGCGGCGCAGGCCGGGGACAACGCGGTGCGGGTGCTCGTGGTGCCGCAGGCGGTGCCCGACCGGGGCGGCCGGCTGCGGTTCGAACAGCTCGTTCCGGGTGAGGAGTTGCTGTCCCGGGTGACGGACTTCCTGGACGAGCGGCGCCCGTTGGGCACCCGGCTCGCGGTCGGGCCGCCGTTCTACCAGGGGGCGACGGTGGTGGCGACGCTGCACGCCTTCCGGGCCGTGAAGGCCGAGAAGGTGCGGGCCGACGCGCTGGACGCGCTCTACGCGTATCTGGACCCGCTGACCGGCGGGGTGCACGGCGAGGGGTGGCCGTTCGGGCGCCCGCTGCGGGCCGGGGAGATCTTCGCGGCGCTCCAGCGGGTGCCGGGCGTGGAGCTCGTCGACGAGGTGCTGCTCCACCCGGCCGACCCGCTGACCGGGCGCAGGGGCGAGGCGACGGACCGGATCGAGCTGGCGCCGTCCGCGCTGCTGTTCCCGTTCGACCACCACGTGCGTGTGATCGAGGCCCGGTGAACGCGCCCGTGACGAGCGGTTCCGCCCGGGGTACGGTGCCGGGTCTGGCGACGCCGTACCCGCTGGGCGAGGCGCTGCCCGCCGTGTACGCGGAGGACGACTTCGGCCGCCGGTTCGTATCGGGCCTCGACGTGGTCCTCGCGCCGCTCTTCAACGTCCTGGACTCGCTGGAGGCGTACTTCTCGCCGGCGCTGGCCCCCGCCGACTTCGTCGACTACCTGGCGACCTGGGTCGGCGCCGAACTCGACGGCTCGGAGCCGCTCCCGACGCGCCGCCGCGCGGTCGCCGCGGCCGTCGCGCTCCACCGGGTGCGCGGCACCCGGCGCGGCCTCGTGGCGGCGGTACGGCTCGCCTTCGGCACCGCGCCGGAGGTCGTCGAGAGCGGCGGCGCGCACTGGTCGGTCCGGCCCCTCGGCCCGTTCCCCGGCACGCCCGAAGCCGGGCTCCACGTCACCCTCAGGGTCGCCGACCCGAGCGCCGTGGACCCGTACCGGCTGCGCGAGGTCGTGGCGGCGGCGCGCCCGGCCCATCTCCCGTTCACCACGTCGGTGACCCCGTCATCCGCACCCGAAGGAGCCCCCACCCCATGAGCGACACCCCCCGCCCCTGCCCGGACTGCGCCCGCCCGGTCCGTGCCGCGGACCAGTCCTTCTGCGACGCCTGCGGCGCGTTCCTCCGCTGGGACACCCCGGCGACCCGGGGCCCGTCGGACGGCCCCGAGGAGGACGCGGTCGGCCCCGCGGCCGCAGCCCCTCCGGCGACGACACCCGCTTCCCCGGCGCCCACGAGCGGCCCGGCCTCCGAGGCCGTCACGGAACCGCTGCCGGCGGTGGGGAGCGATGGGGCGGCCGGGGGTGGTCGCCCGGATGGGGCCCGCGCGGGGGCCGGGGGCGGGGCCGGAGCCGGATCCGGATCCGAGTCCGGCTCCACGAACGCGTCCGGAAGCGGGACGGGGTGGGGGTCGGGGTCCCAATCGGGGTCCGGGTCGGAGTCCGAGTCGGAGTCCGAGTCTGGGTCAGGGCCAGGGCTGGGCTCGGGTGCCGATGCGGCCTCGGGATCCGGGGCCGGCTCGGGCTCGGGGTCCGGTACGCGGGCTGGGTCCGGTCCCGGGTCGGCCTCGGGTGCCGGTTCCGGCCCGGGTTGGGGCTCGGGGCCGGAGTCTGGTTCGCGCTCCGGTTCCGGTTCGGCCGCGGGTGCGGCCTCGGGCTCGGGCTCGGGCTCGGGCTCGGCCTCGGCCTCGGGTGCCATGACCGGCTCGGCCTCGGGCTCGGCCTCGGGCTCCGGCTCCGGCTCCGGCTCCGGCTCCGGCTCGGAGCCTGGTTCGCAGCCCGCATCCGGTACCGGTTCAGCCTCGGAGTCGGGTTCGCGGCCCGGATCCGGTACCGGCTCGGCCATGGGGGCCGGTTACGGCTCGGGCTCGCGCTCGGCCCTGGGCTCGGGGGCCGGTGCCGGCTCCGGGGCCGGGGCCGGGGCCGGTGCCGACGGTCCTGCTCCGGGTCCCCGCTCCGGTCCTTCCCCCGTCTCCCCCCGCGCCGCCGACGGACCCTCCGACACCGTCGTCCGTGCGCTCCTCGTCCCCGTCCCCGACAGCGGTCCCTCCGCGCCGGCCCCCGTGCTGCCCGCGCTGCCGGACGCGCCGCGGCCGACGGTGCGGGCGGCCGAGGTGCCCGTGGCCGTGCAGGGGGGTACGCCGTGTCCCGCCTGCGGGACCGCCAACTCCCCCGGCCGGCACTTCTGCCGCCTCTGCGCGACGCCGCTCGTCGAGCGGCCGGCGACCGTGGCCGAAGGCCCGTATGCCGGGCAGCGTCCCCGGCTCGCGAAGGACCGCGGGCGGTTGATCGCGCGGGCCGTGGCGACGGCCGCCGTCGTGGCCCTGGTCGTCGGCGGGATCATCGGCGGGCCGCCCGCCGCGCGGGCGGTGCAGGACCACTTCGCCGACCGCGCTCCTGTCCACCCCGCCGCCTGGCGGGCCTCCCACGCCGCCGCGAAGCAGGGCGCCGCGATGGCGGGCGACGGCTACTCCAACACCTGGTGGGGCACGGGGTACGCGGGTGACTCGGCGGGCCAGTACCTGGAGGCGCTGTTCGGCGAGCCGACGGATCTGCTGGCGGTCCTGATCACGCCGGGCAGCGGGAAGAACACGACCCGGGCGGACGGCCAGGCCGCTCCTCGGACGTTCGACCTGGTGGTCACCGACTCGGCGGGCGAGACGCACGTCTCGCAGCACCGGATCAACGACGGCGGCACGCAGAAGATCGAGCTGCGGGTGCGCGACGCCGTGTCCGTGCGGCTCGTCGTGCGCACGGCTTGGCGGGCGGATCCGAGCCGTCAGGTGGCCGTCGCCGAGCTGGAGTTCTTCGGCCGCTCGTTCTCCTGAACCGCCCGCCCGCCGGCCCCTACCGCCCGGCCGACAGCCCCGGGCCGGTCTTGAGCGCCACGCAGAGCCAGTAGTGGAGCGCCCCCGCGTTCGGTTCGACCGGGCCCGCGGGGCGGGCGGCCACCTCGGCGGCCAGCTGCCAGTAGCGGGCGATCAGCGGGTCGGCGCCGCGGATCATGAGTCCGGCGAGGCGGCGCCGGAAGGCCCGGGTGTCACGGGCGCCGAGCGCGGTGGCGTACGCGGCGACGAAGCAGTCGAGCGCCTCGCCCGCGTGCGGCGCCCTGCTGTCCCGTACGTCCGCGGCCGCGAGGGAGTACGCCTCGCCGAGGCCCTCGTAGAGCGCGGCCGGCCGGTGGTCGAGTCCGGCCAGGTGGACGGTGGGGGCGGGAACCTCGGCGACGAGCGCGTGCAGCCGGGCGAAGGCCAGGACGTGGGCCGGGGTCGGCTCCTCGGGCGGCTCGGGCACGGCCGCGTCGACGACCGCGGCGGCGAGCCGGGCCGGCATGCGTACGGGCAGCGTGCGGCGCCAGAACCGGGCCAGCGGAGTCGTGTCGGGCGGCACGGACAGGGCCCCGAGGAGCCGCAGGCGCTCCGCGCGCTCCTCGGGGGTGCAGTCCTGGAGGAGCCGGAGGGACGCCTCCTGCCAGCGCAGGGCGACGAGTCGGCCGCCGACCTCCCGCAGCCGCCCGGCCACGACGTCCTCGAGGGAGTCGTCCCGGTCGAGCACCCGGCCGACGTCCGAGACGGGCAGGTCGAGGGTGCGCAGGGAGCGGATCAGCCGGAGCCGGTCCAGGGCCGGCGGTCCGTAACGGCGATGGCCCCCGCCGCTGCGGCCGGCCTCGGGGAGCAGCCCGCGGTCGGAGTAGAAGCGCACGGTCTTGACGGTGACGCCCGCCCGTTCGGCGAGTTCCCCGATGCTCCACATGTCCTCCGGAGACATCGTCCGCACCTCCCTTCCGGCCGCGCGACCAGGCTAACGTCCGCGCCCGTTGACCGTTCGGGCAGCCCGTGGTGCCTCCACGCCTCTGGCTGGGGCGGCGCCCGGTCGCGTAGGCAGGAGGGACCGCAACCCCGCGCAGGAAGAGGCCTCCCTTGCACGACCACGAGAAGGCGCGAACGGCTCCGGCCGCAGCCGCGCGCACGTCCGCCGACCGCCGTCGCCCGTCGGGGCCGGGAACCCCGCGTGAGGGGCTGCTCTCCCTCCAGGCCACGGCCGGGAACGCCGCCGTCGTGCAGCTGTTGCGCGAGGGGGGACACTCCGGGGCGCAGGAGCGGCACCAGCACGGCGCCGGCTGCGGCCACGGCCAGGCCGAAGGGACGCAGAACCGCACGGCCGTTCAGCGCGCCCCCGCGGCGAGCACCGGGGTCGCGGTCCAGCGCGCCCCGTCCGGTGGCCACGCGCAGGGCGAGCACATCTTCAACGCCCTGGACGACCTGGCCAAGAAGTGCGGCACGGTCCTCGCCGATCGCGTCGACCGGCGGCTCACGATGCTCTCCGTCAACAAGACCGCGCTCTCCCACGGGCAGAACATGTCCCTGTGGAACTCGACCGCGCAGCGCGAGCTGCTGCGCGAGGCGGCGGACAAGGCCTCGGCACTGCGGGACAACCGCGACTACCGGTCGGCGACGAGGGGCGAGCCGATGAACGCCCAGGGACAGGACCCCAATTCCATCAGGTACAGCGCCTTCTCGGACCAGGTGCGCGCCGCCCTCGCCACCTGCGGCACGCCGCAGTGGAACGACGGCGCCGCCCTCGTGGCCCTCAAGGCCGATCTGATCCGGAACATCACCGACCAGGTGGCCCGGGCGGTGAAGCGCGACACGGATCTGCCCGAGAACCGGCGCAGGGGGTTCGACGACTGGTACCGGGCAACCGAGACGCAGATGGACACGCTCTTCGCCCACATCATCGGCACCGGCCGGGCCGTGCACGCGGCGCTGATGTCGACCGTCCACGCGGCGTTCGGCTTCGAGGAGGGGGACGAGATCGGGGACGAGATCTACACGATGTAGCCCCGGCCGTCGTCCCGGTCCGCACTCCTCGCCTGAACTCCCCGCTTGGACGCGCCGCTTGGACTCGCCGCTTGGACTCGCCGCTTGGACTCGCCGCTTGGACTCCTCGCTTGGACTCCTCGCCTGAACTCCTCGCCTGAACTCCTCGCTTGGACTCGCCGCTTGAACCTCCTCCAAGGGGAGTTCCTACCGTTCCCGCGGCCACGAGGAACGTGAGGAGACGAAACGATGACCGTTTTCGTACTGGTGTCGGGCCCCTTCACCGGGGGCTGGGTGTGGCAGGAGGTCGCGGAGCGGCTGCGGGCGGCGGGGGCCGAGGCGCTCCCGGTGGCCCTGACGGGCATGGTGGACGGGCCCCCGGGCGGGCCGGAGACGGACCTGGAGACGCACGTCGCGGACGTGCTGCGGGCCATCGACGGCATCGGGGGCGGCGACGACGGCGTCGGTGGCGCCGACGCGGCCGAGGTGGTCCTCGTCGGGCACGACTACGGCATCCACCCCGTCCTGGGCGCCGCCGACCGGCGGCCGGAGCGGGTGGCGCGGGTGGTGTACCTGGACGCGGGGCTGCCGATGGACGGGGACGCGGCGCTCGCGCTCGTACCCGAGGGGACCGTGGAGCGGGACGGGTTCGTGGCGCCGCCGTCGGGCGAGGGATGGGGGCGGTGGGGCAGTGTCGAGGGGATCCCGGCCGATGCGCTGGCCCGCCTGGACCGGCTCTCCGCGCCGCAGCCGGCGCGGACGCTCACCCAGCCGCTGCGACTGGCGGGCAGCCCCTTCGACCGGCCGTCGACCGGGGTGCTGTGCACCGCGAACGGCTCCGGGATCGCGATGGTCGAGTTGCTCGTGGCGTCGGGGCCGCCGGTGTTCCGGGCGCTCGCCGATCCGCGGGTGGGCTTCATCGAACTGGCCACCGGGCACTGGCCGATGCTGTCCGCGCCCGGCGAGCTCGCGGCGGCGCTGTCACGGGCCGCCGCGGACGAGGGGCACCGGGTGGCGGCGCCGGAGCACGCCCGGCCCGCGGACCCGGGCGCCTTCCTGCTGGACGTCCCGGAGCGTGCGCGCGTGCGCGAGGGGCGGGTCGACCTGCATCTGCCGGACGGGGAGGGACCGCGCCCCGCGGTGCTCTTCGTGCACGGCGGTCCGGTCGCCCCCGACCAGCGGCCCACGCCCCGGGACTCGCCGACGCTGCTCGGCTATGCCCGGTACCTGGCGGGTCTGGGGGTGGTCGGGGCGACCCTGGACCACCGGCTGCACGGCCTGGCGGACTACCCGGTCTCGGCCGGGGACCTCGCCGAGGCGGTGGAGTGCCTCCGCGCCGACCCGCGCGTGGACGGGGACCGGATCGCCCTGTGGTTCCTGTCGGGCGGCGGCCTGCTCTCGGCGGACTGGCTGGCGGCGCCGCCGCCCTGGCTTCGGGCCGTGGCCCTGAGCTGTCCCGTCCTCGCTCCGCCGCGCTCCTGGCGTGCCGTGCACTCCCGTTTCCGGCCGGTCGCGGCGGTGACGGAGGCGAGCCCGCCGATCGTGCTGATCCGGGCGGGCCTGGAGCACGAGATGTTCGCGACGGGCGTGGAGGAGTTCCTCACCGCCGCGGCGAGGGCCGGCGCAGGGATCGACCTGATCGACGCCCCGCTCGCCCACCACGGCTTCGAGACCCTCGACCACACCCCCGAGACCCGTGCCGCCGTGACCCGCGCGGCCCGCTCGGTGCTGGGGCACCTGGAGTCGTAGGGGACTGGGCGGGCCCCGGTGGCCGCGATCCTTTCGGATGCACACGCAGGTACCCATCGAGCACGATTACCCCCGCTTGCAATTATCCAGCGCCTGCAAGTATTGTCATAGCTCGTAAAACCCCTGTGCAATCTTTCCGGAAGGTTCGTCATGCCACTCGCGCTTCTGGCCTTGGCCATCGGGGCCTTCGGCGTCGGCACGACCGAGTTCGTGATCATGGGACTGCTGCCCGAGATCGCCGCCGACTACGGTGTCTCCATCCCCACCGCCGGCCTGCTGGTCACCGGCTACGCGCTCGGTGTCGTCATCGGTGCGCCGCTGCTGACCGTGCTCGGGAACAAGGTGAGCCGCAAGCGGATGCTCATGGTGCTCATGGGCCTGTTCGTGGCCGGCAATCTGCTCTCCGCCCTCGCCCCGAGCTTCGGGGTGATGCTGGCCGGCCGCGTGGTCGCCTCGCTCGCGCACGGCTCGTTCTTCGGCATCGGTGCCGTCGTCGCCGCCGATCTCGTCGCGCCGGACAAGAAGGCCGGCGCCATCGCCACCATGTTCACCGGACTGACCGTCGCCAACATCGTCGGCGTGCCGCTCGGCACCTTCATCGGGCAGGCGGTCGGCTGGCGGGTCACCTTCGCGCTGGTCGCCGGGCTCGGCGTGGCGGGCCTGCTCGGCATCGCCCGGCTCGTCCCCGCCATGCCCCGGCCCGAGGGCGCCCGACTGCGCCGGGAGCTGACCGCGTTCCGCAACCCGCAGGTGCTGCTCGCGATGGCGATGACCGTGCTCGGCTTCGGCGGCGTCTTCGCCGCGATCACCTACATCGCGCCGATGATGACCGAGGTCACCGGCTACTCCGACGGTGCCGTCACCTGGCTGCTCGTGCTCTTCGGCGTCGGCATGTTCCTCGGCAACCTGATCGGCGGCCGGTTCGCCGACCGCGCCCTGATGCCCCTGCTGTACGTCACCCTCGGCGGGCTCGCGCTCGTGCTGGCGCTGTTCACGGTCGCCGCCCACGACAAGATCCTGGCCGCGGTCGCCGTCCTGCTCGTCGGCGCACTCGGCTTCGCCACGGTGCCGCCGCTGCAGAAGCGGGTCCTCGACCAGGCCCACGGAGCGCCGACCCTGGCCTCAGCCGTCAACATCGGCGCCTTCAACCTCGGCAACGCGCTCGCCGCCTGGCTCGGCGGTCTCGTCATCGCCTCCGGCTTCGGCTACACCGCACCGAACTGGGTCGGCGCCGTCCTCGCCGCCGCCGCCCTCGGCCTCGCCTTCTGGTCCGCGGCCCTGGAGCGAAGGACCCCCGCGGCCGACGCCGCCGCCACCACCGACGCCGGCGCGCGCATCCCCGTACACCACTGAATCCCGCGGGGACCCTCCCCCGCGCCACCGAGACCCCCGTCAACCCCCGACCCCTCCCGCACCTCCGATTCCCCCAGCCCCGCCGAATCCCCCAGCACCACAGCAAGGACGCCCCACCATGAGCCTCACCACCCACGACGCCGAGATCCTGCTGACCGCCGCCCAGCGTGCCGCCGAGGCCGCCGGGGTCACCGTCAGCGTCACCATCCTGGACGCCGGCGGCCACCTGCTCGCCTTCCGCCGCGACGACCGTGCCGTGCTGATCTCCGGCGAGACCAGCACCCGCAAGGCCTACACGGCCCTCCAGCTCGCCGCCCCCACGGCCGACCTGGTGGACCTGGTCAAGCCCGACGGCCCGTTCCACTCGCTGCCCACGGCCCTCGACCGGCCGCTGCTGTTCATCGCCGGCGGCGTGCCCGTACACCGTGACGGGCGCCTGATCGGCGCCATCGGCGTCGGCGGCGGGGCCCCCGAGCAGGACCACTCCTTCGCCACGGCGGCGATCGCCGAACTCGGCTGATCCGGCCCAGCCCCTCCCCCGGCCCGTTCGGCCCGCGTCAGCGGGGCGGACGGGCCTTCGCGATCTCCTGCTCCGCCCAGGCGGCCCACTCGGCCTGCAGCAGCGTCATCCGCTTGCCCCACTCCAGGGTCAGCCGGCCGTAGACCGACAGGCCGCTGTCGTCCCAGTCCGTCGCCCGGTCCACGGCCTCCAGCTCGGCGTGCTTGCGGCGCGCGTTCTCGGCCTCGCGGCGCAGATAGGAGCCGGCCTCGTCCGCGGCGACCGCACCGAGCAGGAAGACCCGCAGCAGGTTGTCGTTCCGCTTGGAGCCGCTCGGCGGGACCTCCAGGAGCCAGTGGCGCAGCTCGACCAGGCCGGCGTCGGTGATCTCGTACGTCTTGCGCCCGCGCGGCCCCTCGTCGGCGACCCGGGTGAGTCCGGCGGCGTCCAGCTTGGTCAGCTCCGTGTAGATCTGGCTCTGGGTGGCGGGCCACACGTGCGAGAGCGTCGTACGGAAGGTGCCGAGGAGGTCGTATCCGCTGGCCGGACCCTCCGCGAGGAGGCCGAGGAGTGCGTGTCGAAGGCTCATGGGATCACTCTATCCCCGACATTCCACAGTTGACAGGTCGGGAGAGGAGTTTCTAGATTCGACATGTCACTTCAGGAATGTGGCCACCTGGACATGAGGAATGTGGGGGCTCCCATGACGTACCTGCTCAGCTTTCTTCCGTGGATCGCCGTCAGCGCGCTCACCGGCACGCTCGACATCCGTTACGCCCTGCTCACCGGACTGGTGCTCGCGGTCGCGGTGACCGTCCGGCAGCGGCGGGCGGGCCGCGCCTGGGACGCGCTGGTGATCGAGGCGAGCGCGGCGGTCTACTTCGCGGGCTGCACGGCCGCGGCCTTCGCGGCCCCCGACTCCGCCTTCGTGACGCGCTACGCCTCGGCGGGCGCCTCGCTGTGGCTGGCGGCGGTCGCCTGGGGCTCCCTCGCCGTGGGCCGCCCGTTCACGCTCGGCATCGCGCGCGCCTCGGTGCCCGCCGAGCACTGGGACAACCCGCTGTTCCGCAGGGTCAACCGCGTCATCACCGCCGTCTGGGCCACGGCCTTCACGGTCGGCGGCGCGGGCACGGTGTGGCTGCGCCAGGCGCGGCCCGAGGACGGCACGGCGCGGGCGCTGCTGACCGTCGGCTGCTTCCTCGTCCCGATCGTCTTCACGATGCGCTACCCGGCCGTCGCCCGCGCCCGGTTCGTCGCGGCCGCCGCCGCCCGGGGCGAGTCGACCGAGTGACCCCCGGCCGCCACGGAGGCGGCAGGGGGTCACAACGACCCTCGCCTTTGGGTCAGTTCACGATCACGGCCGGGCTGCCGGCCTGGGTGACGTCGAGCACCGGACCGTACTTGGCGGTGAAGTAGCCGCTGCCGGGACAGGTGCTGGGACCGCTGTACTTGGTGAACAACTGGTCGGTGAAGGTGAGCGAGTTGTCGGCGTTGGAGGGCGTGGCGGTCAGGCTGCCGGCCCGGTAGACGCAGGTGGTCAGACCCAGGATCGTGTTGATCTTCAGGGTGGTCTGGATCGGGCCCGCACTGCCCGCGGAGACCGTCAGCGGGCCGCCGGAGGTGACGGCCGCCGCGAACGGCAGGTTGTTGACGGTGATGCTCTGGACACCGGTGGCGCCGGTGATGTTGGTGGTGCAGGTGCTGAGCGTGTGGGCGGTGACCGTCTCGGTCGCGGTGCCGGGGGCCGCCGGGTTGGTGTTCGCGGTGGCGGTGAACGCGGAGGTGCTGCAGGTGATGCCGGTGCTGCCGCCCGGCGTGGTGGCGATTCTGGCCTTGGTCCCGGAGGCGAGGGAGGCCGAGAGGGTGTCACCGGACGCGACGGCGGTACCGCTCGTGGTGGTGAGGACCGCGCCGGCCGCGGCGGTCGCGGAGGCGGAGGCGGTCACCGCGAGCACGGCGGCGACGGCGGCGCCTAAGGCAGCACTGAGGGCACGCTTGTCCATGGGGGTTCCTTTCGCACGATGGCGGAGGGTGAGAGAAGGTGAGGGAACTCGACGGGCTGCGTGGGTGGGCGCACATGGGGACATGCGGGCCCACGGGGACGGTCGAGGGGCGCGCCGTGCGGGGATCGCGCACCGGGTACGGCCGACGGGAACGGCGCGCCGGAGCGTTCGGGGACGCGGTGACACGGCGGTGACGCGGACAGGCCTGCACGGACAGGCCTTGCTGGGCGACGGCCACCGCCGGAACGATCCGGCGCCACGGATCTCCGACAGCGGTGTCGCGATACGGGGTGGAGCGTAATACTCGGTGTGCGGCCCGCGGCGGCGGCGCAACCCGTCCCACCGGGGTGCGACTCCAGCGGTCCGCCCGGAACACCGAGAGGAAAACCCACGAGGGTTGTAATCCTGTCGCGTCCCTGACGTCAACAACCGCCGGAGGAAGTGGCCGATGACGAGCGCTCGCGGTGCCGAGGAGGAACTGGTCCTGCCGGGGGCCCGTACGGGCCGCGAGCCCGAGCGTTCGCTGCGGCCCGGCCCGCGCCGGCTCAGCCCCGAGCAGGTGGCCTCGCGCCAGCGCGAGCGGCTCCTCGACGGGGTGGCCCGCACGGTCGCGGCCAACGGCTACGCGGGCGCCCGGATCAGCGACATCTGCCGGGCCGCCGGGGTGACCCGACCGGTCTTCTACGAGCTGTTCTCCGGCAAGGAGGACGCGATGATCGCGGCGTACCGGGGTGGCACGCAGACGGTGGTACGGGCCATGCAGCGGGCGTACGAGGAGGCCGGTGGCGCCGCTTCCTGGCCCACCGCGGTACGGGCCGGGCTGCGGGTCCTGCTCAGCCTGCTCGCCCAGACCCCCGCCTTCGCCACGATGGTGGTCGAGATCGAGTCGGTGGGACCCGCGGGGCGCCGGGCGCGGTCCGAACTTCTGGCCAGTTTTCGCCGGTTCTTCGCGGACGCCCCGCCGGGCCCGTCCCGGGTCGGCCGGGCCGAGCTGGTGGACACGGTGGTGGGCGCCGTCCACGCGGCGGTGCACCGGGCGGTCGACGAGGGCAGGTTCGACGAGCTGCCGGAGCTCCTCGACGTGCTGGTGCACGTCGTCGTGACGCCCTTCGCCCGCTCCGCCTCCGCCGTCGGTTGATCATCAACACCCTTTTGTTACCGGGTAGTTGACGGCATGTATAACCCGGCGTACGGTCCGATCGGTTCCCTGCGGCAGGCTGCCTCCGCACGAGTCCGGGAAGACCCAGGCGGGTCGGGGAACCGTCCGCGCCAGGACGTAGCCGCGCTCTGTTTCTCACTCATGTCAGGAGCACCGCATGGCCCTGTCCGAAGGCACCACCGACCCCGACTCCCCGCCCGAGCCGCCCGGCGCGGACAGACGCGGCGGGGTGCGCTACCGCCGCGCCGCCGCGATGGGCATACCCGCGTTCCTGATGGCCGGGGCCCTGGTGGGCCTGACGGCCTCGGGCGCCCTCGCCGCCCAGTTCGCCATCTCCGGCATGCCGTTCGTCGTGACCGCCGACTCCCTGGAGGGCTCGGGCTTCGGGCAGTTCGGCGCGCTCGACACCATGGCCGAGGGCAGCCCCAACGAGGGCGACACCGGCGGCCAGGTGCTGGTGATCGTCACCGCCTTCCGCGAGGCGAAGCTCACCAACCTGTGCCAGAGCGTGGAGCTCGGCGGCACGTACCTGGTGATCACCGCGGGCGACAAGGGCACTCCGGTCAAGGCCGCCGGGCTGACCACCGACTCCACGGACATGGCCGCCAAGCTCGCCGAGTTCGAGGACATCGAGATCGGCCGGGACGCCAGCACCTACGACAAGCCCCCGATCAAGGGCCCGCTGGGCTCCTTCGGCCAGCAGGCCGAGAAGGTCAGCATCCAGAAGGTGCGGCAGAACAACTACGCCACGACCGCGACCCGGTTCACCCTGCCCGACCTTCACATGGGCTTCAGCTCGAAGGGCTGCTGAGCGTGGCACCCGACGCGGGGACCGAGGCCCCGCCGGCGGCCGGCCGGCGCCACCCGTGGCGGACCTTCCGGCGCTGGCGGCACCGCAGACCGTTCGGCGCCGGCCTCGCCGTGGCCCTGGGCGGCGCGGAGATCCTGGTGACCCAGCGGGCGAGCGTCTCCGTGGTCCTCGCGGCCGGAGCCGACAGCCTGGCCGGCTATGTGCTGCCGATCCTGATGGTGGTCTGCGGAATCCTCATCGTCCTCAACCCCCGCCAGCGCCTGTTCTATTCGGTGATCGGGGTGCTCGCCTCACTGGCGAGCTGGGTCACGTCCAACCTCGGCGGCTTCTTCGTCGGCATGCTCCTCGGCGTCGTCGGCAGCTCCCTGGCCTTCGGCTGGCTGCCCGACCGGCCGCGCCGCCGCCGCTGGCGGAAGCGGCACGCGTAGGACAGGGGCCCGGCCAAGCCGGGCCCCTCACCCACTTTTTTGTGGGTACTTGTCGCCCGCACGGCGCCCGGGAGAACCTGGTGGCGGCCGGAAGACCGGCCACCACCAGGCGAAGGAGGACGACGAACCCTCAGGACGCGGCCCGCTCCCCGGCGAGCCGGTCCAGTCGGCGATGGCCCCAGTCAGAGAGCGGAGCCAGCGCCTCGGCGAGCTCGCGGCCGAAGTCGGTCAGCGAGTAGACGGTCTTCGGCGGCACCACGTCGTACACCTCCCGGTGGACGAGACCGTCCGTCGCCATCTCCCGCAGCGCCTGCGTCAGCACCTTCTCGCTGATCGCGGGGATCTTCCGGCGCAGCTCGCCGGGCCGGTGCGGGCCGGATTCGAGCAGCCACAGCAGCAGGGTCTTCCACTTGCCGTCGATCACGGCGACGGCGGCGGTCACTCCGCAGACATCCGTCTCCCGGGCCCGGCTGCGTGTCATCGCCTCGTCCTCCTCCGCCTGGTTTCCCTTCCCTCTTCTTACCTCATGCACCAAGGGAGTTCCGCCATGTCCTCTTCCCCCGTCTCCCCCGCCGTCACCGTGATCGGCCTCGGCCCCATGGGCCGCGCGCTCGCCGGCGCCTTCCTGTCCGCCGGGGTGCGGACCACCGTGTGGAACCGCACCCCGGGCCGGGACCGCGAGCTCGTCGAGCGGGGGGCGGCCGGAGCGGCGAGCGCCGAGGCGGCGGTCGCCGCGAGCCCGCTGACGGTCGTCTGCCTGGTCGACTACGACGCCTCGGACGCCGTGCTGCGCCGCGGGCCCGTCACCGCCGCGCTGGGGGGCCGCACCCTGGTGAACCTGAGCGCCGACACCCCGGAGCGGGCCCGGGACACCGGGCGGTGGGCCGGGGAGCACGGCATCCGCTACCTCGACGGTGCCATCATGACCCCGACCCCCACCATCGGCACGCCGCACGCGGTGTTCCTGCACAGCGGCCCCGAGGAGGTCTACCGCGCGCACCGGCCGGTGCTCGACGCGCTGGGCGGCACCCACACCCACCTCGGCGAGGACGTCGGCCGCGCCGCCGCGTACGACATCGCGCTGCTCGACATCTTCTGGACCTCGATGGCCGGGTACGTGCACGCGCTGGCGCTGGCGTCGGCGGAGGGCGTGTCGCCGCGCGAACTGGCCCCGTTCGCGCAGGGGATCGGCGCGATCCTGCCGCCGCTCTTCCAGGAGTGGGCCGAGGACGTGGAGAGCGGCGGCTACTCCGGCGAGGGCAATCCGCTGACCTCGGCGGTGGCGTCGATGGGCCACATCGTGCACACCTCGGAGGCCCATGGCATCGAGGCGGGCGTGATGCGTGCCGCCGAGGGCCTGGCGCGCCGGACCGTGGGGCTCGGTCACGGCGCGGACGGCTTCTCCCGCCTCGCGGAGGTCCTCGGCCGGGGCGGCCGCTGAGCTCCTCCGCCCGGCGCGGTCACACCCGGCGCAGTGCTCCCTCGGCCCGCAGGTCGGCGAGGGTGGGGTAGCCGTCGACGGCCATGACGAGGTCGGCCTCGGCCAGCAGGGAGCGCAGGACGTGGACGATGCCGTCGGTGCCGTCGAGGGCGAGACCGTAGGCGTACGGGCGGCCGACGGCGACGGCGGTGGCGCCCAGGGCGAGGGCCTTGACGGCGTCGGTGCCGCTGCGGACGCCCGAGTCGAAGAGCACGGGCAGTCCGTCGGCGGCGGCCACCACGTCCGGGAGGGCGTCGAGGGCGGGCAGGCCGCCGTTGGCCTGGCGCCCGCCGTGGTTGGAGCAGTAGACGCCGTCCACGCCGCCGTCCCTGGCCCGGCGGACGTCCTCGGGGTGGCAGATGCCCTTGAGGATCAGGGGGAGGCTGGTGAGGGAGCGCAGCCAGGGCAGGTCGTCCCAGGTGAGCGGGTTGCCGAAGACGCCGGTCCACTCCAGGACGGCGGCCTGCGGGTCCTCCTCCGGCGGCTTGGCGAGCCGGGCGCGGAAGACCGGGTCGTAGGTGTAGTTGGCGAGCGCGTGGCCGCGCAGCTGCGGGAAGTTGGCGGTGGCGAGGTCGCGGGGGCGCCAGCCGGTGATCCAGGTGTCGAGGGTGACGACGATCCCGCGGAAGCCGGCCGCCTCGGCGCGGTGCACCAGGCTCTCGGCGAGGGCGCGGTCGGTCGGGGTGTAGAGCTGGAAGAAGCCCGGGGTGTCGCCGAGTTCGGCGGCGACCTGCTCCATGGGGGCGGCGCTCAGGGTGGACGCGATCATCGGGACGCCGGTGCGGGCGGCGGCCCGGGCGGTGGCGAGGTCACCGTGTCCGTCCTGGGCGCACAGGCCTATGACGCCGACGGGCGCCATGAGCAGCGGGGTGGGCAGCCGCAGGCCGAACAGGTCGACGGTGAGGTCGCGGTGGGCGGCGCCGACCATCATCCGGGGCACCAGGCCCCAGCGGTGGAAGGCCTCGGCGTTGGCGCGCTGGGTGTGTTCGTCGCCGGCGCCTCCGGCGACGTACGACCAGACGGACGGCGGGAGTGCGGCGCGGGCCCGCTCTTCGAGCTCGGCGAAGGTCATGGGCAGTTTCGGCAGGGTGCCGAAGAGCCCGTTGAGGTAGATCTCGTTCTGGTAGTCGCCGAACCGCTGGGTCATCGCGTGCCTCGTCCTTCCGCCGGTCAACCGCTGTGCGGCGACGCTACCGCCCGGTTCGGGCCCGGGGCCATGGCCCGGGACGGCGGGCCGTGACGTGGGGAGGGCGGGCGCGAGGGGATCAGGCGGTGAGCGCCCGCGCGAGTTCCTGGCGCACGACGATCGCGTTCAGCCGGAGCGCGAAGGGGACGGCGTCGGTCATCTCCAGGGCGCCGACGCGCGCCTTGTCGAGGCCGATGGTGACGTCGATGCAGAAGGCGAGGGCGTACATGTGACCGCCCGTCTCCTCGTCCTGGAGGGCGAAGAAGAGGTCCCGGTAGTAGCGGGTGCGGTCGGCGCCCTCCTCGTAGTACGAGAGTCCCGGCAGGCCCTCCTGCGCGGCGAGGCCGGTGAAGGCGTCGACGAGTTCGCGTTCGACGGTGGCCCAGAAGGAGGCCTCCGCGGACTCGGGCGGCAGGGCCTGGCGAACGGCCTCCTTGAGGGAGAGCACCATCACGAGGACGGGGGCGTGCTCCTGGAGTCCCCAGCCGCGGACCATCTTCACGATGCTGCTGTCGGGGATCGCGGCGGCGGCGTCGCGGATGTGGTCGAAGTCGTAGTTGACGGTGGCGGGGGCGATGGCCTCCTGGAAGGCGCGGGCGAGTGCCCGCGCCTGGTCGAGGTGGGCGGGGCCCACCTCGATGACCGTCTTGAAACTGGCGGCCAAGGGTCCTCCTTAAACATTCTGTTGATCAAGGAGGGGTCAGTATGACGCAGCGAGGGCCCGGCGGAGGAGGAGGGTCCGGCCCTCGGTCCGGACATGACAGTCCCCGGCGACTCTCTTCGGTGCCCGGGTGATCGGTCGTCGCCGATCGTCCGTCACCGACAGGGTCTGCCGGGGGCCTGGCCAGAGCCGAGATCAGGGTCACGCGGGCCTTCGGACGTCTCCGTCGGCGGGTGCGGCTCTCTCCGGTTATCCGGTGTATTGACGAGTTTCCTCCCTCTTCGTCCGAAGTCAATACCTTCATGGGAATCGGTCCGGATTTCCGCGTAGCCTGGAAGGACCATGTGCCCCTCCGTGATCCCCCGCGGGCCGGGCGCCACCGCCTGGTCGCCCGAGACGGTGACCACCGACCCGTACAACGCCCAGACGCCGTCGGCCGCCCTGACCGCACCGGTCACCCCCGCCGGCGCCCTCTTCGTCCGCGACCACTTCGGCGTGCCGGACCTCACGCCCGGGGGATGGCGGCTGCGGATCGACGGAGCGGTGCGGCGGCCGTGCTCCCTCGGGTACGCCGAGCTGCTCGGCCTCCCGCACACCGAGCTCGACGTGGTCCTGGAGTGCGCGGGCAACGGGCGCGCGCTGATGACACCCCGGCCACCCGGACTGCCCTGGGGGCAGCGGGCGGTCGGCTGCGGGCGCTTCGCGGGCGTGCCGTTCCGGCTGGTCGCCGAGCGGGCCGGGATCGACGCGGCGGCCGTCGAGTTCGTGTTCTCCGGCGCCGACTCCGGCACGGTGCGCGGGCGCCGCACGGCCTTCGAACGCAGCCTGCCGATCGCCGTCGCCCTCCACCCCGACACCCTCCTCGCCACCCGCCTCGACGGCGCCCCGCTCACCCCCGAGCACGGCGCACCGGTGCGCCTGGTGGTCCCCGGGCGGTACGCGGTCGCGGACGTGAAGTGGCTGGTCGGGGCGCGGGCCGTGACGGAGCCCTTCGCCGGGGTGTTCCAGGCCGAGGAGTACGTGTACGTCGACGCGGACGGCCGCTCCCGGGAGCCGGTCGCCGGGCTGCGGGTCAAGTCGCTGATCACCGCGCCGGAACCGGACGAGGACCTGCGGCGCGGCCGGGAGACGCTGGTGCGGGGCAGCGCCTGGTCCGGCGACGGCGTGCCGGTGCGGCGGGTGGAGGTGCGGACCGTGCCCGAGGACGAGCCGGACGGAGCGTCGGCGGCGTGGCGGGACGCGGAGCTGACCGAGCCCTCGGGGCCGTACGCGTGGACGGGCTGGTCCTGCCGGTGGACGCCGAACGCCCCCGGCCGCTACCGGGTGCTCGCCCGGGCCACCGACGCGCACGGCGCCGTCCAGCCGGAGCGGGCGCCGTGGAACGCCCGCGGCTACGGCTGCAACCCCGTGGCGTCGGTGGACGTGGTCGTCGTGTGAGGACGGCCGGCGGACGGAGGCGGTGGCGCCATGCACGAGATCGAGATCACGACCGCCGACTCGCTCGGCGACAACAGCTATCTGCTCGTCAGCGGCGACGAGGCCGCGCTCGTGGACCCGCAGCGCGACAGCTGGGCACTGATGGAGTCCTGCGCCCGTCGGGGCGTGCGGATCCGCTACGCCCTGGAGACCCACGTCCACAACGACTACGTCTCCGGCGCCCTGGAGGTGCGCGCGGCGACCGGGGCCACCGTGGCCGGACCGGCCCGCGCCCCCTACGCCTTCGCCCATCTGCCGCTGGCCGAGGACGACGAGATCACCGTCGGCGATGTCACCGTGCGGGCGATGGAGACCCCGGGCCACACCGCCGAGCACACCTCCTACCTCGTCCTCGACGGCGCCGGCCGCCCGCCGGCGGCCGTGTTCACCGGCGGCAGCCTGCTCGTCGGCAGCGCCGGCCGCACCGATCTGTCGGGGCAGGCGCACGCCGAGGAGCTGGCCCGCGCCCAGTACCGCTCGCTGCGGCGGCTCGCGCTGCTGCCGGACGCCACCCGGGTGCTGCCGACGCACGGCGCGGGCAGCTCCTGCGCCTCGGCGCAGGTGCCGCGCGAGCGGGACCGCACGACGACGGTCGGGGCCGAGCGGCGCGGCAACCCGGCGCTCGCCCCGCGCGACGAGGCCGAGTACCTGGCCCAGCGGGCCGTCGGCCTGCCGCCGTATCCCGCGTACTACCGCCACATGGCGCCGATCAACCGCTCCGGGCCCGCCGTGCTCGGCGGTCCGCCCGTGCCGCGCTCGCTCTCCCCGGCGGTGGTGGCCGGTCTGGTCGGGGACGGCGCGCAGGTCGTGGACGCGCGTGACCGCCGGAGCTTCGCCGCGGGCCATCTGCCGGGCTCGCTCTGCGAGGAACTGGACGAGCGCTTCGCGGGCCTGGTCGCGGAGGTCGTGCCCTTCGGCACCCGGCTGGTGCTCGTCCTGCCCGAGCCGGCGGACGAGGCGGCGGAGGAGGCGCTGGTCCAGCTGCTGCGGATCGGGTACGAGAAGGTCGTCGGTGTGCTCGCGGGCGGGGCCGACGCCTGGGGGCGGGCCGGGCGGGCCCTGCGCTCCTTTCCCACGGCCGACGCCGCCGAGCTCTCCGCCCGGCTCGCCGAGGTGCGGGTGCTCGACGTGCGGCCGGAGCGCCCGGAGGGCGGGATCCCCGGCACGCGGCACATCCCGCTGCGCGAACTGCCGCGGCGGGTGGCGGAGTTGCCCCGGGACCGGGAGATCTGGACGGTGTGCGGCAGCGGCCGGCGGGCGACCATCGCGGCGAGCCTGCTGGACCGGGCGGGCCTGGCGGTGCGGGCCGTGACCAGCGGCGGAGTGGGGGACCTTCGGATCCCGCCGGGTCAGCCGATCGGATGACCCGACGGGCCCGGTACCGGCCCGAGCATGGGAGAAGGGACGGCCCCGCCGACGCCCGCCGCCGACGGATCACGCGGCCATCCCGCCGCCCCGCCGTCCCGCCGTCCCGTCCGCCACCCGCGCCCCAGGAGTCCCGCCGATGAACCGTCCCCGCCCCCTCGCCGGACTGGCCGCCGCCCTCGCCCTGCTGGCGGGCTGCGCGCAGAGCGGCACGGAACCCGCCCGCGCGGCCTCGCCCTCCCGCTCCCCCGCCCCCGCCCCCGCCCCGGCCTCCGCGTCCGCCCCGGCGGGCACGCTGCTCCTCGCCGACTTCGGCGCGGACACGGTCACCTTCGTGGACCCGGCGCGCGGACCGCTCTCCTCGGTGCGGGTCGGCACCGCGCCGTACGGGCTCGCGGTCGGCGGGGACGGCCGGGCCTGGGTGGCCACCGCCGAGGGCGTGGCCGTCGTGGACACGGGGACCCGCACGCGCCTCGCCCTCATCCCGTACCGCACGCCCACCGGCCCGGTGACCACCGGCGAGTACCGGGGCGGCGGCATGGGCATCGCGCTGGCGCCGGACGGGCGCCGGGCGTACGTCGGCGTCAACGTGCCCGGCGGGAACGGCACCCTGGAGGTGATCGACACGGCGGCCCTGAAGGTCACGGAGACCGTGCCGGTCGGGCGGCGCCCGTTCGACGTGGACGTCTCGCGCGACGGCGCGGAGGTGTACGCGACCGGCCACGACTCCTTCGACGTGACGGTGGTCCGCGCCGACACCCTGCGCCCGCGCCGGATCGAGGTGGCCCCGTACGGCACGGAGGGCGGGCTCGGCTCCTGGCTGAAGCCGCACTACGCCGCCGTGCGCCCGTCCGACGGGCGCCTGTTGCTGCCGTTCGAGGGCGAGCGGCTCGTCGTGCTCGACCCGCGCACCGGCCGCTCCGAGGTCGAGCCGATGACGGCGAACACCCACCAGCACGGGGTGGCGGTCGCCCCCGACGGCACGCTCCTCGCGGTCGGCACGGGCCCGATCGACCCCGCCGCCGACCGCGGCCCCTCGCTCACGGTCCGCGCGCCCGACGGCACCGAGCGCGTCCACCCGCTGGACGGACCGCACGAGGACGTCGCCGTCTCGGCCGACGGCCGCACCGCCTATGTCACGGGCGGCTTCACCCGCGACGGCTTCTGGGACGGTCTGACGGTCGTCGACCTCACCGACGGCTCCACCCGCCGGCTCGCGGCCGGTTCGCGCCCGTTGGGCATCGCGGTCCTCTGAGGACCGTCCGTGCCATGGTGTCGGCTGTGACCAGCACCGACCCGGCCCGAGGAGAGTCCATGACCGCCGCCCACCGCAACACCCAGCCGCCGCCCGCGCAGGCCTCCCTCGGCGCGGGGGTGGTGGTCACCGACGCCGCCGGGCGGGTCCTGCTCGGCCTGCACCGCTCGGGCGTCTGGGAGCTGCCCGGGGGCAAGGTCGACCCGGGCGAGTCGATCGAGCAGGCGGCGGTCCGTGAACTGGCCGAGGAGACCACGCTGGTGGCGGCCGAGGCCGACGCCCAGGTGATCGGCCTCATCCTCGACACCCACACCTCCACGGAACTGACCCGGCTGACCGCCGCGACGGTCGTCCGCGCCCACACGGGCACCCCGGCCGTCGCCGAGCCCGACAAGATCGAACGCTGGGAGTGGACCGCCCCCGACCGGCTGCCCGACGCCCTCTTCGTCCCCTCGGCCCAGGTCCTGAAGCTGTGGCGCCCCGAACTCCCCATCCCGGACGGGCCGTTCCACCGCTACGGCATGGTGCCGCGCTGAGCCGCCCGGGCTTTCGGCGGATGGTGGCGGACGATCTGGCACGGCCGGGGCGCCCCTGACATCATGCCGGGAGGGGGAGGGGGTGTCGCTGTGGGGACGGGTGACCGGGTGACGGTGCCGCCGCCGGGCGAGGGCGACACGCGGGTCGCGCGTGAGGCCGGGCTCGGGATGTATCTGCGGGGGTTCCGGGCGCACCACTCCGAGGGCGAGCGGCGCCGTGGCGTACCGCCCTCCGCGCTGCTGCTGCTCGGGGTGGCGACGCTCGGGCTTCCGGTGCTGGCGACGCGGTCGGTGGCGCCCTGGGCCGGGATCGTGCTGCTCGCGGTGCCGTTCGGGCTGATCGGACAGCTGCTGTGGCGGCACGGCAGGGCACCGAGCGCGTCGCTGCGGCCCGGCGAGTACCTGTACCTGTACGAGCGGGGCCTGCTGTGCCCCGGTGAGGACGGGCGGGCGCGGGCGGTGCCCTGGGGAGCGGTGACGGCGATGCACCAGGACGTCACCCGCACCTACGTCCACGGGGGCTACACGGGGACGCACTACTCGTACCGCCTGCTGACCGGCGGGCGGCGCGCGGTGACCGTGCGCGGCTTCGTCAACGAGGAGACGGTGCCGGCGCCCGCCGACTCGCAGATCCGCGAGCTGGCCCAGATCCTCCTGGACGAGACCGTGCGGCGCGCGCTCCCCGTGGCGGTGGCGGCCCTGGAGGAGGGCGGGAGCGTGGCGTTCGGCGAGGTGGCGCTGGACGCCCGGGGCATCACGCTGCCGTCCGGGGCGGCGCCCTGGGACCGGGTGCGGCGCTGCGAGCTGCGCGGGGACGGTCTGGTCGTGGTGCGGACCGCCGGGGGCGGTCGCTGGGCGCGGGAGTCCAAGGAGATCCCCGACTTCCCGGTGTTCTGGGCGCTGGTCAGGGAGCTGCTCCCGACCGCCCGCGAACACCGTCGGTGACGGAGGACGGGGCAGGATCCGAGGTGCGGTCACCGTACGTCACCGAGCGGGGTGCGGCGTCCCTGGTTAGCGTGGCCGTACACACGTCATCGATCGGAAGAGAGTCAGCGTCATGGCCTCACGACCTGAAGGCGCGCCGGTCTGGACCGACGCGATGTTCACGGACATCGAGGGTGCGAAGTCGTTCTACGAGGACGTGCTCGGCTGGACCTTCGGCGAGTCCGCCTCGGAGTTCGGGAACTACACCCAGGCCTATCGCAACGGAAAGGCGGTCGCCGCGGTCGTCCCGCCGATGCCGGGCCAGGACGAGCCGAAGTCGGCCTGGTGTCTGTACTTCGCCTCGCCGGACGTGGCGGCGACGGCGGAGAAGATCAGGGCCGCGGGCGGCACGCTGCTGATGGAGCCGATGAAGGTGGGCGACTTCGGTTCGATGTGCCTGGCGCAGGACCCGGCGGGCGTCGCCTTCGGCGTCTGGCAGGCCGGGGCCCACGAGGGCTTCGAGCTGGAGGGCGAGTCGGGCAGCTATGTGTGGGCGGAGGTCTTCACCCGCGAGCCGGAGCGTTCCGACGCCTTCTTCACCGAGGTCTTCGGCTACGGCTCGAAGAAGATCATGGACGAGCACATGGACTACCGGGTCTTCGACCTGGGCGCCGGGCCCGTCCTGGGCCGGATGGTGATGAGCTCGGACGACTTCCCGCCGGAGATCCCCTCGTACATCCAGATCTACTTCGCCGTCGACAACTGCGACAAGGCCGTCGAGGCGGCCGAGCGGGCCGGCGGGCGCAAGGTCTTCGGCCCCATGGACAGCCCCTTCGGCCGGTTCGCGGCCGTCCTCGACCCGCAGGGCGCGGCGTTCGCGGTGATCGACGTGAAGACCACGGTCGGCGAGATGCCCGAGATGGTCTGAGGGCTCCCCGCGGGTCGGCGCGGGAGCGGAGGTGCCCGGGACCGCGCGGTCCCGGGCACCGTGCGTTTCGCCCCTCAGGCGCCGTCGCGGACGGCGACGATGCCGTTGAAGACCCCGACGTACGCGGTGCCGTCCGGGCCGATGGTGATCGGCGCCCAGTTGTTGTCGTAGGCGACGCCGGTGCCGGTGAGGCGCGACCAGGCGCGCTCGCCGGTGCGGAAGTCGACGGCCGTCAGGTACCAGGCGTCGATGCCGAGGACGTGGGGTCGCTTCTCGTAGAAGTAGAGCAGGCCGTTGGCGGTGGAGAGCTTGGGCACGGTGGACGGCGAGCGGACGTCGCTCTCCCACACGGTGTCGCAGCCGCTGCCGTCGGCCCGGACGTCGACGCGGGCGGCGCCGCCGACGACACTGCGGCCGAAGCTGAGCGTGGTGACGTTCTCGTAGCCGTAGTTGTTCTCGACGACGAGGCTGTTGCCCCAGCTGATCAGGGAGTTGTCGGTGGTGGAGGCGCCCGGGCCGAAGACCGGGACCTTGCAGACGAGCCGGTCGGCCGCGGCCACGTCGGTGCCGCGCCGGTAGACGAGGACGTTCATCCGGTCGTCGGCGTTGTCGGTGATGGCCACGTACTTCGCGCCGTTCAGCCCGAACAGGTCGGGCGTGGTGCCGGAGCCCTGGTTGACGGAGCCGGGCTTGGTGCCGGTGCCCCGGTCGTAGGTCTGGCGCCACTGGACGCGCGGGGTGCCGTCGGCGTCGGCCCGGAAGCTGTAGAGGGCGTGGTCGGAGACGATGGAGACGCCGTCCTCGGCGACGGAGAAGGAGTTCTGGATCTCCTCGCCGTCCAGCCGGATCGCGCGCGGGACGCCGGTGGCGGGGTCGAGGGTGCCGACCCGGCCGAGCCGGGTCACCCACCAGATGCGCCCGTTCCAGTCGGGCATCACGGAGGTGACGGGGTCGCAGACGCCGCTGGGGAAGAGACGGGTCCAGCTGACGCAGTCGTGCGGGACGAGGGAGGTCAGGTCCCAGTCGTCCTCGACGACGAACTCCCAGCCGCCGTCCGCCTTCTGACGGTGCGCGATGCGCTGGATGTGCTGGCGGGAGTCGGCGAGGACGACCCGGTCGCGGTTGTCGAGGTAGAAGTAGGCGCCGCCCGAGGTGTCCTTGAAGATCTTCTCGAAGTCGAGGCGGGTGATGGCCTCGACGGTGGAGGAGCGCTGCGGCAGCTGGTACTCGGCGAGGGTGTCCAGGCCGCGCGGGTCGAGCAGCTTGAGCAGGAAGCCGTTGAAGGTGCCGCAGACGGTGACGAGCCGGCCGCCGGCGTCGAAGGTGACCGTGGCGCACTCGCCGCCGAGGGCGGCGATCTTCTCGCTGTCGACCCGGGGGTCGCGGCCGAGCGGCCCGGACCAGGGGTGGGTGCCGCTGCCGGCGGCGTCGGCGTGCATGCCGCTGCGGCCGTTGGGGGCGAGGTACGGGTGCTGGGGCGGGGCCTCGGCGGGGACGGGCCGGGCGGTGGCGGGCGCGCCCTCGTAGTGCGTGACGAGCCGGTGCCCGGGGGCGAGCGGTATCTCGTCGGCGAGGGCGACGGGCGTGGCGAGGGCGAGCGCGGTCGCGCTCACGGCGGCGATCAGCGCGACTGCGCGGGCTCGCCGACCGGGAGGTCGGGTGGTCAATGCGGCTCCTCGGGTACGTACGTAGGTCGCGCCGGCCGCGACGGTAGGCCCGAGTGCTTGAGATGTACATGGAAATGCGCGCCGTTTCACGCGCACTTCACGATCATGAAACGTTCCGCCGGGACGCGGTCAGGGCTTCAGGCTGGACACCACGTTGGCGGTGGCGGCGACCCCGTTCTGGATCGTGGGCGCCATGCTCGTGCTCGCGAGGAAGAAGCCGAGCAGCGCGCAGACCAGCGCGTGGGAGAACTTCAGACCTCCACTGCGGAGGAAGATCACGGCAAGAATCAGCAGGAGCAGCACCACGGATACGGAAACGGCCATCGCCCAACCCTCCTCCCGCCGCACCGGAATTGCGGCGTTCGGCCGACAGTGTGGCGGACCGGACGATCCGGACGGCGGTACGGCGGCGCGGCCATCCGGGTGACGTTCCGGAGCGGACCGTTCCTGGACGCCGCTTTCCCGGGGCGCGCCCTATCCCCAGGTCTCGGCGATGCTCGGGTGGCGCACCGCCTCCAGCTCCTCGTCGGCGAGGAGCGAGGCGATCAGCGCGGCGCTGCCGAACACCTCGGTGGCGCACAGGTCCCAGTCCGTCAGCACGAACCAGGAGCCGTCCACCGCCCACCAGTTGGCCGGGAACTGCAGCCAACCCCCGCCGCTCCGGCCCGAGCAGCGGTCGTGGTGGGCGGGCGCGTCGGCGAGGCGTCCCGCGCGGGCCGCGACCGGCGCGCCGAGGTCCTCTATGGGCGCCTGGGCCGCGTAGCACGGGGTGTCCGGCCCGTCGGCGCCGTGCCGGGCGAGCAGGGCCACGAGGCGCACCAGGCACGCGCGGTCGATCTCGCCGTCCGAGGGGCCCTCGTGGTCCTGCCGTCCCTCGATGCCCTGGAAGAGCAGATACGAGGGGGTCTTCGGCCAGTCCTCCAGGCGCCGCCCCGCACCCGCGAGCACCTCGCGCCAGCGCAGCCGCCGGCCGTGCTCGTCGTGGATCGTGTGCAGCACCCAGCAGCGGTCCTCGTAACCGCCCCCCGGCTCATGGCCGAGGACCGCGTCACCCGCGTCGAGGACGGGGCGCAGGCCGCCGAGCGGGTGCGCGTCGGGCAGCGGCGTCCAGGGGCTGGTGCGGGTCATGCCGCATTCTCCCGCGGGTCTCCCCCGCCCAGGCAGCCGGCCCACTCCACCGTCCGGTCGCACCAGCGCTCCAGGAGCACCCGGTCGTGCCCGACCGCGAGCAGGCCCGCACCGGTCTCGGCCCGGTAGGACTCCACCGCGCCGACGAGGGCGGCGGTCGTCGAGGCGTCGAGCATGGCGGTCATCTCGTCGCAGACCAGCCAGCGCGGCCGCAGCACCAGGGCGCGGGCCAGGCAGGCGCGCTGGAGCTGCCCGTCGCTGACCTCGTGCGGGCGGCGGCCGAGCAGGTCGGCGGTGAGACCGACGGCCGGGGCGAGGGCCGCGAGGCGTTCGGCGACCAGGCCGCGCCGGCCGGTGGCCCGCAGCGGCTCGGCGATCAGGTCGGCGAGCCGGAGCCTCGGGTCGGCGGCCAGGCGCGGCTGCTGGAAGACCACCCCGATCGCGGTGCGCAGCTCGCGCGGCGCGCGGTGGCGCCAGGCCCGGACCTCGGTGCCGTCGAGGCCGACGTGTCCGGCGTCGGGGCGGTGCAGCAGGGCGGCGACCCGGGCGAGGGTGGACTTGCCGCAGCCGCTGGGGCCGAGCAGGCCGACGGCCTCGCCGGGGGCCACGGTGAGCGAGGCGTCCCGGAAGACCGGCTTGCGGCGCTCGTACCCGGCGGTGACGGAACGGAGTTCAAGCACGCTCGGACCCCCAGGGGTGGTGGCAGGCCGTGCCCGCCAGGAACGTCGGCCGGACGGCACAGGCCTCGTCGGCCCGGGGGCAGCGCGGGGCGAAGGCACAGCCCGGCGGCAGGTCGGACAGTTCGGGCGGCAGTCCCGGGATCGGGGTGAACTCCCGCTCGGGCAGGGCGTCGAGCAGTCCGCGGGCGTAGGGGTGGCGCGGGCCGGGGCTGCCGAAGAAGCGGGCGGCGGGGGCGATCTCCACGATCCGCCCGGCGTACATCACGGCGACCCGGTCGGCGACCCGCCGGGCCGCCGCCAGGTCGTGGGTGATGAGCAGCAGGGCCTTGCCCTCGTCGACGTGCCGGCGCAGCTCGTCGGCGGTGCGGTCGACGAGCTCCCGGTCGAGTCCGGTGGTGGGCTCGTCGGCGAGCAGCAGCGGTGCGTCGCCGATGAGGGCGAGCGCGGTGGCCGCCCGCTGGGCGAGGCCGCCGGAGAGCTCGTGCGGGTAGCGGTCGAGGTGCCCGGCGGGGAACGCGGCCCGTTCCGCGGCGGCCTCGGCCGCGGCCCGCCGCCCGCGCCGAGGGGTGTTCGTGAGCGCGCGCACGGTCTCCTCCAGGTGGTCCCGTACGGTGCGCACCGCCGTGAGGTGGGCGGCGGGGCTCTGCGGGACGAGCCCGACGCGCCGTCCCCGTACGGTGCGGGCGAGGGTGCGCTCGTCGGCGGCGAGCAGCTCCAGGGCGGCCTCGCCGGACCCCGGACCGGCTCCGGTCAGCAGGGCGCTGCCCGAGGTCTCGGCGTTGCCCGGCAGGAGACCGAGCAGGGCGGAGGCGAGGACGGACTTGCCGCAGCCGCTCTCGCCGACGAGGGCGAGGCACTCCCCCGCCGCCAGGTCGAAGTCGGCGCCGGTGACGGCGGCGACGCTGCGGCCGCCCCGCAGGCGGAAGCGGACGGAGAGGCCGCGGACGCTGAGGACGGCGTCGCCGGCGCGCTCGGCGGTGACGGCCTGGAGGGCGCGCACGATCTGCTCGTTCACAGCATCAGCTCCGATCGCCGGCGCGGGTTGAGCCGGTCGCGCCAGATCCCGGCGAGGCCGGCGAGGGCGAGGGTGGGCACGATGAGCAGCAGGCCGGGGAAGAGGGTGGGCCACCAGGCGCCGGCCAGGAGCGAGGAGCGCGCGGTCTGCACGAGGTTGCCGAGGCTGGCCTGGTGGCTGGGCAGGCCGAGGCCGAGGAAGGAGAGCGCCGACTCGTGCCACATGGCGTGCGGGACCATCAGGACGGCGGCGAGTCCGGCCTGGGGCAGGACCGCGGGCAGCAGGTGGCGGACGGTGACGCGCAGGCGGGAGGAGCCGCCCGAGACCGCGGCGTCCACGAAGGGCCGCGTGCGCAGCGACAGGACCTCGGAGCGCACGATCCGGGCCGTGGAGAGCCAGTGGGTGAGGGCCACGGAGACGATCACGGGCCAGAGCCCGGGCCGGAACATGGCCACGACGAAGATGCCGAGGAGCAGGTGCGGCACGGAGGAGAAGGCGTCGACGATCCGCATCACGAAGCGGTCGAACCGGCCGCCGAGCGCGCCCGCGGCGGCGCCGACCGCCGTCCCGATGACGGTGGCGACGAGGGCGGCGACCAGGCCGACGAGGAGGGAGATGCGCAGGCCGTAGACGCAGCGCAGCAGCAGGTCGCGGCCGAGGTCGTCGGTGCCGAAGGGGTGGTCCCAGGACGGCGGCAGCAGCTTCTGCCCCAGGTCGACGGCCTGTTCGTCGAGGTGGACGAGGGGCGGGACGAGGAGGACGGCGAGGCCCAGGGTGCCGGCGACGAGGGCGGAGCTCCAGAGCCGGAGGCGCCGGGTGTGGGGGTCAGCCATCGAAGCCCACCCTCGGGTCGGCGAGTCCGTACAGCAGGTCGGAGAGCAGGTTGCCGAGCAGGACGGCGGCGGTGGCGAGCACGGTGAGCGCGGCGAGCAGCGGGAAGTCGACGGAGACGGCGGCCTGGACGGTGGCGGCGGCGATGCCGGGCCAGCTGAAGACGGTCTCCACCAGGAGGGCTCCGGTGATGAGTTCGGGGACGCGGGAGCCGATCAGGGTGAGCATGGGCAGCATGCCCGAGCGCAGGGCGTGGCCGGTGAGGACGGTCCGTTCGGCGAGGCCGCGGGCGCGGGCGCCGCGCACCGGGTCCTCCTCCAGGGCGTCGCCGACGCCCTGCCGCACGTAGAGGAAGAACCAGGGCAGTTGGGAGACGCCCAGGACGAGGGCGGGCAGCACGAGGTGGGTCGCGACCTGGCCGGCGGTGACGGTGTCGCTCGCGGTGTCGGTGAGTCCGCCGGCGGGCAGCGCGCCGAGCCTGAGGGCGAAGAACCAGATGGCGAGCAGGCCGAGCCAGAAGGCGGGGGCCGCTTCCAGGGTGTACGCGGCGGAGCTCACCGCCCGGTCGACCAGGCCGCCCCTGCGGCGCCCGGCGAGCACGCCGAGGGCGGTGCCGAGGGTGACGGCGACGAGGAAGGCGGTGGCGGCGAGCAGCACGGACCAGCCGAGGCGTTCGGCGATGACGTCGGCGACGGGCTGGCGCATCACGGTGGACTGGCCGAGGTCGCCGCTGACGGCGCCGGTGAGCCACTCCCACCAGCGGGTGAGCAGGGGCCGGTCGACGCCCAGGTTGGCGCGCAGCTGGTCGAGGTTCTCCTGTGAGGCGGTGAGTCCGGCGGTGCCGGCGTAGGCCTTGACGGGGTCGAAGGGGGAGGCGTCGGCGACGGCGAAGACGGCCAGGGTGACGCCGAGCAGGACCGGGACGGCGGCCAGGGCGCGCCGTCCCGTCATCCGGGCCAGGGCCCCCCAGGGGAGGCGGCGGCTCACCGCTTCGGCTTCCAGCTCTCGACGTTCCACCAGGGCCCGGAGGCGAGGCCGTGGTCGTGCGGCTCGACCTGGGTGGTGAGCCCGCCGGAGGGCGTGTCCCAGCGGTCGTTCACCACGTAGAGGTGGTCGATGTGGGTGAGGAAGGTGTAGCCGGGGTTCTTCACCAGGGCGCGCTGGACGGTGTCGTAGGCGGCGCGGCGGGCGGCCGGGTCGTTGGTGCGGCGGCCGTCCTCCAGGGCCTTGTCGACGGTCTTGTCGGAGTACCAGGCCATGTTGTTGAAGCCGTCGCCGGCGAGGGAGGAGGTGAGCAGCAGGTACTGGTCGAAGTCGGGGTCGCCGGGCGAGCCGCCGCCGGCGAGGACGGCGTCGGTCTTCATGCGGGGTTCGATGACCTCCCAGGTACCGGCCTGGGCCTTGATCTCGATGCCGGCCTTCTTGGCGTCGGAGGCGTAGGCGAGGGCGTGGTCCTGGCGGAGTTTGTCGCCGGTGAGGTACCACAGCGGGAAGGAGGCGCGGACGCCGTTCCTGACGCGGACGCCGTCGGGGCCGGGCTTCCAGCCGGCCTCGTCGAGGATCTTCCGGGCGCCGGCGAGGTCGTGGCGGCGCTCGGTGCCCTTGGCGAACCAGGGGCTGTCGGTGGGGACGGGGCCGTAGGCGGGCTTGCCGGCGCCTTCGAGGATCCGGTCGACCATGGCCTGGCGGTCGACGGCGATGTCGAGGGCGCGGCGGACGGCGGTGTCGCCGGTGACCGGGTGGTGGGTCGGCAGGGTGACGGTGCGGTAGTCGTAGGTCCTGGCCGCGTGGGTCTTGCGGCCCTTGTCGTGCGCGAAGCCGGCGGCCAGGGCCGGCGGGAGGATGGCGCCGTCGAGGTCGCCGGCGCGCAGGCGGGTGGCGCGGACGTCGTCGTCCTTGATGATCGCCATGGTGAACTTCTTCACGGCCGGTGCGCCGCCCCAGTAGTCGGGGTTGGCCCGGAAGGTGAGCTTCTCGCCCTTGGACCAGCCGGTGAGGACGTACGGTCCGGTGCCGACGGGCCGGGTCGTGAAGGGGCCGGTGTTGACGTCCTGGTGGCCCGCGATGTGCTCGGGGGCGATGGCGAGGACGGTGCGCTGGGCGAAGGGCGCGTAGGGGTACTTGAGGGTGAAGACGACGCGGTGGTCGCCTTCGGCGCGTACGTCCCTGAGGGCGTCGAGCTCGGTCCTGGAGGCGTTGTTGGTCTTCGGGTCGAGGACGGTGCGGTAGGTGAAGACGACGTCCTTGGCGGTGAACGGCCGGCCGTCGCTGAACTTCACGCCCTTGCGCAGCTCGTAGCTGTAGGTCAGTCCGTCCGCGCTGATCTTCGGGAGGGCGGTGGCGAGGGCGGGTCGCAGCTTCATGTCGGCGTCGAAGGCGAGCAGGCCGTCGAAGATCTTGGAGTTGCCGTCCTTGCCGTAGCCGAGGAGGGGGCTGAGCGACTCGGGCTCGTAGGCGATGCCGACGACCGCGGAATCCCCGGGGCCGCCGGAGCCCGCGGCGCCGCCGGGGGTCGAGCAGGCCGCCGCGGTGAGGGCCAGGGTTCCGGCCAGCGTCGCGGCGGCCGCGCCGCGTATGGATCGGGCGGTCATGACGTCCACACCCCTTTTGAAGATCAACCGTTATTGCGAACAGCTTGCAATTAAACAGTATGTAAAGGGGTGCCGGCGGCAGGGGTCCCTTACGGGACCTCTCGCAGCCGCCTACGCGGGCGCCGGGAGGTCCACCAGAGCGGCGATCGCGTCCTGGTGACGCCCCGCCGAACCCAGCGCGATGGCATCGGACTTGGCCCGCTTCAGCGCCAGGTGGGCGGGGTGCTCCCAGGTCATCCCGATGCCGCCGTGCAGCTGTACGCACTCCTCCGCCGCGCGCACCGCGGCCTTCGAGCAGTACGCCTGGGCGACGGCCACGGTCAGCTCGGCGTCCTCGGCGCCGGTCGCGAGTGCGTCGGCCGCCGCCCGTGCCGCCGCCCTGGCCCCCACGAGCTCCAGCCAGAGCTGGGCCATCCGGTGCTTGAGCGCCTGGAAGGAGCCGACCGGCCGGTTGAACTGGTGCCGGTCACGGGTGTGCCGCACGGTCTCCTCCAGGCACCATTCGGCGAGCCCGAGCTGCTCGGAGGCGAGCAGCCCGGCGCCGGTGAGCAGCCCGCGCCGGACCGCCTCGCGGGCGGCGGCGGCGTCGGCGAGCCGGGTGCCCCGCGCGCCGCTCGCGTCGACGGTGGCGAGCGGGCGGGTCAGGTCGAGCGGGGACCGCGGGGTGACGACGGCGTCCGCGGCCTCGACCGCGTAGAGGCCGTCGGCGCGCGGCACCAGGAGGACGTCGGCGGCGACGGCGTCGGCGACGGCCGGGACCGGCGCCTCGGAGCCGGCCGGCACCCCGTCGGGGGCCGTCGAGAACGGGACGGCGAGGACGGCGACGCGCTCGCCGCGCGCCAGCGCGCCGAGCAGGTCCGCGACCGGGCCCGTCTCCGCGCCGAGCGCCAGGAGCGTCCCGGTGGCCACCACCGCGCTCGTCAGATACGGCGCCGGGGTCACCGCGCGCCCGAGCTCCTCCAGGACGACGGCCGCCTCGCGGTGGCTCGCGCCCTGGCCGCCCAGCTTCTCCGGCACGAGCAGTCCGGCGGCGCCGATCCCGCCGGCGAGGGCCTCCCAGAGGCCCGGCGGGTAGGGGTTCGGGGTCTCGATCCGGCCGAGCACGGTCGCCGTGTCCGCCCGGTCGGCGAGCAGGGAGCGGATCGCCGCGCGCAGGTCGTCCTCGGTCTGGGAGTACAGCAGGTCGCTCATCGCGCGAGGTCCTTCCAGGCGACGTCCTTGTCGTTGCGGGGCTCGGCGGGCAGCCCGAGGACCCGCTCGGCGACGATGTTGAGCAGCACCTCGCTGGTGCCGCCCTCGATCGAGTTGCCCTTGGAGCGCAGATAGCGGTAGCCCGCGTCGCGCCCGGTGAAGTCGACGAGGTCGGGCCTGACCATCGTCCAGTCCCCGTACGACAGGCCCTCGTCGCCGAGGAGTTCGACCTCGAGGCCGCTGATCTCCTGGTTGAGGCGGGCGAAGGCGAGCTTCATGGCGCTGCCCTCCGGGCCCGGCTGGCCCGCGACGAGCTGCTGGCGCAGCCGCTCGCCGGTGAGCCTGGCCACCTCGGCGTCCACCCACAGGTCGAGCAGCCGTCGGTGCAGGGCGTGGGTGCGCAGTTCGGGCCGGGCGCGCCAGGTCCCGGCGGCCTTGCCGATCATGCCGCCCTCGCGGGGGATGCGGGCGCCGCCGATGGAGACCCGCTCGTTCATGAGGGTGGTCTGGGCGACCCGCCAGCCGTCCCCGACCTCGCCGATGCGGTGGCTGTCGGGGATGCGCACGTCGGTGAGGAAGACCTCGTTGAACTCGGCCTCGCCGGTGATCTGGCGCAGTGGGCGGACCTCGACGCCGGGGTCGGTCATATCGCAGACGAAGTAGGTGATGCCGCGGTGCTTGGGCTGTTCGGGGTCGGTGCGGGCGATGAGGATGGCCCAGCGGGCGACATGGGCGCTGGACGTCCACACCTTCTGCCCGTTGACGACCCACGAGTCGCCGTCGCGCACCGCGCGGGTGCCGAGCGCGGCGAGGTCGGAGCCCGCGCCGGGCTCGCTGAAGAGCTGGCACCAGACCTCCTCGCCGACCCAGAGCGGCTTGAGGAAGCGCTCCTTGACCTCGTCGGAGCCGTAGGCGAGGAGCGTCGGGGCGGCCATGCCGAGGCCGATGCCGATCCGGCGCGGGTCGTTGTCGGGGGCGTTCGCGGCGGCGAGTTCGGCGTCGACGACGGCCTGGAGGGAGCGCGGGGCGTCGAGTCCGCCGAGGCCGACGGGATAGTGCACCCAGGCGAGTCCGGCGTCGAAGCGGGCGCGCAGGAAGTCGGTGCGGTCGGTGGTGGCGGGCGGGTGCTCGGCGAGCAGCCGGCGGGTGCGCTCGACGAGCGCGGCGGCGTCGGGGGCGGGCGTCATGCGCGGGCTCCTTCCGGGAGTCCCGCCGGGAGAACGACCAGCCGGCCGGTGGTGACGCCCTCCGAGACCCGCTGCACGGCGTCGGCCGCGGCGTCGAAGGGGACGCGCTCGCTGACGTACGGCTTGATCAGGCCCTTGGCGGCGAGCTCGGTGAGGGTCTCGTGGCAGCGCAGGACGGCGGCCGGGTCCTTGAGGTTGTACAGGCCCCAGTGCAGCCCCAGGATCGAGTAGTTCTTCACCAGGGCGTGGTTGAGGGCGGGGGCGGGCACGGTGCCGCTGGCGAAGCCGACGACGACGATCCGGCCCTCGAAGGCGACCAGTTTGGCGGACTGCTGGTAGGCGGCGCCGCCAACCGGGTCGTAGATCACGTCGGCGCCCCGGCCGCCGGTGGCCTCCTTGACGGCGGCGACGACGTCCTCGGTGCTCCGGTCGACGACGGCGTCGCAGCCGAGCTCGCGGGCGACGGCGGCCTTGTCGGGGCCGCCGACGACGCCGATGACGGTGGCGCCCGCGGCCTTGCCGAGCTGGACGGCGGCGCTGCCCACGCCACCCGCGGCGGCGTGCACGAGCAGGGTCTCGCCCTCCTTCAGGGCGGCCCTGCGGTGCAGCCCGAACCAGCCGGTCTGGTAGGCGATGTGGAGCGCGGCGGCCTCCGCGTCGTCCAGGGCCTCGGGGGCCGGCAGCAGGGCGCCGGCGTCGGCCACCGCGTAGGCGGCGAGGCCGCCGTGGGGAAGGGCCGGGGTGGCGATGACCCGGCGCCCGTCCTCGGTCTCCCCGCAGATCTCCACGCCGGGGGTGAAGGGCAGCGGGGGCCGCACCTGGTACTGGCCCCGGCACAGCAGCGCGTCGGGGAAGTTGATGCCGGTGGCGCGGACCTTGAGCAGGACCTGGCCGTCGCCGGGCACCGGGCGTTCGATGTCGTCGCGCTGCATCACCTCGCCCGGTTCGCCGTTCTCGTGCACTCGCCAAGCCTGCATCCGGGGCCTCCAGCAGCCGTCGTCGGTCCTGCGCGGTCGACGGCATACTAAGCGGTCGCTTGGTCCTGGGGGAACCAGGCGCTCAGGACTTCTTCGGACGCGCCCTCACATGCATCCGCTCCCCCTGCGGTCCGAACAGGCTCAGGAACTCGACCGGCCGGTCCCCGGCCGCACCGAACCAGTGCGGCACCCGGGTGTCGAACTCGGCCGCCTCGCCGGGCCCGAGGACCACGTCGTGCTCGCCGAGCACCAGGCGCAGGCTGCCGGAGAGCACGTAGAGCCACTCGTACCCCTCGTGCACCCGCGGGTCGGCCGGCTCGGCGCCCGGTTCCTGGACGACCTTGTAGGCCTGGAGTCCGCCGGGCTGGCGGGTGAGCGGGTAGAGGGTGCGTCCGTGCCGGACGATCGGCTTCGCCCGCACCCGGGGGTCGCCGACGGGCGGGGCGCCGACCAGTTCGTCGAGCGGCACCTGGTGGGCGCGGGCGATCGGCAGCAGCAGCTCCAGGCTGGGCTTGCGCTGACCGGACTCCAACCGGGAGAGGGTGCTCACGGAGATGCCGGTGGCGGCGGAGAGCTCCGCCAGGGTGGAGCCGCGCTCGCGGCGGATGCGGCGCAGCCGGGGGCCGACCTCGGTCAGCACCGCGTCGATGCGGTCGTCGTCTTCGCTGGTCATGGCTCCATTGCAGAAACGGCAACTTCCTTTGTCAAGCGAGCACGGTCGGGGCGACCCTCGCGGCATGGCCGGGAACGAGATGTACGACGTGGTGGTGGGCCGCTTCACGGCCGTGGACGAGACGGGCCGCACCAGCGTGCCGGGCGTGTGGGCGGCGGGGAGCGCGGTCGGCGCGCACGAGCAGGTGGTCAACGCGGTGAGCGGCGGCTACCGGGCGGGGGCCGCGGTCAGCGGGACCTCCTCCTCGCCGACCTGGACCGGAGGGCGGGCGCGAACGGGGCCTGACGGGGCTTCAGTTCTCGGCCGCGGGGCGCTATCGATGCGCCCATGGACGAGACGAAGGACACGACGGACGAGGGCTTCGCCAGGACTCCGGGATTGCCCGCCCCTCCCCCGCTCGGCGCGAGCGCACTGCCGGCCGGCACCTTCCGGGGCCGGGCGGTCCTGGTGACCGGCGGGGGCTCCGGCCTCGGCAAGGCGATCGCCGCCGAGTTCGCCCGGCTCGGCGCCGATCTGGCGATCCTGGGCCGCACGGCCGGGCGGCTCGCGGCGGCCCGCGAGGAGCTGGCGGCGGTCGCCGGGACCCGGGTGGTGACCGGGGTGTGCGACATCCGGGACCCGGATCGGGTCGCCGGGGTGCTCGACTCCTGCGAGGCGGCACTGGGCGCCCGGCCGGACGTCCTGGTGAACTGCGCGGCCGCCAACTTTCCCGTGCCGGCGGAGGAGTTGTCGCCGAACGGCTGGCGGGCGGTGGTGGACATCACCCTCACCGGGACCTGGTTCGCCACCCGGGAGTTCGCCCGCCGGCATCTGGCCGCGGGGACGCCCGCCTCCGTCGTCAACGTCGGCGCCTCGTACGCGTGGACCGGCGGCCCCGGGTACGCGCACTCGGCGGCGGCGAAGGCCGGGGTGAAGAACCTGACGGAGACCCTGGCCGTGGAGTGGGGGCCGTACGGAATCCAGGTCAACGGCCTGGTGCCGGGCCTCATGCCGCACGAGGACATGGTGCCCGCGGTCCGGGCCACCCTCGACCGGACCGGGCGGCCGGACGCCCGGCAGCCCGCCCTGCGGGTCGGGCACCCGCGCGAGCTGGGCTGGGCGGCGACCTTCCTGGCCTCCCCGTACGCCCGTTTCGTCAGCGGGCACACCCTGGTGGTCGACGGGGCCAACTGGCAGCGCAGGTCCCTGGTGAACGATCCGGTGGTACCGGTGCGGGCACAGCTGGGGCACGGGGCGTTCGTGTGGCGCGCGGCGGACGGGGGCTGAAGCGCGCTGGGCCGTGCGGATGAAACCGGGCCGGCGGGGCTGCGGCGGGCGGGAGCCGGGGCGAGGATCGGTCATGGTGGCCGGAACCCGGTCACCCGCTCCGCCTCGGCACGGCCTCCCCACCGGAAGGACGGGACTCTTCCTCATGCTCGGTACGGACTTCACCACGGGCTCACCCGACTGGCTCGACCTCGGCAGCCCCGACACCGCCGCCGCAGCGATGTTCTACGGCCGGGTCTTCGGCTGGGACTTCGTCTCCGCCGGCCCCGACACGGGCGGCTACGGCTTCTTCCAGCAGGAGGGCAGGACCGTCGCCGCCCTCGGCCCGCTCACCGAGGAGGGCGCGAGCAGCGCCTGGACGATCTACTTCGAGACGCCGGACGCCGAGGCCACCGCCAAGGCCGCCGAGGAGGGCGGCGGCCGGGTCCGGCTCGCCCCGGTGGACGTCATGGACGCCGGGCGGACGGCCGCCCTGACCGACCCGGCCGGCGCCGACTTCGCCGTGTGGCAGCCGAACGCCGTGCGGGGCCTGGAGCGGACCTCCGAGAACCACACCCTGCTCTGGGCCGAGCTGCACGTCCCCGACCCGGAGGCCACCCTCGGCTTCTACCGGGAGCTGTTCGGCTGGCGGTGGTCGGAGATGGAGTCGTCCGGCATGACCTACCGGGTGATCTCGACGGCAGCCGGCGACCAGGAGGACGCCACCTTCGGCGGGGTGGCCCCGCTGCGGGAGGGGGCGAAGAAGGCGCACTGGATCCCCTACTTCGCGGTGGCGGACGCCGATGTCGTCGCGACCTCCGTCCAGGAGAGCGGCGGCTCGGTGCTCATGCCGCCCGCGGACGTCCCGGACGTGGGCCGGATCGCCTGGCTCGCGGACCCCTTCGGGGCGCCGTTCGCCGTCCTGCGGCCGGACCCCGGGATGTGACGGTCGGGGCCGCTCAGCGGCCCTCGAAGCGGGGCGGCCTGCGGGCCGCCTTCGCCGTGTAGCCCTCCCGGGCGTCCTCGGAGGCGAGGGTGACCGCAGCGGCGAGCGCGGTGCGGTCGAGGGCGGCGGCGAGGCCCTGGTCGGCGAAGGCGTCGATGTTCCGCTTCACCGCCCGGACGGCGAGCGGGGCGGCCGCGGCGATGGCCCCGGCCGTCTCGTACGCGGCCGGCGCCAGGCCCCCGGCGGTCGTGACGCGCTGGACCAGGCCGAGGCGTTCGGCGGTGGCGGCGTCGATCCGGCGGCCGGTGAGCGCCAGGTACTTCGCCCAGCCCGCGCCCGCCTCGCGGGCGATCCGCAGGTCGCCGCCCGCGTCCACGGCGACGCCGATCCCCGTCTCGGGGAGGGCGAAGACGGCGTCGTCGGCGGCGATCCGGATGTCGGCCATGAGGGCGAGCTCGAAGCCGAAGCCGAGGCAGTAGCCCTGCACGGCGGCGACGACGGGCTGCGGCAGCCGGGCGAAGGCGGCGAAGCGCTCGTGGGCCCAGCGGACGCCCTCCGCGTAGTTCTCGGTGCGCTCGGCCGCCGACCGCCCGGAGATGGCCCCGCCGGGTGCGGTGACGTCGATCCCCGCGCAGAAGGCGCGCCCCTCGGCCCGCAGCAGCACCGCGCGGACGCGCTCGTCGAAGCGGATCCGGTCCGCGACGAGACCGAGCTGGCGAGTGGCCTCCCAGCTCCAGCCGTTGAGCTTCTCCGGGCGGCAGAGGGTGACCACCGCGATGCCGTCCTCGACCCGGAGGGTGAGCCGTTCCCCGCCCTCCGGGACGGTGTGGTCGAGCGTGTCGATCACCGCGACCTCCCCGATTCCTGATGCACCGTCAGACCGGGGGTGGAGCCTAGCGTCCGCGCCCTACCGGGGGAACACCTCGAACGCCACCGCGGGGCGCCCGCCGAAGCGGCCCGATGCGCGGGCCGTCGAGGTGGCGACGAACTCGCGGCAGTACGCCTCCGCGTCCTGGTCCGTCAGCGCCTCGATGTAGGTGCGGTGGGACAGGAGCGAGCGGGTGGCGCGCTCCAGGCCCGGGCCCGCGTCGACCGCGTGGGTCGGGAGGTTGGAGCCGGCCACCGCGACCCAGCGCACCCCGTCCCAGGGTGCGAGGCCCTCCTCGGTCAGCTCGGGGAAGATCCAGCGGTTGCCGGCGTCGGCGGCCGCGTCCAGGGTGGCGCGGCCGACGGCCCGGTGGTCGGGGGTGTTCCAGAAGCCGCCGGGCTCGGGGCCCCAGGTGTCCCGGTGGTTGAGGGTGAGGACGAGTTCGGGACGGTGGCGGCGGATGGCGGCGGCGATGTCGCGGCGCAGCCCGAGCCCGTACTCGATCACCCCGTCCCGGTGGTCGAGGAACTCCACCGTCCGTACGCCCACCACCGCGGCGCTGTCCCGCTGTTCGCGCTCGCGCAGCGGACCGCACTCGGCCGGCCCGAGGCCGTCGATGCCCGCCTCACCGCGGGAGGCGAGCACGTAGACGACCTCCTTGCCGGCGTCGGTCCAGCCGGCGACGGCCGCGGCGCAGCCGTACTCCAGGTCGTCGGGGTGGGCGACGACGGCGAGGGCGCGCTGCCAGTCGGACGGCATCTCTTCCAGCTGCGGCGGGGTCTGCCCGGTGGTGGTGTCGGTCATGGGCGCAGGATACGGGCCGCGCCCCCGGCGGCGGAGGGGGGTTCAGCGCGCCCCGGCGAGGATCACCGAGCGGGTGAGGTGGCGGGGGCGGTCGGGGTTGAGCCCCCGGCGGGCGGCGAGGGCGACGGCGAGGCGCTGGGCGCGCACCAGGGCGGCGACCGGGTCGACGGCGTCGGAGACGAACCGGGCGCCGGTGGCGCCGACTTCGTCGGCCAGGCCGGACGGCACGGGGCCGAGGCACCAGACGAGGCTGCCCGGGTCGCTGATGCCGATCGGCCCGTGCCGGTACTCCATCGCGGGGTACGACTCGGTCCAGGCGCGGGCGGCGCCGCGCAGCTTGAGCGCCGCCTCGTCGGCGAGCCCGACGGTCCAGCCGGTGCCGAGGAAGGTGAACTGGCCGTGCCGGGTCCAGCTCGCGGGCAGCGGTTCGTACAGGGCGAGTTCGGCGTCCACGATCGAGGGTCCGAGGTCGACGCCGAGGCCGGCCCGCAGCAGCTGGAGCGCGGTGGTGGGGAACCGCGTCTGCACCACGGAGCGTTCGTCGGCGAAACCGAGGTCGAGGACGGCGTCGGCGAGACGCGCCGCCGGGCTGCCGGGCACCCCGGTGAGGAGCAGGGTCGGGACGTGTCCCGCGGCCCGCACGAGCAGGTCGGCGACCTCGGTCGTGGTGCCCGAGCGGCTGAGCGCGACGATCCGGTCGTAGCCCCGGCCGAGCGGGGTCGGGTCGGAGGCGGGGAAGGCGTCGGTCTCGCCGCCGCCGAGGGACTCGCGCAGGGCGGCGTAGGCCCGGGCGATGAAGTACGAGGTGCCGCAGCCGACGACGGCGACCCGCTCGCCGGCGCGGGGCAGCAGTTCGGCGCGGTCCGCGGCGATCTCGGCGGCCCGGCGCCAGCAGTACGGCTGGCTGGCTATCTCGATGTCCACATGGGTGGTCATATGCGTCCTCTCCGGACCAGGTCCCGGATCGGACGCCGGGGCTCGGACGGTGTTGTACCCCGGGAGACGCTAGCGAACAATGCGCAAACTGTGAGGAGAACTTGGACTTTCATGCTCGCTTCTTGGGGTAAACGCTCACCCTCGCGCACTCCGGGGCGCCCCGCACGAGGCCCGCACGACCAGTCGCGGCCGCAGCCGCACCTGGTGGAGCGCGGAGGCCTCGCCCTCGGCGAGGCGGCGCAGCAGGATCTGCGCGGCGAGCCTGCCGAGCTGGAACTTCGGCGGGGAGACGGCCGTCAGCGGGGTCTGCGCCACATCGGCGAACTCGTTGTCGTAGCTGATCAGGGCCAGTTCGCCGGGGACCCGCAACCCCGCGCGGCGGGCCGCGGCCAGCACGAGGGCGGCCTCGCGGTCGCCGAAGCAGAGCGCGCCCGTGACCCCGGCGGCGCGCAGCGCGGCCACGGCGCGGTCGGCCCGCTCCGCGTCCCACTCCCCCATCGCCGCGCTCACCCGGCCGGGATCCGGCAGCCCCAGGTCGGCCACCGCGCGGGCGAAGCCCGACCTGATGGGCGCCGTGGTCGGGGCGTCGGAGCGCACGACGAGCCCGAGCCGGCGGTGGCCCAGGGCGTGCAGGTGCCGCACGGCGTCGTAGGCTCCGCCCTCGTGGTCGGTGCAGACGTGCTCGGTGGGATCGCCGGGGCCGTGGGCGGCGAGCCGCCGTTCGACGAGGACGGCGGGCACGGGCAGGGCGAGCAGCTCCTCGGCGCGCCGGCCCGGGTCGGTGGCGGTGTGCAGGGTGGGCACGAGCAGCAGCCCGTGGACGCCGGCGGACAGCAGCCGCGCGAGGGCCGCGTCCTCCTCGGCCGGGTCGTAGTGCGAGCAGGCGAGGACCAGCCGGGCCCCGGCCGCGGCGAGCTCCTGCTCGATGCCCTGCAGGACGCGGGGGTAGTAGAAGGCGGTGTCGGGGACGAGGACGCCGACGACCCTGCGGTCGGCGCGCTCCTCCTCGGCGCGCCGGCCGGCGAACGTGCCCACGCCCTGGCGCCGTTCGACCAGGCCCAGCGCGACGAGGTCCTCGTACGCCCGCCGGACCGTGGTCACGGAGACCCCGGCCTCGGCGGCGAGCGCGCGTTCGGTGGGGAGCTTGCTGCCGGGCGGCCAGGTGCCGTCGAGCAGGCCGCGGCGCAACTGGGCGGTCAGGGCGCGGAACTTCAGCTCGCGTCCGGAGACCGGGATCCCGCCGTGTGCCACCGGACCCCCTGGTGCTCCGAGCGCCGAACGCGTGCCGATCGCACGCCGATCGGGTCGTGGCCGGGGTGCCGACCGCCTGCCGACCGCGTGCGCCGCGCATCCTATCCCCGGTCAGAGCCCGCCGCGCCGGTCAGAGGCCGCCGCCCCGGTCAGAGCCCGCCACTCCGCGCGGAGCCTGCCGCCCCGGTCGGAGCCCGCCGCCCCGGTCAGAGCCCGCCGCTGGGGTCAGAGCTCGCCGCGGGCCAGGGCCAGCAGGCGGTCGAGCACCCGCGGGCCGCCGGCCCTGACCCCGTCGTGCTCGTACTCGTCGGTGACCCAGGTGCGCAGCCCCCGGATGGCCCGCGCGGTGTCCAGGGAGTGGGCGGTGTCCACGTACATGTCGTCGTGGTAGACGGCGGCGGCCACGGGGACCTCGTTGGCGGCGAGCCGTGCCGGGTCGTAGAGCGGGGCCCAGTCGGTGCGGGCGGCGAGGAGCTCGGCGGTCTCGCGCAGGGGGCGCAGGGCGGGGTCCGTGACGAAGTGCCAGGGGTGGACGGTCTCGCCGGTGAACAGCAGCGGCCCGTCGCCCGCCAGCGTCTTTGCGGCGTCGAACCGCGGGAACTCTGCGCGCACGCGTTCGGCGGCCCAGCCGGTCGGGCCCTGCCCCTGGGCGTAGATGGCCTCGTGCAGGACGGCGTACAGCGGGTGCCCGGCGTACGAGAGGTGGGCCTGGACGCCTTCCAGGAATGCGTCGGAGAGGGCCGGTCCCGCCGGGGTGGGGACGAAGGCGTCCTCCAGGAGGAGGTGGAGCTGGTGGGTGCCGTCGCCACCGCCGAGGAGGATGCCCAGGGACTGGAAGGCCTCGGGGGTGAGCAGTCCGCCGCCGGGCAGGACGACCTCGTGCTCGGTGAGGTGCGCGGCGATCCGGCGGGCCCGCTCGACGTCGTCGGGGTAGCGGGCGTAGTGGGCCTCGTTCTTGCGCTGGACGCGCGGGTAGGCGGCCCGGTAGACCTCGTCGGCGGTTGCGTTCAGGGAGGGCAGTCCGCCGGTGACGAGGACGGTCTCCAGGCCCTCGGGGGCGGCGCCCAGGTAGTGGGTGGCGCAGAAGCCGCCGAAGCTCTGGCCGAGGACGGTCCAGGGGGCGCCGCCGGTCAGCTGCCGGCGGATCAGCTCGCAGTCCCTGACGATGGAGTCGGCACGGAAGTGGGCCAGGTAGGCGGCCTGTTCGCGGGGCCCGCCGCGCAGCGGCAGGGTCTGCCGGGTGGCGGGGGTGGAGCGCCCGGTGCCGCGCTGGTCGAGGAGGAGGACCCGGAACTCCCGCACGGCCCGCCCGAGCCAGGCCTGCGGGCCGATGAAGCGGCGGGCGCCGAAGCCGGGCCCGCCCTCCAGGTAGAGCAGCCAGGGCAGGTCGGTCCTGGCCGCCTTGTCGCCCGCGACGACCTCGCGTCCGTAGACCTCCAGGGTCTCGCCGTCCGGGCGGTCGTGGTCGAGGGGCACGGTGAAGCGCCGGTCCGTGAGGACGAGCCCGGGCTGGCGGTAGGTGGTCAAGAGTGCTCCTGTGCGTGACGTACGGGGCGCCCGTCGGTGCCTCAGCGCTGGAGGACCGCCAGGACGTTCTTCGCGGGATCGGCGAACCAGGCGACGGACGGGCCGCCGCCGGCCTGGCGGGCGATGCCCTTCTCGTCCTGGTCGAACTCGGGGTAGCGCAGGGTCTCCACGCCCTTGGCCCGCAGCTCGTCGACGGCCGCGTCGACGTCGTCGACGACGAAGTTGAGGATCGTGAAGCTCGCCGGGATGTGCCGGTCGCCCTTCGGGTAGACGAAGACCCTCGCCCCGCCCGCGAGGGTGAGGAAGAGGACCTGCATGCCCCCGTCCGCGCCCTCGTCCTCGACGGACGTCTGGAGGCCGAGCGTCTCGCCGTAGAAGCGGCGGGCCTCGGCGAGGTCGTCGACCGAGAAGCCGCTGAATGCCCTCGCGGTGCCGAACATGGCGTTCTCCCTTCGGTGGCACGTCTTCTGACGTCCCATCAGGGCACACCACGGCCCGCGCACCCGGCCGCGCCCGCCACGCGGAAACGGCCGGATGGTCCCTCGCCTGTCACCCTCGCGTGAGGGCCCGGATCAGGGCGCGATGGGGAGCCGGCGCTTGTGCTCGGTCAGCTCGTAGCGGCGCACGATCGAGGCGAAGGCGGCCTCGCCGACCGGCTTGCCCTCCAGGAAGTCGTCGATCTCGTCGTACGTCACGCCGAGGGCGTCCTCGTCCGGCTTGCCCGGGTCGAGGGTCTCCAGGTCGGCGGTCGGGGTCTTCCAGACCAGCTCGGCGGGGGCGCCGAGCTCGGCCGCCACGGCGCGGACCCGGCGCTTGGTGAGACCGGTGAGCGGGACCAGGTCGGCGGCGCCGTCGCCGTACTTGGTGAAGAAGCCGGAGACGGCCTCGGCGGCGTGGTCGGTGCCGACGACCAGGCCGTTGTGGGCGCCCGCGACGGCGTACTGGGCGATCATCCGCTGCCGGGCCTTGATGTTGCCGTGGACGAAGTCCTGGTGGTGCGCGTCACGGAAGGAGACGCCGGCGGCCACGGTGGCGTCGAGGGCGGCGTCACTGGCCGGCTTGACGTCCACGGTGAGGACCTCGTCGGCGCGGATGAAGTCGAGGGCGAGCTGGGCGTCGTGCTCGTCGGCCTGGACGCCGTAGGGCAGCCGCATCGCGTAGAAGGTGGCCTGGTGGCCGGCGGCGCGGGCACGCTCGACGGCGAGCTGGCAGAGCCGACCGGTGGTGGTGGAGTCGACGCCGCCGCTGATGCCGAGGACGAGGCAGCCGAGACCGCTGGAGGTGAGGCGCTCGGCGAGGAAGGCCACGCGGCGCTCGATCTCGGTGGCCGGGTCGAAGGTCTCACCGACCTCGAGCTCACGGGCGATCTGCTGCTGCAGGGCGGTGGTCTCCGGGTCGGTCACGGAATGCTCCTCGGTCATGCGGGATGTGCGGCGTCCGGGTCGACCCTACGTTGCCGTGGCCGGGGCTGTCGCCCTGCCCCGCGCCACCGCCCCGGCGCCCCGCCGCGCCGTCGGCGCTAGGTGACGCAGAGCACTTCCACCCGCTGCACCAGGTTGTTTCCGAAGCCGCCCCGGTTCCACGGGGCGGTGAGCGGCTGGGTGTGCCCGGCGGCGTCGGTGGCGCGGACGGTGAGGAGGTGCGGGCCGGGGACCGGCGTCCAGGTGGTGTGCCAGGCGGCCCAGGCCCAGGGGCGCCGCGGGTCGGCGGTGACCTCGGCGTCGGTCCAGGTGCGCTCCCCGTCGGTGCTGAGCTCGACGCGGGTCACGGGCGCGTGGCCCGACCAGGCGCGGCCGGCGAGCGGGACGGGGCCGGGGCGGACCACGCGGGTGCGGGTCATGAAGTCGGGGAAGCCGGGCGGGATCATCAGGGCCCGGGGCGCGATGACGTCGACGGGTTCGCCGGGCTCGTCGGGGCCCTGCCGGTAGCGGTAGGCGACGGACTGCTGGAAGCCGGTGAAGGGGGTCGCGGTCACGGTGACGTCCCGCAGCCACTTCACCGAGGCCATGCCGTACCAGCCGGGCACGACCAGGCGCAGCGGGTGTCCGTGCTGGGGCGGCAGCGGGGCGCCGTTCATCGTGTGGGCGACGAGGACGCCGCGGTCCGGGTCGGCGGCGAGGGCGAGCGGCAGGCTGCGCCGGTAGTCCTGTTCCGTGCCGCGCTCGACGCCGTGGTCGGCTCCGGTGAACACGGCCTCGACGGCGCCTTCCCCGACGCCGGCCTCGGAGAGCAGGGCGGCGAGCGGGACGCCGGTCCAGTCGGCCGTGCCGACGGCCTCGACGAGCCAGGGCTGGCTGACCGGGCGGGGGCTGAGCCGGGCCCGGCCGTTGCCCGCGCACTCCAGGGTGACCCGGTGGGTGACGGAGGGCCGCGCCCGCAGCTCCGCGAGGCCGAGGTCGAGGGGCCGGCGCACCAGGCCGCCGACGGTCAGCCGCCAGTCCTCGGCGTCGGCGGCGGGGATGTCGTAGTGGACGAGGACGTAGTGCAGACCGGGCGGGGTGGTGTCGTAGCGCAGTGCTTCGAGGGGCAGTCCGTGGTTGCGGGCGGCGAGGGCCAGCTCCGCCGTGCCGATGCCCTCGTCGGGTCCGGCGACGCGGCCGGGGGCGCTCACCTCGCCGAGTCCGGCAGGGCCCGGCGCACGGCCCGTACCGCTCGTGCCGTCCGTACCGTCCATGCCTTCCATGGTGCTGCGCCGGTGCGTCCCCGGCACCCCGGAGCCCTCCCGGCCCTCCCCCGCGGCGGGCCCCCGCCCCGCCTTCAGTCCGCCTCGACCGTGACCGTGACGGAGTGCAGACCGGTGGCCCCGTCGGGCATGGTCCCGACCCACCGCTCGGTCTGGACCGCGCCGGTGCCGTCGGTCGCCCGGGCCGTGAGGGTGTGCCGTCCGGGCTTAGCCGGCCAGCGGTAGACCCACTGGCGCCAGGTGTCGCGGCCGTCCTCGGTCCCCAGCTCGGCGTCCTGCCAGGGGCCGTCGTCGACCCGCACCTGGACGCGTGAGATGCCCCGGTGCTGGGCCCAGGCGACCCCGGCGACGGGGACCGTTCCGGCCTTCGGACGGCTGAAGGCCTTGGGGGTGTCGATCCGGGACTGGGTCTTGACGGGGGCCTGGGCCGCCCAGCCGCGCGGCACCCAGTAGGCGTCGTACGCGGCGAAGGTGGTCAGCTCGATGGAGGTGATCCACTTGCAGCCGGAGACATAGCCGTACAGGCCGGGGACGAGCATGCGCACCGGGAAGCCGTGGGCGAAGGGCAGCGGCTCGCCGTTCATCCCGAAGGCGAGCAGGGCGTCCCGGCCGTCCATGACGGTCTCGACGGGGGTGCCGATCGTCATGCCGTCGACGGAGCGGGCGACGAGCTGGTCGGCCGGGCCGCCGGCCGAGGGCGGGCGCACCCCGGCCTCCCGCAGCAGCCCGGCGAGGCGCACGCCCAGCCAGCGGGCGTTGCCGACGTACGGTCCGCCGACCTCGTTCGAGACGCAGTTGAGGGTGATGTCGCGCTCGACGACCTCGCGGCGGAACAGCTCGGCCAGGGTCAGGGTGAGCTCGCGGGCCACGCCCTGGCCGTGGATGCGCAGGGACCAGGTGTCGGCGTCGATCCGGGGCACGACGAGGGCGGTGTCGACGCGGTAGAAGTCGCCGTTCGGCGTGACGAAGGGGCTGATCCCGTCGACGCCGAGCTGCGCCCCGGGCGGTACGGCGGGGGCGGGCGAGGCGGGGCGGGGCAGCCGGAGGGCCTTGCGGGAGGAGGTGGCGTGCTCGGAGCGGGTGGAGCCGACCGAGCGGGCGAGGAGGAGGGCGCCGGTCGCCCCGAGGAGGGTGCCGGCCCCGGCCGCCAGGAACCGCCGGCGGGCCTCCTCGGGCGCCTGGCCGGAGGGGCCGGCGAGCCGCCGGGTCAGCAGGTACAGGACCAGCGCGGCGGCCGCGGCCCCGGCCAGCGAGGGCAGGGCGTCGGTCCAGGACTCCGAGTCGGGGCGGGTCACGGCGGCGAGGGCGCCCACCAGACCCAGCCCGCCGACCCCGGTGAGGGCGGCGGCACGGCTGCGCAGGGCGAGCGTCCCGAGCCCCGCGGCGAGGGCGGCGAGCAGGATGAGGACGCCGGTCTGGAGGACGGTCTTGTCGCTCTCGCCGAAGGTGCGGATGGCCCATTCCTTGACGCCCGCGGGGGTGTGGTCGACGACGACCCCGCCGACGGCCGCGACGGGGGCCGCCTCGGGGCGGACGGCGACCGTGACGAGCGCGGCGAAGGCGAGCCCGCCGTATCCGGCGAGCAGTCCGCCGAGGGCGGCGGGGAGGCGGTCGGTGCGCGCCGGGGCGCGGGGCGCCTCGGGCGGCGCGGGCGAGAAGGTCATGCCCTTCGTTTCGGCAGCCCGCCGCCCGGGGCTGAGCACCCGCCGTCAGGGGGGCCCGGCCCGCCCCGGCTCGCCCGGGGCGGCCAGGTCCTCCACGGCGTCGGCGCCGACGACCGCGCCGGTGGAGCGCTTGCCGCGGCGCAGGCGGCGCTCCAGCCAGGAGGCGAAGGTGGTGAGGGCGAAGTTGAGGAGGACGAAGACGACGGCGACCACGGTGAAGGAAGCGATGGTGTTGGCCCCGTAGTTGGCGCTCATCGGGCGAACGGAAGCGAGGAGTTCGGAGAAGCCGAGCATCGCGCCGCCGAGCGCGGTGTCCTTGACGATGACGACGAGCTGGCTGACCAGGGCGGGCAGCATCGCCGTCACCGACTGCGGCAGCAGCACGTACGCCATGGTCTGGCCCTTGCGCATGCCGATGGCCTTGGCCGCGTCGATCTGGCCGGCCGGCAGCGCGAGGATGCCGGCGCGGACGACCTCGGCGAGGACGGAGGCGTTGTAGAGGACGAGCCCGGTGACGACGGCGTACAGCGGCCGGGTCTCGGGGCTGACGGCGGTGAACTCGGCGTAGGCGGCGTTGGCGAAGAGCATCAGGATCAGGACGGGGATGGCGCGGAAGAACTCCACGACCGTGCCGGCCGCGCCGCGCACCCAGCGGTGGTCGGAGAGCCGGGCGATGCCGAAGAGCGCGCCGAGCGGCAGGGCGATGGCCATGGCGAGGGCGGCGGCGGTCACGGTGTTCCTCAGTGCGGGCAGGAGGTAGGTGCTCCAGACCCGGGAGTCCGTGAAGAACGGGGCCCACTTGGCCCATTCGAGCTGGTTCTTCTCGGCGAGGCTGCCCACGACCCACCAGACGACGGCGCCGACGGCGAGGACGAAGAGCAGGGTGTACAGGAGGTTGCGGCGGCGGGCGCGGGGTCCGGGGACGTCGTAGAGGACGGTCCCTGCCCGCTTGCTCTCCTTCATCGCTTCACCGCCACCTTCTTGGCGATCCAGCCGAGGAGCAGTCCGGTGGGCAGGGTGAGGCACAGGAAGCCGACGGCGAAGACGGCGGAGACGAGCAGCAGCTGGGCCTCGTTCTCGATCATCTCGCGCATCAGCAGGGCGGCTTCGGCGACGCCGATGGCGGCGGCGACGGTGGTGTTCTTGGTGAGGGCGATCAGGACGTTGGCCAGCGGGCCGACGACCGAGCGGAACGCCTGGGGCAGCACGATCAGCCGCAGGGTCTGGGTGAAGCCGAGACCGATGGCCCGGGCGGCCTCGACCTGGCCGAGGGGGACGGTGTTGATGCCGGAGCGCAGTGCCTCGCAGACGAAGGCGGAGGTGTAGGCGGTGAGGCCGAGGACGGCGAGCCGGAAGTTGATGGTGGTGAACTGCTCGGCGCCCAGGCTGACGCCGAGGGTCTGGAACAGGCCGAGCGAGGTGAAGACGATGATGACGGTGAGGGGGATGTTGCGGACGATGTTGACGTAGACGGTGCCGAAGCCCCGCATCAGGGGGACGGGGCTGACGCGCATGGCGGCCAGCAGCGTCCCCCAGACCAGGGAGCCGATCGCGGAGTAGACGGTCAGCTGGACCGTCGTCCAGAAGGCTCCCAGCAGGTCGTAGCCTTCCAGGAAGTCGAACACGACGGCCCGCTCACTGGACGACGACGCCGATCTTCGGTGCGGGTTCGGCCTGGTATCCGGCGGGGCCGAAGTTCTTCTGCACGGCCTTCTCCCAGGACCCGTCGGCGACCATCTTCTCCAGGGCCTTGTTGATTTGGTCCTTGAGCGCGCTGCCCTTCTGGACGCCGATGCCGTAGTTCTCGTTGCTCAGCTTGAAGCCGCCGAGCTTGAACTTGCCCTTGAACTCGGGCTGTGCGGCGTATCCGGCGAGGATCGAGTCGTCGGTGGTGATGGCGTCGATGACGCCGTTCTCCAGGCCGGTCAGGCACTCGGAGTAGCCGCCGTACTCCTGGAGCTGCGCGTTCGGGGCGATCTTCGTCTTGACGTTCTGCGCGGAGGTGGAGCCGGTGACCGAGCAGAGCTTCTTGTTGTTCAGGTCAGAGGGCTTGGTGATGGAGTTGTCGTCGGCGCGGATCAGCACGTCCTGGTGGGCGAGCAGGTAGGGGCCGGCGAAGTCGACCTTCTCGGCGCGCTTGGCGTTGATCGAGTAGGAGGCGGCGATGAAGTCCACGTCGCCGCGTTGCAGCAGCGTCTCGCGGTCGGCGCTCTTGGCCTCCTTCCAGACGATGTCCTTCGGGTCGTGGCCCAGTTGCTTCGCGACGTAGGTGGCGACGTCGACGTCGAATCCGGTGTAGCCGCCGTCGGGGGTCTTCAGGCCGATGCCGGGCTGGTCGAACTTGATGCCGACGGTGATCTTCCCGTCGTCGTGCCGGTGGGCCGCCCCGCCGGAGGCGTACGCGGTGCCGGTGAAGGAGAGGACGACCGCGGCGGCCGCGGCGATGGTGAGCCTTCGGGTCCGGTGCGGATTCATGGTCATCACCCCACGGTGATACGGATGGTGTACGGGTCAGTGGTGGAGGATCTTCGACAGGAAGTCCCGGGCGCGCTCGCTGCGCGGGTTGCCGAAGAACTCCTCGGGCGTGGCCTCTTCGACGATCCGGCCGTCGGCCATGAACACCACGCGGTTGGCCGCCGAGCGGGCGAAGCCCATCTCGTGGGTGACGACCACCATCGTCATGCCGTCCCGGGCCAGCTGCTGCATCACCTCCAGGACCTCGTTGATCATCTCCGGGTCGAGGGCCGAGGTCGGCTCGTCGAAGAGCATGACCTTCGGGTCCATCGCGAGGGCGCGGGCGATGGCGACCCGCTGCTGCTGGCCGCCGGAGAGCTGCGCCGGGTACTTGTCCGCCTGGCCGGCGACGCCGACCCGATCCAGGAGCGCACGGGCCCGCTGCTCGGCACTCGCTCGGTCCTTCTTGCGGACCTTGATCTGGCCGAGGGTCACGTTGCCGAGCACGGTCTTGTGCGCGAAGAGGTTGAAGGACTGGAAGACCATGCCGACGTCGGCGCGCAGCGCGGCCAGTTCGCGACCCTCGGCGGGCAACGGGCGTCCGTCGACGACGATCTCGCCGGAGTCGATCGTCTCCAGGCGGTTGACGGCACGGCAGAGCGTGGACTTGCCGGAACCGGAGGGGCCGATGACGACCACGACCTCGCCGCGGTGGATGGTGAGGTCGATGGATCGGAGGACGTGGAGCGTCCCGAAGTGCTTGTCCACGCCTTTCAGTACGACGAGCGCGTCACCGCCGTCCGGGACGGGCATGGCACCCTCCTGGGTCACCGCCCCCGTTTGCCGCTCCCTCCTCTCGTTCATGCTCCGCCCTCCGCCGGACGGGCGCACGCCGGGGGCCGTCCCGCCATACGGGACGGCCGGTGAAAGGCCTTGCCGGTGCGGCCCGGGCTTGCTTGGATCGGGCGGTGATCTATGCGCGACCGGACGACACCCGGCCTCTACCGGAGTACCTGCGCGCCGAGGGCGCCGTGCTCACGGACTCCCTGATTCCGCTGGTCGACCGCTTCCGGGCCCGGCAGGCCGGGGACGGCACGGTGCCCAGGCCCGACGGCGCCGACCGGGCCCTGCTGCTGCGGATCCGGGAGGAGGGTGCCGCCTGGTGCCGGCGGCACGCGCTCGACGGACAGGCCCGGGCCCTGGAGGAGGACATCGACGGCTGGCTGGCCGCCGGGCTCGACTCCCGGCCGTTCTTCGCCCGCTCCATGGGCGCGGTGCCCCGGGTCGCCGCGGGCGAGACGGTGTTCCTGCTCGCCCCGGCGCACGGCTCGGGCGAGCGGCTGGAGTGCCTCTTCGCCGCGCGCGCCACCGGGGGCTACCCGGTCCTCGTCCGGGTGGCCGGCAGCGAGGGCTTCGACCGGGGCATCCGGCCGGGCCTCTTCGTCGAGCGGGCCCGGCAGGGCGCTGCCGCCGTGTGACGCTCCCTAGCCGGTGGTCTCGCGGGCGGCCATCTCGATGAGGTCGGTGACCGCGCCCGGCTGGGAGGCCAGGGAGGCGTGGCCCGCGTCCAGCTCGATGGTCTTGACCGGGTCCATCCGGGCGGCCATGCGGCGCTCGTTGTCCGGGTGGATCATCCGGTCCTCGGCCGAGACCTGGTACCAACAGGGCTTGGCGCGCCAGGCGGGCTTCGTCACGTTGTCGCCGAAGGTGGAGCCGAGCGGGGCCTTCTGGGTGACGGCCATGACGAGGGCCTCGTCGGCGTCGAGGTCCTGACAGAAGCTCTCGTGGAACTTGTCCTGCCTGATCCACAGGTAGCCGTCGGAGTCCGGGGCGATGTTGTCGAACGCGGCCGGCGGGTGTTCCTGGCTGAGCTGTCCCGGGCTCTCGCCCGCGTCGGGGGCGAAGGCGGCGACGTAGACCAGGGCCCGGACGTTCGGCAGGTCTCCGGCCTCGGTGATGACGGCACCGCCGTAGGAGTGGCCGACGAGCACGACGGGGCCGGCCGCCTGGCGGATCATCTTGCGGGTGCGTTCGGCGTCGTCGGCGAGCGAGGTCAGCGGGTTCTCGACGGCGTGCAGGTCGCCGAAGCCGCGCCGGTGCAGCTCGGTGATGACGTGCGACCAGTGGGCGGCTCCGCCCCAGAATCCGTGGACGAGGACGATCGAGGGCTTTTCTGCCATGAGAGGCACCGTTTCTGCGTGGGGTTCCCCCGGGCGCTCCACGCTAGGCGGAGGGTGATCGTTCCGCCACCGAGCGCGAGGTCGTACGGCGTCCGTGTGACGGGCCGCGCGGGGCTCCTGCGCACGGTGCGCGGGCGACGGACACTGGAGGCGGGACGCACCGCTGTCGCCGGTCGAGGAGGCCCGCCATGAGCACCGCCGCACCCAAAGTCAGCACCCTGCCGGCCGAGCACCGGGAACGGCTCATGGCCTTCGCCGAGGACGTGTACTTCGAGTCGGGGCACCGGCTCTTCGAGGAGCAGGAACACGCCGACCGGTTCTGGATCGTCAAGACGGGCGCGGTCACCCTCGACGCCAAGGTCCCCGGGCGCGGCTCGCCGGTCATCGAGACCCTGCGGCACGGCGAACTCGTCGGCCTTTCCTGGCTCTTCCCGCCCTATCTGTGCCAGTCCGGCGCGGAGGCGATGACCCCGGTGCGGGCCCACGAGTTCGATGCCACGGCCGTGCGGTCGCTGTGCCGCACGGACCCGGAGTTCGGCGCCGCGGTGACGTTCTGGGTGGGACGGATCCTCGCCCACCGGCTCCATGTGACGCGGGTCAGGCTGCTCGACCTGTACGCGCCGCACGGCAGCGGCATCCTGGCCTGAGGGCACCCCGACGCCCGCCGGGGTGCGCCGGTGTTCAGAGCCGGTCGAGGTCGCGCACGTACCAGTCGAGGAGGGTGCCGTCCCGGTGGCTGATCTGGCCCCGCCGGAGGAAGCCGGCGCGGCGGGCGACCGCCGCGCCCGCCCGGTCCTCGGCGCGGGTCTGGACGACCGCGCGTCGGGCCCCCTCGCAACGGGCGTGGGCGCAGGCCAGGAGGACGGCGCGGGTCGCGAAGCCGCGGCCGCGGGCCTCGGGGTGGAGCTCGTAGGTCAGCTCGACGTCGCCGTGGGCGAGTCCGGCGGCGGCGAACCGCAGCGCGACGCTGCCCACGCACCGCCCGGCGCGGATCCCGAAGGTGCGGAGCGGGCCCAGGGGCCCGGTCGTCCCCGCCTCGGCGGGGGCCGGCGGCACCAGGGTGACGACTCCGTCGGAGAGCTTGGCCGGCACGGCCGTCTCCGGGGGCACGGCCGTCTTCGGCGGCACGGGCATCTCTGAGGGCATCTGTTCACGCACCCCAGAGATCCTTTCGCCTCTTCGCCCCCACCACAATCGGTATCCGGCCGGACCCGCCGGGCCGACCTGCCGGGGCGTCACCCGAACGGGCCCGTGAGGGCTGTGCGGCTGATGAGCGGGTACGAGGCTGGGGTCGAGACACAGGGGAGGCAGAGGTGAGTGAACCCGGCACGGCGGCCCGGGCCCGGTCCCGGGCACGGCTGTTCGCGCGGTGCGCGCTGCTCGCGGCGCTGGCCGCGATCGTCGCGCTGTTCGTCCCGTTCGGAAGCGGCGGTCTGCTGATCGTCTTCAGCGGTCTGGTGGGACTCGTTCTGTGCGCGGCGGGCACCTGGTGGTTCCTGGCCCACCGCGGACCCGTGCGGCTCCTGGGCGCGCTGCTCGCGGTCGGGGCCCCCGCGGGCCTGCTCGTGCTCTACATCCACGAGAGCCTGTGGCCGACCGCGCTGACCTCGCTCGCCCTGTGGGGCGCGGCCCTGCTCTGCGCCCGCACGGCGCTGCCCCGTCCGCATCCGAGCCGTCCGGCCGCGCCCGCGACGCCTCCGCGGCGGCCCGTGCTCCTGATGAACCCGAAGTCGGGCGGCGGCAAGGTCGAGCGCTTCGGCCTGGTGGAGCGGGCCGAGGCGCTCGGCGCGCGGGTGGTGCTGCTCGGCACCTCCGAGGCGGACGGCCCCACGGACGTCGCCGAGCTCGCCCGGCAGGCCGTCGCGGACGGCGCCGATCTGCTCGGGGTGGCGGGCGGTGACGGCACCCAGGCCCTGGTGGCGGCGGTCGCCGCCGACCACGACCTGCCGTTCCTGGTGATCAGCGCGGGCACCCGCAACCACTTCGCCATGGACCTCGGCCTCGACCGCACCGACCCGTCCCGCTGTCTGGACGCCCTGGTCGACGGTGAGGAGCTGCGGGTGGACCTGGGCGACGTCGCGGGGCGCCCGTTCGTGAACACGGTCTCCTTCGGGGTGTACGCGGATGTGGTGCAGCGCCCCGAATACCGCGACGCGAAGGCGGAGACGGCGCTCAACGCGATGCCCGACCTGCTGTCGGGCGGCGAGGGCGGCCGGCTCGACGCCGACGCCGACGGCACCCGGCTGGAAGCGCAGCAGGCCCTGCTCGTCAGCAACAACCCCTACATCTCGCCCGACCCGCTCGGCGGCGGTCGCAGACCCCGGCTCGACCGGGGCGAGCTCGGGGTCATCGGCGTCCGGGTGGAGGGCGCCGCGCAGGCCGCCGAGCTCGCCGTACGCGGCGCCCAGTCGACCGGTCTGAACGTCCTGACGGCCCACCGGGTCGAGGTCTTCGCCGAGGCCGCCACCCTGCCGGTGGCGGTCGACGGCGAGGCGCTGACCCTGCCGGCCCCCGTCGTGTGCACCCTGCGGCCGCGCGCCCTGCGCGTCCTGCTCCCGCGCGAACGGCCCGGAACCGCACCACCCGCACCACCGCTGAACTGGGGCCGGATCGTCGTCCTGGCCTTCGGCCACCGAGGAGGGAAAAATGCCCGAGCCCGAGAAGAAGACACCGAACGAACCGCTGGACGGGACGCCGGACGCACCGCTGGGCGGGACGCCGGACGCACCGGCGAGCGAGAGGCCGGAGGGGCGCACGGCGGGTCCGATGCCTGAGTCCGCGGCGGCGGCCGAGGGACCGACGCGGTCCTCCGTCCGCGACGTGCTGGCCGATCTGCGGGCGGTGGACGGCGCCCTGTACGCGGCGGTGGCCGCCACGCCCACGCCGGCCCTGGACCGGGGGCTGCGCCGGCTCTCGCACGCGGCCGACCACTCCAAGATCTCCTTCGCCGTCGCCGCGGCGCTCGCCCTCGCCGGGGGCCGGGCCCGTACCGCCGCGCTCGTCGGGGTCACGGCGATCGGGGTCGCCTCGGCCTCCGCGAACCTGCTGGGCAAGCGCCTGGTGCGCCGGGCCCGCCCGGACCGGGAGGCGGCCCGGGTCACGGTGGACCGGCACGTGCCGATGCCGACCTCGGCGTCCTTCCCGTCGGGGCACACCGCTTCGGCGGTCGCGTTCGCCACCTCGGTGGGCGTGGTCCTGCCGCCGGCCGCCGTGCCGCTGAGCCTCCTGGCCTGGGCCGTCGGGTACTCGCGCGTCCATACCGGCGTCCACTACCCGGGGGACGTGGCCGGCGGGGCGGTGCTCGGGCTGGCCAGCGCCGTGGTGTCGCTGGCCGCGGCGAGCGCGGTGGCCCGACGCGGGGGAGCTTAAGTAATTGCTCATTTTCGCAATTAACAGGTCCGCGATCTACCATCGCCGGGTGAACGAGACTCTTCCCCCCTGCCCCCAGTGCTCCAGCGCCTACACGTACGAGATGGGTGCGCTCCTCGTGTGCCCCGAGTGCGGCCACGAGTGGACGGCTGCCGCGGCCGACGCCCCCGCGGGCGAGGCCGCCGGAGAGCGGGTGGTGAAGGACGCGGTCGGCAACGTACTGGCCGACGGCGACACCGTGACCGTGGTGAAGACCCTCAAGGTCAAGGGCAGCCCGAGCGGCATCAAGGCCGGCACCAAGGTGCGCAACATCCGGCTGGTCGACGGCGTCGACGGGCACGACATCGACTGCAAGGTCGACGGCTTCGGGCCGATGCAGCTCAAGTCGAGCGTGGTCAAGAAGGCCTGACGCGGCTGTGCCCCGGCGGGGAACAAAGCGCCCCCGCCGGGGACTTGGAATCGTCATGACGACCACACGTTCCGACAGCCGGGAGCTCCTCGCGAAGAGCCGGCTCGGTGTCCTCGCGACCCTCAAGGCCGACGACCGGCCCCAGCTCTCGCCCGTCATGCTCTTCTACGACGCCGCGACGGAGACGCTCTACGTCTCGATGACGGAGGGCCGCGCCAAGACGGCCAATCTGCGGCGCGACCCCCGCGCGGCCCTGGAGGTCACCAGCGGCGACGGCCGGTCCTGGGCGACCGCCGAGGGCACGGTGACGCTCACCGGCCCCGGCACCGACCCGCACGGCCCCGAGGTGGAGGCACTGGTGGAGTACTACCGGCTCGCCGCCGGGGAGCACCCCGACTGGGACGAGTACCGGGCGGCGATGGTGGCCGACCGGCGGGTGCTGATGCGGATGCGGGTCGACCACGTGTACGGCCGGAACCTGGGCTGATCCCGCGACGGAACGCGCGCCGCGGGGTCCGCCCCGGGGCGCGCGTTCCGTCAGCCCTTGCGGACCTGGCCGAGCCGGCCGGCGGGGCGCTCGACGGGCTCGTCGCGGGCCTCGGCCCACAGCGAGCGCACATGACCCAGGTGCCGGTGCATACAGGCCTCCGCCGCCTTCGCGTCGCCGGCGATCATCAGGTCGAGGAGCTCCACGTGCTCCTCCGCCGAGGAGACCAGCTTGCCCGCCTCGTCGAGGCCGGTGAGGCCGTAGAGGCGCGAGCGCTTGCGCAGGTCGCCGACGGTCTCCACGAGCCGGTCGTTCCCGGCCAGGCCGAGCAGGGTGAGGTGGAAGCGGCGGTCCGCCTCCAGATAGCCGATCAGGTTGTGCTCGCGCGCGTTGGTCACGATCTCCTGAGCGAGCGGCCGCAGTTCCTCCAGCTGTTCGCGGGTGGCCAGTTCGGTGACCCGGCCGACCGTGGGGACCTCGATCAGCATGCGCAGCTCGGTGCACTGGTCGAGCTCGCGCTCGCTGACCTCGGTGATCCGGAAGCCCTTGTTGCGCACCGGCTCGACCAGGCCCTCCCGGGCGAGGTCGAGCATGGCCTCGCGGACCGGCGTGGCCGACACCCCGAGCTCGGCGGCGAGGCCGGGCGCCGAATAGACGCTTCCCGGCCGTAGTTCGCCCGCTATCAGGGCGGCCCTGAGTGCATGACCCACCTGGTCGCGCAGCCGTTCCTGGGCCTTGATGAGACTGTGCTGCTTCAGGTCACCCATGCCGTTCCTCCGAGAACTCGCAGGAGGACAGCGTACAATGTCACGTTTCGCAGGCGGACCCGCCGTTCGCCTCCCGTCGCGCGGCCCGGTACACGGCGACCGCCACGGCCAGATCCTCCCAGGCCATGCCGACGCTCTTGAAGAGGCGCGGGGCGGCCGGGTCCGCGGGCGCGCGTCCGGCCACCAGATCGGCCAGGGTGCCGGCGATGTGTCCGGGTCCGACGGCGCCCTCGGCCATCGGGACCAGCAGGTCCCCGGCCTCGCGCAGCGCCGCGGCGCGCGACTCGACGTAGACCTCGGCCCGTCGGACCAGGGCGGTGTCGGTCTCGCGGGCGTCCGGCTCGTGCGAGCCGACCGCCACGACGGTGGCGCCGGGCCGCACGAGCCGCCCGTCGAAGAGCGGGGCGCGGGCGGTGGTGCAGCACACCACGAGGTCCGCCGCCGCCACGTCCTCGGCCGTGCCGGTACGGGCCTTCGGCACGCCCCGCCGCGTCGCGTACGCGGCCAGCAGCCCGGCCCGCTCCTCGTCGCGGGCGACGACCACCACCTCGGCCGGCTCCCGGACCGCGAGCAGTGCTTCGAGGTGCCCGTAGGCCTGCGGGCCCGAGCCGAACAGCACCACGTGCGGCGGCTCGTCCGGCGGGGTGAGGTGACGGACCGCCAGGGCGGAGACCGCCGGGGTGCGCAGGGAGGTGAGCGCGGCTCCGTCGAGCAGGGCGGCCGGGCGCAGGGTCGGGCCGTCCAGGAGGAGGTAGCTGCCGGTGATGCGCGGCAGCCCGCGGGCCGGGTTGCCGGGCGCCACGCCGGCGATCTTCACCCCGGCCCAGGACTCCGAGGCGGCAGGCATCAGGAGCAGTTCGCCGGCGGGCACCGGCAGCGCGCTGCGCTGGGGACAGGACTCCGGGTCGAGGCCCTCCGCGAGGACCCCGGCCAGCGCGTCGGCGGCGCCGGCCGGGGAGAGCAGCCGCGCCACGGCGGCGGCGTCGATCCACAGCGGGGCCGGGGGCCCGGGCGGCTCGGCGGTCACAGCGGGAATCCCGAGCCGAGGGTGTCGTACGGGTCGAGCGTGAAGAGGTGCTCGCCCGTGCGGTGGGCGCTGCCGGTGACCGTGGTGACCAGGCCCTGGGGGGTGTCCCCGCCGGGTGCGATCCGGCCGGTGAACACCGTGCCGACGAGGGAGTCGTGGGTCAGGGTGTCGCCCTCCTTCAGGCGGCCCTCGTCGGCGAGCAGGGCGATCCTGGTGGAGGTGCCGGAGCCGCAGGGCGAGCGGTCGATCTGGCCGTCGGCGAAGACGGTGACGTTCCGCTGGCGCGGTCCGGCGGGGGTGTCGGGGAGCTCCTCGTGGAGGATCACCCCGTAGACCCCGGACAGCAGGGGGCCGTGCGGATGGCGGGTGGCCGGGTGCCCGGCGAGCGCGGCCCGGATCTCCCGGCCGACCGCGAGCAGCGCGGGCAGGTCGGTGCGGTCGACGCCGAGGCCGAGGTCGCGGGCGGCGACCGAGGCGTAGCAGGCGCCGGCGTGTGCGAGGTCGACCTCGACCGGGCCGAGACCGGTGGTGACCGGGATCCGCCGGCCGGTCACGCGGGCCGGGACGTTGCGGAAGGTGACACCGGTGGTGCGGCCTCCCGCGCGGTGCACGGTGGCGGTGACCCGCCCTGACGGGACGTCGATCCGCACCTCGACGTCCCGTCCGTCCTCGGGGGCGACGACGAGGCCGGTGTCGACGGCCCAGGTGCCGAGGGCCATGGTGCCGTGGCCGCAGGCGGTCGAGTAGCCGTCCTTGTGCCAGAACAGGACGCCCAGGTGGGCCCCGTCGTCGTCGGGCGGCACGACGAAGCCGCCGTACATGCCCGCGTGGCCGCGCGGTTCCTGGACGAGCAGCCGGCGCAGGCCGTCCAGGGGGCCGGGGCGCGGCGCGGTGCCGTCGCCGCCCGGGCCGAGGAGCGTGGCGCGGCGCTCGGCGACGGTGTCGCCGGGCACCGGCGGCAGTCCCGCGGCGGCCAGGTCGACGATCCGGAAGGGTTCGCCGGCCGTGTGGTAGTCGGTGGTGCGCACCTCCGTGGAGCTCACAGCAGGAATCCCGCGGGGAAGGGGTCGGTCGGGTCGAGGAAGTACTGGCCGGTGCCGGTGACCCAGGCGCGGCCCGTGATGGTGGGCACGATCGCGGGCAGGCCGGCGACCGTGGTCTCGTCGACGATCCGGCCGGTGAACTCCGTCCCGATGAAGGACTCGTTGACGAAGTCGGCGCCGGGAGCGAGCAGTCCGCGGGCGTGCAGCTGGGCCATCCGCGCGCTGGTGCCCGTGCCGCACGGGGAGCGGTCGAACCAGCCGGGGTAGATGGCCATGGCGTGCCGCGAGCGGTGCCCGTCCGAGCCGGGGGCGGCGAGGTACACGTGCTTCACGCCGCTCTGCCGCGGGTCCTCGGGGTGGACGGGGCGGTCCGGGCCCGCGTTGATGGTGTCCATCAGGGAGAGCCCGAAGGCGAGCAGGTCGTCCTTGCGGGCCCGGTCGAAGGGCAGCCCGATGGAGTCGAGCTCCACGAAGGCGTAGAAGTTGCCGCCGTACGCGAGGTCGTAGGTGACGGTGCCGTGGCCGGGGACCTCGGCCTTGAGGTCGAGGCCGACGCTGAACGCGGGGACGTTGGTGAGGGTGACGGAGCGGGCGGCGCCGTCCTCGACCTTGACGTCCACGCTGACGAGTCCGGCCGGCGTGTCGAGCCGGACCGTGGTGACCGGCTCGCTGACCGGGACCATCCCGGTCTCCACGAGGACCGTGGCGACGCCGATGGTGCCGTGGCCGCACATCGGCAGCAGGCCGGAGACCTCGATGAACAGCACCCCGTAGTCGGCGTCGGGCCGGGTGGGCGGCTGGAGGATCGCGCCGCTCATCGCGGAGTGGCCGCGCGGTTCGAACATGAGCAGCGTGCGGAGGTGGTCCAGGTGCTCGATGAAGTGGGTGCGCTTCTCCGCCATGGTGGCGCCGGGGATCACCCCGACTCCCCCGGTGATCACGCGGGTGGGCATGCCCTCGGTGTGCGAGTTGACCGCGTGGTAGACGTGACTGGTGCGCATGGTTCCCCTCGGTCGGTGGTGGACGTCGGTGCGTGGCTGTCAGTGGTGGCCGTCGGCCAGGGCCTTCTCCGTCGCGGAGCGTACGGCGGTGAGGGTGTCGCCGCTGAGCGGGAGGCGCGGCGGGCGGGTCGCGCCGCCGGGGCGTCCGGCCAGGTCCATGGAGACCTTGATGGCCTGGACGAACTCGGTCTTGGAGTCCCAGCGGAGCAGCGGGTGGAGGGACTTGTAGAGCGGCAGCGCGGTGGCCAGGTCGCCCGCGACGGCGGCGCGGTACAGCTCGGCGCAGGAGGCGGGGAACGCGTTCGGGTAGCCGGCGATCCAGCCGACGGCCCCGGCCAGCGCCAGTTCGAGGAGCACGTCGTCCGCGCCGATCAGCAGGTCGAGCTCCGGGGCGAGTTCGGCGATCTCGTAGGCCCGGCGGACGTCGCCGCTGAACTCCTTGACGGCCACGATGTCGCCGTCGGCGTGCAGCCGGGCGAGCAGTCGGGGGGTCAGGTCGACCTTGGTGTCGATGGGGTTGTTGTACGCCACGATCGGCAGTCCCGCCCTGGCGACCTCGGCGTAGTGGGCCCGTACGGCCGCCTCGTCGGCGCGGAAGGCGTTCGGCGGGAGCAGCAGCACCGAGCCGGCGCCGGCCTCGGCCGCCTGCTCCGCCCAGCGCCGCGACTCGGCGCTGCCGTACGCGGCGACGCCGGGCATCACCCGGGCCCCGTCGCCGGCGGCCTCGACGGCGGTGCGGACCACACGGGCGCGCTCCTCGTCGGTCAGGGTCTGGTACTCGCCCAGGGAGCCGTTGGGGACGACACCGTCGCAGCCGTTGTCGATGAGCCAGCGGACGTGGGCGGCGTAGGCGTCGTGGTCGACGGACAGGTCCTCGCGCAGCGGCAGGGCGGTGGCGACCATGATGCCGCGCCAGGGGCGGGCGGGGGTCCAGGCGGTGCTGTTGGTCATCAGGGGCTCCTTTGTAGTGTGTGACATTTTACTGACTGGTGCGGGGCGGCCACAAGGGGGCCGCGGCACGGGATCAGGCGTTCTCGGAAGGAAGTTCGGCGAGCTGCCGCAGCGGGACCGGGCAGGCCAGCGGTCTGCGGTCCGGGGTCGCGCCCGTACCGCACAGGGCCGCCACCCCCGGTCCGCACATCCGGCCCTGGCACCAGCCCATGCCGGCCCGGGTCAGCAGCTTGACCGTGCGCGGGTCGCGGGCGCCCAGCTCGTCCACGGCCTCGCGGATGTGGTGCGCCGTGACCTCCTCGCAGCGGCAGACGTCCGTGTCCTGCCGGAGCCAGGCCGTCCAGCCGGGACCGGGGCGGTGCGCCGCGCCCATCGCGTCCGCGAAGGCCCGCAGCCGGTCGCGGGTCCTGCGGTGCCGTGCCGTGGTCGCGCCCGGCACCGCCTTGCCCAGGCTCATGGCGATCGAGTGGGCCGCCAGCTCCCCCTCGGTCAGGGCGAGTTGCGCCCCGCCGATGCCGCCGGTCTCGCCGGCCGCCCAGATGCCGGGCACGGAGGTGCGCTGGTCGCGGGCGAGGGCGAGCGCCACCGTGCCGTCGGCGGCCGTGCGGGTGGCACAGCCCAGGCCGGTGGCGAGGGACAGTTCCGGGACCAGGCCGTGGCCGACGGCCACCGCGTCGCACGGGATCCGGCGGGCGGTACCGGCGACGGGGCGCCAGTCGCGGTCGAGCCGGGCGATCGTGACGGCCTCGACCCGGTCGGTTCCGTGCGCCTCGACCACGGCGTGCCGGGTGAGCGGGCGCACCTGGTGCCGGGCCAGCGCGGCCCCGTAGCGGGCGCCCTCGACCAGCTTCGCCGGGTTGCGCAGGAGCGCCCCGGCGCTGCGCGCGTACGCGCCGTACGCCCCGGCCTCGACCACCGCGGGGACGCGGGCCCCGGCGGCGGCCAGGGTGGCCGCGACGGCGAGCAGCAGCGGGCCGCTGCCCGCGACGACGACGCGGCGGCCGGGCAGCACCAGGCCGCTCTTCAGCATGGCCTGCGCTCCGCCGGCCCCCACGACCCCGGGCAGGGTCCAGCCGGGGAAGGGCAGTTGCCGCTCGTACGCGCCGGTGGCGAGGAGGACGGTGCGGGCGTGGACGACGGTCGGGGCGGCGTCGTCGCCGCGGGCGTGGAGGGTCCAGCCCGGTCCGTTCGGCAGGACCGTCCAGACCTGGGTCTGCGGACGGTGGTCGATCCGGCCGCTGCCGCGCAGGCGCTCCTCGCGGGAGGCGAAGGCCCGCCAGTCGTGGTGCAGGGCCTCCGGGCGCTCGGCGCCCAGCTCCGGGGCGGGGCTGCGGTAGAACTGGCCGCCGGGGTGCCGGCCCGCGTCCAGCAGGACGACCGAGAGGCCGAGGTCGGCGGCGGTCACGGCGGCGGCGAGCCCCGCGGGGCCCGCGCCGACGACCGCGAGATCAGCAGCCGAGTTCGGCACGGCCGGTTCCCTCCTGGGTGGTGATGGTGTCGCCCGGGCGCGCCGGGATCAGACAGGCCCGCTGGTTGGGGCTGCCGTTGACGGTGACCAGGCAGTCGAAGCACTGGCCGATGCCGCAGAAGACGCCCCTGGGTGCGCCCGTCCCGCGGGTGGTGCGCCAGGACACGATTCCCGCGGCCCACAGCACCGCCGCGACGGACTGGCCCGCCTGGGCGGGGAGTTCGCGCCCGTCGAAGGTGACGGTGTGGGTGGCGGTGGGCGCGCCGCCCACCACGTCACGCGGGGTGGCCGGGGTTCGCTCGGTGCTCATCGGGGTGCTCCTCATGCCTCCGCCTCGTCCGGGAAGTCGCGGTCCGGGCGGAACGGGGTCGGGTCCATGGCGGGCGGCTCTCCCGTGAGGGCCGCCGCGACGAGCGCGCCCGTCGCGGGGGCCAGGCCGATGCCCGCGCCCTCGTGGCCGCAGGCGTGGTGCAGGCCGGGGACGCGGGGGTCGGCGCCGATGGCCGGGAGGTGGTCGGGGAGGTAGGGGCGGAAGCCGTGGTAGACGCGCTGCACCTCGACCTCGGCGAGGACCGGGAAGAGCGCCTGGGCCTGGGCGGCGAGGCGGCGCAGGGCCTCCGTGGACAGCGAGCGGTCGAAGCCGACGCGTTCCCGGGTGGCGCCGATGAGCACGGGACCCGCCGGGGTCCCCTCGACGACGCCGGAGGACTGCAGGGCGGCGGAGTCGCTCGCCACGTCGGCCACGTAGTCGGCCGCGTAGACCTTGTGGCGCACGATGCGGGGCAGCGGCTCGGTGACGAGGACGAAGCCCCGGCGGGGCAGGACGGGCAGGTGCGCGCCGGCCAGCCGCGCGACCTCGCCGCCCCAGGTGCCCGCCGCGTTGACCACGGCACGGGTGAGGAGTTCGCGGCGGGGGGTGCGTACGCCCCGGACGGCGCCCGAGGAGTCGGTGAGGATCTCCGTGACCCGCTCGCCGAGGTGGCAGGGGACGCGGGCCGCCTGCAGCAGGCGGGCGGCGGCCTTGGCGGGCTGGACCTGGGCGTCCTGCGGGTAGTGGAAGGCGCCGGCCATGCCGGGCGCCAGGTGCGGTTCGAAGGAGGCGAGCCGGTCGGCCGGCACCTCCGTGTTCCGTACGCCCGCGGCCCGTTGGCCCTCCGCGAAGACGCGGAGGGCCTTGAGGGTGGTCTCGTCGGGCGCCACGACGAGACCGCCCTTGGGCTCGTACTCGGTGTCCGGCAGTTCGCCGGCCAGCTCGCGCCAGAGTCTTGTGGACAGCAGCGCGAGGTCGAGCTCGGGGCCCGCCTCCTTGTCGGAGACGAGCAGGTTTCCTTCCCCGGCGCCCGTGGTGCCGCCCGCGACGGGACCGCGGTCGACGACGGCGACGGAGAGGCCGGAGCGGGCCGCGTAGTAGGCGCAGGCGGCTCCGACGACGCCGGCACCGATGATCACGGCGTCCAGGGAGTGTCTCTTGGGCACGACAGTAATATGTCACATTCTTCAGGCGGTGCCCAGGCCCTCGGGGGCCCGGGCACCGGAGGGGCGATCGGCTAGCTGCGGAGCGGGCCTTCACAGGTGAAGGAGGACGTGCCCGCGACCCTCGTGGACCAGATCTCCACCGGGCCGAAGGAGCAGTTCATGTCGGCGAGGTTGTTCGAGGCGGCGCCGGCGCGGTCGAGGATGAAGTAGTCGACCGTCTCGGACATGTCCTTGAAGACCCGGTCCGGGTTGTTCGCGTCCGCCAGGTTGGCGGTGATCCGCCCCGTACAGACGAAGCGCTTCTTGCCGGGGTCGCCGTTCTCCACGCAGTCGGGGTTGTTGTAGGTGGCGGTGGCGAAGGCGGAGCGGACCGCCGCGGCGGAGCTGTCGCGGAGCTGCTCGTTGGGCGTGTAGGCGGTGTTGGGCACGTAGAGCTTGTCGACCTGGGCGATCTGGGTGTCCAGGAAGCGGTTGTAGGCCGCCTGGAGGCCGGGGTCGGCGCTCATCCGCTCGCGCCAGGCGTCGAAGCCGGCCACGTCGTTCGCGCGCAGGTTCGCGTACATCTCGCGCAGCAGGGCCGGGCGCTCGGTCCACAGGAACTCGAAGAACGTGCCCGCGTAGTTGTAGAAGCGGAAGCCGTCGCCGTCGTACGTGGCGTGCAGCAGCTGGCGGACGCTCATCCGCGGGCCGCCGCCGGCGGTGTCGTTGATGATGCCGCGGACCAGGGACTTGCGGACGGCGATGCCGTTGTCGCGGGTGGCGCCGTCGAAGAACTCCGCGGTGCCCTCGTCCATCGCCGTGGTGCGGTCGTTCTGGTACCAGGGGCCCTCGCCGAAGAAGCCGGGGACCGCCCAGCGCCCGTTGAGGTAGTGGGTGTACTCGTGCCGGAAGAGCTCTTCCAGGGTGAGGCTGGAGTCCTGCGGGACGCGGCGCTGGTAGGTGTAGAAGGTGGCGCCGTTCTCGATGTAGATGCCGCCGTTGTTGGTGCCGTACCCGGTCAGGATCGGGTGGTAGTTCTCGTAGTCGGCGCGGGAGGCGTAGAGCACGATGTTGAGCGTGCCGTTGGGGTCGCCGGCGAGCGGCTGCTCGGTGCCGAGGACGCGGTGGTACTGCGCCTTGACCTGCTTGCTCGCGTAGTAGAGCTGGTCGACGGTGGCCCGGTCGAGGGCGGTGCGGACCTTGATGCCGCCGTTGTCGTACGTGTACGTGTAGGGGAACAGCTTCTTCTCGATGTCGGCCTTGCAGACGTGGTAGGGCGCGCAGGCCTCGTAGAAGTTGAGCCAGGAGACGATCTTGGCCCACTGTTCGCTGCCGGAGCCCCAGTCGGCCTCGACGGAGCCCACCAGGCCGCCGAGGTCGGCGACGACGCCGTCCCTCAGGCCGTCGATCTGGCCGAAGCGGCCGTACTCGCCGAGCGCGTCGCGGGCCACCCAGGCGTTGGCCGTGCCCTTGAGGTGGGTGTAGCGGGCGAAGGACTTGAACACGGCGCGGTAGGCCGGGTCCGCCTTGGCGGCGGCCTGGAAGGCCGCGTCCTGGTTGCCCGGGTACACGCCCAGGTAGTTCACGGAGAGCGCGGCGAGGGCCGCGCCCGCCCAGGTGGCGTCCTTGTTGGTGGCGGTGTGCGCCGCGTCCATGGTGGCGAGCACCTTGACGATGAGGCCGAGCTGGTGCTGGCGCAGACCCGGGGCGCTGCCGGCGTAGAGGGCCTCGCGCAGCGTGCGGGCGTTGGAGGCGGTGACGTCGAAGGTGCGGGCGGCACTGCCGAAGGCGGCTATGGCCTGGCGCATCGCGTCGACGGTGGGCGCGTCGGTGACGTCGATCTCGGTGCGCGAGTAGTCGTGGTACGCCACGGCGTGCAGATAGGTGAACATCTCCTCCAGGTGGGAGGAGTTCCTGCCGTCGTGCGCCGCGGACAGGGCGGCGATGCGCCGGGACACGGCCTGGACGTGGGCGTCGGACATGACGGGGGCGAGCCGGGCGTCCCAGGTCCAGATCAGTCCGCGCAGGCAGCCGTCGGCGGTGACGGCCGGGTCGGCGAGGAAGTCGGCGAACTGCTCGGGCGACAGGCCGGTGATGCCGTCGAGGGTGCAGGGGACGCCGGAGGCGAGGGTGGGGGCCTCGGCGGCGCGGGCCGCCGACAGCCCGGCGGTCTTCGCCGTGCTCTTCGCGGGGCCCGGGACGCGGGCCTGGGCGCCGGTGCCACCGGGGGCGGGGGCCGGGGCGGGCTTGTGCGGCTTGGCGTCGGCGAGGTGGTCGACCTCGTCGAAGGGGTTCGCGCCGGTCGCGGGTCCCGCGGCGAAGGCGGCGGGCAGGGCCGCCGGGCGCCCGGGGGCGGCGGCGGGGGCCGCCTGGCCGACCGCCTGGCCGGCGGAGGCGACGAGGGCCACCGCCACGGCGGTGGAGAGAAGGGCGGAACGCACGGCTCTGTGCTGGGTCACGTGGGGGCTCCTGGTCGGGGAGGGCGTGAGGGGTCGTCGCGGCCAAGGTCCCCGGCTCACTAGGGACTTGACGGAGTACCGTCACCGCGTGAGCTGTAACATAGTAATGTGAAATTGCACTGACAAGACCTGTGCACCCATCAGTTCCCCGGCTTGCCCGGAGGTGTCGTTCGCCGGCGGGGCGCGCGCGGGCCCCTAGGCTCGCCGCGTGAGTGAGGGCGAACGGTCCGGCGCGGAGCGCGTGATGCTGATGGCGGCCCTGTTCGCCATCCCCGTCCTGAAGCTGTCCTGGACCCTCGGCGGCGGCAGCGCCGCCCGGGACGCGCTGGGCACCATGGGCCCCGAGAACTGGCTGGACGTCATGAGCGGGATGTTCCTCCTCGAACCGCTCCTGTCGACCGTGCTCGGCGTGGCCGCCGCCCGCACCTTCTACGTCTACCTCGGCGACCGCGGCCGCGGCCCCGCCCACCCCGGGCGGAGCTTCGCGGCGGCGGCCGGCGCGGCGGCGATCGTGCCGGGCGCGCTGGCGCTCGCCATCGGCTCGCTCAACGGCTGGGCGTGGGGGCTGACCGCCGGCGCCCTCGCCTACGCGCTGCGGCTCGGCGCCGTCCTCGACTTCCGCGCCGGACGGTACGCGGCCGGCCACCGGCGCCTGCGCACCCCCGGACCGCTGCGGCGGACGGCGGACGCGGCCTGGGCCGCGGGCCTCCTGCTCACCCTCGTCGTCCTGCCCTGCGCCGCCCTGGCGGCGGCGCTGGACGGCAGGTCCTGGACCGGCGTGGTGCGGTGCGACGTGAACACCGGCTCCGGCCCCGTCCGCACCCGCCTGATCGAGCTGGAGCGCGAGGGCGACGGCGTGGTCGGCTGGGCCGTCGCGGCCGGCGGCGTGGTCAACGGCGTCGACTGCGCGGGCGACGAGGACGACGTGATCCGCGAGCCCTGGTGGCGCGCCTGAGATCGCCGGGCCCGGCGGTTACCCTGTCGGCCCTGACGGGAGCCGATACGAGGAGGAACCATGGCGCGGATGCCGTCGGCCGAACGGCGCCGGCAGCTGGTCGAGGCGGCGGTGCGGGCGATGGCCAGGGACGGCGTGGCGCGTACGACGACCCGCTCCATCTGCGCCGAGGCGGGGGTGTCGCTGAGCGTCTTCCACTACTGCTTCGACTCCAAGCAGGCGCTCCTGGAGGCCACCATCGAGTCGATCACGGGCAACTTCGTCGCCCGTGTGATGTCCGCGGTGGAGCCCAAGGAGACCCTGCACGAGACGGTCCGGGGTGCGCTCGGGACGTACTGGGACCACGTCACGGCCCACCCGGCCGAGCACATGCTGACCTACGAGCTCACCCAGTACGCCCTGCGCGAGGAGGGGTTCGAGCATCTGGCCCGGGCACAGTACGAGCAGTACGTGGCCTCGGGGGCCGCCCTGATCGAGCAGGTCTGCGCGGTGTGCGGGGTCGAGCCGCGGATGCCGCTGCCCCTGCTCGCGCATCTGCTCGCGGCGATGATCGACGGCCTGACCCTGCAGTTCCTCGTGCTCGGCGACGACCGGGCCGCGGCGGCGCTGCTGGACGCGACGGCGGAGCAGCTGGTGGGGCTGCTCGGGGGCTGACCGGGGGCCGCTCGGCGGCCGGACGGGGGGCCGGGCACGGGGCCCGGCGGCCCTGACACATCATCAACAGGTCATTTGACCCGGACCCTTGACTCACTCGGCGATCCTCGCGATCCTCGGGCCGAAGCCGTTGTTACCGCAAGAAACACCCGGCGGCCCCAGCCCGGTACCCCCCTCATGACCGAAGGCATCGCTGACCATGAATCGACCAACAACGCGCAGAGCGGGCGGGCGGTTCGCCCTCGTCTCGCTCTTCATCGCCCTGGCCACCGTCGTCTTCGGTGCGGGGCCGGTCCCCGCGGCCGACGCCGGCGGTTCGTGGTGGGAACCCACCGCCCGCCCGGGCCCCGACTCCCAGATCAACGTCACCGGCGCGCCGTTCAAGGGCACCGACGCCCAGGGCAAGGTGCGCGGCTTCGTCGACGCGCACAACCACCTCATGTCCAACGAGGGCTTCGGCGGCCGCATGATCTGCGGCCGGACCTTCTCCGAGGCGGGCGTCGCCGACGCGCTCAAGGACTGTCCCGAGCACTACCCGGACGGCTCCGGCGCCCTCTTCGAGCACCTCACGGGGGGTGACAACGGCAAGCACGACCCGGTCGGCTGGCCCACCTTCAAGGACTGGCCCGCCCACAACTCCCTGAGCCACCAGCAGAACTACTACGCCTGGGTCGAGCGGGCCTGGCGCGGCGGCCAGCGGGTGCTGGTCAACGACCTGGTCACCAACGGGCTGATCTGCTCGCTGCTGCCCCGGGACCGCGGCTGCGACGAGATGGACGCGATCCGCCTGGAGGCCCGCAAGACCTACGAGATGCAGGCCTACATCGACAAGATGTACGGCGGCGCCGGCAAGGGCTGGTTCCGGATCGTCACCGACTCCGCCCAGGCCCGCTCGGTCATCGAGCAGGGCAAGCTCGCGGTCGTGCTCGGCGTGGAGACCTCGGAGCCCTTCGGCTGCAAGATGATCCTCGACGTGGCCCAGTGCGACAAGGCGGCCATCGACAAGGGCCTCGACGAGCTCTACTCGCTCGGCGTGCGCAGCATGTTCCTCTGCCACAAGTTCGACAACGCGCTGTGCGGCGTGCGTTTCGACAGCGGCACCACGGGCGTGGCCGTCAACATCGGCCAGTTCCTCTCCACCGGCACCTTCTGGGCCACGGAGAAGTGCGCGGGGCCGCAGCACGACAACCCGATCGGCCTGGTGGCGCCCGCCGCGATGGCCGAGAAGCTGCCGCCCGGGGTGAGCGTCCCCTCGTACGCCTCGGACGCGCGGTGCAACACCCGCGGACTGACCCGGCTCGGCGAGTACGCCGTGAAGGGCCTGATGCAGCGCGGCATGATGCTGGAGCTCGACCACATGAGCGTCAAGGCGGCGGGCCGCGCGCTCGACATGCTGGAGGCCGAGGAGTACCCGGGTGTCATCTCCAGCCACAGCTGGATGGACATGGACTGGACCGAGCGGGTCTACCGGCTCGGCGGGTTCGTCGCCGAGTACATGCACGGCGCCCAGGGCTTCGTCGGCGAGGCCGCGCAGAAGGCCGAGCTGCGCAGGAAGTACGGGGTCGGGCTCGGCTACGGCACCGACATGAACGGCGTCGGCGGCTGGCCGGCCCCGGGCGGGGCGGACGCCCCGAACGCGGTCACGTACCCCTTCCGCACCTTCGACGGGGGCTCGGTCGTCGACCGGCAGGTCACCGGCGAGCGCACCTGGGACCTCAACACCGACGGCGCCGCGCACAACGGCCTGGTCCCGGACTGGATCGAGCAGATCCGGCTGACCCCCGGCGGCCCGGGGGTGGTGGACGAGCTGTCGCACGGGGCGGAGTCGTACCTGACCACCTGGAAGGCGACCGAGAAGCACGAGCTCGGGGTCGACCTGGCGGCGGGGCGCCCGGCCTCCGCCTCCAGCACCCAGTGGTGGAACCCGTTCGTGAACTACTCCCCCGGCCTGACCGTCGACGGCGACACCGGCACCCGCTGGGCCAGCGAGTGGTCGGACGACCAGTGGCTGCAGGTGGACCTGGGCGAGGTGCGCCGGGTGGGCAGGGTGACCCTCGACTGGGAGGCCGCGTACGCCCGGGCGTACCGGATCGAGCTGTCCCAGGACGGCTCGGCCTGGCACGACGCCTGGTCCACGGAGGCCGGTGACGGCGGCTACGACACGGCGGAGTTCGCCTCGGAGCCCGCCCGTTACGTGCGGATCCACGGGGTCAGGCGGGCCACCGGCTGGGGCTATTCGCTCTACGAGGTGACGGTCAACCGCTCCTAGACCGGGAGCGTCGCACGAAGGGGCCCGCCGGACCGCGTCCGGCGGGCCCCGCTCGTGCCGGCTCAGCCGGCGGCGGGGCCGGTCCAGTCGGCGGGAACGCGGGCGAGCCTGACCCGCTGGGGGTGGTCGCCCACGTCCACGGTGGCCACCCGGCGGCCGGTGGCGAAGTCGATGGCGGTGACCCGGTCGGCGCCGCTCTCGGAGATGACGCAGGACCTGCCGTCGCCGCTCACGGTGGCCCAGTAGGGCTTGCTGGCCTCGACGAGCGGGCCCTGCTGGAGGGTGGCCCGGTCGACGACGGTCGCGTAGTCGTCCATCGTGCCCGCGACGCACAGCTTGGCGCCGTCGGGGCTCATGGACAGGCCGTGGTGGCGCGAGTCGTTGACCCAGGTGGTGCGGTCGGGGTCGGTGGCCGGGTTGCCCGGCAGGACCTTGGCCCGGGTGATGCGGTCGGCGGCCACGTCGTACTCCAGGAAGCCGTTGTAGAAGGAGACCTGGAAGTAGAGCTTCTTCTCGTCGGGGGTGAAGACCAGCGGGCGCACGGCGTCGGAGAGGTCCCCGCGGCCGAAGGCGTCGAGGCGCTCGCGCATGTCGATGACCCGGACGGTCTCGAAGGTGCGTGCGTCGACGACGGTGATCTTCCGGTCGCCCTTGGTCCAGTCGAGCCAGGGGGCGTCGAGGGCGGTGGTGACCTCGCCGATCGACATGTTCCACAGCTTTCCGTCGGCGGTGAAGACGTTCTCGTGGGGCTTGTCGCCGGTCTTGAAGGAGCCGACCTGGCGGCCGGTGAGGATGTCGAGGACGTGCACGGTGTTCGCGGTGGAGGCGGAGACGGCGACGCGGGTGCCGTCGGGCGAGACCGCCATGTGGTCGGAGCGGTAACCGGCCACCGGGAAACGCCAGTTGATCGCCCCGGTGCGCAGGTCGATCGAGACGACGTCGGCGAAGCTGGGCCGCGAGACGACCATCGCGGAGCCGTCGGGGGTGGCGTACATGTCGTCGACGAACTGGTCGTGCCCCTCGCCGGGGCCGCTGCGCACGCCGAGGAAGTAGGCGAGCCTGATCGGGTCGAGGTGGATCTCGCGCAGCCGCTCCTCGCGGTCGGGGATCACGTTCACCCGACCGATGCGCGCGAAGTCGCCACGGGAGGCGATGACATCGGCGGTGCCGTCCCAGTTGTTCCCGACGAACATCACCTCGCGCAGCGCCGCGGCGCCCGCCTGCTCCGGCGGCGCGGCGGCACCGGTGCCGCCGACGGCCGCCAGCAGGGCGAGGGCGGCGGCGAGGGCCGTGCCGAGCCCGCGGCGGGGCCGGTGGTGGGGGCGTGGCCGGTGGGGAGAGGGCATGGGGGTTCCTTCTTCCGGATCGGAGAGGGGGGACTTACCCGAGGTAACCATGGACATGCCACGCCCAACAAGCCCTGGGAAGAGGCCGGTTACCCCCGAGTAAGACCCTGGCCCGAGGGCCTCGCACAGCTCCCGCACACGACCTTCACGCCGCCCACAAAACGGCTGGTAGAAGCCCTGTCGGCTGGATCTCGCTCAGGCAGAATGCGGGGCGAAGGCGACGGTAGCGGGCGCGGAGGGGCGTGGTCTTGCCGGTGGGGTCCTTGGCGATCGAGCGGATACGAGTGCTGCGGCGGGCGACCGGAGTGGGCTCGGGGCTCCAACGCGCGCAGTCCTTCCTGATTCTGGCCACGCTCCTCTACCGGGGGAGCCATCTCACGGTCGGCGTGCTCGCGGTCGCCCAGCACCGTCAGGACCATCCCGCGCAGTACCTCGGGCTCGCCGCGGCCCTGGGGCTGAGCCTCCTGCTGTACGGGGCGGCGCTCACCCGCGGCTGGTTCGACCCGCGCCACGTCTGGGCGGACGTGCTGGTCACCGGCTGTCTGCTGCCCCTGGCGCTGTACGCCTGGGGCGGGGTGCGGGAGACCCCCGCGCTCGGCTGGGCGATGCTGCTCGGCGGCTCGGCCAGCGGCGTGGTGTCGGTGGCGCTCCCCCGGCTGCAGGCGCTCACGGCGCTCGCCCTGCTCGTCGGCACCCATCTGATCGGCTATCACCTGGTGGGCGCCAGTCGGGCCGTGCTCGGCGGCCACGTCAACTCGCTGCTGTCCTCCGCCGTGATGACCTGGGTCTTCTGGTGGTACCTGCGCCGGCAGGGCCGGCTGCTCGACGAGGCCAACGCGCGGGCGCTGGCCGCCGAGACGCAGAAGGCGCGGTACGCCGAGCGCCTCCAGCACCACCGGGCCCTGCACGACACCGTTCTGGCCACCCTCACCACCCTCGCGGCCGGCGGCATCGACGCCAACGCCCCGGAGGTGCGCGAGCGGTGCGCCAAGGAGGCCGCGTATCTGCGCCGGCTGATCCAGCAGACCGCCGACGAGGTCCACCATCCCGAGATGGGCGCCGCCCTCGAAGAGGCGGTCAGCTCCGTGGAGAGCCTCCAGCTGAAGGTCACCGCCCAGTACCACGAGCTGCCCGCGGTCCCCCCTGAGGTCGCGGCGGCGTTCGCCGACGCGGCGCGGGAGGCCCTCAACAACGTACGGCGGCACGCGGGCACCGGACACGCCTACCTCACCGCCGTCGGAGCCGCCGGGCCCGGGGGTTGCGACGGCACCGAAGGCAGCGCCGACGGCTCCGACGGGGACCCGGGCGGGCCCCGGGGCGCCGTCGTGACCGTGGTCGACCGGGGGCCCGGCTTCGACCCCGAGCGCGTGACACCCGGGCTCGGGCTGCGCCGCTCGGTGCACGGCCGGATGGCCGAGGTCGGCGGCCGCGCCACCGTCGACAGCGCCCCCGGCGAGGGCGTGCGGGTGGAGCTGAGATGGCCCGGGTGATCACCGTCGCCGTCGTCGACGACGACCGGATGCTCATCGACGGCATGCGCTCCTGGCTGGGCCAGGTCCCCGAACTGCGGGTGGTGGCGACGGCGTCGACCGTCGGCGAACTCCTCACCTCGGGCCCGCACCTCCCGCCCGACATCGTCCTCCTCGACCTGCTGCTCCGGGACGGCTCGGTGCCCGCCGACAACATCCGGCACGTGCTGCGCTCCGGCAGCCGGGTCCTGATGATCAGCACCGTCCCCGACCGGACCCGGATCATCGAGGCGGTGCGGGCGGGCGCCGACGGCTACCTCACCAAGGACAACGACCTGCCGACCCTGGTCGCGGCGATCAAGGACGTCGTGGCCGGGCACGGCGCCCACTCCCCCGAACTCGCCTTCGCCTGCGCGCACGACAACAGCCCCTCCCGGCCGCGGCTCTCCCCCAGAGAACGTCAGATCCTGGTCGATTACGCCTCCGGAATGACCCTGAAATCGGCCGCGCGCCGGGCCGGGATCACGGTGCACACGGCCAAGGACTACCTGGACCGGGTCAAGGCCAAATACCAGCAGGCGGGCCGCCCCGCGTACACGAAGATCGACCTCGCGGTACGGGTCCGCGAGGACAGCATCGACGGGGTCTGAGCACGGGCGGGGGCCCCGCAAGCCCCCCAAACGGACGGCTGCAGGGGGCAGGGCCCCCCTTCCTAGGGTCGAGCCCGGCAGACGCGGCCGATCGCCACGGCGCCGGCCGCGTTCCGAACTCCCTCTTCCCTCACCCCCCTGGAGAGGCAGATGACGAATCCGTACGCCTGTACCACCCCGGTCCCGGACCACGCCCCCCTGCACGGAGGCCATCTCGTGGGCCGGGGAACCGAGATGGGGCGGATCGCGGACGCGCTGGCAGCCGCCCGGACCGGGCGCGGCGGGACGGTGGTCGTCACCGGCGAGCCGGGCGTCGGCAAGACCCGGCTGGCCGCCGAGGCGATCGCGGCGGCCCGGGACGCGGGCATGGCCACGGCCCGTGGCCGGGCCGGCACGGTGGGTGCCACCGTCCCCTACCGGCCGCTGGTGGAGGTGCTGCTCGCGCTCCACCGCGCCGAGCCGGCGCCGGGCCCCGAGGCACCGGGCCCCGACGCCCTGGGCCCCTACGGACCGGTCCTCGCCCGGCTGCTGTCCGACCCGCGGGGCGCGGACGTGTCCGCCGACTCGCCCCTGCTGGTCGCCGAGGCGGTGCTGCGGCTGATCGCCGTCGTCGGCCGGGGCCGGGGCTGTCTGCTCGTCCTCGACGACCTGCACGAGGCCGATGCGGGGACCCTCGCGGTCGTCGAGTACCTCCTCGACAACCTCGGCCACCTGCCGGCCCTGCTGCTGCTCACCGCCGAGCGCGGCCCCTGCGGCGCCGTCGCGCTCGCGGCCCGGGCCCGCCAGGACGGGGTCGCCGTCGTCGTCGACCTGGCGCCGCTGGGCAGCTCGGCGGTACGCCGGCTCGTCGCCGCCGAACTGGGGGTCGCCCCCGAGGAGGTGAGCCCCGCGCTCGTCCAGCGCGCGGCGACCGGCGGCGCGGGGCTGCCCTTCGTGGCCAAGGAGCTCATCCACGGCCTCGGCGGCCTCGCCGCGAACCTGCGGCTGCGCGCCGCGCGCCTCGGCCCCCGCGGCGGGGAACTCCTCGACCTGGCGGCCCAGTTGGGCCCCCGCTTCCCGCTCCCGGTGCTGCGGGAGGCGATCGGCTGCGCCGAGGCCGAGCTGTCCGGCCTGCTGGGCGCCGCGACCGCCGCCTCGCTCGTCGTCCCGGACGGCCCCGGCACGGACTGGTACGCCTTCCGGTATCCGCTGGCGGCCGAGGCGTTACGGGAGACCCTCGGCCCCGTCGAACACGCCGGGTACGCCCGGCGCGCGGCCCGTGCCCTCACCGCGCTGCACCCCGGTCTGCCCGGCGCCTGGTGCGCCCGCGCGGCGGAACTCCACGAGCGCGCGGGCGACACCGCCGAGGCCGTCCGCCGCTATACCGAGGCGGCCCGGCGGGCGACCGCCGACGGCGCCCCCGACCATGCCCTCGACCTGCTCACCAGGGCCCACCGCCTGTCCGACCCGGACGCCGCCCCGGAGCCCCACGCGACGCTCCTCGAAGAGCTCCTGGACACGGTCGCGTGCTCGGGCCGGCTGGAGCGGCTGCCGTGGGAGCCCGGCCCGACCGTGCCGGAGGCGGAGCCCTGGCCGGCCGGGGGATGCGCGGTCCCCGCGGGACTCGCCCTGCCCGCCGCCCGGCGCGCGGGCCTGCACGCCAGGCTCGCCGAGATCCAGGTCCTGGCCGGACGGCCGCGGGAGGGGCTGCGGGAGCTCGATCTGGCCCGGCGCCTGGTCGGCGACGACGACGAGGCCGTCGCCCGCGTGGAGCTCGCGGCGGCGGCCGTGGAGCCGGGGCGGCTCGCGCCCGAACGGCTGCGCACCGCCGAGGAGTCGGCCCGGCGGGCCGTCGAGGCGGCCCACCGCGCCGGCCGTCCCGAGCTGGCCTGCCGGGCCCTGCTCGCCCTGGCGCGACTGGTGGGCGAACACGACGGGACGGCCGCGCCGGCCCGTCTGGAGGAGGCCCGCGCGCTCGCCGAGGCGCACCGCCTCCCCGAACTGCGGCTCTCCGCCGACCTCGGCCTGGCCCGCTTCGAGGCGCGCCGTGACGGGCGGATGGCGCCGGTGGAGCGGGCCAGGGCCGAGGCCCTGCGGGCGGGGCTGCTGCCGATCGCGCACGAGGCGGGGGTGGAGCTGGCCCTCGACCGGGTGCGGCGCTGCGCGTTCGACGCCGCCGGGGAGCTGGTCCACGAGGGGATCGCCGACGCGTCCCGGCTGGGCCTGGGCCGGGCGCTGTCCCGGTGGCGGCTCGCCGACGCGGTGCGGTGGGCCCACCAGGGACGGCGCGCCGAGCTGGGCGAGGCGCTGGGGCGGCTCGCCCCGCTGATGGAGGCGGCGCCGGGGGTGCGGCCGATGGCGTACGGGCTCGCCCGGGCGTTCTGCTCGCTCCTGGAGGAGGACCACGAGGCCGCGGAGCGGGAGTTCGCCCAGGCCCTCGCGTACGACGCGGAGAATCCGGCGACCGGCGAGTTCGGCCGCCACGGTGTCGTCCTGCTGCTGGGGGTGCTGGCCGGGCGCATGGGGTGGCGGCACCACGCGGGCGTCGCGGCGGCGAGCGCGGCCGGCGCGCGCTGGAACCGCCCGTTCGTGGGCCTCGCGCAGGCCGTGCTGCTCGGCCGGGAGGGCCGTCCCGGCGAGGCGACGGCGGCCGCCGCGCTCGCGCTCGACGCGGCCGGGCCCTACCCGGTGATCCGCCACCTGTGTCTGCGGCTGGTGGCGCGTGCGGCGTACGAGGACGGCTGGGGCACGCCGGTGGAGTGGCTGCGCGAGGCCGAGGAGTACTTCCACGGCGCCGCCCTGCCGGCCCCGGCGGGCGCCTGCCGTGCCCTGCTGCGCGGGATGGGCGCGCCGGTCCGGCAGCGGCGGTCGGGGGCCGATCGGGTGCCGCCGGGGCTGCGCCGCTGTGGCATCACCGTGCGGGAGTTCGAGGTGGCGAGACTCCTGGCGGAACGATTCGGCAACCGTGACATCGCGGGTCGGCTGCACATCTCCCCCCGCACCGTGGAGAAGCACGTCTCGAGCCTGCTGCAGAAGACCGGCCACCCGACCCGGGCGGCCTTCGCCTCGGCGGCCCGTGAGCTGGTGGTCGGCCCGGCCTGACAGGACGGGGCGGGCGGGTCACCCGACCCGCCCGCCCCTCACCGGTCGCGCCTTCCCGTCACGCCCGGCTGACCACGTTCCCCGGCACGTCCGCCACCGCCAGGTTCACCACCCGGTCGAAGCCGCTGTCGAGGTCCTCGTCACCGTGGTGCACGACCAGCAGGGCGCGGCCCTCGGTGCGCTCGCGCAGCATGTGCAGGACCAGGGCGCGGCCGGCGTCGTCCAGGTTGGCGAAGGGCTCGTCGGCGAGGTAGACGTCGGCGTCCTCGCCGAGGAGCGCGGCCACGCCGAGGCGCTGGCGCTGGCCGGAGGAGAGCTCCGAGGGGAGCTGGTCGGCGAGGTCGTCCAGGCCCATGGCGGTGCGCAGCCGCTGGTCGGTGACGAGCTCGCGCACGGGCAGCGGCGGCAGATGGACCGGGGAGGTCAGGCTGGCGACCCGGGGCGGCAGGGTGACCGTGCCGCTGTCCGGGGCCAGGGTCCCGGCGACGATGTGCAACAGGGTCGTCTTGCCGCAGCCGTTGGGGCCGCGGAGCAGCACGCGCTCGCCGGGCCGGAGGCCGAAGTCGGGGATCGCCACGGAGGTGGCGCTCTCGCCCTCCCCGTCGGCGCCGCCCTCGGCTCCGTACCGGACGCGCGCGCCGCGGACCAGGACGAGGGGGCCCTCGTCGTGGTACGGGGCCGTCTCGGCGCCGCGCAGGCTCTCGATCCGCTTGAGGACGGCCGTGTTGCGGCGGGTCTGCGGGATCATGTTGACGAGGTCGAAGATGCCGTTGACGGCCCGCCACAGCGAGTTGACGAAGGCGAGGAAGCTGCCGAAGGACATCCGGCCGCTGAAGACGAAGAAGGCTCCGATGACCATCGACGCCGTGTCCGACAGGTTCATCACCAGGTCGCTGAGCGTCCGCTGCCGCTGGGCGAGGCGGTAGTTGGCGTAGGTGAGGCCGAGGAAGCCGCGCAGCGCCTCCTGGTTGGCGGCGCGGGCCCCGGGCAGGAGCGACCGCAGCCCGCGCAGGGCGTGGAAGGCCTCCAGGGTGCGGGTGAGGGTGTTGACGTACCGCGCCTCGGCCTCGCGCTCGGGGTCGGTGTTCTTCTCGATCCTCCGGGCCAGGTCGTTGCTGACGAGGACCAGCGGCGGAATGATCACCAGCAGGATGAGGCTGGCCTGCCAGGACAGGTAGAGCAGGACGCCGAGGAAGACGACGGAGGCGCAGGCCTGGCGGGCGATGCGGATGCAGACGTCGACGGCCGGCAGCACGCCCTCGCGGACGTCGTTGTGGATGCGGCTGACGTAGGAGGCGTTGCCCTCCTCGGACACCTTCCGCCCGTCGAGACCGAGGGTGCGGCCGAGGAGTTCCGTCTCCAGGCGGAGGACGAAGGCGTTCTCGAACCGCTTGCGCCACAGGCCGAGCCCGTAGCCGGAGAGGTTGAGGGTCAGGCCGAGGAGCAGGTAGCAGCCGCCGAGGAAGAGGAACCTGCGGAAGTCCGCGGTGAGGATCGCCTGGTCGAACAGGGCCTTGAGCAGCAGCGGGTGCAGCAGGGCCTCGGTCCCGCCGAAGAGGGCCTCGCCGACGAGGATCCCGACGAAGGGGCGCTGGTGGCCGCGCAGGGTGCGCCAGATCTGCTTCACCGGGACGTCCCGTCGTGCCGGTCGAGCTCGTCGAGGAGGAAGTCCGCCGTGCCTCCGTGGTTGGCGCGGTGCAGCACCCGCAGCACGCCGGCGGAGCCCGTGAGGTAGTCGGTGGAGCAGCGCAGCAGGCCCTCGCCGGGGACGCCGAGCGGGGTGACGCCGTCGCGGCGGGGCACCTCGAAACGGGCGGCGGGTTCGAAGAGGAACACGTCGCGGACGAAGTCGAGCTGGCGCAGGGCCGTCTCGCGGTAGGAGTCGTCGCCGGTGATCCGCGCGGCGTCGAAGAGGGCGTCGGCGATCCCGCTCATCCCGAAGGAGTAGCCGGGGAGCACGGAGTGGCCGACGTCGAGGGCGCGCAGCACGTTCCGCGCCGAGTCGAGGTCGCCGTAGCGCAGCAGCACCTGCGCCACGCCCGCGGATCCCACCTCGATGTACGGCTCCATGGTCCCTTCGTGCTCGAACATGATCAGGCCGCTGTCCTCCAGGGGCCGGGCGTGGGCCATCTCCCAGGCGAGCGCGTCCCGGCCGAGTTCGAGGTAGCGCTGTTCGCCGGTGACCTGGTGCATCCGGAGGAGGAACATCGCCACGCCGGCCTGCCCGAAGCCGAGCCCGGTCAGCGGGCCCTCCTCCGAGAAGTCGTTGAGCCAGTAGGCGCGCCGGCCGTCCCGCTGGACGGTGTCGAGGAGGACGCGGGCGCAGTCCTTCGCCGCGGCCAGGTCGCCCGGGTCTCCGCCGCGCAGGTAGAAGCGCAGGTTGGTCATGCCGATGCCGGACAGGCCGTAGTAGAAGGTGTGGTCGGCGGTCTCGGTGGCGCGTCGGTTGGCGTGGCCGAGGAGCTCCTTGGCCTGGCGGCCGAGGCCGAGCGACTCGGCGGACCAGGCGATGCCGGCGAGGCCGCTCATGAGGCCGTCGGGGTAGGCGTCCAGCTCGATCCTGGTCAGCTGCTGGCGCAGCCAGTCGCGCCACTCGTGCCGGATGGGGACCCCGGAGGCGTTCAGCGCCCACAGCACGCCGCTCGCGCCGAAGCCGAGGCTGAGCGGGTTGGTGACGTGCGCGAACGGGTCGACGGGGAAGAGCGTGGCCCGGTCGGTGTCCGCGGCGGCCTCGACGAAGGCGGCGACGCCGGCCTCCGTCTCGCGCAGCCCGGGCAGCTCCGCGACCGGCCGGAGCGGACGCACGGACGCGACCTGCGCGAGCAGCTCCGCCTCCTGTGCGTCGAGGATCTCGACGACGTCCGCCAGGCTGACCCGGGCGGCGGCGAGGTCGGTGACCAGCCGGTGGACCCGCTCGGGCCAGCCCAGGCCGTCGAAGAAGGTCTTGTACGTGTCGAGGACGTCCTCGCGCAGGTACGACATGGCCGCGATCGGGAAGACGAAGTACGCCATCGTCGAGGCGAGGGAGAAGAGGTCGCCCTCGACGCCGGCGGCCTTGAAGCCGCGGCGGGAGAGGCTGAAGCCGGGGGTGTAGAGCTCGACGGGCTGGTCGAGTCCCGCGTCGGCGGGCTGCGCGGCGGTGCCCTCGACGAGCCGGCAGGTCTCCAGGTCGACGATGGTCACGTCGTAGGTCTCCGGGTCGATCAGCAGGTTCGCCGGAGTGAAGTCGCCGAGGACGACGCCGCGTTCGTGCGCGGCGCCGATGGCGCGGGCGAGGCCGCGGAAGACGGTGATGAAGATGCGGAGGAACTCGCGGGAGCGCGCGGGGTCGAAGCCGGGCCGGGCGAGCGGGTTGTGTTCGAGCAGCACGGAGCGGATGTCGGTGCGGTCGACGAACTCCTCCGCGATGTAGTGGTGTTCCCAGTGCCGGAAGCGGGCGATCGGGTCCGGGTAGGCCTCGACGTCGGCGAGCCGGTTGAGGAACATCCACTCGCGGCCGAGCATGTCGACGGCGTCGTAGCCGCGGCGCGGGTTGAGGTTGGTGTGCGGGCGGGCCTCCTTGAGGACCACCCTGCGGTCGTCGTCCAGGGTGTCCTCGGCGGTGTACACGCCGCCGCTGTTGGAGAACTGGAGGGCTCCGGTGACGCGGAAGCGGCCGCCGAGAAGGCCCTCCCCCTCGGCCTCCTCGGCGGGCTTCCAGTCGGTGAACGGCCAGGGCACCCACCAGGGGTGGGTGTTCCCGACCCGCCGGTCGTCGGCTTCGGGCTGACCGTCGGGCCCCAGGATGTGCGGGATCTTGCGCCCGAGGATGTCGACGGTGTGGGTGGACAGGAGCTGGCCGTAGCGGAAGTACAGCGACTTGCTGTCCCGATAGCGCAGGTCGGAGAGCACGTACGCGCCCTCCGCCCCCTCCAGGAGGCGGGCCAGGTCGGCGAGGCACGTCCTGAATTCGTCCTCGTCGCGCGGGTAGACGGTGAGCAGCTTGCCCCCGCTCCCCCGGGACATGGCCTTGGAGTTGAGCATCTCGTAGACGTTGAGGTCGAGCGCGATCTTGAAGTCGATCTCCCGGCTGACCAGGTGGCCGATCACCGTCGCCGCGACCTCCCGCACCTGGCGGTGGCCGGCCGACACGTGGATCTTCCAGCCCTGCTGCGGCAGGTCGGGGTTGTGCCGATGGCTCCACCAGATTCCGCTGCGTACGAAACGCGCCCGGGTCCGCTCGTCGAGGTCGGCCAGGAAGTGGTCCTTCCTCGGCTTGTAGTACACGTCGAGCGGGTCGAAGAAGAGGGTGTCGTTCCAGGCGAAGAGAAAGCGGTGGACCCATCGTTGGTCGCGCATGTCAGCCTCTGTGGTCGTCGAGGTGCCGCCGACGGCAGCGGCAGGGCGATGTGGCCACGGTCCGGGCGGGGGACGTTCCGCCCCCGCCCGGACCGTGCCGGCCGTGCTGGTGACTACTCCTGATCGTTCTTGCAGCAGTCCGCGGCGCTGCTCGTGAGGGAGCAGGTTCCCGCCTGGGCGGCGGTGGTACGGGGCTGCAGGTTCTGGAGTTTGAGGACGCTCATGTCGTCTCCTCAGTGTCGTGAGCGCGGGACCGGAGCGAACCGGCCGCGCCGGCGATTACTGCGGGTCGTTCTTGCAGCAGTCCGAGCCGGAGCTGGTGAGGGAGATGCTCGCGGCCTTGCTGGAGGTGGTGCGGGGCTGCAGGTTCTGGAGCTTGAGGACGCTCATGTCGTCTCCTCCTGGTCGTGTGCGCGGGGTGCGCACGCTGTGGGTTTCCGTCTGCCGTTCGGCGCCGAGCGACATGCGCAAGTCAACGCGATCCGTCCGGAGGGCACATGGGAGCTCGGACCCCATAATTCCGGCGCGCGTCCCCCAGGAAAGGCGGGTGCCCGGCCGGCGGGAATGGTGGTGGTACGGGGTCGGCGCGGCACACTGGGACGCATGGTGCTGCTGCGTGAGGTCACGACCGCCGACTGGCCCCTGTGGCGGGACGCCCGCCTGGCCGCGCTGGCGGACTCCCCGGAGGCGTTCAAGGCGAGCCTGGCCGACTGGCCGCACGGCGGGGAGGAGCGCTGGCGTGCCCGGCTGGCGGCGCCCGGATCGTACGGTGTGGTCGCGCTGCTCGACGGGCGGGCCGTGGGGATGGCGGCGGGCCTGGTGGTGGCCGACGGCGCCCACGAGCTGCGCTCGGTGTGGGTCGGCCCCCGGGCCCGCGGCCGGGGCGTCGGGGACCGCCTGATCGCCGCGGTCGAGGCGTGGGCGGTCCGTTCGGGCGCGGGAAGCCTGCGACTGGGCGTGATCCCCGGCAACACCCCGGCGATCGCCCTGTACTCCCGCCACGGCTTCACCCCCGCGGGCCGGCCCGGCGGGCTGCTGCCCGGCGGGCGCACCCGGGAGTTGCTGATGGTGAAGGCGCTGGGGGCGGGGACGGCCTAGGCCGGACGCGGCCTGGGACAGGTGATGACGAAGGCCCCGGAAGCGGATCGCTTCCGGGGCCTTTCCTGCGCATCTCATTGAAAAGCCATGTGACATGTGCCATTTTACAGCGCAGCCCGTCGTCGACGGGGTCCAACTCCCCTCCCCAGGAGTCGTCTTGCGCATCATGGCCCTCGCCACCGCCCTGCTCATAGCGGCCGCCGCAGCCTCCCCCGCCCAGGCGGCGCAGGCCCCCCAGGGCGAACCCAAGCCCGACCACGTCTTCGCGGACCCGGGCCTGCGCCCGGCCCACGGCCAGGTCCAGGGCGCTCCCGGAGCGCCCGCGGCGAGCGGCGGCAGGCTGGAGTCGCGGATCCTGCCGATCGTCTTCGACTGCAGCCCGTCGCTGCGGATCCGGGCCCAGGAGATGACGCAGGCGCAGCTGACGGCGACCTGCGCGAGCCTGGCCGCCCAGGACGCCTTCTTCCACGGCGTGGTCAAGGACTCGGGCCCGGTCGCGAACGACCACAACACCACGCTGGAAGTCGACGTCTTCAACTCCAGCGCCGACTACAAGACCTACGCCGGCCGGATCTACGGCATCGACACCGACAACGGCGGCATGTACCTGGAGGGCGACCCCGCCAAGTCCGGCAACCAGCCGCGGTTCATCTGCTACGAGCGCACCGACGTCAGCCCCGGCTGGCAGATCTGGAACCTCAACCACGAGTACACGCACTACCTCGACGGCCGCTTCGACATGTACGGCGACTTCGGCGCCGGTCAGACCACCCCCACCGTGTGGTGGGTCGAGGGCCTCGCGGAGTACGTCTCCTACTCGTACCGCGGCGTCCCCTACACCAACGCGCTCGCCGAGGCCGGCAAGCACACGTACTCCCTGCGCACGCTGTTCGACACGACCTACGACAACAGCGACGTCAGCCGCACCTACAACTGGGGCTACCTCGCCGCCCGTTACATGGTCGAGCGGCACCCGGACGACGTGGCCGCCGTGCTCGGCCACTACCGCGGCGGCAACTGGGCCGCCGCGCGCGCCCACCTCACCTCGCTGGACTACGAGAGCGACTGGAACGCCTGGCTGACGGCCGTGGCGGCGGGCGCCTGACCCGCACCACGGACGGCGCGCCGCGGCGCTCCCTCGGCGTCAGTTCCCGCAGGTGGCCAGCATCCGCCCCAGGGTGCTCTTCTCGGCCGCCGTCACCGAGAGCCCGTACACGGACTTGACCGAGGTCCAGGACCGGGCGTACGTGCACCAGTACGCCCGGGACGGCGGCTGCCACTCGTCGGGGCCCTGGTCGCCCTTGGAGCGGTTGGAGACGGCGGAGACGGCGATCAGCTGCGGGTGGGCGAGGTCGTTGGCGAAGGCCCTGCGCTTCTCCTGGGTCCAGGTGTTCGCGCCGGAACGCCAGGCCTCGGCCAGCGGCACGGTGTGGTCGACGTCCAGACCGGACGCCCTCGTGAAGGTCCTCCCGTCGTAGACGCTGGTCCAGCGGCCCGCGACGGCACGGCACTCGGCGTCCCGCCGCACACCCGTGCCGTCGCGTTCGAGGACGGCCTCGCGGGTGTTGCAGCTGTCGCCCTGTTCGGCCCAGTGGGGAAAGCGGTCGCGGCTGTAGCCGGTCATCGAGCCGCGGCGCTTGACCTTCAGCGCGGCGAGCTGGGTGCGGGCCTGCGCCGCGGTCGGCAGGCCCGGGAGCGTGCCGTCGCCGGCCGCCGGTGCGCCGCCCCGGCCCGCGGCGGACGCCGACGGCCTCCCCTTGGCGTCGCCGGGGGCGTGCGGGGTGCCGGCGCCCCCGCCCGAGCAGCCCGCGAGGGCGAGCAGGGCCGCCACCACCGATCCCGATATGCGCAGCCGCTTCTGACGCCCCATGAGCCGGACCCACCCCTCCGCCTGACATTCGTACGCTCGGCAGCGTACGACGTGCGGGCCGCGGCGCACCGCCCGGCGCGTAGGGTGCCCGGATGATCGTGATTCCCGAGGAGTTCGTACGGAGCACCGTCGCGCGCGAGGGCGGGCCGGGGGCCGAGTGGACGGCCCGGCTGCCCGGGCTCGTCGCCGAACTCCTCGACCGCTGGGGCTGCGAGCCGGACGGAGCGGTGCTGCACGGGGGCGTCGGGGTGATCGTGCCCGTACGGCGTCCCGCCGCGGATCCGGAGGGGCGGCGGGCCGTGCTCAAGGTGTCGTTCCCGCACCCGGGCAACGTGCACGAGCCCGACGCCTTCGCCGTGTGGGGCGGCCGGGGTGCGGTGCACCTGCACGAGCGGGACGACGAGCGCTTCGCGATGCTCCTGGAGCGGGTCGGCACCTCGACCCTGGAGGAACTCGCGGACGGCGACGAGGCGGCCCGGGTCGCGGGCCTGCTCGGGCGCCGGCTGGCCGTCCCCGCGCCGCCCGGGCTGCCCCGGCTGAGCGAGCGGGCCGGGCAGTGGGAGGAGGAGCTGCGGCGGGACGCCGGGGAGCTCGCTCACACGATGCCGCGCCGTGTGGTGGACGCCGCGGTGGCGACCGTACGGGAGCTGGGCCGGGTGCAGCCGGACACCCTCGTCCACGGCGACCTGCACGCCCGGAACGTGCTGCGGGCCGAGCGCGAACCGTGGCTCGCGGTCGACCCCAAGGGGTACGCCGGTGATCCCGCGTACGACGCCGGGACGTTCCTGAAGACGCGTGCGCCGCGCTTCCTGGGGGCCGGGGATCCGCGCGCGGCCGCCTTCCGCGTGATGGACGTGTACGCGGAGGCCGCCGGGCTCGATCCCGAACGCGTCCGGCGCTGGGCGCAGTTGCACGTGGTGCAGGCCGCGTTCTGGGGGCGCAGGCACGGGCTGCGGATCGCGCGCGGCGGGGCGGAGCTCGACGGGCTGATGCTCTTCGCGGACCGGTTCGCGGAACTGCTGACCGACCCACGGGACTGCTGACCGACCCACGGGACTGCTGACCGACCCACGGGACTGCTGACCGACCCGCGGAACTGCTGACCGACCCGCTCCAGCCGAGGACCGCTCCTTCGCCGGCCGGTTCGGCGACCCCTGCCCGTAGCCCGGCGCGCTCGGTGTCAGCCGGCGCAGGTCAGGGCGTCCGGCGCCGCCGCCCGCACCGCCCCCGACGTCGTCATCGCGGGAAGCGGCCGCCAGTGGACCGGGACGTCGCGCATGACGAGGACCGAGTCGAGCGTCGCGCTGCCCGGCGGGAAGCGCTCGGGGTCGTCGAAGTAGCTGGACCGGGCGGCGGTGACGCGGCCCGGATCGATGCGCCACGCGTCCGTGCGCAGCTGCATGCCGTCCAGGAAGGCGCCGGAGCTCGTCGCCGAGTAGCCCTTGCTTCCGTTGCGGAAGAAGGCGGAGGCCTCGTCGAGGTCGGCGAACAGCTCGCTGCCCTCCAGCCGTTCGGTGACCTCGGCGGTGACGTCGACGCGGGTGTCCCCGTCGCGCGTCGCGTAGGCCACGCGGAGCACCTCGGGGGTCTCCCGGACCTCGAAGTCGGCGTGGCTGTGCTCGCCGGGGAAGATCCGGCCGCCGGCCCACTGGTTGACGCGCGAGGCGGTGTCGCGGCGCGGGATGTAGACCCCGGTCTCCACGCCGTCCGGGCCGTCCCACTCGACGGCGATGCGGTGGGCGGCGTTCTCGCTGCGCAGCCCGACGGCGGCGGGCGCCCAGGCGGGCCGCACCGAACCGAGCCGCAGCAGGCAGATGCCGGCGACGGCGTGGCCACGGACCAGCTGCGGGCGCAGCGGAGCGGGGAGCAGGGGAGCGACGGCTTCGGGGTCGACGCGGTAGTTGACGAGGAGGCGCCGTTCGATGACGGAGGCGAGGCGCGGGGGTTTCATGCGTCCTTCTTCCAAGTGGTGTGGCGCAGGACGATCTGCTCGGGGCACACGGCGCTGAGGAAGCGCCCGACGCTGGTGGCCAGCCGGTCCTCGACGAGCGAGTAGAGGATGCGGTTGCCGTCGCGCCGCTCGGCGACGAGTCCGGCGCCCTTGAGCACGCCGAGGTGGCGGGAGATGGACGGGGCGCTGATGGCGAAGCGGCCGGCGATCTCGCCCGCGGCGAGTTCTCCGGCGCCGCGGAGGTCTTCGAGGATCTGCCGCCGGGTGGGATCGGCGAGGGCGCGGAACACCCCCGCGTCGGCGTCTGGTTCGCGTGGTTCGCTCACGGGATCTTTTTAGCACCTTGGCTAAGTAGCTAACAACGCATCCCGAGCCCGATGTCCGGATCTGCAAGTCACATGACATTGCCGACACGCAGGGCGCCTCCCTAGCGTGGAGACATGCCGCCGGGCCCTCGCCCGGACCGGCTCCCACCTGCACGTTCCCTGCGAAAGGCCCGCCATGCCCCGCACCACCCTGCGTGAACTCAACGGCTTCGACGAGACCCCCGCCTCGCTCGCCGACGCCACGCTGCTCCTGATCGACTACCAGAACACCTACACGCGCGGCGTGATGGAGCTCGACGGCTGGGAGGCGGCCCTCGACTCCGCCGCCGACCTGCTGGCCAGGGCCCGGGCGGCGGGCGCGAAGGTCGTGCACGTCGTCAACGACGGGGGCGAGGGCACCCCGTACGACATCCGCGCGGAGATCGGGCGGATCCACCCCCGGGTGGCCCCCGTCGAGGGCGAGGCCGTCGTGGTGAAGACCGTGCCGGACGCGTTCGTCGGCACGGACCTGGCCGAGCGGCTCGACGCGGCCGGCACCAAGGACCTCGTCGTCGCCGGCTTCATGACCCACATGTGCGTCGCCTTCACGACCGCGGCGGCGTTCCTGCGCGGCGACCGCCCGACCGTCGTCGCCGACGCCTGCGCCACCCGGCCGCTGGCGACCGCCGCCGGCGAGGTGTCCGCCGAGCAGCTGCACCGGGGCGCGCTCGCGACCATCGGGGACCTGTACGGGACCGTCGTCCCGACCGGTGCCTCGCTGGCCTGAGCGGCGCCGCACACGGGTCCGGGGGCGGCGCGGGGGACCGCCCCCGGACCCGTCCGTGCGGGCCCCGGATCAGGGCTGGTTGAACCGCACCTCGGGGTACAGCGGGCTCGGCCCCGCGAGCAGCCGCCGCTCCTCGCCCCGCAGGCTCCGGTCGAAGAACGCGGCGACGTACGCCCGGGTGACGGCGAGCGCCCGGTCCGCCGGGATGTCCCCCGCGGGCAGGCCGAAGTGACGCTGCAGCACCGGGCCGTCGGAGAAGGAGAAGTGGTCGGTCCCGGCCACCGTGAGCCAGCGCTTCCAGCCGCCGAGCACCGGCCAGGTGGCGTCCCAGGTCGTGTCGACGCCGCCGGGCCGGTGCGTCTCGTCGTCGGTGCCGAGCAGCAGGAACGGACGCCCGCCGAGCCCCTTCGCGGGCAGGGTGTCCCAGAACGAGCCGTCCATGTTGACCCCGGCGTCGATCCGGCGGTCGCCGAGCATCGCCTTCGCGGCGGCGGCGCCGCCGATGGAGTGCCCCGCCATGCCGATCCTGCTCCGGTCGATCGCCGCCGCGTACCGCCACGCGGCGCGCGGGCCGGTCAGCCGGTCGAGGAGGAAGCGCACGTCCGCCGCACGGGCGGCGGTGACGACACTGCCGTGCGTCCCGCCCTCCAGGGCCGTGCAGGCCACACAGGTGAGGACGCGCCCGTCGGGCAGTTCGGTGCCCGAGGTCTCGTAGGCGTGGTCGACGGACGCGACGACATAGCCGCGCGAGGCCAGCTCCACGGCCAGGCTGGTGAGGGTGAAGCGCGGGACGCCGAAGCCGGGCGAGAGCAGCACCAGCGGGTGCCGCCCGGGCGCGGGGCGCAGGTCCCGCTCGCTGTACGTGCCCATGCCGGCCAGGGCGCGGGCGGCGGCGGGGTCCTCGACCTGCACGCCCCGCAGCAGCAGTCGGGCCTCGTTCTCGGTCGCGTACGGGGCGGGGGCGCCGTGCCCCCTGCGGGCCGCCGGGTAATGGAGCGTCACCATGAGCTCGCGGCCGTCGGCCGAGGGCACCCAGGGGTCCTTGCGGGACCGGTCGACGAGATGGAGGACGGAGCTGCCCACGCGCTCCGTGCCGGTGGGGGCGGGCAGTTGGAGCGGAGCGGGGGCCGGATCGGCCGCGGCGGACGCCGTGACGGCGGGTGCGGCGGCGGAGGCGGGCAGGGCGGTCGCGGGTAAGGCGACGGCACAGGCGAGGAGGGCGGCCGTGGCCGCCCGCGTCAGTGTGATCATGGGGGTGACGCTATGTCGGCGGGCCTGGGGTACACGTCCCCCCACGGTCGTAACGCGAAGGCGGGGGCGTACCCCGGAAGTCTGACGCTTCCGCGTACGCTCGGGCCGCTGCCCCCCATGCGACGAGGAGGAACCATGAACGCCCACGACGGAGGACGGCAGCAGCTGGACGCGGCCAGCGTTCTCAACGCGCGCACGACGCTCGTCCAGCTCCTGGCCCGCGCGGGCGTCTACTCCGGCGACGCGGAGGAGCTGATCGGGCTCGTCGAGGCCGGTGCGCTCGCCCTCGCCCGCCAGGAGGTCGAGGCCCTCGGGCGCGAGGCGCCGCAGGAGAAGGGCGAGCCGTACGGGTCGGGCTGGCTCGACGGGGCCCGGTCCCTCGCCGACGGCCTGGACCGGATCGCCGAGGAGGCCCTGCGGCGGGCCGTCGCCGCCGGGGTGCCGGACCGCTCGGCGGACGACCGGCCGCCCGTCGGCCGGATGGAGCTGGAGCGGGCGAAGGTGGCGGTGCTGCCGCTGTACCTGTCCTTCACCGATGTGTCCGACCTCGACCCCGAGGCCACCGACCAGGTGCTCAAGGCCCTGCTCGCCACCCTGACCTCCCGGCAGCGGGCCGGCTACCCCGGGCGCCTCACCGATTTCGCCACGACCCACCGCCCGCGTCTGGAGCGCCTCTACGAGGAGTACGGGCCGGGCAGCGCCATCGCGATCCACGGCCGCTACTCCCTGGTCCACTCCCCCACCAGCATCGCCGTCCTGGAACGCCTCGCCGACGACCCGGCCCCGCTGCGGGACGAGTGGGACGCCGCCGAGCTGCCGCCGGCCTGGCTGGACGGCCTCACGACGGCCTGGGAGCGGTCGGGAACCGGCGGGTGAAAACAGAAGAACCCCAGGTCGACTGGGGTTCTTCGTGGTGTCCGAGGGGGGACTTGAACCCCCACGCCCGATAAAGGGCACTAGCACCTCAAGCTAGCGCGTCTGCCATTCCGCCACCCGGACAGGTGTGCCGCCGACGCGGTGTCCCGCGGCGACGTAGATCAATCTACCAGGCGTTCGGAGGGCCTTTCACCCACGTTTCCCGTGGTCAGCCCGGTCGGGCCGGCCATCCCCCTCGCGGCCCCACCTGTGTTAGGCTGGGCGCGTTGCAGTTGTGGTACCCATGAACCTCTTGCGTCTGACGGGAATACTTCTCCTCAGGCGCATTTTGTTTTTCCGGCATCTCCGGATGGGGCCTCTGCCTACAGAAGGAGAAGGTCATGGCACAGGGAACCGTGAAGTGGTTCAACTCGGAAAAGGGCTTCGGCTTCATCGAGCAGGACGGCGGCGGCCCGGACGTCTTCGCCCACTACTCGAACATCGCCACGTCGGGCTTCCGTGAGCTCCTCGAGGGCCAGCGGGTTTCCTTCGACGTCACGCAGGGCCAGAAGGGCCCGCAGGCGGAGAACATCGTCCCCGCCTGATCGACGGACGATATCTGCTCGCCGGGGTCCGCACCGATTCGGTGCGGACCCCGGCGTTGCGCTGTTTCCAGGAAGGTAGCCCCCGCATGTCCCGCAGGCCCCAGAAGCCGAACCGGCGCGCCAAGTCGACCACTCCCTCCGCGGCGCCGCCGAGGGAGTTCCGGCTGCCGGAGAGCACGACCCCCGCACTCCCTCCCGTCGCCGACTTCGCCGACCTCGACATGCCCGCGGCGCTGCTGAAGACGCTCACCGCGCAGGGTGTCACCGCGCCCTTCCCCATCCAGGCCGCCACGCTGCCGGACTCGCTCGCCGGGCGCGACCTGCTCGGCCGGGGGCGCACGGGCTCGGGCAAGACGCTCGCGTTCGGTCTCGCGCTGCTCGCGCGCACCGCCGGGCTGCGGGCCGAGCCGAAGGCTCCCCTCGCGCTGGTGATGGTGCCCACCCGTGAGCTCGCCCAGCAGGTGACGGACTCGCTCACCCCGTACGCGACCGCGGTCAACCTCCGACTGACCACCGTGGTCGGCGGACTGTCCGTGACCAAGCAGGCGGGCGCGCTGCGGCGCGGCGCCGAGGTGCTGGTGGCGACCCCGGGCCGGCTCAACGACCTCGTGGAGCGCGGGGACTGCGTGCTCGACCAGGTGCGGATCACGGTCCTCGACGAGGCCGACCAGATGACCGACATGGGCTTCCTGCCGCAGATCACCAAGCTGATCCAGCGGGTGCGGCCGGGCGGTCAGCACATGCTGTTCTCGGCGACCCTGGACGGCAACATCGACCGGCTGGTCCAGCGCTTCCTGAGCGACCCCGTCGTGCACTCCACGGACCCGTCCGCGGCCTCGGTGACCGCGATGGAGCACCACGTGCTGCACGTCCCGGACGAGACCGACAAGAAGGCCGTCACGACGCGCATCGCGGCGCGCGACGGCCGGGTCATCCTCTTCATCGACACCAAGCGGGCCGCGGACCGGCTCGCCAAGCGCCTGCTGACCGCCGGTGTCGCGGCGGCCGCCCTGCACGGCGGCCGTTCGCAGAACCAGCGGACCCGCACCCTGGACCAGTTCAAGAACGGCCAGGTGACCGCGCTGGTCGCCACGAACGTCGCGGCCCGGGGCATACACATCGACGACCTCGACCTCGTGGTGAACGTCGATCCGCCGACCGACCACAAGGACTACCTCCACCGGGGCGGCCGGACCGCCCGCGCCGGCACCTCGGGCAGCGTGGTCACGCTGGTCCTGCCGGAGCAGAAGCGCGAGGTCGCCCAGCTGATGACGCACGCCGGCATCAGCCCCCGGACCACCCGCGTCACCTCGGGCGACCCGCAGCTGACGGAGATCACCGGCGCCCGCGAGCCCTCCGGCGTCCCGGTCACCCTGGAGGTCCCCGCGCCCACGCCGCCGAAGGCCGGGCGCCCGGCCCGCAGGTCCGGCCCGAGGTCCTCCGCCAGGGCCGGCGGCACGGGCGAGGCGCCGAAGAACCGCGCCACCAGCGGTCCGAAGAGCGGCACCGCGTCCACCGACGAGCCCGGCACCCGGTCCCGCCGTCGCCGCCCCGCAGGCGGTTCCGGCGCGGCGACCGGCGCGGCGCCCCGTTCCGCCGGACGTTCGGCCGCCGGCGGCGGCCAGGGCGGCGGCCAGGCCGGCGAGCGCCGGGCCGGCGGCCGCGGCTCCGGCCGGGGTGCGTCCTCCGGCGGCGCCGGCGGCGGCTCCGGTGCCGCCCGCGGCCGCGGCGACTCCGCCCGCAGGGGCGGCCGACGCGGCGCCGCGAGCTGAGACACGGCGGCTCCCGTCGAAGCTCCCGGCGGTACGGGTCCTCCCCCGGGGTCACCCGTATCGCCGGGAGCTTCGTGCTTCACCGGCCCGACCAGCGGACTCCCCGACCCGACCCGTCCCCCGGACGCCCCGCCCGCTTGGTGCGGTCGAGCGCGAGAGCCTAGCGTCGATAAGGGACGAAATGTCCTGAGTCGCCCGTAAGGGGATCGCCGATGAGGCACGAAGCCGATGCCGACCTGACGGCCGAGGTCGCTGCCGAAACGCAGGGCGGAACGCAGACCGGAAGGCGGGGCGGAACACCCGCCGAGGTGGACGTCGTCGTGGTCGGCTCCGGCTTCGGCGGTTCGGTCGCGGCCCACCAGCTCGCCGAGGGCGGCCTCTCCGTCCTCGTCCTGGAGCGGGGCCGGCCCTATCCGCCGGGGAGCTTCCCCCGGACGCCCGCGGGGACGGCCCGCAACTTCTGGGACCCCAGCGAGGGACTGCACGGACTGTTCGACATCTGGTCCTTCCGCGGCCTTGAGGGCGTGGTCTCCAGCGGGCTCGGCGGCGGCTCGCTGATCTACGCCAACGTGCTGCTGCGCAAGGACGAGAAGTGGTTCGTCCACGAGTCGCCGCTGCCGGGCGGCGGGTACGAGAACTGGCCGATCGGACGGGGCGACCTCGACCCGCACTACGAGCGGGTCGAGCGGATGCTCGGCGCCACCCCGTACCCGTACGAGGACACCCCCAAGACCGTCGCCCTGCGCGAGGCCGCCGTCCGGCTGCGTCTGGACCTGTCCCGGCCGCCGCTCGCCGTCTCCTTCGCCTCCCCGCCCGACGCTCCCCCGGTGCCCGGCGCCCCGCTCCCCGAGCCGGCGTACGGCAACATCCACGGCCTGCCCCGGGAGACCTGCCGGCTGACCGGCGAATGCGACGTCGGCTGCAACTACGGCGCCAAGAACACCCTCGACCACACCTATCTGTCCGCCGCCCGCCACCTCGGCGCCGAGATCCGCACCCGCTGCGAGGTGCGCGGCTTCGCCCCGCGGCCCGGCGGCGGCTACGAGGTGCGGTACGTCGTCCACGACCCGGCCAGGGAGGGCCACCGCACCGCCACCGACCGGCTGCCGCTCCACACCGTCCGCTGCCGGCGGCTCGTCCTCGCGGCCGGCTCCTTCGGCACGACGTTCCTGCTGCTGCGTAACCGCGCCGCGCTGCCCGGGCTCGGTTCGGCCCTCGGCACCCGCTTCAGCGGCAACGGGGACCTGCTCGGCCTGGTGCTCGACGCGGCCGGCGGCGCGGCCGGGACGGGACCGCGGCACCTGGACGGCAGCAGGGGACCCGTGATCACCAGCGCCATCCGGGTCGGCGACGAGCTCGACGGCGACGGTTCGACCGGGCGCGGCCACTACGTCGAGGACGCCGGCTACCCGGCCTTCGTGGCCTGGCTCGCCGAGTCGGCGCAGCTGCCGGGCAGCGCCCGCCGCGCCGTCGGCTTCGGTCTGGACCGGCTCCGCTCCCGGCTGGGCCGCGGTCCGCGGAGCAACATCAGCGGGCGGCTCGCGCAGCTCCTCGGCCCCGGGGCGTTCTCCGACTCGGCGCTTCCGCTGCTCGGCATGGGCCGGGACGTCCCGGACGGCCGGATGAGCCTGCGCCGGGGCTATCTGGACGTCGACTGGACGACGCTCACCTCGCGCGGCTACTTCGAGCGGGTGCGCCGGACCATGGGGGACGTGGCCGAGGCGCTCGGCGGCGTCTTCCACGACAACCCGCTGTGGTGGACGCGCCGGGTGATCACCGTCCATCCGCTCGGCGGCGCGCCGATGGGCCGCCATCCGGGCGAGGGCGTCTGCGACGCGTACGGCGAGGTCTTCGGGCATCCGGGGCTCTACGTCCTCGACGGCGCGGTGCTGCCGGGCCCGGTGGGTGCCAACCCCTCGCTGACCATCGCCGCCTTCGCCGACCGCGCCTGCCGCCGGATCCTGGAGATGCACGTCAGGCGCCCGGCGACGGCGACGGCGGCCGGCACGCCGGCCGCCGCGGCGGCGTCGGCTCCGGCGGCCGCGGGCGGCGAGCGGCCCACCAGTCTGTCCTTCACCGAGGAGATGAAGGGGCATCTGGCGCTCGGTGTCGCCGACCCCGAGGAGGGGCAGGCGCTCGGCCGGACGCGGGACCAGCGGATGATGTTCCGCCTCACGATCACGGCGGACGACGTCGACCGCTTCGTCGCGGACCCCCGGCACCGGGCCGGGGCGGTCGGACACGTGGAGTGCGACCTCCTCGGCGGGCGGCTGCCGGTGGAGGCGGGCTGGTTCAACCTGTTCACCCGCGACGGCGACCCCACCCGGCGCCGGATGCTGTACCGGCTGCACCTGCGCGACCCGGGCGGCAATCCGCTCACGCTCGTCGGCCGCAAGGAGGTGCACGACGACCCCGGCTTCGACGTCTGGAGCGACACCTCGACGCTGTACGTCCGGGTGCTGTCCGGGCATGTCGCCGAGGGCGGCGACGCCGGGGCCACGGTGCTCGGCGCGGGCGTCCTCGTCATCCTGAAGGCCGACTTCGTCAAGCAGCTGACCACGTTCCGGGCCTCGGGCCCGCATCCCGCACGGGCCCTGGAGGGCTTCGGGCGCCTGTTCCTGGGCGAGTTGTGGGGCGTGTACGGCGCGCACCTCGCATCGGCCGGTGAGTCCGCGTGAGGGTGCGCGAGCTGCGCGGGCACGCCGACGAGCTCGGCTTCACCCCGCAGGAGCCGGTGCGGTGGCTGGCCCCCAGGGAACTGGCGCGGACGGCTGTCAAGGTGGTCCTCGCGGCCGTCTTCGCCGGCTACGCCGACAAGCGCGAGTTCCAGGGGGTGCTGGACGCCGAGCTGCTGGAGGCCCCGCCCGGCGCGGCCGGGGCGGGAGGGCTGTGGTTCGACTTCGTGGCGGACGTCGGCGACGGTTTCGACGCGACGGCCTCGGTGGCGTGGGCGCTGGCGCAGGCGGAGCTCCCGGTCGCTCCCGCGGGGGCGGGCGCCGGGGCGCGGCCGCTGCGGCTGCCGCGTGGCTCCCTGCTGGTCCTCGGCGGCGACGAGGTGTACCCGACGGCTTCGGCGCAGGGCTACGAGGACCGGATGAAGGGTCCGTACCGCGCCGCCCTGCCCGCGGCGGCGGACCCGCCGCTGCTGGTCGCGCTGCCGGGGAACCACGACTGGTACGACGGGCTCACCGCCTTCCTGCGGATGTTCACGCAGGGGCGGGCGCTCGGCGGCTGGCAGACCCGGCAGCGGCGCAGCTACTTCTGTGTGCGGCTGCCCGAGGGGTGGTGGCTGGCGGGTCTGGACAGCCAGCTCGGCACGTACTTCGACGACCCGCAGCTGCGCTACTTCGAGGAGCACCTGTCGGCGAACCTGCGGCCAGGCGACGGGGTGATCGTCTGCTCGGCCGAGCCGACCTGGCTGAAGAGCGCGACCGGGGAACCCGACGCGTTCAACGCCCTGCACTGGTTCGACCGGAACGTGGTCCGCCACCGTGTCGACCGGGACTCCGGGGAGCGCAGGCCGACGGGCGCGTCCGTGCGCCTGTGGCTGACCGGCGACCGCCACCATTACGCGCGGTACGCCGAGCGCCTGCCGGGCGAGCCGCCCGGTGAGCCGGGCGCCGACCCTCGGCGGCGCCAGATGGTGACGTGCGGGCTCGGCGGCGCGTATCTGGCGGCGACCCACCGGCTGCCGCCGGTGCTGCCGCTGCCTCCGTTCGGGGCGCGGCTGCGCGACAAGGACGATCCGCCGGTGGAGTTCGCCCGGATGGCCGCCACCTACCCGGACGCCGCCGAGTCCCGGCGGCTCGCGCGGGGCATCGCGGTGCCGTGGTCGGGGCGCTGGCTGCCGTGGCGCAATCCGGGCTTCGCGCCGCTGTGCGCGGGCGTGCACGCCGTGCTCTTCCTTCTGCTGAGCTTCCTCTTCGCCCTGGCGCGGGGGGTGACGAGGCCCGTCGACGCCGTGCGCCGGGCCGGTGTCGGCGACTTCTGGGGCTTCGGCGGGGTGTGTCTGGGCGTGGCCGGGGCGTTGCTGCTGCTCGGGTTCCTCGGCCGGCTGCTGCGGCGGCGGAGGGCCTCGCCGCCCTCGCGGGCGGCGGTCGCGGCGCTGTCGCAGACCGTGGTGGCGCTGGCGGCGCTGGCCGTCACCGTGGCGCTGCCCTTCCCGGCGTCGTGGCACGGCTGGGTCGTGCTGCTGGTGTGTCTGGGCGTGGCCGGTGTGGTCGGCGCGGTGGTGGGCTCGGGCGTCTTCGCGCTGTGGGTGCTGTCCGCGCGCGGGGGCGAGGTGGCGGAGTGGCAGATGTCCGGCCAGTCCATCGAGGACCACAAGGGCTTCCTGCGTCTGCACATCGCGCCGGGCGGCGATCTGACCGTCCATCCGTTGGCCATGGCGGCGGTCTGCCGTGACTGGGAGCTGCGGGACGACCCGACGGGCGGGCTGTACCGGAGGGCCGAGGGCTCGCCGGGGGCGCGGAGCCTGGTGGCGGCGAAACGGCCGGTGCCCGTCGAGGAGCCGGTGGTGCGGCTGATCGAGGACCCCTTCGTGATCTCCCGGGGAGCGTGAACGCCATGACCGAGACCTCCGGAGCGCAGCCCGCTGCGACGACCCGCCGTGACCATGTGACGGAGGTCAGGCCGCTCACCGCGCTGGACGGACGCCCGCTGACCCTGGTGCACGTACGGGGGCGGCGTCCGGCCCACCGCGGTCCGGTGCTCGTGGTGCACGGGGCGGGCGTGCGGGCCGAGCTCTTCCGGCCCCCGCTGCGCCGCACCTTCGTGGACGCCCTGGTGGACGAGGGCTGGGACGTCTGGCTGCTGAACTGGCGGGCGTCGATCGACCTCGATCCGGTGCCGTGGACGCTCGACCAGGCCGCCGCGTACGACCACCCGGCGGCGGTGGCGCACGTGCTGGCGGCGACGGGCGCGGACCGGCTCAAGGCCGTGGTGCACTGCCAGGGTTCGACGTCCTTCATGATGGCGCTGTCGGCCGGGCTGCTCCCCCAGGTGGAGACGGTGGTCAGCAACGCGGTGTCGCTGCATCCGGTGGTGCCCCGGCTCTCGACGTTCAAGCTCGCCCGTCTGGCCCCCGTCGTCGCGCGGGTGATGCCGTCCCTCTCGCCGGCCTGGGGCGACCGGCCGGCCGGGCCGCTGTCCCGGCTCATGGTGTGGTTCGTGCGGGCCACGCATCCGGAGTGCCGGAACTCGGTGTGCCGCATGGTGAGTTTCACGTACGGCAGCGGCTGGCCGGCGCTGTGGTCCCACGCGAACCTCGACGAGGCGACGCACGAGTGGATCCGCGGCGAGTTCGCCGAGGTCCCGATGACGTTCTTCGCGCAGATGAACCGGTGCGTCAGGGCCGGGCAGCTGGTGGCGGCGGAGCACATCGAGGGGCTGCCGAGGGCGTTCGCCGAGCGGGCGCCGCGGACCGACGCGCGGATCGTGCTGCTCGCGGGCGAGGACAACCTCTGTTTCCTGGCCGAGAGCCAGCAGCGCACCTACGACTTCCTGAACGCGCACCGGCCCGGCCGTGACACCTTGCACCTGCTTCCCGGCTACGGGCACCTCGACGTCTTCCTGGGCCGCCGCGCGGCGACCGACACCTACCCCCTGATCCTCGAGGAGCTCGCCCGATGAACCGGATCCTGGACCTCGCCCGGCTGGGTCTCGCGGCCCTGCCGTCACCGGTGCCGCGCCGGCAGCGCCGGCTCGCCGGGCGGCACGCCCTGGTCGACGGCATCCCCTTCGAACTGCCCGTCGACTCGGTCGACACCCCCGCCCTGATGGCCGGCTTCCCCGTCGACCTGCGGGCGGCCGCCCGGCTGCTGCCCGGCGGCGAGCTGCACCCGGTGGCGCTGCCCGGCGGCAAGGGCCTGCTCGTCATCACGGTGGTCAACTACCTGCGGACGGACATCGGGCGCTACATCGAGTTCTCGATCGCCCTGGCCTGCACGCACGGCCCGAGACCGGCGCCGCCGCTGCTGCCGGGGCTGCTGCGCGGGGCCTTCCACACCGGGCAGTACGTGGTGGACCTGCCGGTGAGCAGCGAGATCTCGGTCAAGGGCGGCAAGGGCATCTGGGGGATGCCGAAGCACCAGGCCAGTCTCGACTTCAAGGTGGGCGAGTCCACGATCTCCAGTCAGTACGAGGTCGGCGGGCGGCTCGGGATGTACGTGGAGATCGACCGGCCGCCGGCGACCGCGCTGCCGCTGAAGTCGGCGGCGGTCAACTACTGCGCGTTCCGCGGGATGCTGATGAAGTCGACGATCTATCTCGACGGCAGGGCCGACCTCGCGGTCGGCCGGCGGGCGCGGGCCCGGCTCGTCCTCGGCGACGCGCCCCAGGTGGCCGCGCTGCACGACCTGGACATCGCGGACGACCCGCTCTTCACCCTGTATCTGACCTCGGCGCAGGGGGTGCTGGACGACCACTTCGAGTGCTGGTTCCTCACCAGCGAGGAGCCGGGGCGTACGTACGGCGAGGCATTGGACAGCGTGGTCGGGCTGGGTCTGTCGCAGGACTGGCCGGCGCCGCCGCGCCTGGACGTGGGAGCGCACCCGTGAAAGAGGCACTGCTGCTGGTGAACGCGCTGTACTTCCTCTTCGGCGCGACGATGTACATGGGCACGATGTGGGTGCTGAGGTTCTTCCTCTATCCCACCTGGCGCACCCTCACGCCGCAGAACGTCGGGGACCACTTCGGCATCCCGACCACGCTCGCGACCAGGTTCTTCACGGTGGTCGTGCCGCTGATGTTCGTCTCCGGGATCGTCCTGGTGTGGAGCGAGTGGGGCGAGTGGTACGTGGTCCTGTCCGCGGTCTGCCTGGCGGGCATCATCGTGCTCACCTATGTCGGGCAGCAGATCATCATCCCGATCAACAAGAGGATCAGGGCCGGGGACTTCGACGGTCCGGCCGGGCTCACGCCCTTGCTGGTGCGCTGGATGCACCTCAACGACATCCGCTTCGTCGGTTCGACGATCACGTGGGCCGCGATCGTCTGGTACGTCGTCGCCAAGGGCGATCTGCTGGGAGCCCTGGAGTGAGCGTGCTGCCTCCGTATGTGCGGCGGGACGTGCTGCGCGCGGTCCTCCTGGCGATCGGGGCGATCACGGTGCTGACGGGCATCGTGCAGCTGTGCGCGCCGGGGCCGGTGCTCGATGTGCTGTCGGTGGAGTCGACGGGCACCAGCCGCCATCTCTTCGCCACGGTGGGCATGTTCATGATCGTCGTGGGCGGTCTGCTCGTGCAGGCGCTGCTGACCCCGGCCCCGCCCTTCTACGTGCTGCTGTGGACGGGGCTGCAGAAGTTCGGCGCCTTCGCCCTGGTGGGCATCGGGGTCATCCGGGACCTGTTCGGCGCGATCGCGCTCCTCGTGGCCTTCTTCGACCTGGCCACGGCCGTGCTGTGCTGGTTGATGGCCCGCCGGCTTCGGACCCCGGCGGTGACCGGGTGACCCGGCGCTCCCTGGTCCTCGCGGGCGGCGGGATGCGCGTCGCCTGGCAGACCGGCGTGGTGCGGGCGCTGCGGGAGCACGGCCTCTCCTTCGACCACGTCGACGGCACCTCGGGCGGCATCATGACCACCGGCATGGTGCTCTCCGGGCAGGATCCAGCGGAGATGGGCCGGCGCTGGTCCGAGCTGGACCTACGGGACTTCGGCTCGTTGCTGCCGCTCACCGACTACCTCAAGGGGCCCTGGGCCCTGCCCGCCCTCGGCGACGCGGACGGCGTGGTCCGCAAGGTGCTGCCCGCGCTCGGCGTCGACGTGGCGGCCATCCGCTCCTCGGCGGTGGCGGGCACCTTCAACGTGGCCGACTTCGCCACCAAGACCTGCGTGGCCGTGCCGCACACCGAGATCGACCTGGAGCTGATGGCCGCGGGCATGTCCCTGCCGCTGTTCGTCCCACCGCTGCGCCGCGGGCCGCGGGTCTGGACCGACGCGGTGTGGATCAAGGACGCCAACCTGACGGAGGCGCTGCGCCGCGGGGCCGACGAGGTGTGGCTCGTGTGGTGCATCGGGAACACCCCGTACTGGGGCGAAGGACCGCTCGAACAGTACGTCCACATGATCGAGATGAGCGCCGGCGGAGCGCTCTTCGCCGAACTTCAGGCCGCGGCGGCGGCCCACCGTCCGTTCACCCTCCATGTGGTCAGACCGCGTCACCCGCTCCCCCTGGACCCGGAGTTCCTGGCCGGCCGGATCTCCGCCGACACCCTCGTGGCGATGGGCTACCGCGACGCGTGGGAGTACCTCGCCTCCGCCGTCCCGACGGGAGTGCCGAAGGACCCGGGGTGCACGGCGATGCGGGAGCCGGTGCGCGGGGTGCGCTTCCGGGAGCGGCTGCGCGGGCGGACGGCGGGCGGCGCGGACCTGCTCCTCGACGTCACCGTCGAGCTCCCGCTGCCCCCGGACGGCACCCCCTCCCCCGGCGCGCGCCTGGCCGGGCACGTCGACCACGAGCCGTGGGGCGGCCGGGTGCTGCTCGCCGACGGCCGGGTCGAGGCGGCCGGGACGGGCCTGGACTACGTGGCGCGGGTCAATCTGTCGGGCACCTGGCGGGAGCTGCGGGCCCACCGCGAGCTGGCCGACGACCGGGGCCCCGACCTGTGGTCCGACGCCCGCGAGGCGGCCTTCCACGCCGGCGACGGCACGGCGGCGACCCTGCGCCTGGGGCTGCGCGAGGCCGCCCGCACCCTGGGCTCGATGGAGCCGTACGGCGCCCATGGCTTCCGCGACCGGGCGGAGGCCTTGGGGGAACTGGCCAGAGTGGGCTGGCGGCGGGCCCTGACCCGGGGCTGACCGAGCGCACACCTCACCCGTTCGGCGTAACCGAACGCTCCCCCGGAAGGCCCCCTTTCGGATACTGGTGACCGGGCGGAGTTCCGCGGGCGTGTGCGCCAGCCTCTCCGTACTCCGATTCGAGGGAGTCGCGGGATCATGACGGTGACCGGTGCGGCGAATGTCGAGATCTCGTTCCGCGAGGGCCTGACGGACGCGGAGCGGCGTTACGCGCAACGCTCGGTCGCCGCCTTCGTGGAGCACTCCCTGGCGGAGGCGGCCCGGGCGCGCGCGGCCGAGGCCGCCCTGACCGAGCTGGCGGACACGCTGAACGGACCGCTGCGCAGGCTGGTCGAGGACGACGCGGCCGCCGTGGAGGCGGCCGGGAGACTGCGGACCGAGCACGTGCTGCGCCCACGGGCGACGGACGAGCTGCAAGGGGACGCCGAGGCCGCCGAGCTCTTCGCACCGCGCCCGCCGGCGAACGCGCGGTCCCTGGACTTCTTCCCGCCCTACGACTTCGTCTGGTCCTGGCACGACGGGGCCGGCCATCCGCCGCACGGGCAGATCCTCAGCTGGCGCACGGGGGCGGTCGGCCTGGACGCCCGGTCGGGCTCGCTCGCCGACGGGGCCCCGGGACTCGTCGCCGCACACGCCGGCGTCGGAGTGGTCCTCCCCTCGACGAACCCGGGGAAGCTGAAGTACCCCCATGCCGTCCTCGACCCCGGGCGGTACTCCTACGCGGTGAAGACCGTCGGGCTCGGTGGCAACGCCACCTCCGAGGGCGGCTTCGACCTGGCCGTGTTCGAGAACGGCCGCTTCCTCGTCAACGCCTTCAGCCAGCTGTGGCGCGCGCGGATCAGCGGCAACGAGGAGCGCACGGGCGGCGACGGTCCCCGGCCGATGACGGGACCCGACGTCCAGTTCTTCATGAACCCGGGAGCCGTCTACACGTTCCACGCGGGGATCTGGGTGGTCACCGACCGCTCGACGGGCCTCGGCGCGGCGGCGGCGCAGTCCCTCCTGCAGGGCACCGTCAACCGGATGTGGATGTTCGGCTGAGTTCCGCGAGCGCGCCCACGGGGCAGCCGAACAGCTCCGTGAGCACCTGCCGTTGCCGGTCCGTCAGGGCGGCGACGAAGACGACGGCGCCGGCCCCCGCCGCCTCGCGCGCGCGGGCCGCCTCCCGCGCCTTCCCTGCGCTGAGCAGGGTCCGCGAGGAGTAGGGCAGGGCCATATTCCGCGCCCCGCCGGCCGATACCCCGCGGCGCTGCACGATCCGGCCGACGACCCGTGCGCCGAGCGCCGTCAGCTCAGCGGCCGCCGCGTCCATACGGGCGGCGAAGTCCTTCTCCTTCGCGGAGAAGTACCCGACGAGCAGGACATCGGCCCCCGCCACCGTGAGGCCCGCGGGGCGCCGGCGGCCCGGTCCCGGTGCCGCGCCGGGGGCGCCCCGGCGGGCCGGGCGGCGGTCGTGTCCTCGGGGTGTGCGCACGGGGCACACGCTAGCCGCAGGTCCGTCCGCGGCGGTACGCGGTTTCCGCGCACCGCCGCGTCCGTGGGGGGCGTTACGGCTTGGGCAGGACGCAGCCCGGGCGGTTCAGGTCGATCACGTTGCCGGGGCCGACGCAGGGGACGATCGTGTAGGTCTCCTGGGCGTAGTTGATGCCCTGGCGGACCGTCACGGCGCCGTTCGCGTCGACCTCGCACGGGTTGTTGACGGTGCAGCTCTGGCCGTCCTCGTTGCCCGTGTTGTTGACGGCGACGACCTTGCCGGTGGTGGTGTCGATGACGGGCGAGCCGGAGGTGCCGCCGATGGTGTTGCAGGAGGAGGTGTAGCGGACCGAGTCCTTCCAGGTCCAGTCACCCTCCTTCAGGCGGTAGACGAAGCCGTCCACGTTGCAGCTGTAGATCCGCTTCCAGTACCCGGAGACGACCTTGATCGACGAACCCTGCACCGGGTGGGCGTCGTTGAGGGTCAGGGCGCTGATGCCGTAGAGGCTCTGGATCTGCGCGTAGGTCTTGCCGACCTGGTAGATCGAGATGTCCGTGTCGGTCATCGTGGCGTACGCGATCTTGCTCGCGCGCAGCGTGGCGACCTTGGTGCCGGCCGAGTTGAGCAGCGAGAACGAGCGGGTGGAGCGCTGGTCCTTGACGACCACGCCGGGCCCCGGCATGCCGGTCTCCAGGCAGTGCCCGTTGGAGAGGACGAGCGCGGGGTCGTTCGGCGTGGAGGCGGGCATGCGGACGAGCGAGCCGGAACAGTTGCTGAGCGCGACCGTGCCGGCGAAGTCGACGGCGACGGCCGCCGTGGCCTGGTCACGGTGGGCGGCGGCCGGGGGCGCGGAGGCCACGGCCGGGGCGGCGGCCGCTCCGGTCAGGAGCAGCGCGAGCAGGGCGCCGACGAGAGGCTTCTTCATGTGGGGGTTCCCCTCCGATGACATGCAACCGAAGATCCTCCGGTTGTCATGAGCATTCTTAGAACCTCCGCCCCAACCCACAAGAGGGCATGCGGAATCGAGCCACCGAGGCCGTGACCCCCGGCAGCCTCAGGCCCCGAGCACCTCCACGTGGTCCCCCACCGCCACCACCAGGACCCGGGTCCCCGCCGCGGTGGTGCGCCAGCGGTGCCTGACCCCGCCGGACAGCAGCAGGGTGTCCCCGCGCCCCAGCCGGTGGAGCCGGCCGTCGGCCTCCACCTCCACGGAGCCGTCCGCCACGTACAGCAGCTCGTCGTTGCGGTGCCGGAACTCGCGGTCCGCCTCCTGCTCCCCGGTGAACTCCAGCGCGTGCAGCTGATGCCGGCCGCGCACCACCGGCCGGACCCGGGCCCCCTCGCTCAGGCCGCTGTCGTCGCCCGCGCGCACCACCTCGACCGTACGGGTCTCGTCGGAGGCGGCGAGCAGCTGGACCGCCGTCGTGTCGAGGGCGTCCGCGATCCGCTGCAGCGAGCGCATGCTGGGCCGCGCCCGGTCGTTCTCGATCTGGCTGAGGAACGGCGAGGAGAGGCCGCTGCGCCCCGCGACCTCGGCGAGCGTCAGCTCCAGTGCACGGCGCCTGCGGCGCACGGCCGACCCGACCCGCGGCGCGTTCGCACCCTCCATGACCCCTCCGCCTTCCCCGCCCCACGGCGCCGACGGCGCCGTTCCTGCTGCGTGACGGCACCTTACGCCGCCCGGGCCGACACCCCCGAGACGGTTTCGTACTCCCGACACACGCCCGTCACACAACACCTCTACCTTCAAAGTCGATTGCTCTCATCAAAGAAACTTTGACGCCCTGGAGGCGAGCCCCGCCATGCCCGTGATCGACCAGAACTCCCGACGTCGGCGCCCGACCGGCCTCATCGCCCTCGACGAGGAGGCCGCCTCCCCCGGCTACACCCTCTACGCCCCGCTCACCGGAACCGGCCAGGTGTACCTCGTCGACCTGCACGGCCGCACCGTCCACCAGTGGGACCTCCCCTACCGCCCCGGCCGCCACGCCCGGCTGCTCGCCGACGGCACCCTCGCCTACAACGGAGTGCTCCCCGGCGAGGAGGCGCTCTTCCCGATGTGGCACAAGTACCGGGGCGGCGTCATGCTCCACGCGGCCCCCGACGGCACCGTGCTGCGCGAGCACCGCGACCCGTTCCAGCACCACGACGCCCACCACCTCGACGACGGACGCGTCCTCTACACCGCCCTCGAACCCCTCGACGGCGCACAGGCCGCCGCCGTACGGGGCGGCGTCCCCGGCTCCGAGGCGGCCGGCGGGCTGGTGTGGGCCGACACCATCCGCGAGATCGGCCCGGACGGCGAACTCCTGTGGTCCTGGCGGGCCGCGGACCACCTGGACCGCGAGGCCTTCCCGCTGCACGAGGCGTACGCCCGTGAGCACTGGCCGCTGATCAACAGCGTCACCCCGCTGCGCGACGGCAACATCCTCGCCAGTCTTCGCAGTGTCTCCGCCGTCGTCGTCATCAGCCGCGCCACCGGCGAGATCCTCTGGCGCAGCGGCCCGGGCACCGTCAGCCAGCAGCACGCCCCCACCGAGCTCGACGACGGCCGGCTGCTCGTCTTCGACAACGGCGTCTTCCGGCCCGGCAACGACGTCCCGTACTCCCGCGTGATCGAGATCGACCGGGCCGGCGGCGACGTCGTCTGGGAGTACCACGACCCGGCCCGCGAGTTCTTCTTCGCGCCCTTCATGGGATCCGCGCAGCGCCTGCCGAACGGCAACACGCTCGTCACCGACTCCCCGTCGGGGCGCCTCTTCGAGGTGACGAAGGACGGCTACCTGTGCTGGGAGTACGTCGTCCCGCACTTCGCCGGCTACCGGGAGAGCGAGGTCCGGGGGCTCTTCCCCGCCGAGCCCAACGCCGTCTTCCGGGCCTACCGCTACACCGCCGAGGAGATCCCCTGGCTGGAGGTGACGGCATGACGACCGCCACCGCCCACCGGGACGCGACCGAGGCCGTCGACGCCCCCGTCCCGGCGCGCCGCCTGCTGCCGCTGGCCGCACAGCACGTGCTGGCGATGATCGCCGCGCCCGTCTCCACCGTCTTCCTCGTCGCCGGCACCCTGCGGCTGTCCCCCGGCGCCGCCGCCTCGCTGCTCAGCGCCGTCCTGCTGCTGTGCGGCGCGGGCGCCCTGCTGCAGTCCCTGGGCGTCTGGCGGATCGGCGGGCGACTGCCGTTCGTCATGCTGCCCGGCGGCGCCGCGACCGCGCTGTTCCTCCAGATCGCCCAGGACCACGGGGCGCCCACCGCGGCCGGATCCGTCCTGCTGGCCGGAGCCCTGCTGATGGCCGTGCTGCCCCTGTACGGGCGGGTGGTGCGCCTCTTCCCGCCCCTGGTCATGGGCGTGACCGTGCTGCTCATCGGGATCGCGATGATCCGCGTCGCCGCCCGGCTCGTCACCGGCCCCGACGGCACCGGCGAACCGCGCGCGGTGCTGCTGGCCGCCCTCACCGTCGCCGCGACGGTCGCCGCGTACGTGTTCCTGCGCGGCGTCTGGCGGCAGACCGCGGTCCTCACCGGCATGGCCACCGGAACGCTGGTCGCCGTCGTCACCGGCCTCGGCACCTTCGCCCCCGCGGCGGGCCACGGCTTCGCCCTGCCCGCCCTCCTCCCGTACGGCACACCGCGCTTCGACCTGATCGCCGCCCTGCCGCTGCTGCTGTTCAGCCTCACCACGCTGGCCGAGATCACCGGCCAGACCGTGCTGAACAGCGAGACGGTCGGCCGCACCCCGGACCCGGGCCGCGACGTCCCCAGGGTCGCGCGCGCCGACGCCCTGGTCTCCCTGGCCGGCGGCCTGTTCGGCACGTCCCTGATGGTCACCAGCGCCGAGAACATCGGCATCGGCCGGCTCACCGGGGTCCGCAGCCGCTTCGTCACCGCCGCGGCGGGCGTGCTCCTGATCGTCCTCGGCGTGGCCACCCCCGTCTCCCGCGCCCTCGCCGGCATCCCGGAGGCGGTCGTGGGCGGCTCCGCACTCGTCGTCTACGCCGTGATCGCGGTCATGGGCGTCGAGATGCTCCGCCGCGCGGACCTCTCCGGCACCGGCACCGGCTCCCTGACGGCCGCGCTCGCCCTGACGGTGGGCCTGCTGCCGCTGCTCAGCCCGGACCTGTACGCGGGATTCCCCGGCTGGGCCCGCACCGTCCTGGGCAGCGGCGTCGTCGCCGGCACCCTGACCGCGGTCCTCCTCAGCGCCCTCCTCGGCCGTCTCGACCGGCCGGGGCGGGCCCGGAAGGGCCCCGCGGAGCCGGCCACACCGTGAGGTCCGGCGCCGTCCGGCCGGCCCGACAGGACGCGGGCCGGGGCGGCAGCCGCCGCCCCGGCCCGCGGGGTCTCCCTCGGATCACCGGGAAGGTCAGACGAGCGCGTGCCCGTCCTCGTGCTGCTCCTCGTGCTCGTCCTCGGGGATGCTCACCAGCCAGCGGGTGTCGCGCCGCGGGCGCAGGTACAGGGCCCAGTAGAGGGTGGCCGCCGCGGTGATGCCGCCGGTCCACAGCAGGTACTCGGTCTCCTGCATGGTGAGGACGTACGCGAGGACGCCGATCAGCAGCACCGGCACGACCGGCCACAGCGGCATGCGCCACGCCGCGACGTGGCGGTGCGCGCCCCGGCGGCTGAACAGCGCGGCGACCGCGACCAGGATGTACATGCCGGTGACGGAGACGCCGGTGACGCCGTACAGGGTGTCGAGGTTGACGAAGCACAGGGCCGCGCCGGGCACGCCCACGGCGAGGGTGGCGACCCACGGGGAGCCGAAGCGGCCGAGGCGGGAGAGGGCGTTGTTGACGGGCTGCGGCCAGGCCTTGTCGCGGGCGGAGGCGAACAGCACGCGGGAGTTCTGGATGACCATGACGATGCCGGCGTTGACGATGGCCAGGGCGACGCAGAGGCTGATGAAGGTGCCGACGGCGGAGTTCGACCAGGCGGTGATCATGCCGCTGATGTCGCCGCCGGTCAGCGTCTGGAGGTCGCCGGCGCCGAGGGTGATCGCGACGACGGGCACCAGGATGACGGCGGTCGAGATGGCCAGGGTGGCGAGCACGGTGCGGGCCACGGTGCGGCGCGGGTTCTCCAGCTCCTCGGAGAGGTAGACGGCCGTCGAGAAGCCCTGGGTGACGAAGAGGGCGATGGCGAGGCCGGAGACGACCATGGCGCCGGTGACCAGCGAGTGCGTACCGCCCGCGGGGGCGACCTCGCCGTGCAGCAGGGAGCCGACGCCCCGCTCGGAGTGCGCGAAGCCGAGGACGGCCACGATGCCCGCGGCGACGACCTCCAGGACGAGGAAGATGCCGGTGATCCAGGCGTTGGCCCGCAGGTCGAGCAGGCCGGCGAGGGTCGCGAGGAGCATCACGCCGGCGCCGGCGAGCGGGGCCGGGATGTGCACCAGGGGCGCGAGGTAGTCGGCGGTCCCCATCGCGATCACCGGTGGCACGATCATCACCACCAGCAGGGACAGGACGAACACCAGCCAGCCGGCGAGCCGGCCCGCGAGGGTGGAGACGATCGCGTACTCGCCGCCCGCGCTCGGGATCAGGGTGCCCAGCTCGGAGTAGCAGAACGCGACGCCGATACAGAGCAGCGAGCCGATGGCGATGGTGAGGGCCGCGAAGGTGCCGACGCCGTCGAAGAGGTCCGGCACGACCACGAAGAGGGTGGAGGCGGGCGTCACGCACGACAGCGTGAGCAGGGTGCCTCCCACGACACCGATGGAACGCTTGAGCTTCTGCGGCACGGGGCCGGTCTGGGGGGCCAGCGCGTGCGGGGCGCTGAGGGTGTCCGTCATCAGGCGGTTCCGATCGGTGCGAGCGGCGTAGTGAACGGGAGCGGTATCGCCTCCGAGGCGTCCGTGGTCAGTGGTTCCGTGGCTCCCGGGCTGAATGGAAGCCCGGGGAGAACCGCAGGTCAATGCCCTACCGGCTGCGGAATCCGTCGTTCCGACCCGCCCCGGCGGCGCTGGGGGACGTGAAGAACGCGATAAGACGGCGTAAACGCTCCGTACGGGAACCGCAGGGGCCGCCCGAGGACTTTTCCCTCGCTTTACCGCCGCCGGGGTCGGCGCTCAGGATGCGGACGAGTCTCCAGGGTGCCACGGAAGCGCCGGGTGGCGGCGGGCCCGGGCACCGCGGGACCGGGCGCACACTGGCAGAGGGGGCGCGTGCGGAACGCGCCCGCAGGCCCGGAAGAAGGTGCCCGGATGTCCGGGACCCCGTCACGCTCGCGCTACGCCCCGGACCGGGGGCTCTCGGCCCGCATGGCGGCCACGATGTTCCTGATCGGGCTGCTGTACGTGGTCTTCGTCGGCGTCCTGCTGGTGCTGCTGCGCGGCTCCTGGCCCGTGATCCTGCTGGTCGCGGGCGGACTGTTCGTCGCGCAGTTCTGGTTCAGCGACCGGATCGCCGCCCTCGGCATGGGCGCGCGGGAGGTCACCCGCGCACAGGCCCCCGAGCTGCACGGCACCGTGGACCGGATCTGCGCACTGGCCGACATGCCGAAGCCGAAGGTCGCCGTCGCCGACAGCGACGTGCCGAACGCGTTCGCCACCGGCCGGGGCGAGCGGACCGCGCTGGTGTGCGTCACCACCGGGCTGCTGCGCCGCCTGGAGCCGGAGGAGCTGGAGGGCGTCCTCGCCCACGAGATGTCCCACGTGGCGCACCGCGACGTCGCGGTGATGACGATCGCCTCGTTCCTCGGGGTACTCGCCGGGATGATGACCCGGGTCGCGCTCTACAGCGGGCTCGGCCGCAGCAGCCGGGACGCCAACGCGGCCGCCGCCGTGATCCTCGTGCCGATCGTGAGCGGGGCCGTGTACGTGCTCGGCTTCCTGCTGACCAGGGTGCTCTCCCGCTACCGCGAGCTGGCCGCCGACCGGGCCGCGGCGCTGCTGACCGGGCGCCCGTCGGCGCTCGCCGCGGCCCTGACCAAGGTGAGCGGGGAGATGGCGCGGATCCCGACCCGGGACCTGCGCAGGGCCGAGCCGTACAACGCCTTCTGGTTCGCGCCCGCCTTCTCGTCGAAGGAGAGCCTGAGCCGGCTGCTGTCCTCGCACCCCACCCTGGAGCAGCGGCTCGACCAGCTGGCCCGGATCTCGGAGCGGCTGGGCCAGGCGTGAGCCCGGTACGGAAGGGACGTGGCCGTCGGAATCCTCGACAGCATCCTCGGACGCGACAGGCCGGTCCGGCCCGACCTGGACCGGCTCTTCGCCCTGCCTTCGGCGGCCCTCACCCTCCAGGCGGGCGCCGGCTTCGTGCCGACGGGCCGGGGGTCGGTCTGCTTCGCGGGGGTGGAGGGCGGGGCCTTCGTCCGGCTGAAGGAGGAGGTGCGGGAGCTGCTCGACGCGGCCTCGGGCGGGCAGGCCGCCCCGGCGTTCTCCAGGGACGCGTACGGGTACACCTGGCTCTCCGCCCGGCGCCCGGCCGACGACCTCGTCGCGCTGGTCAACGATCTGCACGCCGTCAACACGCTGCTGCAGGAGGCGGGCTTCGGCCCCCAGCTGCTCTGCTCCCTGACCGCCTTCCACGCGCCCGCCGCGGAGACCCGGGCCCCGCACGAACTGGCGCTCGTCTACCTCTACAAGCGGGGCACGTTCTATCCGTTCGCTCCGCGCGCGGACGGCGCCGAGCGCCGCGACAACGCCCTGGAACTCCAGGTCAGGGCGCTGCTGGCGGGCGATCTCGCGATCGAGCCGGACCTGGAGCGGTGGTTCCCGCTGTGGGGCGCCCCGGGGCTCGGCACCGACGGCGGACCTGCCTCCGGGGGTGGCTGAGCCCAGCGGGCCGCGGCCGGTCCGGCGTGCCCGAGCGGGTCGGGCGGCGGTCCGGCCGGCGCTTCGCGCGTCCTGACGGGCCCCGCTCGGCAGCCGTCCTCATCGAGGGGCCCCCTCCGCTGCCGGCGGACCCTCGCGCTCCTGTGCCGCGAAGTACCGCCCCAGCGGCGGCTCCTGGGCGAGCACGGCGCCGATCGTGACCGCGAAGGTGAGTGCGGCGCAGACGCCGATCAGCCAGGACAGCATCGTCAGGACGAGGCCGAGCGAACCGTACTCGTCGAGCGCCCTGTTGAGCGCGGCCGGCATGTAGAGCCGGGCCGTGAGGGCGAGGGCCGACGTCGCCGCGGCGGCCAGGAGGGCGCCGGGCAGCAGGGGCAGCCAGCGGACGCGGTTGGCGAGGAGGAGGTGCTGGGTCCAGAGCCAGACGGCCACGCCCACGACGAAGTACGTGGGGACGCCGAGCCACAGGCCGAGTCCGAAGCCGTCGCGGATCGGGGCCTGGAACAGCACCACCAGACACAGCGCCAGGAGCCACACCATCCAGCGCCAGGCCGCGATGCGGGTGCCGGCCTTGGGCAGTCCCCAGGCCCGTTCGCACACCCTCGCCATGGCCCGGCTGAAGCTGGTGGCCGAGATCAGGGCGACGAGTGCGCCGACCGCTCCGGTGGTCTCCCGGAGGCTGTCGGCGGCGGAGGCGTCGAGGACCCGCTGCAGTTGGGCGTCCGACGCTCCGTCGAGCCCGAACATGGCGCGCAGGGACTCCTGCAGCTGCTCGCGCACGCCGTGCGGGGCGAAGGCCGCCAGGGCGAACAGGAGGGGCACCGCGGCCAGGAAGGCCTGGGCCGCGAGCCGGGTGGCGGCGTCGAGGAGGCTGCCGCCCACGAGGCGGCTCGCCACTTCCGAGAGCACCGGGAAGCGGCGCTCGGCCGCGCTCCGGATGCTGCGCGCCCGGGTCGCCAACGACATCCCGTCTCCCTGCCCTTCCCCGAACGGCCCGTCCAGGACATTGGACTCGAAGCCGGGCCGGGCGGCGACCGCGGCCGGGCGACACGGACGCGGACTCGCCCATGGGGGTGAATCTGCCCATACTGGACACATGGCTCGTTACTCCGAGAAGGCGCACGCGCCACCGACTCTGTCGGTCAAGGGACGGGACGTCAGAGTGCGCACCATCGGCTTCCTGGTGCTCGCGGCCCTGGCCGTCTGGTTCATCGCCGCCAACACCGGTTCGGTCACCATCCGCCTGTGGATTCCCGAGGTCACCCTGCCCCTGTGGATCGTCCTGACGGTCACCCTCCTCGCCGGGATGATCCTGGGCATGCTGCTCGCCTACCGCCGCCGCGCCCGCCGCTGACCGGCTATCGCCGCGGTTCGGGGACCAGGCGGAGCAGCCCGTGCAGGATCGCGTCGACCGTGTCGTGCGCCGGTTCGGCGCCGACATGGGTCAGCAGCCGGGCCAGCACGCCGAGCGTGGCCGGCGAGGCCATCACCCGGGGGTGCAGCAGCGGCCGGTAGCCGAACCGGGAGAAGAGCAGGTCCCCGGCGGCGCTGCCGAGCCGGTAGTAGCGCCCCCAACGGCGCCTGATCTCGGCCGGGTACTGCCGCAGCGCGTGTTCCCGGCGCGGCCCGGCCGGGCGGGCGAGCGCCAGGGCGATGGTCTCCGCCGCCACTTCGGCGGCCTCCATGGCCTGGGCGATGCCCTCGCCGCTCCACGGGCTGACCATGCCGGCGCTGTCGCCGACGAGCAGCAGTCCGCGCCGGTACTGCGGGTGCCGGTTGAGGCCCATCGGCAGCGGGGCGCTGCGCAGCGGGGACTCGGCGCTCTCCTCGGAGAGCCCCCATTCCTCGGGCAGTCGGGGCAGCCAGTGCCCGAAGGTCGCCCGCAGGTCCACGGGCCGCTGCCGTCCCTGCCGCTGGGGCAGGGCGCCGAGGCCCACGTTGACGCGTCCGTCGCCCATCGGGAAGACCCATCCGTAGCCCGGCAGGTCGAGTCCGGTGCCGGGGCAGCGCAGGTCGGCCCAGAGCTCCAGATAGGGGTCGTGGCTGCGGGCCTCGCTGCGGTAGTACCGGCGGGCGGCCGCGGCGACGGGCCGCCTGGTGTCCCGTTCGAGCCCCAGGCCGAGGGCCGTGCGCGCCGAGGCGCCGTCGGCCGCGACCACCAACGGGGCCCGGTAGCGCACCGGCCGGCCCTCCGGGCCGTGGTCGGCGGTCACTCCGGTGACCTGTCCGTCCCGGTCGGTCAGGGTGCCCGTCACCTTCACCCCGGTCCGCAGCCGTGCCCCGCCGGCGCTCGCGTGGGCGGCGAGCAGGTCGTCGAAGTCGTGGCGGCTGCGGGTGAGCCCGAAGTCGGGCAGGGCGCCCAGGCGGGGCCAGTCGATCTCCGCCTGATGGCCGGCGCAGACCCAGCGCATGCCCTTGTTCCGCATCCAGCCCGGTGCGTCGATGTCGATGCCCAGCCGCACCAGCTGGTGGACGGCGCGGGGGGTCAGCCCGTCGCCGCACACCTTCTCGCGGGGGAAGCCGCTCTTCTCCAGGAGCAGCACGTCGACACCGGCGCGCGCGAGGTGGGCCGCGGCGGCGGAACCCGCGGGTCCCGCGCCGACGACGATGACCTGGGCTTCCTCGTCACGTGGGGTGATCACTCCCCTACTATGCCCCTCGGCCCCGCCCGGCAGACCCGGAGCGCGCTCAGCGCACGCCCTCCCACAGGAGCCGTTCCCCCGCGCGGGGGTCGGTGACCGGGGCGGGGGTGGTGCTGAACTGCATCGTCGTGCGGTCCGCGCGGTCGTAGGGTGTCCAGCCGGGGCTGCCCGTCTCGGCGAAGGCGACCCACGCCCCGTGCACGGCGTCCGCGAGGGCCTGTGGCGGGTGCGGGCCGAGCAGCGGGGCGTAGGCGGGGTCGTGCAGCCGGTCGAAGACGAAGGGCAGCTCCAGGGCGTGGCAGGCGCCGAGGGTGCCGCCGAACCGGGGGGAGCGCCAGGAGAACTCGTACAGGTAGGAGCCGGGGACGGCCTCGGCGAGCCGGATGGCGGGGACGCGGTAGAACCAGTCCGTCGCCACGGCGGCGAGGAGTTCGCCCGGGGTGGCGTCGGGGCGGGCGGCCCGGTAGACGGGGAGGGCTTCGGCGGGGTCGAGTCCGTAGGCCGCGGTCATGGCGTGGAGCGCGGATTCGGTGACGGTGTCGAGGCCCCGGGTCGGGGCGAGGAAGAGGCGGTACTCGTCCAGGTTGCTGCCGATCAGCAGGTCGATCCCGCAGTCGGGCGGGGGCAGGGCGAGTGCGGGCCGCACCGGTTCGAACGGCATCAGGTTGAGGACCGCCTCGCCCCAGAGCCCGGGGTCCGGCCGGGCGCTCACCTCGGCGCGCAACTCCGCCTGGGCGGCGAGGAGTTCCTCCAGGGGCACGGCGGCGAAGCCGTCCGCGGTCGGGGCGGTTCCCAGGGTGCGCGCCAGGTGGGCGGTGATGCGCGCGGCCGAGGCGGGGCGCAGGAAGTGGTGGCAGGCGCCGGACTGCAGGACGGCCCTGCGGAACAGGCCGCGGGCGGCCGGTTCGGTCAGGAGGGTGCCGATGCTCATGGCGCCGGCCGACTCGCCGAAGACCGTCACCCGGTCGGGGTGGCCGCCGAAGGAGGCGATGTTCTCCCGGATCCAGCGCAGGGCGGCGATCTGGTCGAGCAGGCCGCGGTTGTCGGGGCGGCCCGGCAGGTGCAGGAAACCGTCCGCCGCCAGCCGGTAGTTGAGGGTGACGCAGACGACGCCGTCGCGGGCGAAGGCGCTTCCGTCGTACGCGGAGACCGAGCCGGCTCCGTTGGTGAACGCCCCGCCGTGCAGCCAGACCATCACCGGCAGGCCGCCGTCCGGCCCCGGCGCCGGGGTCCAGATGTTGAGGTTGAGGCACTCCTCGCCCCGGGTGGTGTCGTCCGGGATGAGGGTGTCGAAGGGCGGGAGGTAGGGGGCGTGCGGCGGGGTCGGTCCGTGCGCGGTGGCCTCGCGCACGCCCGTCCAGGGCTCGGGCGGGGCGGGGGCCCGAAACCGCCGGGCGCCGAAGGGCGGTGCCGCGTAGGGGATGCCGAGGAAGGCGGTCACGCCGTCGGGCAGGGCGCGGCCGCGGACCGCGCCCTGCCGGGTGGTGCACACGGTCATGCCGACAGGACCTCGATCAGCGCCTTGCCGAACTCCTCGGGGCGTTCGATGTGGACGGCGTGCCCGGCGTCGGCGACCGCGACCTCGCGGACGGTTCCGCCGGCCGCCGCGTACCGGTCCAGGACGTGCCGGGTCTGCGCCAGCATCGGCTGCGCCGGGGTGCCCGGCCATCCCGGTACGGCGCCGATCGCGCCGAGGTGCGCCAGGTCGAACAGGGAGGTGTCGGAGACGATGACGTCGTCCTCGCCGCGTATCCACAGCACCGGCGGCTTGGGGTCGACCAGGTGCAGGTCGTCGACGCGGAAGTGGGTGGGGGCCAGGCAGTTGAGCACCCCGCGGCCGCCGGGTGCGAAGCCGGGCCAGGCCTCGGAGGGCGTGCTGTCGCCCGGGTAGTGGGCGTCACCGGTGCGGGTGCTGAGCATGGCCTCGACGTAGGCGTCCTCGTGCTCGGGGCGCAGCGGCGGCTTGACGTAGCAGCCGGCGAGGACGGAGCGCGGCGAGACCGGGGTGTCCTCGCCGCGGTCGCCCTCGGCGAGCAGCCGCACGAAGTCCGGGTTGGCCGTGCCGCCGCCCGACCCGGCGCCGTCAGGGGAGTTGAGGGTGCCGTCCGCGCCGTGCGTGCCGCCGAATCCGTAGGGGGAGACCGGGCTGACGAGGGTGAGGGAGCGCACCGCGCCGGGGTGGTCGCGCAGGTACTGCATGACCACCCCGCCGCCCATGGACCAGCCGACGAGGTGGGCCCGCTCGATGCCGAGGGCGTCGAGGAGGGCGGCGAGGTCGTCGGCGTAGTCCCGCAGGCCGCGGGTGGCGTCGACGGGCAGCGGATCGGTGCCGCCGAAGCCGCGCAGGTCGACGGCGAGGGGGCGGTAGGCGGCCGGCAGCGTGGGCAGGGTGGTGTGCCAGAACACCGAGGAGGAGACGTTGCCGTGGACGAAGACGACGGCCTCGCCCTCGTCCCTGAGGTCGGTGATCTGCTGGGTCAGCCGCTCGGTGCGGACACGGCGGGTGCGGAGGGTGTTCATGGTGATCCGATCCTTCAGGACAGCCAGGTGGCGACCTGGGCGGCGGCCGTGGGGTGCCAGCCCAGTTCGAGGTGGTTGGCGGCCGCGACGGTGGCCTTGCCGCCGACGGTGGGGATGCCGGTGGTGTCGAGGGCGCTGGCGGTGAACACGACGCCGTCGCTGGGTCCCCGGTTCTCGTTGAAGATCCCGACGATGTCGGCGGATCCGCCGGCCAGCAGATAGGTGGTGACGGAGGCGGGCACCCCGGCGCTGTGCAGCGGCGCGATGAGCGAACCCGCGTCGATGGCGGCCTGGATGCCGCTGCCCGCGGTGTAGAAGCCCTGGCCGCCGTAGTAGGTCGTGTACCAGTCCTGGGCGGCGCCGTCGACTCCGTACACCCCGTCCCAGCGGGCCAGCATCTGGCGCTGGCCCGGGTAGTTGTCGTAACCGCCGGAGGGGGTCATGGAGAACTCGGGGCGGGCGGTGTACGTCCCGTAGCAGGTCATGTGGGAGTGCGGGGAGGGCGCGTTGACCTGGCCGCCGCAGGCGGGCCAGATGGAGAAGTCGTGGGCCCAGCCGTGGGCGTAGGGGTAGTCGTAGCCGCCGTTGGGGCCGCCGAGGGTGATCAGGCGGCGTACGTCACCGGCGTACGCGCGGCCCCAGCTCGGCTTCACGGACGACACGTACGCCCGGGTCGACATCTCGCCCTTGCTCCAGCCGACCAGGTCGACCTTGTCGACGCCCAGCTTGGCCTTGATGACGGCGATGGCGTCGCCGACGATCTGCGCCTGCATGAGGTTGTCGCCCTGCTTGTGCGCGAAGCCGACGGCGAAGACGCGGTGGCCGCGCTCGGCGAGGTACTGCATCAGTCCGGTGGACGGGCAGGTGGCGGCGCCGCAGCCGTAGCCGCCCGACTCCCCGGGGTTGGCCCAGGCGCGGTCCGCGGTGTCGTTGGCGCCGTGCACGAGGAGGACGGGGGTGGTGCGGCCGCCGGTGTTCCAGCCGGGGGCCGAGTAGAGCAGGAACCGTCCCGAGGAGGGCCGCGAGACTCCCCCGAAGTACGTCACGCGCTTGCCGTCCTGGTCGCCGCGCCCGTCCGGCGGGAAGCCCTCGGTGCGGAAGCCGCCGGTCGAGTCGGCGTACCGCTCGACGCGCTCCCAGCCGTTGCTCACGGTCCCGGCCCCGTAGCTCGCCTCGAGACTCAGGTACGCGGGTGGTGTCGCGGCCACCGCCTGCCCGCTCCCGGCGGCGGGCGGCACGACCAGCAGGGCCGCGACGACACCGGCCACCGCCCCGGCCCGGGCTCCCCAGGCCCGCCACCCGCTCCTTCGTCCGCGTCTGTCGCCCATCCGCCGGCCCCCTCCCCCGGTCATGCGCTCCTGGCGCGCCTACCCGATGCGTCCCGGCACCGGGTGTGCACACGCTAGGCGGGCGGGGTGGCGAGGGGGCATGTAGGTGGACCACACAATGGGGGGTGTGCGCATGGTGGTCGGGCGGGGCCGAGGGGTGGGCGTCTCACCACCGCCACCACCACACGGGCCGGTGCCCCGTCGTGGTGCGCCACTCCGCGCACGCCGCCTCCCACGCGGCGTCGGCCCGCAGGAGGCGCTCGTCCTCGCGCTGGGCCTCGACCAGCTCCTCGTGTGCCTCCCGGGCGGCGAGGACCTTCTCCTCCGTGTCGGCCCGGGTCCGCTCGATCTCCCGCGTGATCCCGTCGGCTTCCTGCCGACGGCGCGCGTGGGCGGCCGTCTCCTTCCTCGCCTGGTTGTGGAGACGGTCCGCGAAGGCGTGGACGTCGGCCTCCTTGTACCGCTGCCGCGGGAACGTCGCGGACAGCCGGGTGCCGTCCGGCCGGCTGAAGCGGATGAAGATGTTGTCCTGCAACGCATAGGGGTCGATGACGAGTCCGGCCAGCGGCAGGGTCGCCTCGACCTCCGCCGGTCCGCCCCGCTCGGCGGCCCCGTCCTCGGCCTCTCCCGTCTCCTTGAGCACCAGCACCACGCGCTCATGGAGCCAGAGCCGCCCCACGGCCGGTTCGAGTGCGGCGCCGTCCCGCTCCCGCAGCAGGTCGTCCCGTCGCTTCTCCAGCTCCCGGCGCCGCCGGTCCCCCCGCTCGGATATCTCGTCGACGCGCCGCTCGGCGCGGGCCGCCTCCTCCCGGTGCGAGCCCTCTATGCGTCGTTTGGCCCGCCGAGCGGCGTCCAGCGCCCTGCGCTGCTTCCCGTACGCCGATCCGAACGCGTACTCCCAGGTGGAGGGCCGGCAGGGGTAGAGGAGGAACCGCCGCACCACCGCGAGGAATCCGACGCCCGCGACCACCGACAACACGACGAAGACGTCCACCCGAGCTCCCCTCCCAGCCGATGCCCCACGGCCAGTCTCCGGCCTGCCGGGCCGTCCCGCGCCCCCTTCGGGGAAACCGCCCGTTCACCAGCCCCCGGACCGGAACACCCGCAGCTCCTGCACCTCGTAGGACATCTCCGTCGTGTCGGCGTCGGGGGCCGGGTGGTAGCGGCCCGCGCAGACGGACAGGTTGACGATCAGGGCGGCGTGCCAGGCGTGGCCCACGCCGCGGTGGTCGGCGAAGATCTCCTCGCCGTCGAGGTGCCAGACGACCGAGCGGGCGCCGAACTCGACGCGGAGGCCGATCGTGGCGCCGGGGCGTACGGCCGGCGAGCGGTGGTAGTGGTAGGTGCCGCGGACGTGGTTGGAGAGTTCGAGGAGGTCGGGGTTGTCGGGGTGGTACTCGAAGACGTCGACCTCCTGGCCGCCGTCGCGCCAGGTCCAGATCGCCGGCCAGGCCCCCGTCTCCTCGGGGAGCCGCACCCGTGCCTCCAGCGCGTCCCCCGTGCGGACCTCGAAGCCCTGGGGGCTGCCCTCCGTCGTCAGCAGGCCGGTGTCCCACAGGCCGTCGCGGCGGCGGGTGGCGCGGAAGAGGCCCGTGCGGCTGTAGGCCGGGTCCTCGACGAGGTGGTCGAGTTTGTTGTCGCCGGGGTTGACCGGGCCTCCGTTCGGATAGGCCCAGCTGCGGCCCGCGACCCATTGGTCGAACGAGCCGAAGTCCGCGGTGAAGACCGGCTCTTGGACCGGTGGCCAGGTGGACATGCGCGCTCCTCACGTCGGCGGGCGGTCGTGCTGCCGTCGGAGTTGTGCCCACCCGGGCCGTCTCGATGCGGAATCCGCCGCTCCTGTCAGGAACTCGCCATCCGTCGCCGGGGACCGCTCAGGCCAGGACCCGCAGCGCGGCGGGCCGCACCCGGAGGGTCACCGGCAGGACCGCGTCCACCTCGCCGTCCGCGCCGTACGGCAGCGGGCGGTCGGCCTCGATCCTGATCTCCTTGCCGCGCAGGATCTCGACCTCGGGGCGCCGCACGTGCGCGCCCGTCTTCAGCTCGTTCATCATGGCGAAGAAGAGACGTTTCGGTGCCTTCTTGACGACCACGACGTCGAGCAGCCCGTCGTCCACGCGCGCGTCCGGAGCGATCTTCCTGCCGAAGCCGTAGAAGCCGGAGTTGGCCGCGACGACCGTGTAGCCGGTGCGCTCGTGGAGCACCCCGTCGATCGTGATCCGGTACGCGGCGGGCTTCCAGGCCAGGACCGCGCGCAGACCGCCCGCGTAGTACGAGGCCGCGCCGCGCAGCAGGCGGGAGGCGTTGGCGTGCCGGTTGGCCACCGCGTCGACGCCCGCGTAGACGCTGCCGAGGATGCAGGTCCGCGGGTGCGCGGCGGACTCCACCTCTATGGTGTCGACGGCCCGCGGCTCGCCGTCGAGCAGCACCTTCGCGAGGCCGGGGGCGTCGGTGGGAAGTCCCAGGGCGCGGGCGAAGTCGTTGCCGCGTCCGGCCGGGACCAGGCCGAAGACGCTGTCCGTGCCGCTGAGCGCGCCGCCGACGGTGCCGGCCATGCCGTCACCGCCGACCGCGAGCACGACGTGCCCCTGCGCCCCCGCCTCCCGGGCGAGCTCCCGGGCGTGTTCCAGGCTGCGGCTGTACACGGTCTCGAGACCCGCGCCCGCCTCCCGCAGCAGCCGGGCCAGCGGGAGCAGGCCCGCCGTGCCGCTGGAACCCCCTGCGGTGGGGTTGACGACGGCGGTGAACTGTCGCATGGATCTGGCCTCCGACGGCAGAAGAAGGGTTCGGGAGGTGCGGGAGGAGGTGCGGGAGCTCCGGCGTCAGCGGAGCGGGATGAGGACGCCGGGGCTCAGCACGCCGGACGGGTCGACCTCGCCCTTGACGGCCTGCAGCATACGGATGCCGAGCGGGCCGATCTCCTCGGCGTACCAGTCGCGGTGGTCGGTGCCCACGCCGTGGTGGTGGCTGATGGTGCCGCCGGCCGCGAGGATCGCGTCGTTGGCCGCCCGCTTCACCGGCGCCCAGTGCGCGACGGCGTCCTCGCCCTGCGCGGAGACGACGGTGAAGTAGAGCGAGGCGCCGTTCTCGTACGTGTGCGAGATGTGGCACATGACGAGCGGCGGGGTGCCGGCCTCGGTGAGGGTGCTCGTCAGCGCGTCGCGCACCGCCGTGTACAGGTCGGGGATGGCGGACCAGAAGGCGGCCGTCTCCAGCGTCTCGGCGAAGGCGCCGGCGTCGAGCAGCGCGTCGCGCAGGTAGGGGGCGTTGTAGCGGCCGTGCTCCCACTTGTCGCCGGCTTCCTCGCCGATGAACTCGCCGTCGCAGGCGAGCAGGACCTCGCGGGCGGCTGCGCGGCGGGCCGCGGTCTCCTCCTCGGTGCCCTCGAAGCCGACGATGGCCATACAGCCCGGGTTCTGCGGGAGTTCGGTGCTGCCGATGGCGTCGGGCTGGGCGAGGCCGATGAAGGTCTCCGACTCGTCGGACAGGCGCAGCACGGTGGGGCGCGGGCCGTCCTGGGCGAGCCGGCGCAGGGCCGCCGTGCCCGCGGCGAAGGAGGCGAAGCGCCAGCCCTCGTAGACGCGCTTCTGCGGCAGCGGCCGGACGCGTACGGTCACCGACGTGATCACGCCGAGGACGCCTTCGGAGCCGAGGATGAGCTGGCGCAGGTCGGGGCCGGCCGCGGAGCGCGGGGCCCGGCCGCTCCACAGCGTGCCTTCGGGGGTGGCGACGCGCACGCCGAGGACCATCTCGTCGAAGCGGCCGTAGCCGGCCGAGGCCTGGCCGCTGGAGCGGGCCGCGGCGAAGCCGCCGACGGTGGCCCACTCGAAGGACTGCGGGAAGTGGCCGAGCGTCCAGCCCCGTTCGTTGAGGAGCGCCTCGGCCTGCGGGCCGCGCAGACCGGGCTGGAGCGTCGCGGTGCGCGAGACCTCGTCGAGGGAGAGGAGCTGGTCGAGCCGGCGCAGGTCGAGGGCGACGAAGGGGCGCTTGGTGGTGGGCGCGAGGCCGCCGACGACGGAGGTGCCGCCGCCGAACGGGACGGCGGACAGGCCGTGGGCCGCGCAGACGCGCAGCACGGCGAGGACCTCCTCGTGGCTGCCGGGCAGGACGACGGCGGCCGGGATGTCGTCGACCTCGCCGGCGCGGATGCGCAGCAGGTCGGGGGTCGACTTGCCGCGGGTGTGCCGGATGCGGCTCTCGGCGTCGTCCCGTACGCCGTCGGGCGCGGCGACGGCGGCGCGCAGCGCGTCGCTCGCCTCGTCGGTCAGGGCCGGGGCGGGCACCTCGATGTCGGCGAGGGCGGACGGGCCGCTCTCGCGCGGGGTGACGCCGAGCAGGTCACGCAGCAGGCCGGTCACCGACTCGGGCAGGGGCGCCGCCTTGGCCGGGTCGCCCCAGCCGCTCCACAACATGTCCACTTCGAGAGGTTCCTCACGGTCTGTTTCACGGACGGCGCTGCCAATCGGCCCGCGCTGGCATTACACTGTGACAGATGACGCCCATTCGTCACAACCATGCGGACGCAGATCCCGTGCTCGACGCCGCACGCGACTGCGTGCTCGCCGTCGGCGTACGGCGGACCACCCTCACCGACATCGCCCGCCGCGCGGGCGTGTCGCGGATGACCCTCTACCGGCGCTGGCCCGATGTGCGCAGCCTGGTCGGCGACCTGATGACCCGTGAGTGGATCGCCGTCGCCGCCGACGCCATGCCGGCCGGCGACGACGACCGGCCCGAGCGGGAGCGGATCGTCGAGGGGCTCGTCGCGGGAGCCGCGGCGTTCCGGGCCCACCCGCTCTTCCACAAGATCCTCGACGTCGACCCCGAGCTGCTGCTGCCGTACATCCTCGACCGCCGCGGCGCCAGCCAGGACGCCCTCCTCGGGCTGCTGCACACGGCGCTGGAGGACGGTCACGAGGACGGCTCCGTGCGCCGCGTGCGACCGGACCTGCAGGCGCGGTCGCTGCTGCTCGTCGTCCAGTCCTTCACTCTCTCGCTGCGCACCATGACCGACGAGACCGATCCCGAACTGAGCGAAGCCGCCTTCCTCGACGAGCTGCGCACCCTGCTGGAGAGGACCCTCACCCCATGAACCCCACGAGCAGCCCCGCCCTGCGCGGTTCCTCCCTCGACGCCGGGCGGCGCCGGCGCGAACTGGCCCGGCTCGCCGAAGGCGACGCCGGTGCCGTGGTCGACGTGCTGGTCGTCGGGCTCGGTGCCACCGGGGCCGGAGCCGCGCTCGACGCGGCCACCCGCGGGCTCACCGTCGCCGCGATCGACGCCCACGACCTCGCGTTCGGCACCTCCCGCTGGAGCTCCAAGCTGATCCACGGCGGGCTGCGCTACCTCGCCTCCGGACAGCTCGACGTCGCCCACGAGAGCGCCGTCGAGCGGGGCATCCTCATGGAGCGCACCGCCCCCCACCTGGTGCGCGCCCAGCCCTTCGTGCTGCCCCTCACCCCGCTCGTCGGCCCCGCCCAGGCCGCGCTCGCCCGCGCCGGCTTCTTCGCGGGCGACCTGCTCCGGGTCGGCGCCCGCACCTCGCGCCGCACGCTGCCCCGGCCTCGGGCGCTCTCCGCCGTCGAGACCCGGCACCTCGCCCCCGCCCTGCGCCCGGTCGGGCTGCGCGGCGGACTGCTCTCCTGGGACGGACGGCTCACCGACGACGCGCGCCTGGTCACCGCCGTCGCCCGCACCGCAGCCGCCCACGGCGCCCGCGTCCTCACCCGCGCCCGCGCCCTGGAGCTCCACGGCGACGGAGCCCTGGTCCGCGACGAGACCACCGGCGAGGAGCTGCGCATCCGCGCCCGTGCGGTCGTCAACGCGGCCGGCGTCTGGGCGGGCGGCCTCGTCGACGACGTACGCCTGCGGCCCTCGCGCGGCACCCATCTGGTGCTGCGCTCGGAGACCCTCGGCCGCCTCTCGGCCGGACTGCACATCCCGATCCCCGGCGAGACCAACCGCTTCGTCCTGGTACTGCCCCAGGGCGACGGACGGGTGTACGTGGGCCTCACCGACGAGCCCGTCGACGGCGAGGTCCCCGACGTGCCGGAGGTCCCCGAGACCGACATCGGCTTCCTCCTCGACGTGCTGGGCTCCGCCCTCGACGTCACCGTCCACCGCTCCGACGTGGTCGGGGCGTTCGCGGGCCTGCGGCCGCTGCTCGACACCCGGGACTCGGAGGGCCGCACCGCCGACATCTCGCGCAAGCACGCCGTGCTCACCTCGCCCGACGGCGTCGTCACCGTCGTCGGCGGCAAGCTGACCACGTACCGCCGCATGGCCCAGGACGCCGTCGACGCCGCCGTGGCCGCCCGCAGCCTGACCGCGGGCCCGTGCCGCACCGCGTCCGTCCCCCTGGTCGGCGCCGCCGCGCCGCGGACCCTCGCCGGGCTCGACGTACCGGCACGGCTCGTGCAGCGCTACGGCGCCGAGGCCCCGGCGGTGCACGCGCTGGGCGTCGCGGACCCCGCGCTCGCCGAACCGGTCGTGCCCGGCCACCCCGTCACCGGCGCCGAACTGCTGTGGGCCGTCCGCCACGAGGGCGCCCTCGACACCGCCGACCTCCTCGACCGGCGCACCCGCATCGGCCTGGTCCCCCAGGACCGTGCCGTCGCCGAGGCGGCGGCCCGCGAGGCGCTGGACCGGGCGGCGCTGGTGTAGCCGGTCACGGGGTGCTCCGCAGCGACTCGACGAGGTCGCGCGGCAGGCCGTGCGTGTCGTGGAGGTAGTGGAAGTCCTCCTCGTCGAGCGGGCCCTGGAAGCGGGGGCGGGCCAACACCCGCCGCCCGCGCTCCAGCAGCCTGAGGAACCGCCGTTCCTCGTCGAGCAGCAGCCGGCGCACCTCGCCGGGGTCCATGTCCTGCCGGAAGTGGTCCAGGGTGTGCTCGACCGGCTCGCCGGGCAGGTCGCCGAGGGTGCGCGAGGGCTCGTCGCGCACCAGCACGGTGAGCACCCGGCGCAGCAGCCGGCGCAGGACGTAGCCCCGGCCCGTGTTGCCCGGGCGCACCCCGTCGCCGAGGACGACGACGGCCGAGCGCAGGTGGTCGTAGACCAGGCGCCGGTCCCGCTCGTCGAGCGTCCACAGGGCGGGCAGCTGCCGCCGCCACGGCTCGAAGACGTCGCTGTCGTACACCGACGTCTCGCCCTGCAGCAGGGTGGCGAGCCGTTCGAGGCCGAGTCCGGTGTCGACGTTGCGCTGCGGCAGCGGGCGCAGGGTGCCGTCGTCGAGCCGGCGGTGACGCATCATCACGTGGTTCCACACCTCCACCCACCGCTGGTCCCCGGTGGGCGTGGAGCGCGGCGGGCCCTCCCCGCTCCACAGGAAGATCTCCGAGTCGGGCCCGCAGGGTCCGGTCGGGCCGTTGGACCACCAGTTGTTCTCCACGGTGAGCTCCACGGGCACACCGCGGCTCCGCCAGAACTCCAGCGAGGGCGTGTCGGGGCCGGTCTGCCCGTCGCCGCCGAAGACGGTGGCGTGCAACCGGCCGGGGTCGATCCCGAGCCCCTCGGTGAGCAGCCCGTACCCCCAGTCGAGGCTCACCGGGCCCTCGTAGTCGCCGAGCGACCAGGTGCCGAGCATCTCGAAGACGGTCAGATGGGTGGAGTCGCCGACCTCGTCGAGGTCGGTCGTCCGCAGACAGCGCTGGGCGTTGACGAGCCGCCTGCCCAGGGGGTGGGGCCGCCCCTCCAGGTACGGGGTGAGGGGGTGCATGCCGGAGGTGGTGAACAGCACGGGGTCGCCGGGCGGTGGCAGCAGGGTCGAGCCGGTGATGCGGCGGTGGCCGCGGTCCTCGAAGTACTCGACGAACCTTCGGGTGAGGTCTTCGGACTTCATGGGGTGACTCCTTCGCGTCGCAAGGGAGGCACCGGAGAACGGGACCGGCGGGATCGTCGCACCGGGCGCACGACGCCACGGACCACCGGCGGGCCGCTTTCCGGTCGCCGGTGGGAAGGGGGGGAGAAGGTCAGGCGGCGGCAACCGGCGAGCTGGTCGCTCGCGCGGTCGCGGTGGATCGGCCGATGACGTTCATACGGACGACCCTAACGCGCGGCTGGCCGGGCCGCCCGGGCTTTTCCGCGCGGCGCCGCGGGCCCGGGGCTACCGTCGGGGGCATGGAGCGAATCCGAGCCGCCCTGCTCGACATCGACGGCGTCCTCACCGTGTCCTGGAAGCCCCTGCCGGGGGCGGTCCGGGCGCTGGAGCAGGTGCGGGAGGCGGGGCTCAAGGTGGCGCTGGTCACCAACAACACGTCACGGACGCGGCAGAGCATCGCCGAGCGGCTCGGCGGGCTCGGGTTCGACGTGGACGGCGGGGACGTCCTGACCGCGCCCGCGGCGACGGCGGCGTATCTGCGCCGGCACTTCCCGGGCGCGCGCTGTCTGCTGCTCAACAGCGGGGACGTGCGGGACGACCTGGGCGGCGTCACGCTCGTCGAGGAGGGAGCGGGCGACGTGGACGTCGTCGTGCTCGGCGGTGCGGGACCGGAGTTCGGCTACGAGGCGCTGAACCGGGTCTTCCGGCACCTGGGGCGCGGGGCGCGGCTGGTGGCGATGCACCGGAACCTGTACTGGCGCACCGAGGGCGGACTGGATCTGGACACGGGGGCCTTCCTGGCGGGTCTGGAGAAGGCCGCCCGGGTGGAGGCGGAGGTGACGGGCAAGCCGGCGCCCGCGTTCTTCGCGAGCGCCCTGGAGCACCTGGGCGTGGACGCCGCCGAGGCCGTGATGGTCGGCGACGACATCGAGTCCGATGTGCTGGCCGCCCAGCGCTCCGGCATCACCGGTGTGCTGGTGCGGACGGGGAAGTACCTCCCCGAGACGCACCGTGCCGCCTCGGGGACGCCCGACCACGTCCTCGACTCCTTCGCCGACCTGCCCGCCCTGCTGGGCACCACCGGTTCCTAGGCGGAGAGCGCAGGGGAACGCTCAGCCGGAGCGGGCGACGCTCGGCGACCGCAGGGCGTCGGCGATGCCCTGGGCCAGGAACGGGATCCGGTCCGCGGGGACGCCCGCGATGTTGACGCGTCCGGCGGTCGTGCCGTAGATGCCGGACCGGCGGCGCATCCGGCGCATCCCGTCCGCGGTGAGGGGCAGCATCGAGAACATGCCCTTCTGCCGGGCCAGGGAGCGCGCCTCCTCCTCGTGCCCGAGGGCGCGGAGGCCGTCGACGAGGCCGGTCCTGTTGGCGGTGATCCGGTGGCGCATCGCGGCGAGTTCGGCGAGCCACTCGGTCCGCAGGTGCTCGTCCTCCAGGATGGTGGCGACGATCGCGGCGCCGTGGTCGGGCGGCATCGAGTACAGGGTGCGGGCGGCGTTCTGCAGGGCGGTCTCGACGTGCCGCAGGGTCCGGTGGGACGAGCCCACGACGAGGGCGCACCCGGTGCGGTCGCTGTAGAGGCCGAAGTTCTTCGAGCAGCTGACGGCGATCAGCACCTCGGGGAGGCGTTCGGCCAGCATCCGGGTCGGCGCCAGGTCGGCGGCGAGGCCGTCGCCGAGGCCGTGGTAGGCGAGGTCGACGAAGGGGACCCAGCCGTTCGCCGCGGACAGTGCGGCGAGCTCCTCCCAGGTGCCGAAGGAGTGGTCCACTCCGGTGGGGTTGTGGCAGCACCCCTGCAGCAGGACGACGTCGCCGCGGCGTGCGCCGCGCAGGTCGTCGAGCAGGCCGCCGGTGTCCGGCCGGGCCGCGGCGTCGAGCCAGCGGTACGTCCGGACGGTGAGGCCCGCGCCTTCCAGGATGGGGCGGTGGTTGACGTACGCGGGGTCGCTGATCCACACGGTGGCGCCCGGGCGCGTCTGCTGGACGAGGTCGGCGAGGAGCCGCAGGGCCCCGGTGCCCGCCACGGTCTGGACGGCCGTCGCGCGGGCGGTCAGCTCGTCGGAGCCCAGTACGAGCGCACGCATCGCGCGGTTGAAGGCGGTGTTGCCCGAGAGGCCGAGGTACTCCTTGGTGCCGGAACGTTCCGCCAGCTGTATCTCGGCCTCCCTGACCGCCGCCATGACCGGGGTGGTCCCGGAGGGGTCGCGGTAGACGCCGAGGACGAGGTCGAGGCGCTCGGGGCGCGGGTCGGCGGCGAACTCGGCCGCCAGGTCCCACAGCGGGTCCACGGGCGGGGCGGGAAGAAGCTCAAGCATCGGTGGGGACCTCGGTTCGGGGGCGTCGGTTGGCGAGGGCGACGCCGAGGGTGATCAGGGGGACGCCGACCACGACGGGCAGGGTCGGCGACTCGTGCAGCAGCGGCACGGCGAACAGGACGACGGCGACCGGGCTGAGGCTGCCGACGACCGAGCTGCGTTCCGGTCCGAGCCGGCGGATGGCGAACGCGTAGAGCAGACCGGCGCAGAGGCCGACGCCCAGGCCCTGGACGACGAGGAACAGCGCGATGTCGGAGCCGGCCGCCCGGGCCAGGCCGGTGGGCAGGACGCCGGTCAGGGTCAGCAGCGCGATGACCGCGAAGGACGGCAGGCACAGCAGGCCGATCGATCCGACGGGGTCGAACTCCACCTCGCGCAGCCCCACCGTGTACAGCGCCCACAGGCCGCTGGCGACGAGCAGCGTGCCCGTGCCGAGCAGCACATCGGCGTCGAGGGCCGCGGTGTGGCGCCAGACCAGGGCCACGACCCCGGCCACGATGAGGGCGAGGCCGGCGGCCTGCGTACCGCGCGGCGCGCGCTTCCCTCCGGCGACCATCAGGGCGGAGACGAACAGCGGGACCATGCCGGGCACGATCGCCCCGACGAAGGCGGCCGAGGTCAGCGATCCGCCGTACATGGCGGCGAGGAAGAACGGCACCCCCGCACCGCAGACGATCTTGAACGCGGGTCCGGGCCGCACCGCGGCCAACAGGCGCCTGCGCCGCCACAGGGCGGGCGCGAGGACCACGAGGGGCACGCCGAAGCGCAGCAGGGCGGCGTCGGCCGGCAGCAGCGTGGAGGTGCTGAGAGCACGGGCGCTGAGGGCGAACGCGGCCCAGATGGCGACGGTGAGCCCCAGCGCCACCATGCCCACGCCCTGAGGGGACAAGCCCCGAGGGGACAAGCCGCGACGGGGCAGGCCCCGGTGGCGGACGGCGGAGGGGTCGCGTACCCCTGGCGCCCGTGCCGATTCCGACGCGACCGGCTCTGTTGCGACCACCGACGATTCCCTCCCGCTCCACGCACCGGGCGCACCGAAAGCCGGTGTCGCCCCGATGAGCAACGCTAGAGCTTTCGCCGGGGCAGACGATTGCCAGTTCTGCCCCCCGGACATAGCGTGAGAGCAGAATCTGCCAAGGAGTGACGATGGACGCCGTGGACTTCCAGATCATCCACGAGTTGCAGGCCGACGGCCGGCTGACCAACCAGGACCTCGCCGACCGGATCCGCCTTTCCCCCTCCCCCTGTCTGCGCCGGGTGCGGCGCCTGGAGGAGTCGGGCCTGATCAGCGGCTACACGGCCACCGTGGACCAGGTCGCGTTCGGCCTGCCGATCACCGTCTTCGTACGGATCAGGCTGGAGCGCCACACCGCCGAGGCGGTGAACGCCTTCGAGGAGCACATCGGCCTGATCGACCACATCCAGGACTGCTATCTGATGGCGGGCAGCAGCGACTACCTGCTGCGGGTCGTCATCGAGAGCCTGGAGGCGTACGAGGCCCTCGTGCGCACCCGGATCCACGCCATCCCCGGCATCGCGTCGATCGAGTCGAGCTTCGCCTTCGGCAGCGTCAAGCAGTCCCGGGTGTACCCCCGGCCGGGCCTCCCGGCGCGACCGCGGAGCGACCGCGCCGGAACGTGAGGCGGTGGGCACCGGGAGTCGGGCGTCAGGACGGTGCCGTCGGCGCCCCGCCGGCGGATCGCCGGCCGGGCGAGGCTTGCCATGACGAGTATGTTTACGCAAACATACCCGGGTGGGGCGCGCCTCGCGTCCCGGACCCCGCCCCCGAGCCCAGGAGCACCACGCTCATGCCCGTTCTCCGGACAGACCAGGCCGGCTTCCTGCTCGACGGGCGGCCCTTCCGGCTGCTGTCCGGCGGACTGCACTACTTCCGGGTCCACCCCGAGCAGTGGGCGGACCGGCTGCGCAAGGCCAGGCTCATGGGCCTGAACACCGTCGAGACGTACGTCCCCTGGAACCTGCACCAGCCGCGGCCCGACCGCTTCGTCCTCGACGGCGGGCTCGACCTGCCCCGCTTCGTCGATCTGGCCGCCGCCGAGGGCCTGTTCGTGCTGCTGCGTCCGGGGCCGTACATCTGCGCCGAGTGGGAGGGGGGCGGGCTGCCCTCCTGGCTGCTCGCCGAGCCCGACATCGGGCTGCGCACCCGCGACCCGCGCTTCCTCGCGGCCGTGGACGCCTACTTCGACCGGCTGCTCACCCCCCTCCTGCCCCGGCTGGCCTCGAACGGCGGCCCGGTCCTGGCCGTGCAGGTGGAGAACGAGTACGGCGCCTTCGGCGACGACACCGCGTACCTGGAGCACCTCGCCGACTCGCTGCGCCGCTGCGGCGTCGACGTCCCGCTCTTCACCTGCGACCAGCCCGTCGACCTGGAGCGCGGGGCGCTCCCCGGCGTCCTCGCCACCGCGAACTTCGGCAGCCGCTCCGCCGGGCACCTCGCCGAACTGCGCGCGAAGCGCCCGGAAGGGCCGCTGATGACCTCGGAGTTCTGGATCGGCTGGTTCGACCGCTGGGGCGCCCGCCATGTGGTCCGCGATCCCGCCGAGGCCGCCCGGGAGCTCGACGAGCTGCTCGCCACCGGCGCCTCGGTCAACCTCTACATGTTCCACGGGGGCACCAACTTCGGCTTCGCCAACGGCGCCAACGACAAGCACACCTACCGCCCCACCGTCACGTCGTACGACTACGACTCCCCGCTCGACGAGGCCGGCGACCCGACGCCGAAGTACACCGCCTTCCGCGAGGTCATCGCCGCGTACGCGCCCGTGCCCGACGAGCCCGTCCCGGCGCCCGGCCGCAAGCTGGCCGTCCCGGCCGTCCGGCTCGCCGAGAGCGCCGGGCTGCTCGACCACGCCGCCGCGCTCGCGCCCGGCGTCGAGTCCCGCCGCCCGCTCACCATGGAGCAGCTGGAGCAGGACTTCGGCTTCGTCCTCTACGAGACCGTGCTGCCGGTGGCCGGCCCGGCGCTGCTCGAGATCGAGCAGGTGCGCGACCGCGCCCAGGTCTTCGTCGACGGACAACCCGTGGGCGTGCTGGAGCGGGAGAAGCACGAGCGCGCCCTCGCCTTCCACGCGTCCCGGGCCGGCGCGCGGCTCCGGATCCTGGTCGAGAACCAGGGCCGGGTGAACTACGGGCAGGGCATCCACGACCGCAAGGGGCTGCTCGGCGAGGTCCTCCTCGACGGCGCGGAGCTCGTCGGCTGGACGAACCGTCCGCTGCGGCTGGCCACCCCGGACGGCATCCCGTTCTCCCCCACGGCGGGCACGCCCGTCGGCCCGACGCTCCACCGCGGCACCTTCGAGGTGGGCGAGCCGGCCGACACCTTCCTGCACCTGGACGGCTGGACCAAGGGCAACGCGTGGGTCAACGGCTTCCCGCTCGGCCGCTACTGGTCCCGCGGCCCGCAGCGCTCGCTGTACGTCCCGGCGCCCGTCCTGCGCGCCGGGACGAACGAGGTCGTGGTCCTGGAGCTGCACGCGGGCCCCCGGGCGCTCACGGTCGACTTCCGCGAGACGGCCGACCTCGGTCCCACCGAGGAGTGACCTGCCGAGTGCCCGGTGCGGGGCGCCGGCCGGACCGGCGCCCCGCCCCTCGCCCCGGCCGCCGCGCTCGCCCCCCGGTCGGTGTTCACGCCGACGTCCCCGCGACACGGCGGTGCGCGCGCGGACGGCCCCGGTCCGCGTCAGCCCGGGGCCCCGGCAGGGCGCGCGCGGACGACCCCGGTCCACGTCAGCCCGGGGTCCCGGCGGGGCGCGCGCAGACGATCCCGGTCCACGTCAGCCCGGGGTCACGGCGGGGCGCGGGCCCGTCGTGCTGGCCCGTTCCACCAGGCGGGTCGGCACGAGCCGGACGCCGGTGACCGTCTCGCCGCGCAGCTCCCGCAGCGCGGCCTCGACGCACAACTCCCCGACCTGCGCGAAGTCCTGATGGACGGTGGTCAGCGGCGGGATGAAGGAGGCCGCCTCGGCGACGTCGTCGAAGCCGACGACGCTGATGTCCTCGGGCACCCGTACGCCCCGCTCGTGGAAGGCGCGCAGCACGCCGAGGGCCATCTGGTCGTTGGCGACGAAGACCGCCGTGCAGCCGGCCTCCTCGGCGAGCGCGAGCCCTGCCTCGTAACCGGACTCGGGCGTCCAGTCCCCGCGCAGCAGCGGGGGCACCTTCCGCCCCTCCTCGCGCAGCGAGACCTCCCAGGCCTCCGCGCGCCGGCCGGCGGCGAAGGACTCCTCGGGCCCGGCCACGTGCCACACCGTCTCGTGTCCGAGGTCCAGCAGGTGCCGTACGGCGACGCGGGCGCCCTGCCGCTGGTCGGTGTCCACGACGGGGAAGCGTCCCGTCGCGTCGGAGTCCACCACGACCACCTTGACGTGCGGCGGAAGTCTGAGCGCGGCGGTGTCGAGGAGGCGCACCTCCATGATGAGGACGACGGCGTCGACGGCGAGTTCGTCGAGCCGGGTGAAGGCCCCGCGCACACCGTCCTGGGTCGGCGCGTCCAGCGGGATGAGGGTGACGGCGTATCCCGCGCGGGAGGCGGAGCCCGCGATGGCCTCCAGGGTGCGCACGTTGCCGGTGCTGGACAGGCCCATGGTGATGACGCCGATGGCGCGGAAGTCGCCGCGTTTGAGGGCGCGGGCGGCGCTGTTGGGCCGGTAGCCGAGCTCCTTCATCGCGTCGAGGACCTTCTGCCGGGTGCCCTCGACCACGGCCGGGTCGCCGTTGGAGACCCGGGAGACGGTCTGCGAGGAGACCCCCGCGAGCTGGGCGACGTCCGCCATGGAGACGCGCCGCGGCCGTCCCCTCACCGCGCGTCGGCCGCCGGCGCCGCCCGCCGTCGACCGACCGGCCGTGTCCTTCTCCGCCACCCGAATCCCTCCATGTGACCGCTGTTCCGTGCTTGACGCTCCCCAGTGGGAGTGTCACCATCACGCTACCGATGATTACGTAAACATTTCTTGTCGGCCAGCCCCTGCAAGGCCGTTCTCCGGCCCTCGGGCGCGCACTTCTCGCTCCGCTCCTTCGGACCGCTCGGTCACCGACACAAGGACCCACGCCATGACGACCCAGTCGCCGCGCGCCGCGGCCGCCTCGCCGCCCCGGCCACGACCGCGCCTCCGGCCGCGCAAGGAGGCCCTCGTGGGCTGGGGCTTCGCCGGCCCGTTCGTCGCGGTCTTCGGTCTCGTCTTCCTCGCTCCGATCGGGTACGCGCTGTACCTGAGCCTGTTCAGGGACCGGCTCATCGGCGGCACCTCCTTCGTCGGTCTCGACAACTACGGCGAGGCGCTTGCGGACGCCCGGTTCTGGGAGGGGCTGACCCGGGTGGGCCTCTTCCTCCTGGTCCAGGTGCCCATCATGCTGGGCATCGCGCTCCTGGTCGCGCTCGCCGTCGACAGCGGCCGCCTCTACGGAGCGTCCTTCTTCCGCGTGTCGGTCTTCCTGCCGTACGCCGTCCCCGCGGTCGTCGCGGGCCTCATCTGGGGCTTCATGTACGGCACGCGGTTCGGGCTGGTCGGCGACATCGAGGACGCCCTCGGCGTCACCCTCCCCGACCCCCTCTCCCCCTCCCTGGTGCTCGCCTCCATCGGCAACATCGTGACCTGGGAGTACGTCGGATACAACATGCTGATCTTCTACTCGGCGCTCAAGGTCGTGCCCCGCTCCCTCTACGAGGCCGCCGCCATCGACGGGGCCGGGGAGTGGCGCGTGGTGACCTCGGTGAAGCTGCCCGCGATCCGCGGCTCGCTGGCCATCGCCACGATCTTCTCGATCATCGGCAGCTTCCAGCTCTTCAACGAGCCCAGCATCCTGCAGAAGCTCGCGCCGAACGCGATCACCAGCGACTACACCCCCAACGTCTACACCTACTCGCTGTCCTTCTCGGGACAGCAGCACAACTACGCGGCGACCGTCGCGATCGTGATGGGCGTCCTCACCGCGGTCATCGCGTACGCGGTCCAGCTGCGCGGCATGCGGAAGGGCTGAGCCGATGACCACCTCCCTGACCACCGCCCGGGACGGCTCCGCGGGATCGACGGCCGCCCGGAGGCCCGCCGGCACCGGGCCGAAGAGCCGCGGGCGGCGCCTGCGGACACCGCTCGACCCGGGCCCGAGCATCCCGCTGACCCTCGTCACCGGCCTCGTCCTCGTCTACACCCTGCTCCCGCTTGCCTGGCTGGTCGTCAACGCCACCAAGGACCAGGAGGGCCTGCTCGGCTCCTTCGGGCTGTGGTTCGCCGACGACTTCGACCTGTGGGGCAACATCACCCGCACCCTGACCTACGACGACGGTGTCTTCGTCCGCTGGCTGCTCAACACCCTGCTGTACGTCGCCGCCGGCGCGGGCGGCGCCACGGTCCTCGCCGTCCTCGGCGGCTACGCCCTCGCCACGTACGCCTTCCCCGGGCGCAAGGCCGTCTTCGCGGTGGTCATCGGAGCCGTCGCCGTACCCGGCACCGCGCTCGCCGTCCCCACCTTCCTGATGTTCAGCAAGATGGGCCTGACGAACACCCCGTGGGCCGTCGTCATCCCGTCCCTCATCTCCCCCTTCGGGCTCTACCTCATGTGGGTCTTCACCGCCGAGGCCGTGCCGAGGGAGCTCCTGGAGGCCGCCCGCATCGACGGCTCCGGCGAGCTGCGCACCTTCCTCACCATCGCGCTGCCGCTGCTCACGCCCGGCACGGTGACGGTGCTGCTCTTCTCCATGGTCGCGACCTGGAACAACTACTTCCTGCCGCTGATCATGATCAAGGACCCCGACTGGTACCCGCTCACCCTCGGGCTCAACGCCTGGAACGCGCAGGCCCAGACCGCCGGCGGCGAGGCCGTCTTCGACCTCATCGTCACCGGCTCCCTGCTCACGGTCGTCCCCATCGTGGCGGTCTTCCTGCTGCTCCAGCGGTACTGGCAGTCGGGCCTGTCCGCGGGCAGCGTCAAGGAATGACCCGCACGACCGCGCGCACCCGCCCCGCTCGCCCCACCCGCCCTATCCGCCCTATCCGCCCTTCCGCGCTTTTCGCCTGACGCCCACCAGCCCTGCCCCGCTTCTCATGGCTTCTCCCACCCTCATCACCCTCCAGGAGCACATCCCATGCGAACCCACACCCCACGCCGGCTCCTCGGCACCCTCGCCGTGGTCTGCGCGCTCACGCTCTCGGCCACGGCCTGCGGGTCCGACGCCTCGGACGGCGCCTCCGGCGCGACCGGTCCCAAGGACGTCGCGGCCGCACTGGCGAAGGGCGGCAAGGTGACCGTGTGGGCCTGGGAGCCCACCCTGAAGAAGGTGGTGGAGGACTTCGAGAAGAAGTACCCCAAGGTGGACGTCGAGCTGGTCAACGCGGGCACCGGCGACAAGCAGTACACCGCACTGCAGAACGCGATGGCGGCCGGCTCCGGCGCCCCGGACGTGGCCCAGATCGAGTACTACGCCCTCGGCCAGTTCACCATCGGCAAGTCCGTCGAGGACCTCGCCCCCTACGGTGCGCGCAAGCACGCCACGAGCTTCACCCCCGGCCCCTGGAACGCCGTCCACCAGGACGCGTCCATCTACGCCCTCCCGATGGACTCGGGCCCGATGGCGTTCTTCTACAACAAGAAGGTCTTCGACAAGCACCACATCGAGGTCCCCACGACCTGGGACGAGTACGTCGAGGCCGCCCGCACCCTCCACAAGGCCGACCCGAAGGCCTACATCACCAACGACACGGGCGACGCCGGTGCCACCACCAGTCTGATCTGGCAGGCCGGCGGCCACCCGTACAAGACCCGGGGCACCGACGTCACCATCGACTTCACCGACGAGGGCTCCAGGACCTACACGGCCACCTGGCAGAAGCTCCTCGACGAGAAGCTGGTCGCGCCCGTCACCTCCTGGAGCGACGCCTGGTACAAGGGCCTCGCCGACGGCTCCATCGCCACCCTCTCCATCGGCGCCTGGATGCCCGCCAACCTCTCCTCCGGCGTGCCCACCGCCTCCGGCGACTGGCGGGTCGCCCCGCTCCCGCAGTGGAAGGCGGGCGCCAGGGCCAGCGCCGAGAACGGCGGTAGCTCCCTCGCCGTCCCGAAGGCCGCCAAGAACAAGGAACTGGCCTACGCCTTCACCGAGTTCGCCACCACCGGGGCCGGTGCCGCCGGCCGCGTCGCGCAGGGCGCCTTCCCCGCGACCCGCGCCGATCTCGAGTCCAAGGCGTTCCTCGACGCCGAGTTCCCGTACTTCGGCGGGCAGAAGGCCAACCGGATCTTCGCCGAGTCCGCGCGGAACGTCGTCGCCGACTGGAACTACCTGCCCTACCAGGTCTACGCCAACTCGGTCTTCAACGACACCGTCGGCAAGGCCTACGTCTCCGCCACGAAGCTCGACGCCGGCCTGAAGGCCTGGCAGGAGGTCAGCGTGAAGTACGGCGCCGACCAGGGATTCACCGTCAACAAGTAGGCGCTCACCGCTCCCCGGCCGCCCGCATGCCCCTGGCGCGGGCGGCCTTCGCGGCGTCGTCGGAGCCGAGCAGGTCGAGGACGGCGAGGGCCTGGTCCGGCCGGCCGGACGCGGCCAGGACGGCGCCGCCGAACAGGGAGCTGATGGCGGCGGCGCCCGGGAGGGGGCCGACGACGGTGACGCCGGGGAGGTCCATGAGCTCGCTGTGCTGCTGGAAGGCGAGGTCCGCCCGGCCGGCGGCGAGCAGGCTCCCGGCCGGGATGCCCGGCGGGGCCTGGACGAGACGGCCGGCCAGGGCGTCGGTGAGGTCCAGTCGGGCGATCAGCTCGACGAGGGCGGTTCCGCTGGGCCCCGTGGAGTAGGCGACGTGCCGCGCGGCGAGCAGCGCGGCCCGCAGCTCGGCCTCGGTGGCGAGGGCCGGGACGGGCGCGCCTTCCGGGACCGCGGCGACGACCTGCGAGACCCACAACGGGCGGGCCGTGCCGGGCCTGAGGTGCCCTTCCTTCTCCAGCGCGGCGAGTGCTCCGTCGGCGAGCACGAGGAGGTCGGCCGGCACGCCCTCGCGGACCCGTCGGGCGATCTCGACGCCGCCGGCGGACTCGAAGCGCACCGCGAGGCCGTGCGCGCGCCGGAGGTGTTCCGACAGCTCGGCCAGCACGGGCTTCGTCGCCATCGAGGAAAGCCCGGAGATCTCCACGTCCACGTCACATCCTTGGTTGTCCGGCAGGTGGTACGGAGTGTCCGGCAGATGGTACGGCGCCGGGCAGGGCGGCTCAACGGCGGTCTGCGAGACTGGCGGTGTGAGCGATACCCGCAGCACGGCGGCCGGCAAGGTCCTCGAAGTCCTGTCCGCGTTCGACCGCGAGCACCCGTCGCGGACCCTGTCGGAGATCGCCCAGCGCACCGGCCTCGCCCTGAGCACGGCGCACCGGGTGGTCGCGGAGCTGGCGGCGTTCGGCGCGCTGGAGCGCGCGGAGGACGGGTCGTGGCACGTGGGGCTGAGGCTGTGGGAGATCGCCTCGGGGTGTCCGCGCACGCAGATCCTGCGGGATGTGGCGCTGCCGTTCATGCAGGACCTGTACGAGGCCACGCACGAGAACGTCCAGCTGGCCGTGCGCGAGGGCACCGAGCTCGTCTTCGTCGAGCGGATCGCGGGGCACCGCTCGGTGCAGCTCCTGACGATGGTGGGGTCGAGGTTCCCCGTCGGCTCCACCGGCATGGGCCGCGTCCTGCTCGCGCACGCGCCGCGGGACATCCAGGAGGAGGTCCTCGACTCGCCGCACCGCGCCTGGACCCCGCACACCGTCACCGACCCGAAGACGCTGCGGGCGCAGCTGGACCGGATCCGCCGCGAGCAGGTATTCGTGAGCGACCGGCAGCTGTCCGAGGACACGGTCGCGGTCGCCGCCCCCGTGCGGATCGGGCGGTCCGGGCCCGTCAGCGCGGCCCTCGGGATCGTCGTCGCGGCCCGCACGGCGAGCCGGGCGCGGGGCCTTCGCGAGCCGCTGCTGCGGGCGGCGTACGGCATCTCCGAGGAGCTCGGCCGGCGGGCCCGTACCGGGGTCTGACCTGCGGGCGATCTCACGGAGGGCTTCCGCCTGACGGAAACGCCGGCGACCGGGTGCCGGAGCCGGTGCCAACGTTCGGGGTGTTCGGAACGTTCGCAGCCGCTCAGGAGAACCCATGGCCGACGCCCCCGTCGACACCGTCGTCTCGGTACCCGTCGCAGTGATCGGTGCAGGTCCCGCGGGCCTGATGCTGGCGCACCGGCTCGGGCGTGCCGGGGTCGGGACCATCGTGCTGGACACCCGCACCCGCCACGAGATCGAGACGACGCAGCGGGCCGGCATCCTGGAGGCCGACGCGGCCCGCGACCTCGTCGAGACGGGCGTCTCCGACCGGATCCTGCGCGACGGCCACGAGCACGAGGGCCTCGAACTCCGTTTCGGCGGGCGGCCGCACCGCATCCACCTCAAGAAGCTGGTGGGCGAGTCCGTCTGGCTCTATCCGCAGACCGACGTCTTCGTCGACCTGGCCGACGCCCGTGAACGCGACGGCGGCGCCGTCCACTTCGGGATCCGCGACACCGAGGTGCTCGATCTCGCCACCGCCGCACCGCGCGTGCGCTACACCGCTCCGGACGGCGCCCGGCACGAGATCCGGGCCCGGTACGTGGTGGGCGCGGACGGCTCGCGCAGCATGTGCCGCGACCTGGTCCCCGAGGACCGGCGGGTGCGCTACGGCACGGAGTACCCGTTCGCCTGGTTCGGGATCCTCGCCGAAGCCCCCGCGAGTGCGCCCGAGTTGGTCTACGCCCACTCCGAGCACGGCTTCGCGCTGATCAGCCAGCGCACCGAGACCGTCCAGCGGATGTACTTCCAGTGCCGTCCCGACGAGTCGCCCGAGGACTGGCCGGACGACCGCGTCTGGGAGACCCTCCAGGCGCGGGTGGCCGGGCAGGACGGCTTCCGCCTCCACGAGGGTCCGATCGTCGAGAAGACCGTTCTTCGGTTCCGTTCGTTCGTCCAGGAACCGATGCGCTGGGGCTCCATGGCCCTGGCGGGCGACGCCGCGCACACGGTGCCGCCGACCGGCGCCCGCGGGCTCAACCTCGCGCTGCACGACGTGAAGGTGCTCGCGGACGTCCTGCTGAGGGCGCTCGGCAGCGCGGGTGAGGGCGCGCTGGACGCGTACCAGCCGAGCGCCCTCCAGCGGGTGTGGCGGGCCCAGAACTTCTCGTACTGGATGACCCAGCTGCTGCACACGGCGCCCGGCGGCTCGCCGTTCGACCTGCGGCGCCAGCTCGGCGAGCTGGACAACGTGGTCGGCACTCTCTCCGGCCGCACCTATCTCGCCGAGCAGTACACCGGCTGGCCCGGCCGCGCCCACGCCCTCTGACCCCGGACGACCACGAGGCTTCCCATGATCATCGACTGTCACGGCCACTTCACCACCGCCCCCGCGCAGCTGGCGCGGTGGCGCGACCGGCAGATCGCGGCGGCCGAGGGCCGCGGCCCCGTCCCCGACCCCGACGAGCTGCTCATCACCGACGAGGAGCTGCGCGCCGCGATCGAGGGCAACCAGCTGCGGCTGATGGACGAACGCGGCAGCGACCTCACCATCTTCTCGCCGCGCGCCAGCTTCATGGCCCACCACATCGGCGACCTCGCCGTCTCCTCGGTGTGGGCGCGGATCTGCAACGACCTGGTCCACCGGGTCAGCGCCCTCTATCCCGACCGGTTCGCGATGGGCGCCATGCTGCCGCAGTCCCCGGGCGTGGACCCGGCGAGCTGTCTGCCCGAGCTGCGCCGCGCCGTCGAGGAGCTGGGCGCGGTCACCGTCAACCTCAACCCCGACCCCTCGGGCGGCCGTTGGACCGCTCCGCCGCTGACCGACCGCAGCTGGTACCCGCTCTACGAGGCGATGGCGGAGTACGACATCCCCGCGATGATCCACGTCAGCACCTCCTGCAACCCGGCCTTCCACACCACCGGCGCGCACTACCTGAACGCCGACACCACGGCGTTCATGCAGCTGGTCCAGGGCGATCTGTTCGCCGACTTCCCGACGCTGAGGTTCGTCATCCCGCACGGCGGAGGCGCCGTGCCCTACCACTGGGGCCGGTTCCGCGGCCTGGCGATGGCGCTCGGCAGGCCGGAGCCGGAGACGCTGCTCGACAACGTCTTCTTCGACACCTGTGTCTACCACCAGCCCGGTATCGACCTGCTGACCCGGGTGATCCCCAGCCGGTCCGTGCTCTTCGCCAGCGAGATGATCGGCGCGGTCCGCGACCGCGACCCGCGCACCGGCCACCACTTCGACGACACCCGGCGGTACGTCGACGCCGCCGCGCACCTGTCCGACGAGGAGCGCGCCGCCGTCTACTCGGGCAACGCCCTGCGCGTCTACCCCCGGCTCGCCGCCCGCCTCGCCGCGGCCGGCCGCTGACCCAAGGAGAGGGAGCCATGGAACACACCGAGATCGGCGTCGTCCACACGAAGATCGACCGGGCCGACCCCAGGGCCGTCGCGGAGCTGTCGGCGTTCGGCGTCGCCACGATCCACGAGGCGATGGGGCGGGTCGGGCTCATGCGGCCCTGGCTGCGCCCGGTCTATCCGAAGGCCCGGATGTGCGGCACGGCGGTGACCGTGCTCCTCCAGCCCGGCGACAACTGGATGCTGCACGTCGCCGCCGAGCAGATCCGCGACGGGGACGTCGTCGTCGCCGCGTGTACGACCGAGAGCGAGGACGGCTTCTTCGGCGAGCTGCTCGCCACCTCGTTCCGGGCCCGTGGCTGCCGCGGCCTGGTCATCGACGGCGGGGTCCGCGACGTCACCGACCTGGAGGCGATGGACTTCCCCGTGTTCTCCCGCGCGGTCAACGCCAAGGGGACGGTCAAGGCCACCCTCGGCTCGGTCAACGTGCCCGTGGTCTGCGGAAACGCGCTCGTGCGCCCCGGTGACGTGGTCGTCGCGGACGCCGACGGCGTCGTCGTGGTGCCCCGCGAGCGCGCCGCCGAGGTGGCCGCCGCCTCGGCCGCCCGCGAGGCCGCCGAGGAGGGCAAGCGCGCCCAGTTCCGCGCGGGGCGGCTCGGACTCGACCTGTACGGCATGCGCGGTCCGCTCGCCGAGCTCGGCCTGCGGTACGAGGACTGAGGGGACGGGGACCGACGATGACGACGCACTTCGAGAAGACCCCCGGCTGGCTGGACTGGTACGCCGGTCCGAGCCTGCCGCACTTCCGGCTCCCCGAGGGCGCGGTGGACGCGCACTGCCATGTCTTCGGCCCGGGCGAGGAGTTCCCGTACGCCCCCGAGCGCAAGTACACCCCGTGCGACGCCTCCAAGGAGCAGCTCTTCGCCCTCCGCGACCGCCTCGGCTTCGCCCGCAACGTGGTGGTGCAGGCGACCTGCCACGGCGCCGACAACACCGCCATGGTCGACGCCCTGCGCGCCTCCGGCGGGCTGGCCCGGGGCGTGGCGACGCTGCGGTCCGACGTCACCGACGAGCAGGTGCGCGAGCTGCACGAGGCCGGTGTCCGCGGGGTGCGGTTCAACTTCGTGAAGCGTCTGGTGGACGCGGCGCCCGAGCAGGAGCTGCTGGACATCGTCGCGAGGATCGCACCGTACGGCTGGCACGTCGTCGTCTACTTCGAGGCGGCGGACCTCGCCGAGCTGCGGGACTTCTTCCTGTCGATCCCGGTGCCGCTCGTCATCGACCACATGGGCCGGCCGGACACCGCCCAGGACCCGCGGGGGCCCGCGTTCGAGGCCTTCCTTGACCTCATGCGGGCCAGGTCCGACATCTGGTGCAAGGTGACGTGCCCGGAACGCCTCTCGCTGAGCGGTCCGCCGGCCCTCGACGGCGAGCGGGCGGCCTACCGGGACGTCGTCCCCTTCGCCCGCCGGGTGGTCGAGGAGTTCCCCGGCCGGGTGCTGTGGGGCACCGACTGGCCGCACCCCAACCTCACCGACCACATGCCCGACGACGGGCTGCTCGTCGACTTCGTCCCGCACATCGCCCCGACGCCGGAGCTGCGGCACCGGCTGCTCGTGGCCAACCCGATGCGCCTGTACTGGCCGGACGCCGACTGACCCCTCCCTCGATTGGAGCCCCAGCATGTCGCTGGACAAGACCTACAAGCTGGTTCCGGGGACGACCATCTTCGACTCCGAGCAGTCGGCCAAGGGCTACCACCTCAACCAGTTCTGCATGTCGCTGATGACGCGGGAGAACCGCGCGGCCTACCTCGCCGACGAGCGCGCCTACCTGGACGCCTGGCCGCTGCGCGAGGAGCAGAAGCGGGCGCTGCTCGACCGCGACCTCAACGCGGCGATGCGCGAGGGCGGCAACATCTACTTCCTCGCCAAGTGGGGTGCGACGCTGGGATTCTCGTTCCAGCAGATGGCGGGCTCGATGACCGGCATGACCGAGGAGGAGTACCGCGCGATGATGGTCGGCGGCGGCCGATCCGTCGAGGGGAACCGGATCGACCACGCCGTCCTCGAAGCCGCCCACGCCCCCGCCCCGCCGGCGGAGCACGCCGAGATCACCGCCGCCGTCTTCACCTCGCACGTGCCGGCGATCGGCGCGGCGATGGACCACGGAAAGACCGAAGAGCCCTACTGGCAGCCGGTGTTCGCGGGGTACGAGTACTCCAGGGCCTGGCAGCGGGAGAACGTCCCCGACGTCGTCTTCCTGGTCTACAACGACCACGCGAGCGCCTTCGACCAGTCGCTGGTCCCGACCTTCGTGCTCGGCACCGGCGCCTCCTTCCCCGCCGCCGACGAGGGGTACGGACCCCGCCCCGTGCCCGGTGTCGAGGGCCATCCCGAGCTGGCCGCGCATATCGCGCACGCGCTGATCCGGGACGACTTCGACCTCACCCTCGCCAACGAGATGAGCGTCGACCACGGTCTCACCGTCCCGCTGTCGCTGTTGTTCGGCGACCTCGGCGGCGCGGAGTCCTGGCCGTGCAAGGTCATCCCGTTCCACGTCAACGTGGTGCAGTACCCGGTTCCCTCGGGCGCCCGCTGCTTCAGGCTCGGCCAGGCCCTGCGCCGGGCCGTCGAGTCCTACGACCGCCCGCTCAAGGTGCAGGTGTGGGGCACCGGCGGCATGAGCCACCAGCTGCAGGGCCCGCGCGCCGGGCTGATCAACCGCGAGTGGGACAACGCCTTCCTCGACCGCCTCGTGGCGGACCCGGCGGGCCTGGCCGAGGTGCCCCACCTGGAGTACGTCGAGGAGGCCGGCTCCGAGGGCATCGAGCTGGTCATGTGGCTGATCGCCCGGGGGGCGCTGAGCGACGTCGACGGCTCGGGCGAGGTCGAGCTCAAGCACCGCTTCTACCATGTCCCGGCGTCCAACACCGCCGTCGGACACCTGATCCTGGAAAACCGCCCGCGGGCCGCAGCGCCCGCCGTGAAGGAGTGACCATGACTGACGACCGGACCCTGCGGATCGCCCTGGCGGGCGGCGGCGCCTTCGGCGCCAAGCACGCGGCCGCGCTGCAGCGGATCGAGGGCGTCGAGGTGGCCGCCGTGGTGAGCAGCAGCCTCGAACGCGCCCGGAAGTTCGCCGCGGAGCAGGGCGTGGGGCGCCCCGTCGCGACCCTGGACGAGGTGCTCGCGATGGACGACATCGACGCCGTCATCCTCGCCACGCCCACCCAGATGCACGCCGCGCAGACCCTGGCCTGCCTGGAGGCGGGCAAGCACGTGCAGGTCGAGATCCCGCTCGCCGACTCGCTCGGCGACGCCGAGGCCTGCCTCGCGGCGCAGCGCCGCACCGGACTCGTCGCGATGGCGGGCCACACCCGGCGCTTCAACCCCAGCCACCAGTGGGTGCGCCGGCGGATCGAGGCCGGCGAGTTCGGCATCCAGCAGATGGACGTGCAGACGTACTTCTTCCGCCGCGAGAACCTCAACGCCCTCGGTGAGCCGCGGTCCTGGACCGACCACCTGCTCTGGCACCACGCCGCGCACACGGTCGACCTGTTCGCCTACCAGACCGGCTCGCCGATCGTGCAGGCCAACGCCGTCCAGGGCCCGATCCACCCCGAGCTCGGCATCGCGATGGACATGTCCATCCAGCTCCGCGCGGAGAACGGCGCCATCTGCACGCTGTCGCTCTCGTTCAACAACGACGGGCCGCTCGGCACCTTCTTCCGCTACATCGGCGACACCGGCACCTACATCGCCCGGTACGACGACCTCTTCACCGGCAGGGACGAGCCGATCGACGTCAGCGGAGTCGACGTGTCGATGGACGGCATCGAGCTCCAGGACCGCGAGTTCGTCGCCGCGATCCGCGAGGGCCGCGAGCCGAACTCCTCCCTCGCCCAGGTGCTGGCCTGCTACCGCACCCTGGCGGACCTGGAGCGGCAGCTCGACGCCTCCTCCCGCCGATGAGCCCGGCCGCGGGGGCGCCGCGCGGGATCGGGCCGTTCGAGGTCCCGGCGGTCGGCCTGGGCTGTATGAACCTGAGCCACGCCTACGGCGAGCCGGTGTCGCCCGAGGAGGCCGAGCGGCTGCTCCTGACGGCGCTGGACGAGGGCGTCACGCTCTTCGACACCGCCGCCCTCTACGGCTTCGGCGCCAACGAGGAGCTGCTCGGCCGGGTGCTCGCCGCCCATCGCGACCGGATCGTGCTGGCCAGCAAGTGCGGCATGACCGGTGTCGACGGCCGGCGCGTCATCGACGGCAGGCCCGAGACCCTGCGGCGCACCGCCGACGAGGCCCTGGCCCGGCTGCGCACCGACGTCATCGACCTCTACTACCTGCACCGGCTGGACCGGCGGGTCCCGGTGGAGGAGAGCGTCGGGGCACTGGCCGGTCTCGTGGAGGCGGGCAAGGTGCGGGCGATCGGCCTGTCCGAGGTGTCCGCGGCGACCCTGCGCCGCGCGCACGCCGTGCACCCGGTCGCCGCGCTGCAGAACGAGTACAGCCTGTGGTCGCGCAACCCGGAGCGGGGGACGCTGGAGGCGGCCCGTGAACTGGGCGTGGCGCTGGTGGCGTTCAGCCCGCTGGCCCGCGGCTTCCTCACCGCGGAGCCCCCGCGGCTCGACGCCCTTCCGCCGGGGGACATCCGGCGGGCCATGCCCCGATTCGACGAGCGGCACTACCCCGGCAACCTGGTGCTGCGCGAGGAGCTGAGGAAGATCGCCGAGGACGCCGGCCTCAGCCTGCCGCAGCTGGCCCTGGCCTGGGTCGTCTCCCGGGGCCCGCACGTCGTCGCGATCCCCGGCACCCGCTCGGTGGCCCATCTGCGGGAGAACCTGTCCGTCCTCGGTCTCGACGTTCCGGCCGGGGCGCTCGACGCGGCGGGCCGGGTGCTGAACGCCGGGACCGTGCACGGGCCCCGCTACCCGGAGGCCTCGCTCGCCGAGATCGACACCGAGCGCTGCGGCCGGGCGGGCTGAGCGCGGGTCCCCCGGGACAACTGGTGCAGCCGGAGCGCGAGATGGAGCTCCAGGGCGCTGGCGGGCGTGTTCCAGTCGGGGCCCAGGAGCTGCGCGACGCGGTCGAGGCGCTGGACGACGGTGTTGACGTGGACGTGGAGGGCGTCCTTGGCGCGCGAGAGGCTGGCTCCCTGGTCGTAGTAGGCGTGAAGGGTGCGCACCAGTTCGGTGCCGCGCTCGGCGTCGTAGGCGAGGACCGGGCCGAGGACGCGCTGCACGTACGAGCCGACGTCGGCCCGGTCGCCGAGCAGCACCCCGATGAAGCCGAGGTCGGCGATGTCGGCGCCCTCTCCGGTGCGTTCGAGGGCGTGCAGTGCCGACAGGCAGCGCAGCGCCTCGTCGTGCAGGGCGGCGAGGTGGTGCGGCCCCCTGCCGGGTCCGGCCGCGCCCACGGTGACGGGTGCGCCGGTGATGCGTGCGAGGTCGGCGGCGAGGTCGCGGGCGAAGGCGCCGGGGTGTTCGCAGGGCACGAGCAGGACGCTGTGCCCGTGCCGGGCGCCGGCCAGGCCGCCGAGGCCGCGCGCGACCCGGGCGGTCTCCGTGGCGAGCCGGGGGCGCAGGGCGGGCTCGCTGTCGAGGACGGCGATGGCGTGCGGCCGGCCCAGGTCGACGCCCAGGCGGCGGGCGCGCAGGGTGAGGCTGCCCGCGTCCCAGTGGGACGTGGCGGCCGGGCCCGCGAGGAGGTCGTCGAGGAGTTCGCCCCGCACCCGGTCCTCGGTCTCGGCGACCGAGCGGCGGATGAGCAGGAGCATGGCGGTGACGAGCGCCGCGCGTTCGAACAGGCGCCGGTCGGCCTCGGTGAGGTCCTCGCGTCCGGTCAGGACGATGCTGCCCAGCGGTTCGGCACCGGCGAGGACGGCGCAGGTCCACACGCCGTGGGCGTGGACGGCGCGGCCCTCGCCGTGCGCCGGGCCGAGGCCGACGGTGGCGGGGGGCACCGGTGCGGTGCCGACCCGGGCCAGCTCGGTGCCGTCGGTGTCGTGGACGGCCACTCCCCCGCCGAGCAGCGCCGCGATCTCGGCCGCCACCTCGTCGGTGCCGGCGCCGCGCAGGACCAGTCTGGACAGCCGGTCGTGGGCGTCGGACGCCTGGTGCAGGGCCTCGCTGTGGGCGCGGGCCGTCGCGTTGGCGGCTTCGAGCCGGGCGAGGGCGGTGCGGATCTCCTCCAGGCGGCGGGCGCTGTCGATGGCGACGGCGGCGTGGTCGGCGAGCGAGCCGAGCAGGGCGATGGCGTCGGGGGTGAACTCGCGTGGGGTGCGGTCGGCGGCGAAGAGGACGCCGATGATCTCCTCGCCCAGCCGCAGCGGGACGCCGAGGATGCCGCGGAGCCCTTCCTCGGCCACGCCGTCGTCGATGGTGCCGGTGTGCCGGTAGCGCCGGTCGGTGCGGTAGTCCGTGCTGGCGTAGGGGCGGGCGGTCTGCGCGACGAGACCGCCGAGCCCCTCGCCCATGCCGAGGCGCAGCTGCTGGAAGGCCGCGGAGACGGAGCCCTCGGTGACCCGCATGAAGGTGTCCTGCGCGACCGGGTCGTTCAGGGTCAGATAGGCGACGTCGGAGCCGAGCAGGGTGCGGGCCCGGCGCACGATGGCGCGCAGCACGGCGTCGAGGTCCCGCAGGCCTGCCAGGTCGCCCGCGGTGTCGAACAGCGCCACCAGTTCGGCCTCCCGGCGCCGGTGCTGGTCGAGGACCCGCCGTACGGACAGGGCGGCCTCGGTGGCCTCCTCGATGCGTGCGGTGTCCTCGGGGCCCGCTCCGCCGGCCCGTGAGCGCGCGGGCTGGGCGGCGAGCTCCGGTGCCGGGGCGTCGGCGGCGAGCAGGTCGAGCAGGTGGCGCGCGGCCGTCTCGGCGGTCGACGGCGTCGGGGCATCGGCTCGACGGCCGGCGGTCATGGGGCCTCCTCGCGGCCTGGGGGCGGGCGGTGCGTGCTGCGGTGGGGCGTAGGGGCCCGGTCTGCCGTCGTCACCCCCTGGTGACGGCAGACCGGGCGGCTCGCTGGTGCGTCGGTGTCAGGCGGGGTCGCCCGCGGGGACGGTGGGAGCCGCGGCGGGTTCCTCGTCCCTGGAGCGGGTGAGGTCGCGGCCGAGGGTCTCCCGGGTGACGGCGACGGTGAGGGTGGTGATCACGGCGGCGGCGCAGAGGTAGATGCTGATGGGCGTGGAGCTGCCGTAGTCCTTGAGGAGTTCGACCGCGATGATCGGGGCGAGCGCGCCGGCGAGGATCGAGGCGAGCTGGGAGCCCATGGAGGCGCCGGAGTAGCGGACCTTGGTGTCGAACATCTCGGAGATGAACGCGGCCTGCGGTCCGTACATCGCCCCGTGCAGCAGCAGACCGGCGGTGACGGACAGGGTGATCACCCCGAAGTTCTCGGAGTCGACGAGCCCGAAGAAGACGAACGCCCAGACCGCCATGCCCGCGGAGCCGACCAGGGTGACCGGTCGCCGGCCGATGCGGTCGGACAGCGCGCCCCACAGGGGGATGGTGACGAAGTGGACGGCCGAGCCGATCAGGACGGCGTTCAGGGCGGTGCTCTTCGGCAGGCCGAGGTGGGTGGTGACGTACACCAGGAGGAAGGAGGTCAGGATGTAGTACGAGATGTTCTCGCCGAAGCGGGTGCCGATCGCGGACAGGACCTCGCGCCAGCTGCGCCTGAACACGGCGACGACCGGGGCCTGCTCCTTGGCTCCCGCGGCGGCGGCCGCCTCGGCCTTGGCCTGCGCCGCGAGGAAGACCGGGGACTCGGAGACGGAGACGCGGATCCACAGGCCGATCATGACGAGCAGGCCGGAGAGCAGGAACGGGATGCGCCAGCCCCAGGACTGGAAGGCGTCGTCCGACTGCACGGCGGCGAGCAGCGAGAGGACGCCGGTGGCGAGCAGGTTGCCGCCGGGGGCGCCGGCCTGCGGCCACGAGGCCCAGAAGCCGCGGTTCTTGTCGCCGCCGTGCTCGGAGACGATCAGGACGGCCCCGCCCCACTCGCCGCCCAGCGCGAAGCCCTGGACCAGCCGCAGCACCGTCAGCAGGATCGGCGCCCAGACGCCGATGGTGTCGTAGGTGGGCAGCAGACCCATCGCGAAGGTGGCGCCGCCCATCATCAGCAGGCTGAGCACCAGCAGCTTCTTGCGCCCGATCTTGTCCCCGAAGTGCCCGAAGACGATGCCCCCGAGCGGCCGTGCGGCGAACCCGATCGCATAGGTGACGAAGGCGATGAGGGTGCCCACCAGCGGGTCCGCGCTGGGGAAGAACAGCGTGTTGAAGACGAGCGCGGCGGCCGACCCGTACAGGAAGAAGTCGTACCACTCGATGGTGGTGCCGATGAGGCTCGCGGCGACGATGCGCTTGATGGATCCGGAGGACCGGGGAGGGTGTGTTGCGGCGGACATGGGCACCACTTCCGAGCGGGTGACGGGGACGCTTTCGTATCGCCACACCGTAGAAACCCGCTGGTCACACGCGTATGTGGTTGCGCACCATAATTCACGACGCGGGGGTGCGGGCGACCACCATGCGGAGCCGGATGGAGGCGGTCGAGCGCATTTCCCACGGCGGTTCGCGTCGCCCCGGGAGGCTGTCGGACATGGCGGTTTGTGCCCCGGTTTGACGAACGCGGTTCGCACCCCTGGGCTGTCCCGCGCCGTGCTCATCGCCGCGCAGGGCGAACGACGAGCCCGCTTCTGGAACACGGCCTGGCTGTCTTGAGGTTGAGGCGCGGGCCGGGCCCGGGGGCGGCCTACGACCGTGCGCCGGGCTTGATGCCTCTCCGGCTGCGGACGGTCGTGTCAGCCGTGTGCGGAGCCGTGATGATGCTGTCCGGAGGGACGATGCGGGCGGCGAGGGTCACGCCGCTGTTGATGCGGGTTCGTCTGCCGATGGCGATGCCGGGGCCGAGGGCGATGTTGTTGCCGGTCTGCACGCCGTCGCCGATGACGCCGCCGAACTGGGTGGTGCCGCAGCGGTAGAGGCCTTCGGTACCCCGCATGATGACCTCGCGGTCGGGCCTGGTCATGTCGTCGCAGAGGTGGATGGCGGCCACCGTCACCGTCGCCGACAGGTGCGCACCGGCACCGACGAGGGTGCGGTTGACGCCGATGCGGTGACCCAGGACTGCGCTCTCCCCGACGAAGGCGTGAGTGATCTCGCAGTTGAAGCCGACGGAGGCGCCGGCGGCGATGACGGAGCGGTGTCGCACGGTCGTGAACTCGTGGATCTTCGCCCCGGGCCCGATGAGGACGTCGTCGCCGATGATCGCGGTGGGGTGGATCTGGGCGGTGGGGTGGACACGCTCGGCTCCCAGCTCGGTGAGGGCGGCGGAGTGCAGCTCGGGCCAGCAGGCGAGGAAGTCGGCCAGGTCGAGCTTCGAAAGGTCTCCATAGGGGGTGCCGGCCAGACGGCCTTGGACTGCGCTGGTGATGTGGTCGCCGAGGCGGACGGGGAACATGCGGCGCGCTCCTTTCGTGGGAACGGGCGGGGCCTCGGGGCCGCTAGGCTCGCTGGGCCCGGTGTTGACGGACGGACGGAGTGAGGTTGTGGCGCGACCGCGTGTGGGTGTGGCGGTGCTGACGATGGGCACGCGGCCCAAGGAACTGCGGGCGCTGCTCGATTCCGTGGCCGCGCAGGACGAGCAGGCCACCCGTGTGGTCGTGGTCGGCAACGGCGCCGGCTCCCTCGCGGAGCTCCCGGAGGGCGTGCACGGGGTCGAGCTGCCGGAGAACCGCGGGGTGTCCGGGGGGCGGAACGTGGCCATCGAGACTCTCCGCGGTTTCGGCGACGTCGACGTCCTGGTCGACCTGGACGACGACGGTCTGCTCGTCGACACGGACGTCTTCCGCCGCCTCGCCGCCCTCTACGAGGCGGACCCGCGGCTTGGCATCGTCTCCTTCCGGATCGCCGACGAGCACGGGGAGACCCAGCGGCGCCACGTGCCACGCCTCGGCGCGAAGGACCCGATGCGGGGCGGCGAGGTGACCACCTTTCTCGGCGGCGGGCATGGGCTGTCCATGCGGATGCTGGAGGAGGTCGGCGGCTGGCCGGAGGACTTCTTCTTCACCCATGAGGAGACCGACCTCGCCTGGCGCGCCCTCGACGCCGGCTGGAGGGTCCTGTACGAGCCGCAGTTGCTGCTCCAGCACCCGAAGACGAGCCCGGCCCGCCACGCGGTCTACTACCGGATGACGGCCCGCAACCGTGTGTGGCTGGCGAAGCGGAACCTGCCGGCCCCGCTCGTCCCCGTCTACCTCGCCGTGTGGACGGTCCTCACGCTGGTGCGTACGAGGTCCGTGTCGGGGCTGAACGCGTGGTGCGCCGGATTCGTCGAGGGCGTGCGCCGGCCGGGCGGGGCGAGGCGGCCCATGCGCTGGGCCACGGTGTGGCGCATGGGCCGCCTCGGCCGCCCCCCGGTCATCTAGCGGAGGTGACCTGAAACAGCCACGCGGGCAGGGCAGCGGGGGTCTTGCGCAGCCACGCGACGTAGCGCGCGACACCGTCGCCGACAGTGATCTTCGGGGTCCAGCCGAGCACGGCCGCCATCCGGCGCGTGGAGGCGTACCCGCCGAGCGGGTCACCGGGCGGCATCGGCGTTTCCATGAACTGCACGTTCGGGTAGTGGTCGCGGATGAGCTCGGCTACCTGGCGGACGCTGGTCGGCTTACCGGTTCCGATGTTGATCGTCTCGGTGTGGGTCTGCGGCGATACCAGCGCGCGCAGCGTCGCCTCGGCTACATCGTCGACGTGGATCAGATCGCGGACCTGGTGGCCGCCGCCGTTGAGGTACAGCGGCAGGCCCAACGCCGCGCGCGCGGCGAACCAGGCCACCATCCAGGAGTGGGAGTTCGGCTTGATCGTCTGCGGCTCCCCATACACGCTGAAGTACCGCACGACCGTGTACGAGGCGCCGACCGCGCCGAGGGTGAGGGCGGTCTGGGTCTCGCCGAACGCCTTGGTGTTCGCGTAGACGGACACGGGCCGTACCGGCGAGGTCTGCTCGTGGAACTGCGGCACAACCCGTCCGTACACCGACTCCAGCATCTGCCGCATCGTACGCAGCTCGGCGCTGCTCGCCTCGTCGGGGTTGCCGTCGCCGTAGACGCTCGCGGAGGAGACGTACACGAGGCGCTGGACACGTTCGGTAGAGACGACGGCGTCCAAGACGACCTGGAGGCCGGTGATGTTGATGTCGATGGCGGCTCGCGGCGCGCGAGTGCAGGCGGCGACGTCAGCGAGAGCCGCGGCGTGGATCACGTAGTCGCACCCGGCGACGGTGCGGGCGACGAGGGCGGTGTCGCGGATGTCCCCGACGATCATGTCGGGGTCGGTGCCGTCGACGCCGAACAGACGGTAGATGTGCGGGGGGGTAGGCGTCCAGTGTGCAGATCGCGACCGGACGGGCGCCGAGCTCACGCAGGCGGCCGACGATATGGGAACCGATGAGGCCGGCTCCGCCAGTCACGAGGACGGTGCTGCCACGGAGCCGGGCGAGCGGTGAGCGGGTGTCGTGCACGGTGCCTCCTGGAGGGTTGGGCGGAGGTGCGTGGATTGCGGCCGCCGGCTGATCAGGCCCCGCCCGTGGACGGCCGGCGCACGCGTCCACGGGCGGGGAGCCATCAGCGCCGGATCGCCTTCGCCCGGACGGCCTCGTCTATGGCCGCTGGGCAGTCCTTCCACGTCGGGTGCCACCACACGGGCGGATGCGCGCCACTGGCCGCCGTCTCCGAGACGTCCTTGGCCTCACCTTCGATGGGGCACCGGCGGTGGGCGCAGATTCGGGTCATCGCCGGCTCCGGTGCAGCGCGACCCGCGGCGTCGCGATGCCGGACCACAGACGCCCGGTGTCGTGCACCAGGAGCAGGTGGCTATCCGGCTTGTACTGGGTCGCCCCCACCAGGTCGGGGACCACGAGGATCCTGGCGAGGCGGTCCACGCGAGGCGGCACAATCGGCCACTCGCGGCGCCGCGCCGCGCTCGGCGGCATCAAGATGTAGTACCGGCGTCCGCTCCGGTCCATCCACGCGGGCCCGCCGAACAGCGCCAGGGCGAGGAAGGGCATCACCTTCGACAGATCCGCCGTCCCCGCCGCTGCGTGCACGATGTCGGAGTCGACCCGGGCGGCACAGAAGAGGCTGCCGCACTTCATGAGTGCGATGCGCCGACTCCGCCAGTCGTGTCGGGCGTCGTCGACACCCGCCGTCGACAGCAGCAGCCACGACCGGGCCGCCGCCTCTCGCTCCTGCCTCGTGACGATGCTCAATGCTTCGCTCTCAGTGGAGTACATGTCGACCACCATGGCCACGCGTGCGGCAGGCCGCATTGGCCGTCTCCTGAGGAAAACGAATCATGGTCATAGCCGGCTCGTGAACCCGTGGCCATTTGCCCTACGCGCGCTATGAAATCGGTCTTGCCGCAAAGGAGTTACCCCTACCGTGGGAGTGAGCTGCTGGGAGGACTCCATGCCACGACATGACTCGCGGCGAGCGACAGCCCGGACGATCGCCGCACGCGCCGCCGCGGAGCAGTGGACGACATGGCGCCTCGTCTCGGAGATCGCCGCATCCTGCCGCTGTTCCCTTCTCCAGGCCCACCGCCTGAGCCAGGACTGGACACTGAGCGCCGCCTGCGCCCAGCTCGCCGAGCTCGGCGCCAGAGTCAGCGTGCAGCAGCTGTCCGGCTGGGAAACGGGGCGCGCCGGCCGGCCAGGCGAGGAGAACCTGGACCACCTGTGCCGCCTGTTCAAAACCCGACCTGACCGTCTCGGCTACGGGCGGGACTACACCCCCGGCTCCGAGAGCGAGAGGGTCGAGCGCGACGTGGCGCCCGTAGCCGACACCCGCCTTCCTGCGGCCGAGCCGGGTCCCGTCCCCGCCCCCGAGCGCTCTCTCGCGGAAATCCGGCTGAGCGCCGCTGCCCTGCTCCGAGCTCCGGTGTCGGAGACGGAGATCGAGCAGTGGGAACGTCAGACCGGTGAGCGCGGACACGACTACCAGATCCGCCCGCCGTCCGAGATCCTGACGGAAAGCGTCGGCGACTTCTCGGAGGTGAAGCGGCTCCTGGCGCAACGCCTACCGTCCGACGCTCGTACGCGCCTGTGCCGGGTCGCAGCGCAGCTGACGGGGACGATCGGGATGGCGCTCGTCGCGCTTGCCGACCACCGGGAGGCGCGTCAGTGGTACCACCTGGGGCAGATCCTGGCGGAGGAGACCGGCGACCGCGGCCTACGCGCTTGGCTGCTCGCGAGGGAAGCTGTCATCCCCTTCTACTTCGGCGCCCCGGCGGCGGCGCTGTCGCTCGCGGAACGGGCGCGCCTCGTAGCGGGTTCCATAGTGTGCGCCACAGCGGCTTGGGCGCCTGCGCTTGAGGCCCGCACCCTGGCGCGCATGGGCCGGCACCGGGCGGCGCAAGAGGCCATGGCTCTTGCTGAGCGCGCGTTCGAGCGGCTCAGCGACGCTGACACTTCAGACACCGCGTACGGGTACACCGAGCGTCAGCTGGTCTGGCACCGCGGGAGCATGTGGACTGCGCTCGGCAACACTCGCAGGGCGCATCTGGACCGCGCTCTGATCACCATGGACGAGGCGACCTCTCTGGCGGCGGTGGGTGAGGTATCAGTCGCCTGCCGGTCGGCGGAGTCCCTGCTTTTAGGACTCCCCCATGAGCACCTCACGGGCATCATCCAGTCACGCGCCAAAGAGCTGCTGACGTCGATGCCGGCCCGTGCCGCGCACACGGCGCCCGTGCGCGACCTGCGCGAACTCGTCACGGGATCCGTGTACAAGGGCATCAGCGCGGGCGACGGGCAAGTAGTTGGAGGAGCCCGGTGACGGCGACCCCGGCGACGATCTCACGGTCGTCAATCATCCGTTGGATCTGGTCGAGTGGCCGCCACTCGATCGCGTCTGCCTCGTGCGTGTCGACGGGGTCGGCCACTCTCACCCCGTCGCGGGCCAGGAAGACGGTGTGCTCGGCGGTGCACATGCCGCCGATCGGCTGGTTGTAGGCCAGCCTCTCCAGGCTCTTGGCTGACACGCAGTAGCCGGTCTCCTCCAGCACTTCGCGGGCGGCGGCGGCAGCCAGATCCTCACCCTCCTCCACGATGCCGCTCGGAATCTCCCAAGACCAGGTGTCCGTGGCGAAACGGTGGCGCCACATGAGCAGGACCTCGTCGGCGTCGTTGATCAGGACGACAGCGGCGACTGGGGCCAGCTTGATCAAGTGATGCTCGTAGCGCTCACGCCCCGGCGGCTCCACCGCTACGAGGTCGAGGCTTACCCAAGGGCTGCTGTAGACGGGACGGGCGCCGTGCACTGTCCATTCGCTCATGGAGCCACCCTGGCACAGAGCATGATCATGAAGAAGAGGCATGGGCTGGGCAGGATGACGGCTGCGCCAGAGCACGATGCTTGTCACCGCCGACGTGGTGTGACCTGGTCTTCTCCGTGTCACGAGGCAGGACAACGGCAACGAGCACAGCACTGCCACGCACCACTGACCCGGCTCCGCGGCGATCGAGTGGTCTGGCCTCCGGCCCGGGCCGCCCGATCGCCGTTCCACCGCCCGGTTGTGACCCGGCACGCTCCTTGTCGCTGACCGCACTGGAGGTCGCCAAAGGTCGCGGCCGCCGCCTCTGAGGAGTCGGCGGCCGCGACGTGGTCCGTGTGTGCGTGGCGGCGCGGTCGCGTCGGGGTAGGGGGCGCGGCGCCGTGGGGGTGCGGGGCGTCGTGTACTCCGTTCGCGCCTTTCGTTCACACCTCGTGGTGAGGCCCGGTATCCGCCGGCCCAATGTGCGCGCGCACGGGTAGCCCGGCGGGGGTCCTGCACGAAGAGTCGTGCCATGACCAAGCTGACATCCGGGCGCCCTGGGCGCCGTCGGTGGCGAGCCGGTTCCGCCGGCCTCGCCTGCGCCGTTGCTCTGGCCGCCGTGCCCGTCCTCGTCCTCGGGCCGGGGGCCGCCCCGGCGTCCGCGGACACACTTCCCGGAGGGCTGGGTCCGTGCGTGCCCGGCGACTGCCCGGACCCGTTCCCGCCGATCGACAACGACCCGATCGCGGGCCGGGACAACGCGATCAACATCTTCGTCGGCGACGACTACCTCGTCCGGGGCCGGGCGGCCGAGGCGGAGGGGCGGCTCGTGGTCCTGGGCTCCTTCGACATGAACAAGGACGCCGGGGCCAGCGCGGCCTACAACGTCGGCGAGGCCGGCGTCGGATCGAAGGTGCCGCCGCCGGTGGGCGCGGACTGGCTCACCACGGGCGGGAACGTCACCGTCGCGCAGGACCAGCGGCTGCTGGCCGAGGGCGGAGTCGTCCGCCACGCGGGCACGGTCAGCGGCACCGTCGCGGCCACCCTCGTCCAGGACCCGAACGCCACCGCCCCCTACACCGCCCTCCGGGACCGGCTGACCGCCGCGAGCCAGTGCTACGCGCGCGTGGACGGAGCGCCGCGCACCCCCACCGGCAGCGCCGTCAACCAGGGCTACCAGACGCTCTTCACCGGCGACGGAAGCTCACCGCTCCAGGTCTTCAACGTCGACTTCGACCTGGCCGGCCCGAACGGCTCCACACAGGGGATCGTCTTCGCGAACATCCCGGCCGGTGCGACCGTCCTCGTGAACGTCCTCGGTGCCGACCGGACGATCAACACCTACAGCGGTGACATCGCCGACACCGACCCGCTCAACGCCTACCGCGAGCGGCTCCTGTGGAACTTCCCCGACGCCGCCTCGGTGGACCTCGTCGGTTCCGGACAGTTCCAGGGCAGCTTCCTCATCGGCAACCAGACGTCACGCACGACCGTCTCGCTGCCGGGCGTCAACGGGCGCTTCTTCACCACCGGCTCCCTCACCCACACCAGCCCGGCGGGGCGGGCCGGCGGCGAGGAGTTCCACGCCTACCCCTTCAACGGCGACCTGCCGGCCTGCGACGGCACCACCACCGTCTCCGGCGTCGTACGGGTGGAGAAGAAGGACGCGGAGTCCGGCGACGCGCTCCCCGGCGCGCAGTTCCAGCTGTGGAAGGAGTCGAACGGCACGGCCGGCCTGCAGACCGGCGGCGCGACGCCCGACACCCGGGTCGGCGACGTGTGCACCACGGGCGCGGACGGGGTCTGTGCCCGGACGGTCGAGCCCGGGACGTTCTACTGGCAGGAGACGCGGGCACCGGAGGGGTACGACCTGCCGTCGCCGGCGGTCTTCGGGCCGCTGAACCTGACCCCGGAGAACGCCGAGGCGGGGGTGAGCGTCACCGCCCCCAACTCCCGCACCCCGCTCGTGCCCGGCATCGGCTCCGTGCACCTGCTCAAGTCCGACGCCGAGTCCGGTCTGCCGCTGCGCGGCGCGACCTTCGAGCTGTGGAAGGAGACCAACGGGCGGGCCGGGCTCCAGACCTCCGGCGGCTCCCCCGACAGTCGCGTCGGAGCCGCCTGCACCACGAACTTCGCGGGACTGTGCTCCTTCGGCGAGCTGGAGCACGGCACGTACTACCTCCGGGAGACGGCGGTCCCCGACGGATACGTGCTGCCCAGGGACCCGGTGGCGGGACCGTATGTCGTCGGTGACGGCCAGGAGACCGTGGTCGTCCGCCTCGACAACAGCCGCGACGAGAAGCCCGACCCCGGTCCGGAGCCGTGCGAGCCCGGCGGCTACGGCGACGAGGGGTACGGCGAGGAGGGGTACGGCGACGAAGGCGGCAACTGCGCCAGGGCGAGTCGCCGACCGGCGGCCGAGCACCGTGCGCCCGCCCCGCGATGACCGCGCCGCACCCTGCCGTGCGGCGCCCGGCTCCCCGCCGGGAACCGGGCGTCAGGTGCGGGCGAGCGCCGCGGCCCCGAACGAGACGTCGAAGCGGTCGCACCAGATGCTGACGCTCGGGTAGGCCGACCAGTCGAAGCCGGAGGGCAGCGGGTAGTTCTGGTCTCCCCTGTTGCCCTTCAGCCGGGCGAGGTCGAGGTACTTCCCGTCGTCGAAGACGCCCCAGCCCGCCCCGTCCTCCCGCACGGGCGCGTCGCTCAGCCATACGTGCAGGTCCGGGCCGTTGCTCGTGTCCAGGCCCTCGAGGCGGAGCGTCTGGCTGCCGTCCGCGAGCCGGACGATCTTCACCACTCCCGTGGTGGTGTGCTCGTGGCTGACGAGACGGCCCTGGGCGACGGTGACGGGGCCGGCCGGTGGCGGGGCGGCCGGCGCGGAGGGCGGGGCGGCCGACGCGGAGGGCGGGCCGGCCGGCGCGGAGGGCGGGGCGGCCGGCGCCGGGGAGGTCGCGCCCGTGGAGGGCAGCGCCTCGTGGACCGTCTCGTCCACCCACAGCGCCCAGGGCTCGAACCACAGCAGCCCGGCCACCGCCGCCACCAGGCCCACGACGCTCACCGCGCCCCACCACCGCTTCCTCGTACCGCTTCCCACGACGCCCTCCTCCGTGTCCGCTGTGCGCCTTCGTCCGCCATCCAAGGCGACCGGAGGCCCGCGGGACAGCCCCGGCCCGCTGACGAAAGGCTTACGTCATCGGGCCGGGGCCGGTGCGTCCGCAGGCTCAGAGCCTGCGCAGCCTCGTGGTGAAGACATGGTTCGCGATCTTGTCGCCGAGGGTGAGGCCGTCCTCGGCGTCCCACGGGAAGTGCACGCCGAGCCAGATCCTGCTGTACGCGTCCTCGCGGGCCGCGGCGCTGAAGCTGGTGAAGTGGCGGGTCTTGACCGGCGAGCGGGGCTCGTCGGTGGTGATGTCGAAGGCGATGCCGTCCGAGCCGAAGTAGCGCTTCATGATGCCGGCCCAGGACGCGCCGAACGTGGCGTGGCCCGAGGCCCAGGCCGGGAAGCAGGGCGTGACGTTGACGCCGGCCGGGTTCTTCAGGAGCGGCTTCCACTCGGGGTCGAGTCCGCCGTCCCGGATCGCGGAGACCGGCCGCCACAGGTCGATGGGCGTCAGGAACTTCACGTCGCGGACGGCGATGCCGGCGTCGGCCATCGCGATCGAGACCAGGGCGAACAGCTTCGCGTTCTCGTACGTGTTCAGTCCGCGCGCGGTGGCGATCTCGCGGGTGGCCTGGAGCAGCTGCCCCGGGGGCTTGTAGGTGCCGTCGTTGTCGTTGGCCCAGAACCAGGCCGCCGCCTCCTGGTCGGGAGTGCGGTTGATCACCGGGGTCTTCGCGGTCGGCTTGTCGGCGCCGGCCGCGCGGACGGCCTCGACCTGCGCCTTGTACGCGTCGCTCGCCAGCAGCTGCTCGTACGTCCCGTACAGACCGGGGGTGGGCGGCCGGAACTGCGAACCGGAGGTGAGGGCGAAGGGCTTGACCTGGCCCCAGTACGGGGTGACGGCCTGGCTCGCCTGGGCGCAGTTGGGGTCCTGCATGTCGGGGTAGCTCGTCGGCCGCCAGGCGCCCGGCACGTTGTCGGCCACGTAGACGCGGTCGTCGTCCGACCCGTCGCCGTTCCGGGCGTCCGTCATCTGCGTGACCATCTTGCTGACGACGGTCGCGTCGAGGAGGTCGAAGTCGGTGGGCTCGGTGCCGAAGCGTTCCCGGAAGCGGGCGTCGAGGTAGGCGGTCTGGTTCTTGCCGTACAGCCTGAGCAGGATGTTGTAGGCCGTGCGGCCGATGACCCGCTCCTCCTCGTCGGGGCCTTCGATCCAGCCGGCGTACTTCTCGGCGTGGATGTACGGCTCGGAGGTGATCCTGCCCTTCCACTTGAGCTGGTAGGAGCTCTCGGCGTCGTAGATCGCGGCGTTCATCATGGCCGCGGCACGGGACATCGGGCCGGGGCCGCCGCCCTCGCGCCGGACGACGTTCAGCAGGACGTCGTTCCAGTAGTGGACGGGGTCCTTGATGGTCTGGGGCGGCAGGGCCGCCTGCGCGGGCTGCGGCGAGGCGGTCAGCAGCGTCCCGGTGGCTGCCAGGACGGCGGCGACCGCCAGGGCTCTGAACCGGCGTCGAGGGACACGGGCCATGGGGGTGCTCCTTGTGATCACGTCGGCTGCTCACCACGCATCCGGTGGCGCGCGAGATCATGGCGCGCGCCGTGGGCGGACTTGGTCCGTACCGCAGCAGAATGGCCGACCCCGCGTGCCTACATGACCGAATGCCTCGGTGACACCCGGGCATAGGTGACCGTTTTGCAGGTGTTTTCTCCTTTTCTTGGGGTAGCGCACCGATGAGTCTCTTTGGAGGTGACCGGGATGGCCACGGGCAAGAAGGCCAAGAACGTGGGCAAGACCATCAAGGGCAAGACGAAGGAGGCCACCGGAAAGGCCGTCGGCAACGAGAGCCTTGAGATGAAGGGCCGCGCCGAGCAGATCGCCGGCGATGCGAAGCAGACCGGGCAGAAGGCCAAGGACACCCTCAAGCACTGACCGACGACACCCACGACACCGACGACACCCACGACAGGCCGGAAGGCCGGCGGCTCGGCCGCCGGCCTTCCTCCGTGACGCTCCGCCGATTCGGCGTCTCAGCGTCGGCGCCCCGCCGGGACGGGCTCCTCCTCGTCAGCCTCGTCCTCGTCCTCGTCCTCGTCGTCCGCCTCGCCGTCCGCCTCATCGTCCGGCTCGTCGTCGGCGTCTTCCTCGTACTCCTGGTCCTCCTCGTCCTCCTCGTCCTCCTCGTCCTCCTCGCCCTCCTCGCCCTCCTCGCCGGAGTCCCCCTCCTCGGGCTCTTCGCCCTCCTCCCAGTCGTCCTCGGCGGACTCCTCCTCTTCGAGGGCCTCCTCGTGCGTGACGACGACCTCCCCGCCCTCGATCTCCCCGCGCCACCCCTGCGGTTCCTCGTCGGTGAGCGTGACGAAGCGGCCGAAGTGCTTCAGGTCCAGGCGCAGGCGCCGGCCCTGGGCCCGCCACAGATTGCCGGTCTTCTCGAAGAACCCGGCCGGGTAGTACTCGACGACCACGAGGATGCGCGTGAGGGAGGGCGCGAGTTCGTGGAAGCTCACGCATCCGCGCGTGGACCCCTTGGGCCCGTCGGACGTCCAGACGATCCTCTCGTCCGGAATCTGCTCCTGGACGGTGGCTTTCCAGCTGCGGGTGGACGGGCCGACCTTGACCTTCCAGTCGGTGGTCGTGTCATCGCCCTGCGAGACCTGCCGCACCCCCTTGGCGAAGCTGCTGAAGTTCTCGTACTGGGTCCAGTGGTCGTAAGCGGTGCGCAGCGGCACGCCCACGTCGAGGGTCTCGATGATGTTCATCGCCTTGGCGCCGGCCTTGCGGTTCTTCTTCTTGCCGCCGGACCCGGAGCCCGTGACCTTGTCCTTGAGCCCGCTGAACGTGTTGCCGAGCACGGCTTTCACCGGGGAGTCGCCCTTGAGCAGGCGGCCGCCGAGGTCCCCGAGACTGCCGCCGTTCTCGGCCATGTCGTAGAGCCCGTCGGTCACGTCGCCCAGCTTGTCCACCGCCTTGTCGGCGACGCGTTCCGCCTGCGCCGACAGATACGCGGAGGCTTCGTCCAGCAGCCGGTCGAACCCGGAGCGGGTGCCGCCGGCCGCACGTTGGGTGGCCATGGTCTACCTCCCCGTGGTCGACTTGCGGCGGGCCGTCGAGGCCGCGGTGGTCTTCTTCGCCGCCGTCTTCTTCGCCGCCGTCTTCTTCGGTGCCGTCTTCTGGGGCGCCGCCTTCTTCGCCGACGTCCTTCTCGACGCCGTCGGCTTCTGTGCCGCCTTCCTCGGTGCCGCCTTCTTCGCCGCCGTCTTCCGCGCGGCAGGCTTCTTCTCGGCAGGCTTCTTCTCGGCCGGTTTCCTCTGGGCCGGCTTCCTCTCGGCCGGCTTCCTCTCGGCCGGTTTCCTCTCGGCCGGCTTCGCAGCCGTCTTCCTGGGGGCGGCCTTCTTCGCGGCGGCGGTCTGCCGGGCGGGGGCGCTGCGCTTCGCGGCGCTCGTGGCCTTCCTGGCCGACGCCGTCTTCTTGGCCGGGGCGGCCTTGCGGGCCGGGCTGCGTCGCTGAGGCGCCTTGGAGGAAGCGGCGGGCGCGGACCGGCGGGCGGACCGACGACGAGGCGGCGGTTCTGCCTCACCTTCCTCGGCTTCCTCACCCTCCTCGCCTTCCTCCCCTTCCTCGGCTTCCTCGGCTTCCTCGGCTTCCTCGCCCTCCTCGTCCCGCTGGTCCCCCTCGTCCCCTTCGTCCTCCTCGGGCTCCTCCCCCTCCTCGGGTTCCTCCTCGTCCTCGTAGGGTTCGTCGCCGTCCTCGCCCTCCTCCTCGTAGCCGCCTTCCTCGTCCTCGTACTCCTCCTCGTCCTCGCCCTCGTCCTCGTCGTCCCGCCCCAGGGCGAGGGTGTGGTCGCGCAGCGAGTCGGCGAGGTTGGCCATCCCCCGGTTCGCCGTGGCCACGAGGGCCTTGCGCCCGGCGTCGAGCGCCTCTCCCCTGATCTGTTCGCCGAGCTCGGCCACCTGGGGCATCTCGCTCAGCTTCTTCAGCCCCTGGGTCGCGATCTCTCTCGGGTCGAGGCCGAGACGGCGGCCTGCGGCGAAGGTGATCAGGCTCAGGGCGAGGCGCCCCTTCTTCGTCCGCCCCAGTACGTAGCCCCCGGCGACCGCGGCCGCCAGGGCCAGCTTGGTCGTGTCCTCCATGGGCCCTTCCCTTCGCCAGGTGACTCGCCGACGGCTCTCGACGACAGCCACACGCCCCGCTTGCACATCACCACTGGACTGCTCCATGCCGTGCCAGATATGCATGGAATCAACCGAAATCAGAAATAACGTCGTAATTAAGGTGTTTGCGGGCGATCTCTCCGGGCAGGCGTACGGTCCAGTTCCCGAGGGGAGCAAGTCGATGGCCGCAGAGAAGCCGGCCGCACGCAAGCCGGCGACGCGCCGCGGGGCGAAGGGCCCCGCGCAGGCCATGCGCGCGGCGGTGGAACAGCTCTCGACGCTGCTGGGACGCGTCCCCGAGTCGGTCTCCTCCCTGCGGCCGAGTGAGGACGGCTGGGAGGCTCAGGTCGAGGTCCTGGAAGTGGAGCGGGTTCCCGACACCACCAGCATTCTGGCCAGTTACAAGGTCGTCCTCGACAAGGACGGCGACCTCGTCGCGTACGAGCGGACCCGGCGCTACAGCAGGGCGATGATCGACCGGCCGACCTGACCGGGTCGGCCCCATGAAGGGAAGCGGCCATGACCGTGGTGCCGCAGGGCGGAAACAGCCTCAGCAGAAGTGGCGGCGGGGGCACGAGCCTCTACGACGTCCTGGAGTTGATCCTCGACCGCGGTCTCGTGATCGACGTGTTCGTCCGGGTGTCCCTCGTCGGAATCGAGATCCTCAAGATCGACGCACGGATCGTCGTGGCCAGTGTCGACACCTACCTGCGCTTCGCCGAGGCCTGCAACCGCCTCGACCTGGAAGCGGGCCGGAAGGCCCCCGCCCAGCTGACCGATGTCGTCGGGGACGCGGTGGAGAGCGGGGCTCACGGCAAGTCCAAGGGCGCCATCGGCGGCGTCGTGGACGCCGTGACCCAGTCCCTCACCGGCAAGGCCGACGACGAGGAGCAGGAAGAACCCGAAGAGGAACCGGAAGAGGAGCCGGAGGAGCAGGAGGCCCCCCGCCGCCGGCGGCCTGCGCGGCGCTCCGCGCGCCGGGAGAGGGAGTAGACGATGCCTCTCTACGTGTACTCCATCACCGCCGCCGCGCATCCGTGCCGGCTGGACGGGCTGACCGGCGTCGGGGCCGAACCCGCGCCGGTGCGCGTCGTCACCGCCGGACGGCTGCGCGCGGTCGTCTCGGACATCGAGGAGGAGATCCGGCCCAAGCGCCGGGACCTCTCCGCCCACCAGGCGGTGCAGGAGAGACTCATGGCCGACGGGCCGGTCCTTCCGCTGCAGTTCGGTTACACCGCCCCCGACGACCAGGCCGTCGTCCGGGTGCTGGAGGAGCGTGCGGACGCCTACCTGGAGGCCCTGGAGCGGCTGCGGGGCTGTGCCGAGTACCACGTGAGGGCCTCCCGGGACCAGGACGCCCTGCTTCGGGAGATCCTCCGCGACTCGGACCGGGCCCGTTCCCTCAACGACCGGATCCGGGGCGGCGACGCCGACCCCCGGCTGCCGCTGGAGCTGGGGGAGATCGTCGCCGGCGAAGTGCAGCGCCGGCAGGAGAGCCTGTCCGACGAACTGGCCCGGGCGCTGGTCCCGCTCGCACAGGAGCACCGCGCCCACGCTCCGGCCGACGGCGACGTCCTCAATCTCTCCCTCCTGGTCCGCGACGACGACAAGGACGACCTGCTGCGGGCGCAGGCGCGCCTCGCGGAGCAGGCCGAGGGCGTCGAGTTCCGCTTCAGCGGGCCGCTGCCCCCGTACAGCTTCGTGTAGCCCGGTCCGCAGCCGGTCCGGGACCGGTGGCGACGAGGAGGAGAGATGGGGATGCTGACCCAGCTGCTGACCGCGCCGCTGCTGCCCGTGCGCCTGGTGGCGTGGGCGGCGGAGCAGGCCCTGGAGCAGGCCTACGACGTGTACTACGACCCCGCCCCGGTCTACGCGGCCCTGGCCGAGCTGGAGCGCCGGCTGCGGTGCGGGGAGATCGACGAAGCCGAGTTCGACCGCCAGGAGGAGGAACTCCTCGACCGACTCGACGAGATCGCGCTCTTCCGGCAGGGCCGGACGTGACCGAGGAGGCCGGGAACCGTGACTGACCCGATGGCCCACCGGATCGCCCCGCTGCCGTCCCGGGCGGCACCGGCGGCGTACCCGCCGTCCTCGTCGGCCGGACTGGCCGACATCCTCGAACGCGTCCTGGACAAGGGCATCGTGATCGCCGGCGACATCCGCATCAACCTTCTCGACATCGAGCTGCTGACGATCAAACTGCGGATTCTGATCGCGTCCGTGGACAAGGCCAAGGAGATGGGCATCGACTGGTGGGAGCACGATCCGTCGTTGTCCTCGCGCCACGCCGGCGACCCGCTGGCGGAGGAGAACCGCCGCCTGCGCGCCGAGCTGGAGGCGTTGCGCCGCGACCGCCTCGAAGGCGCGGGAGGCGGAGGCGAGCCGGTCGCGGAGGAGCGCCCCGGGCGGGGTGACGCCGGACGCTCCGGCGGGGCCGGACGGGAAGGACCCCCGCCATGACCGGCGAGCCGAGCGTCACCTACGTCTACGCCGTGGTTGCTCCCGCCGCGCGGCTCGACGGACCGCTGGCCGACCTGCGCGGCGTGGGCGACGCGCAGGTCGCCCTCCTCTCCCCCGCCGGCCCGGTGGACGGCCCCGCCTTCGTCATCAGCCGGGTCCCCGCCGCCCGGTGGACGGAGGACGTCCTCAGGTCCCGTTTCGAGGACCTCGCCTGGCTCGAGGAGACCGCCAGGGCCCACCACCACGTCATCCAGGTCCTCATGGAGCACACGAGCGTCCTGCCCCTGCGGCTCGCCACCCTCTACCAGGACGACGAGCGCGCGCTCGCGGCCCTGCGGGAGGAACAGGACGCCTTCGCGGCCCGGCTGGCGCTCCTCGCCCACCACACCGAGTACGGGGTCAAGATCTACGTCGTCCCCGAGGCGGAGGCACCCGACGCTCCCTCCGGCGCCCCGGCCGGGACCGACGCCCTTGCCGCGCCGAGCCCCGGGAAGGCCTACCTGCAAGCCCGCCGGGCCCAACGCCACGCCCGGGAGGAGCACCATCTGCAGGCGGGACGTGCGGCGGACCTGATCGCCGCCGCGGCGGCCCGGTACGCCACCCGGACCGTCCGTCACCCGCCGCAGGCCGGACCGCTCACCCGCCGCGAGAACGGCGAGAACGTCCTCAACGACTCCTATCTCGTCCCGGACGACCGGGCCGAGGACTTCCGCGCCGCGCTCCGTCAGGCGGGCCGGGACCTGCCCGGCATCCGCGTCGAAGTCACCGGCCCCTGGGCGCCGTACTCCTTCGCCACCCCACCGGACCGGCCCACGGAGACGGACCCTCCGGGCGCGCGGCCATGACCGCCGCCGAACGCGACGCACCCCTGCCGGCCCGGCAGGTCGCCCTGGTGGACCTCCTCGACCGGCTCCTCGCCGGCGGGGTCGTCATCACCGGGGACATCGTGCTGTCGATCGCCGACATCGATCTCGTACGCATCTCCCTGCGCGCCCTCATCACCTCCGTCACCGCCACGGACGACCCCTTCGAACCGGGTGACCGGCCATGAACGACGAACTCGGCCCCCTGTCACAGCGCCCCGACCGGGCAGGGCCCGCGGACCCCGCGGATCCCGCACAGCCCGCGCCGCGCCCGGAACCGGCACGGCCCCCCGGGGCGGAAGCGCTCGGTGCCCCCCTGGCCCGGGCCTTCCGACTGCTGCAGGCCCCGCCGGAAGCTCCCGGCGGGGCCCGCCGGGGGGATCCCCCGGCCCATCTCCTGCGCACCGGCCCCGACACCGTCGGCGAGGACCTGCTCAAGCTCGTCCTCACCGTCGTCGAGCTGCTGCGCCAGCTCATCGAACGCCAGGCGCTGCGCCGCGTCGACGCGGGCGGTCTGACCGACGCGCAGGAGGAGGAGCTCGGCGCCACGCTTCTCGCTCTGCACGAGCGCATGAGCGAGCTGTGCGCCGAGCACGGCTACCGCCTCGAGGATCTCGACCTCGACCTCGGGCCGCTCGGCCATCTCATGCCGCCGGGGCGCTGACGAGCCGGCGGGGCGTCAAGTGCGGCGCGCGACGAGGCGGTAGAGCGCGAGGAGGATGACGGATCCGACGATGGCGGCTATCCAGGTGGAGAGCTCGAAGAACCCGTCGACGGAGTCGACGTGGAAGATGACCTTGCCGAGCCATCCGCCGAGAAGGCCGCCGGCGATGCCGATGAGCGTGGTGACGATGATGCCGCCCGGGTCCTTTCCGGGCATCAACATCTTGGCGATGATGCCCGCGAAAAGCCCGAGGAGGATCCAAGCGAGTATGCCCATGATTCCTTCTGTTTCCTTCCTTGTCCGTTGCGTGGAAAGCCGGTCGGGGTCAGGAGAGTCTGTCCTTCGCCTGCTCCTTCAGGTGCCGGGCCTTTCCCCGGGCTTCGAGGGCTCCGCCCTTGGCCGCCAGTTTCTCGTTGCGCATCGCGTGGGCGCTCTTCCTGACGGCCTTGCCTCCCGCTTCCTCCATCTGGGCCTTCGCCTTCTGCCACGTCCCCATGTCCCGTCCTTTCCCCTGCCCCGGGCCCGCAGCGGGCCCTATGTCCAGCGCCGGAGGGGTTTCGGGGTCATCGCGCGCAGACCTCGCCGCAGCGCCATTCGCCCGCCCCACACCATCAGGTGGATTCCCCACTTCGTGAACCGCGCGAAGGTCCGGCACATGAGTGCCCGGGGCGTCCACCGACAGTTCACGGATATCTCCTGGAAATCACCTGTGGTCTTCCACAGCTATCTGCGCTTCTTCGCCGTGAATGCGATTTCAAACATCCACGGCGAGACGGTGTGGAGACCGGGGTGATCGTGGCGGCGCCGTGCGCTAGGGGCTGTCCTGGGGGTCGGGCCGGGATCGGGCCGCGCCGGCTGCCCGGGCGGCCGAGGCGGAGCCCTGGAGGCGGCGCAGCAGCAGGGTGGGGCGGCGGCGGTCGGCGGTCGCGTACCGGTCGTCGAGGAGGTCCAGGAGCCGACGCGGCTGGCCCTGCCAGTTGTAGGTGAGGAACGCGATGCCGGACGCGGTCAGGTAGCGGACGAAGGCGAGGAGGAGGGCGAGGCCCGTCACGTCGAGGAAGGTGAGGTGCCGCATGTCGCACACGACCACGTCGGCGCCCTCCAGGGCGGGCCGGACCGCGTCGAGTGCGGGGCCGGCGTCCATGTCCAGCTCTCCGCTGGGCGTGAGCCGCACGGTCGGTCCGGAGCGCCTGGTGCCGATCGCGAAGTCCGCCGGGGTGCTCGGGACCTCTCGTGCTGCCGCGGGCGGGGGCGGACCCGCGCCGCCGCCCGGCTCCGTGCCCACCGCGAGCACCCGGCGGGTCCCGGACCTGTCGAGCAGGAGGGCCACCGGGGCGCTCAGCGCGCTGAGGACGAGGCTCTTTCCCGAGTCCAGGGCCTGCCGGTTCAGGTCCAGCAGGACGTGCAGCCCGGAGCTGTCGCAGAAGGTGACGGCCGACAGGTCGATGTCGAGTCCCGTGCGGCTGGCCGCCAGGGCCAGGGCCAGGCGCTCGCGGAGGCCGAGGACGTCGGCCGTGTCGACCTCGCCGCTCACGCGCGCCAGTACCCGCCGGGGGCCCGGCACGAAGATGACGGTGGCGACCGAACGGGGCAGGAGGCCGTCGGCGGGTTCCGCCCCGGCGGCGCGCACGCGTCCTGGATGGCGGGTCACGGCCTTGCTCCCTCGACGGTCCCCTCCGCGTCCGTGGCCGGTCGCCCGGCCGCCCCTGCCTGGGGGCCCTGGCCGGCCAGCAGCCGGAGGAGGTCCGCGATCTCGCGCTGTCCCTCGGCCGGGTGGCGGAAGGCGGTGCCGGGCGTCACCTCGTAGTGGTTGCGACGCCCGTTGCGCATCCGGGTGAGATACCCGGCGCCCTCCAGGTCGGTGACGATGGCCTGTGCCGCGCGTTCGGTGATCCGGCAGGTCTCGGCGATGTCCCGCAGCCGCGTCTCCGGGTCGCTCATGATGAGGGCGAGGATCCGGGCGTGGTGGGTGACGAACGTCCAGCTGGTCCGGGACCGCGTCGGCTCCATGCCCGAAATTATATGATTTGCGATTCCGGTTTCACCAGACCGGAATCCGGATTCCGCCAGGCCCCGCCGGCAGCTCCGAAGCGCCCGGACCGGCATGGCCGCGGGCATGGCCACGGGCACCCGGGGTACGCGCCGCAAGGTAGGAAAGCGGCACATCGTAGAGATGCGCGCTATCTACCCACATAAGGAGATGTTGGCCATGGAGGCCCAGGCAGCGGCCCAGTCGGCCACCAGCCGTGCTCCGCTCGACGACGGCATCAGGACCTGTCGGCGCGCCATCGTGCTCCCGCCGGGGCCCGACGGCGCCGAGAGCGAGGGACCGTCTGCCGTGCCGGACGGGAATCCGGACGAGAACATCGTCCGGGGCGAGGACTAGGGCCCGGCATGGCCCCCCGCCCCGCTCAGCAGGCCGCCCCGCACGCGCGGCGGTCCCCCGTCCCCGCGCCCGGCGAGATCCGCGTCGCCTCGGTCCCCGCCGGGCACGTCTACGTCCGGCACGTGCACGCCGCGGACGGCTCCGACGGAGTCGTGCTGCTGCCGGACCCGCGCCCCGACGGCGCTCCCAGCACCTCCCAGCGCTGGTGGCCCCCGGTGATGCTGGACCCCGCCTGGGTCCGCGACCACCACGACAGCTTCGACGTGTACCACCTCCACTTCGGCTTCGACGCGCAGAGCCCGCGGCAACTCGCGGAGCTCGTGGGCGAACTGCGGCGGCACGGCAAGCCGCTGGTGCAGACCGTCCACGACCTCCGCAACCCCCACCACCGAGACCGCCGCGGCCACGACGCCGCCCTCGACGTGCTGGTCCCCGCCGCCGACTGCCTGATCACGCTCACCCCCGGTGCGGCGGCCGAGATCGCGGCCCGCTGGGGCCGCACCGCGCACGTCCTGCCCCACCCCCACGTCGTGGAGGAACCGGAACTCTCCGGCCCACGGGCCTCACGCCCCGGCTTCGTCATCGGGGTGCACGCCAAGAGCCTGCGGCCCAACATGGCGCCGCTGCCGGTCGTCCGTGCGCTCGCGGCGATCACGGCGGAGCTGCCGGACGCGCGGCTGCGGGTGGACATCCACACCGACACGCACGACCCCGCCGCGCACGCGCACGCTCCCGACGTGGTCGCGGGGCTGACCGAGCTGGCCGCCGCGGGGGCGGTGGACCTGCGGGTCCACGACTACTTCGACGACGACGCGCTGTGGGCCTATCTGCGCTCCCTGGACCTCTCGGTGCTCCCCTACACCTTCGGCACCCACTCGGGCTGGCTGGAGGCCTGCTACGACCTCGGCACCGCGGTGGCCGCCCCCGACTGCGGCTACTACGCCGAGCAGCGCCCCTGCCACCTCTACCGGCACGGTCCCGACGGCCTCGACGTACGGTCGCTCGACGCCGCCGTGCGCCAGGCGCACGCCCGCCGCCCGGCGCCCCGCGCCCACCCGCCCGTCCGGGAGGGCGAACGCGCGGCCCTGGCCGCGGCGCACCGCGCGCTCTACGAACGCTGCCTCACGTGAGCCGCCCCCTGCGCATCGCCCTCATCGCCTCGGCGCGCTTCCCCATCCGGGAGCCCTTCGCCGGCGGCCTCGAAGCCCACACCTGGGCGCTCGCCTCCGCCCTGAGCCGGCGGGGGCACCGTATCTCCCTGTTCGCGGCCGCCGGATCCGACCCGGACCTGGGCGTGCGCGAACTGGCCGTGCACACCCCGCGGCTGAGCTCCGCGGCGCGCACGGACCTCAGCATGACCGACCCCTCCGCGATGCACGAGCACCACGCCTACCTGCGGCTCATGCTCGACCTCGCCCGCGGTGAGGGCGGCTCGGCGTACGACCTCGTCCACAACAACAGCCTCCACTACCTCCCCGTCGCCATGGCGCCGGCCGTGCCCGCACCGGTCGTCACCACCCTGCACACCCCGCCCACCCCCTGGCTGGAGTCGGCGATCCAGACCGACCCGACGGGCTGCGGCTCCTTCACGGCCGTCAGCGACCACACGGCGCGCTCCTGGCAGCCGCTGGTGCGCTGCGCGCAGGTGGTGCACAACGGGATCGACCTGCGGCTGTGGCCCGCCGGAGCCGGCGGCGGCGGTCTGGTGTGGTCCGGGCGGATCGTGCCCGAGAAGGGCCCCGACCTGGCCATCGCCGCCGCGGCCGAGGCGGGGCTCCCGCTGACGCTCGCGGGGCCCGTCGCCGACGCCGGCTACTTCCGCGACCGCGTGGCGCCCCGGCTCGGCGGCGGGATCCGGTACGCGGGCCATCTGGCCCGCGGGGAGCTGGCCGCGCTGGTCGGCTCGGCGCGGGCCACCCTGGTGACCCCCTGCTGGGACGAACCGTACGGGCTGGTCGTCGCCGAGTCCCTGGCCTGCGGCACGCCGGTGGTCGGCTTCGACCGCGGCGCCCTCGCCGAGATCCTCACCCCCGACTGCGGCCGGCTCGTCCCGTATCCCGACGTCTCGGCCCTGGCCGCGGCGGTCCACGAGACGACGGCGCTGAGCCGACGCGCGTGCCGGGAGCGGGCGGAGGCCTTCTGCTCCCTGGGCCGGATGACCGACCGCTACGAGGCCCTGTACGAGGAGCTGCTGCCGTGATCGGCTACTACGTCCACCACCACGGGCTCGGGCACCTGCACCGCGCCCTGTGCATCGCCCGGCACACCCGCTGCCCCGTCACCGGCCTGTCCAGCCTGGAGCGGCCGGCCGACTGGCCGGGGCCGTGGATCCGCCTCCCGCTCGACACGGGCGGCCCCGCCGCCGTCGACGCCCGCGCCCAGGGGCGGCTGCACTGGGCGCCCCTCTTCCACGACGGCTACACCGAGCGCATGGCCACCCTCGCCGGATGGCTGGGGCGGACCCGGCCCGCGCTGCTGGTCAGCGACGTCTCCGTCGAGGTCGCGTGCCTGGCCCGGCTGATGGGGGTGCCCGTGGTCGTCACGGCCATGCGCGGTGAGCGCCTGGACGCCGCCCACCGGCTCGGTCACGACCTCGCGCTGCGTCTGCTCGCGCCCTGGCCGGCCACCGTCCCCGAACCCGGCTGGCCCGCGCACTGGTACGACAAGACCGTCTATGCGACGGCGTTCTCCCGGGACGACGGCCGCATTCCCACGCCGCCCCCGCGAGACGGGACCCGGCGGGTGCTGCTCATGCTCGGAGCGGGCGGCAGCGGCATCGCCGGGGAACAGGTGCGGGCGGCCCGGGCGGCGACACCGCACTGGCGGTGGGACCTGCTCGGCGGGCCGGGCGGCGACTGGTCCGCGGACCCGTGGCCGCGGATCTGCGCCGCCGACGTGGTCGTCACCCACGGCGGCCAGAACGCCGTCGCCGAGTGCGCGGCCGCCCGTCGCCCCACCGTCGTCCTGCCCCAGGACCGTCCCTTCGGCGAACAGCACGCCACCGGCCGGGCGCTGCGCGACGCCGGGCTGGCCGTGGTGCGCGAGGAGTGGCCCCGGCCGGACGAGTGGCCGTCGCTGCTCGAAGAGGCGGCGGCCCTCGACGGCGAAGCCTGGGCCGGCTGGGCCCCCGGCGACGGCGCCGAGCGCGCGGCCCGGGCCCTCGACGCGCTGGCAGGCGCGGCGGGGGCGTCATGAGCGGCCCGAACCGGGGGGCCTCGGCGCCCCCGCCGCACGTGGCGGTGATCACCCTCGTGGCCGGCCGCCACCGGCACCTCGCCCTCCAGCAGTCCGCGCTCGCCCGGGCCGACCGCCGCCCCGACAGCTACGTGGTGGCCACGATGGACGATCCCGCCGCCGGGGCGATCGCCGCCGGCGGCAGCCCGGCGGCCACCGTCGTGCCCGTGGCCGTGCCGCTGCCCGGCCGCCTCCCGCTGGCCGCCGCCCGCAACGCGGGAGCCCGGCGCGCCCTCGCCCTGGGCGCGGACGTCCTGGTCTTCCTCGACGTCGACTGCGTCCCGGGCCGGGAGAGCGTGGGGCGGTACGCCGAGGCGGCCGCCGACGGGCTGCTGCTGTGCGGGACCGTCGCCTACCTCCCTCCCCCGCCGGCCGGCGGCTACCGGCTCGCCCGCCTGCCGGAGCTGGCCGCCCCGCACCCGGGCCGGCCCGCACCGCGACCGGGCCGGCTGCTGCGCGGGGGCGATCCGGATCTGTTCTGGTCCCTGTCGTTCGCCCTGACCGCGGCCACCTGGCGGCGGATCGGCGGGTTCTGCGAGGAGTACACCGGGTACGGCGGCGAGGACACGGACTTCGCCCGGCTCGCCCACCGTGCCGGGGTGGACCTGTGCTGGCTCGGCGGTGCGCCCGCGTACCACCAGCACCACCCCGTGGAGGACCCGCCGGTGGGGCACCTCGACGACATCCTGCGCAACGGCGCCCTCTTCCGGCGCCGGTGGGGATGGTGGCCGATGGAGGGCTGGCTGCGCGCGTTCGCCCGGAGGGGACTGGTCCGCTTCGATCCCGCGACCGGCGCCTGGGAGGCCACGCACGCGGCGGCACGTCCGTGACCGGCCGGCTCCTCGGTCCGACCAGGGCCGGATACGACAGGGCCGGCGGGGTAGCCGGAACATATGGACACCACCACCGAAACCACCCCGCTGCGCGCCGTCGCGCTGGTCTGCACGCTGTCGCCTTCGCCGAAGCCGTCCAGCTCGCAGCTGCTGGCGGAGCAGACCATGGCCGCCCTCGCCGATCACGGCGTCACCGGAAAGGTGATCCGGATCGCCGACCACGACGTCAGGCCGGGCGTCGGGATCGACATGGGGGACGGCGACGCCTGGCCGGGGATCCGCGACACGATCCTGGGCTGCGACATCCTGGTCCTGTCCACGCCCATCTGGCTCGGCCACCCGTCCAGCGTCGCCCAGCGGGTCCTGGAACGTCTGGACGCCGAACTCGGCGAGAGCGACGCCGAGGGCCGCATGCTCACCTACGGCAAGGCCGCCGCGGTCTGTGTCGTCGGCAACGAGGACGGCGCCCACCATGTGAGCGCCGAGCTCTTCCAGGGCCTCAACGACGTCGGTTTCTCCCTCGCCCCGAACGCCGTCACGTACTGGGTCGGCGAGGCGATGCAGGGCACCGACTACCAGGACCTCGACAAGACGCCCGAGAAGACCGCCGCGACCACCAGGACGCTCGCCGCGAACACCGCGCACCTCGCGCGCCGCCTCAAGGCCGCCCCCTATCCGCCCTCTTCCTGACCGTCACCGCACCCGACCGACCGGAAGGAGACCACGATGCCCTCCCACGAGCAGGCCCCCCTCACCGATCCGGTGGGACTCCACCCCCGTCCGCCGTTCCCCGAACAGGATCAGGACCACCCCGGGTCGACCGAGGCGATGGACCCCCGCCCCGACCACGGCGAGGACAGCTACCGGGGCCACGACCTGCTGGCCGGCCGCAAGGCGCTGGTCACCGGAGGGGACTCCGGGATCGGCCGGGCCGTCTGCCTGGCCTTCGCGCGGGAAGGCGCCGACGTCGTCTTCACCCATCTCCCCGAGGAGGGCGCCGAGGCCGAGGAGACCGCCCGCCTGGTCCGCGAGGCGGGCCGCACGGCGCTGGCCGTCGCGTGCGACCTCCGGGTGGAGGACGAGTGCACCGCCCTCGTCGACAAGACCGTGGCCGAACTCGGCGGCATCGACCTGCTCGTCAACAACGCCGCCTACCAGATGGCCCAGCCGGACGGGATCGAGGCGATCACCACCGAGCAGTTCGACCGGGTGATGAAGACCAACCTCTACGGGATGTTCTGGCTCACCAAGGCGGCGCTGGCGCACATGCCGCGGGGCGCGTCGGTGATCAACACCGCCTCGGTGCAGGGCTACCAGCCCAGCCCGCACCTCCTGGACTACGCCATGACCAAGGCCGCGATCATCTCCTTCACCCACAGCCTCGCCCAGCAGCTCGCCGAGCGCGGCATCCGGGCCAACGCGGTCGCGCCCGGACCGGTCTGGACGCCGCTGATCCCCGCGACGATGCCGGACGCGACGCGGTTCGGCGAGCAGTCGCCGCTCGGCCGGCCCGCGCAACCCGTGGAGATGGCACCCGCGTTCGTCTTCCTCGCCTCCCCGCAGGCCTCCTACGTCACCGGCGAGATCGTCAACGCCACGGGCGGAACCCCGCTGCCGTGACTCCGGACGAGGCCTTGCGGCAGATCGCCTTCCTGCTGGAGTGGCGCGGGGCGTCCCCCTACCGGGTGCGGGCCTTCCACACCGCGGCCGACGCCGTCCGCGAGCTGCCGCCCGGCCCGGTGGACGCCGACCGGGCCCGCCGTCTGCGCGGGGTGGGTCCGGTCACCGCCGAGGTGATCGCCCAGGCCTCGACCGGGGACGTACCGCGCTACCTCGCCCGGCTGCGGGCCGAGGCGGGGCCCGAGGCCCGGGCCGGCTGGGAGCTCGCGGCCACCAGCACCGGGGACTGCCACCTGCACTCCGACTGGTCGGACGGCGGCAGCCCGCTGGAGGAGATGGCGGCCGCGGCACGCGCCCTGGGCCACGAGTGGGCCGTGCTGACGGACCACTCACCGCGGCTGACGATCGCCCACGGCCTGAGCCGGGAACGCCTCACGCGCCAGCTGCGTGCCGTGGCCGCCGTGAACTCCGCGCAGGGCCCCGGGTTCCGCCTCCTCACCGGCATCGAGTGCGACATCCTCGAAGACGGCTCGCTCGACCAGGACGAGGACCTGCTCGGCCGGCTCGACGTCGTCGTGGCATCCGTGCACTCCAAGCTCCGCTCGGAGCCCGGACCGATGACCGCGCGCCTGCTGGCGGCGGTGCGCAACCCGCACGTCGACGTCCTGGGCCACTGCACGGGGCGGCTCATCACCGGCAAGGGGCGCCCGCAGTCCCGCTTCGACGCCGAGGCCGTGTTCGCCGCGTGCGCGGAGTCCGGCACCGCCGTGGAGATCAACTGCCGCCCCGAGCGTCGGGACCCCCCGGACGACCTCCTCGCCCGGGCCGCCGCGGCGGGCTGCCGCTTCGCCGTGGACACCGACGCCCACGCCCCCGAGCAACTGCACTGGCAGAGCACGGGCTACGCCCGTGCGGCGCGCGTCGGTCTGGGCCCTGACCGCCTGATCACGAGCTGGCCGCTCAGCCGGCTCCTGGCCGGGCGGACCGGCCGCTGACCCGCTCCTCGCGGGCGTGGTTCAGCCGGCGGTCCAGCCGCCGTCGAGGGGCAGGGAGGTGCCCGTCAGATAGCCGGAGTGGGGGCCGCACAGCCAGAGGACGGCGGCGGCGACCTCCTCGGACTCCAGGAGGCGCTTGACGGGCGAGCGGGCCAGCATCACGTTCGACAGGACGTCGCCCTCGCTGATGCCGTGGGCGGCGGCCTGGTCGCGGACCTGGCCCTCGACCAGCGGGGTGCGGACGTAGCCGGGGTTGACGCAGTTGCTGGTCACCCCGTGGGGGGCGCCTTCGATCGCCGCCACCTTGCTCAGTCCCTCCAGGGCGTGCTTGGCGGCGACGTAGGCGGACTTGTAGGCGCTGGCCCGCAGCCCGTGGACGCTGGAGACGTTGACGACACGACCCCAGCCCTGCGCGTACATGTACGGCAGCGTCCGCCGCATGAGCAGGAACGGGGCGGTGACCATCACCTTCTGGATCAGCTCGAAGCGCTCCGTCGGGAAGTCGACGAGCGGCGCGACGTGCTGGAGGCCGGCGTTGTTCACCAGGATGTCGGCCTCGGCGGGGAGGCGGTCGATGGCGGCCGCGTCGGCGAGGTCGACGACATGGGCCCGGCCGCCGACGCTCTCGGCGACCGCCTCGGCCGAGGCGGCGTCCCGGTCGACCACGTGGACGGTGGCTCCCGCCTGGGCCAGAGCGAGCACACAGGCCCGGCCGATGCCGCTGCCCCCGCCCGTCACCAGGGCCGTGCGCCCGCCGAGATCGATCTCGGCGGCGGGCGAGGGCAGAGCGGCCGGGGCAGGAAATGTGTTCGTCATGGCCGCAAACAGTAGGGAGGGCCTTCCGCCCGGCCCATGTATCAACCCACCACAGTCCTGGGCGCATCCATGGAGTGGAACACCATAGGGCCCCCGCACATCAGGGCAGCGGGCGCTCAGGAGGATGCCCCCGCGGCCCTCCCCGTGTCCAGGGAGCAGCTGTTGGCCAGCGTCGCGGGGTCCTGGCCGGGCCGCAGCGCGACGGTGCCCGAGGCGGGCGGCCGGTGGCCCGTCCGGAGCCAGTCCTCCAGGGCGGTGACGGCGGTGTGGTGGCACGGGGTGAGCGGGCGCAGCCTGCCCGGGAACGCGTCGGTGAGGGCGTCGGTGTGGGTGCCGCCCTCGATGCGGTAGTAGCGGTGCAGGAAGCCGCGGCCGCTCTCGCGGACCATGCGCGCGTAGACGTCCGAGTCCCGGCTGATCGGCAGCAGCGCGTCCAGCGTGCCGTGCAGGGTGATCAGGGGCTTGCCGATCCGGCCGGTCAGCCCGATCCTGGCGACGGCCTGCCGGACCTCGTCGGGCCGGGCCGGGTAGTCGTAGTCGGTGTCGCAGGCGGGCGTGCCCGTCGGGCAGTACGGGGTGCCGGCCTCGGTCGCGCCGTCGAAGCCGGGGTCCAGCTCCTCGCGGTAGATGCGCTGGGTCAGGTCCCAGTAGACCTTGTGGTGGTACGGCCAGAGGAACTCCGAGCCCTCGGGAAAGCCGGCCGCGTACATCTGCTGCCGGGCCGCTTCGGCGCCTTCCCCGCCCGCCGCGTACACGGGATAGGCGCGCAGGGCCTTCGGCAGGAAGTCCAGCAGGGTGGGGCCGTCGGCCCGCCACAGGGTGCCTTCCCAGTCGACGCCGCCGTCGTACAGCTCGGGATGGTTCTCCAGCTGCCAGCGCACCAGGTAGCCGGCGTTGGACAGGCCGGTGACCAGGGTGCGGGCGGGGGGCCGGTGGTAGCGCTGGGCGACCGTGGCGCGGGCGGCGCGGGTGAGCTGGGTGACCCGCTCGTTCCACTCGGCGATCGCGTCGCCCGGCGTCCTTCCGTCCCGGTGGAAGGCGAGGCCCGTGTTGCCCTTGTCCGTGGCGGCGTACGCGTAGCCCTGGGCCAGCACCCGGTCGGCGATGGCCCGGTCGTTGGCGTACTGCTCGCGGTTTCCGGGGGTGCCGGCGACCACGAGGCCGCCGTTCCACCGGTCGGGCAGGCGGAGGACGAACTGGGCGTCGTGGTTCCACCCGTGGTTGGTGTTGGTGGTGGAGCCGTCCGGGAAGTAGCCGTCGACCTGGATGCCCGGTACCCCGCTGGGAACGGCAAGGTCCTTGGGCGTGAGCCCGGCCCAGTCGGCCGGGTCGGTGTGCCCCGAGGCGACCGTGCCGGCGGTGGTGAGTTCGTCGAGGCAGGCCGCCTGCTGGAGTTCCGCGCCGGGGACGTGGAGGCGGGCGAGGCGCGCGCAGTGTCCGCCGGGGGCGGCGGGCCCCGCAGTCGGCGCCGCCGTCGCCGTCGCCGGGGCGGTGCCGAGCGTGAGCGCGGCCAGGGCGAGTGCCGCGGGGGCACCCCGCCGCCAGAGGCGGGGCGCGGAGCGGTAGGGGGGACGACGCATGTCGGTTGCCTCCGGGGCTCGTGGTTGAGGACCTGCGGGAGGCTATGACGCCGCTCGACGCCTGGACATGGGTGGGCGACCCACCATCAGCGGGCTTCGGGTGGATCTTCCCACCACCCGGCCGGGCGTCTGAACGAAGCCGGGAGCCCGGTCCCCCCTCACTCCCTACAAGTCCGGTCGGGGGACGAACCATGGATGGCCGGCACACTGACCCTTCGTCAAGGCTGGCTGTCCCGCCCATGTCGGCGCCCCTGCTCCGGCCCGCATGATGCACGCCACACCGGGGCGGCGCGAGCCGCTTCCGCCCCGGTGTGCCGCCCCCTGTTCCCCCCTCCTCCACCTCCTCCACCTCCTCCACGGAAGGCTTCAGCCATGGGACAGCCGTATCCACCGTCGCGCTCCGCGAGGGGCCGCCGCCCCCTCGGCGGGCTGCGCCGCGGGCTCGCCGTCGTCGCGGGCCTCCTCGCCCTGACGGGCGGTCTGGTCGCCGTCGGCCCCCGGGCGTCCGCCGCCGGACTGACGCAGGTGACCGGCTTCGGCACCAACCCCGGCAACCTGACCATGCACGCGTACGTCCCGGACGGCCTGGCGACGGGCGCGCCGCTCGTCGTCGCCCTGCACGGCTGCACGCAGAGCGCGAGCGACTACTACGCCAAGTCCGGCTGGCCGAAGTTCGCCGACCGGTACGGGTTCGCCCTCGTCCTTCCCCAGACGACCAGCGCGAACAACTCCAACTCCTGCTTCAACTGGTTCGATTCGGCCGACAGCACCCGCGGCCAGGGCGAGGCCCTGTCGATCCGGCAGATGGTCGACAAGGCGGTCTCCCTCTACGGCAGCGACCCGCGGCGGGTGTACATCACCGGCCTGTCCGCGGGTGCCGGCATGACCGCGGACATGCTCGCCGCCTACCCCGACGTCTTCGCCGGCGGCTCCATCGACTCCGGCCTCCCGGCGTACTGCGCGACGAGCGTGTCCGCCGCGTACACCTGTATGTACAGCCCGCCGAACAAGACGCCCGCGCAGTGGGGCGACCTCGTGCGCTCGGCCGCGCCCGCCGGAACCACCGCCTGGCCCCGGGTGGCGATCTGGCAGGGCACCTCGGACACCACCGTCGCCCCGGCCAACGCGACCGAGCTGCGCGACCAGTGGACGAACGTGTGGGGCATCGGCCAGGCGCCCACCCGCACGGAGAGCCTCTCCGGGGACACCACGCTGAGCGAGTACGCCGACGCCTCCGGCAAGCCGGCCGTCCGGGTCTACTCGGTCTCCGGGATGGCCCACGGCCTCGCGGTCGACCCGGGCAGCGGTCCCGAGCAGTGCGGCGCCACCGGCACGTACTACCTGGACACCATCTGCTCCAGCTACCACACGGCCCGCTTCTGGGGTCTCGACGGCGGCGGGGGCGGTCAGACGCCGGGCGGCCTGCCCGCGCCCGCGGGGCTCACGGTCGGAGGCACCACGGACACCTCCGTGTCGCTGAGCTGGACCGCGGTCACCGGCGCGAGCTCCTACGAGGTCTACCGCGGCGGCGCGAGGGTGGGCACCACGACGTCGGCCTCCTACACCGACGCGGGCCTGGCCGCGGCCACCACGTACGCCTACACGGTGGCCGCCGTGGACACGGCCGGGGCGGTGGGGGCGGTCTCCTCGCCGGTGTCCGCGACCACCACCGGCCACCCGCCCACCTGTTCCACGGCGAACAACTACCAGCACGTCGCCGCCGGCCGGGCGTACCAGAGCGGCGGCCAGACGTACGCCACGGGTTCCGGCCAGGCCATGGGGCTGTACAACACGTTCGTCACGCACACCCTGAAGCAGACCGCGCCCGGCTACTACGTCGTCGCCGACGCGGGCTGCTAGGCGCGGGGCCTGGTGACGGCCGCCGCCCGGAGGCGGTGGCCGTCGCCATGAGAGCACCCCTTGGTGTGTGGACGACAGCCATGGTCGCGTCCGTACCGCCTGCCTAGGCTCCCGCCCATCGGTTGTATCGGCCACCGGTGGTGACCAGCGAGGTCGTGCCGGCGGCCCGAAGGAAGGGATCCGTATGGGTCTGGACAAGACGGTCGCGAGTGCCGCGGAGGCGGTGGCCGACATCGCGGACGGCGCCTCGCTCGCGGTGGGCGGATTCGGGCTGTGCGGGATACCGGGCACGCTCATCCACGCGCTGTGGCAGCGTGGGGTCGGCGGCCTGGAGATCGTCTCGAACAACTGCGGCGTCGACGACTGGGGCCTGGGCCTGCTGCTCGCGGCCGGGCAGATCTCCCGCATGACGAGCTCCTACGTGGGCGAGAACAAGGAGTTCGCCCGCCAGTACCTGAGCGGGGAGCTGGAGGTCGAGCTCGTCCCCCAGGGCACGCTCGCGGAGCGGCTGCGGGCCGGCGGCACCGGCATCCCCGCCTTCTACACCCCGGCGGGCACCGGGACCCAGGTCGGCGAGGGCGGGCTGCCCTGGCGCCACGCCCCCGACGGCTCCGTCGCCGTGGCCTCGCCCGCCAAGGAGACCCGGGAGTTCGACGGGCGCCCCCATCTGCTGGAACACGGCATCACCACCGACTTCGCCCTGGTCCGCGCGACCATCGGCGACCGGCACGGCAACCTCGTCTTCCGCTCGTCCGCCCGCAACTTCAACCCGCTGGCCGCGATGGCCGGCCGGATCACCGTCGCCGAGGTGGACCATCTCGTCGAGCCGGGCGAGCTCGACCCCGACGAGGTGCACCTGCCCGGCATCTTCGTCCAGCGCGTCGTCCGGGTCACGCCCGGCGACCCCGCTGCCGAGCGGCGCATCGAGCGCCGGACCGTACGACCGGAAGGCGACGCCTGAGATGGCCCTCACCCGCGAGCAGATGGCGGCCCGCGCCGCCCTCGAACTGACCGACGGCAGCTATGTCAACCTCGGCATCGGCCTGCCCACCCTCGTCCCCAACCACCTCCCGCCCGGCGTCGAGGTCGTCCTGCAGTCCGAGAACGGCATCCTCGGGGTGGGCCCGTACCCGACCGAGGACGAGCTGGACGCCGACCTCGTCAACGCGGGCAAGGAGACCGTCACCACCCTGCCGGGCGCCTCGTTCTTCGACTCCGCCCTGTCCTTCGGCATGATCCGCGGCGGCCACATCGACGCCGCGGTCCTCGGCGCCATGCAGGTCTCCTCCCGCGGCGACCTCGCCAACTGGCTGATCCCCGGCAAGATGGTCAAGGGCATGGGCGGCGCCATGGACCTCGTCCACGGCGCCGGCCGGGTCATCGTCCTGATGGAGCACACCGCCAAGGACGGCACCCCGAAGCTCGTCGACGCCTGCAGCCTGCCGCTCACCGGCAAGGCCGTCGTGCAGCGCGTCATCACCGACCTCGCCGTCGTCGACGTCACCGAGCGCGGCTTCGTCCTGGTCGAACTCGCCCCCGGCGTCACCGTCGACGAGGTCCGGGCCGCGACCGCCGCCGAGCTGACCGTGCCGGCGGGCGTCGGCGGCGCGCCGGCCGGGTGAGACCTGCGCGAGGCCCGCGAGGCCGCGGTCCCGCGGGGGCCGCGGCCTCGCCCGTTTTTCCGGCTCCTCCACCGCCCCGGCGCGTGATTCGATCGCGTGCACTCTTGATTCGAGCGTCCAGTTCGGGCACTGTGCTGGAAACGAGCGCATGACCTGCCGCCCGGGCGGGGCCGGAGAGGTGCTTCATGGACGAGATCGACCGCGCCATCCTGCGGGAGCTCCAGGTCGACGGCCGGATCCCCTACGCCGAACTGGGGCCGAAGGTGGGTCTGTCGCCCTCGGCCGCCCGGCTCAGGCTGCAGCGGATGATCGACGCCAAGGCCGTCCAGGTCGTCGGAGTGACCGACCCGATGACGATGGGCCGGCAGACGATGGCGCTCCTCGGCGTGCGCGTCGACGGCGACCCCCGGGCGGTGGCCGACGAGCTGTCCCGGCACGACGAGGTCGTGTACACGGTCCTGACGTCCGGCGGCTTCGACCTGTTCGCGGAGGTCGTGTGCGCCCGGCCGCCGGACCTCCTGGACTTCGTCAACGACGTCGTCCGGCCCGTCGAGGGGGTCACGTCCGTGGAGAACTTCCCCTACTTCGGGATCCACACCCACCGCTTCCTCTGGCACGTCGACTGAGGGCACCGCCCCGTCCCAGCCCGCCCCGACCGTCCGCACCAGCCGAGGAACCCGCATGCCGCACGACGAGCACCGCACCGTCGACTTCTTCTCCGAGGACGCCCTTCCCGTGCCGCGCGTGACGCGGGCCGACGCCGAACACATCGCCGCCCGGCACCTCGGGTTCGAGGCGCACGCGCGGGAGCTCGGCAGCCAGCAGGACGCCAACTTCCTGCTCCGCGACGAAAACGGCGCCGACCTCGCCGTACTGAAGGTCGCCAACCCCGCCTTCGGCGCGGTGGAGACCGAGGCCCAGGACGCCGCCGCCGACCTGGTCTCCTCGGCCCACCCCGACCTGCGCATCGCCACCGTCCTGCGCCGCCCCGACGGCTCCGCGCGGCGTGCCGTGGTGGACACCGGCAGCGGGCCGGCCGTGGCCAGGCTGCTGCGGCACCTGGCCGGCGGCACGCTCTCGGGCCCCCGCCACCTCTCCCCCGGCACGGTGGCGGCGATGGGCACGATCGCCGGAAAGGTCAGCACCGCGCTGCGGGACTTCGCGCACCCCGGCCTCGACCGCGTGCTCCAGTGGGACCTGCGGCACGCCGACCGCGTCGTCGCCCGGCTCGCCGGACACGTCACCGAGCCCGACCGCCGCGCCGCCGTCCACGCCGCGACCGCCGAAGCATGGGCCGCCGTCCGCGGCGTCGCCGACGCACTGCCCACCCAGGCCGTGCACCTGGACCTCACCGACGACAACCTGATCCGCCGGCCCGGCAGTGTGCCGCCCGACCCGGACGGCGTCATCGACTTCGGTGACGTGACGACCAGCTGGGCGGTGAGCGAACTCGCCGTGACGCTCTCCTCGATGCTCCACCACGACGGGATGGAGCCCCACCACGTGCTGCCGGCCGTCCGCGCCTTCCACGCCGTCCGGCCGCTCGCACCCGAGGAGGCCGAGGCGCTGTGGCCGCTCGTGGTGCTGCGCACCGCCGGCCTGGTCGTCAGCGGCCGCCACCAGGCGGCCGTCGACGAGGACAACGCCTACGCCAAGGGGGCGCTGGACCGCGAGTGGCGCATGTTCGAGCAGGCCACCCGCCTGCCGCTGCCGGTGATGAGCCACCTGGTCAAGGACGCGGCCGGCCCGGCCGGCGTCCCCGCCCGGGCCGACTCCTCGCCGCTGCCCCTGCTGCGGGACCTGCCCGCCGCCGGCATCGCCGTCGTCGACCTGTCCGCCGAGGCCGACTGTCTGGACGCCGGCGCCTGGACCGACTCCGGCACCGAGGACCGGCTGCTGGCCGCGGCGGTCGCGGACGGAGCGGCCGCGGCCGCCACCCGGTACGCCGAGGCGCGGCTCACCCGGGCTCCGGCCCTGTCGGCCGTCTCGGCGGCCACGGTGCCCACGGGCGTCGACCTGCGGCTCGGCCGGGCAGCCGTCGCCCAGGCCCCCGCACCGGGGAAGGTCCTCGGCGCGGCACCGGGCCGGGTGGAGTTCGGGTACGGCCCGCTCGTGCTGGCCCTGACCTTCCCGGACACCGTCCGGCCGCTGGTCGCCTCGGGCGCCACCGTCCAGGCGGGCGAGGACCTCGCCCACCTGCCGTCCGGGGCGCGGCTCCACCTGGCCCTCCGGGACGCCGCGGGCCCGGCCGTCCCTCCCCTGGTCCGACCCGAGTACGCCGCCGGCTGGCTCGCGCTCACCGCCGACCCCGCCCCGCTGCTCGGCCTGCCCGCCGGCCTCCGCGGCCGGGACGGCATGCGGGACGGGGACCTGTTGGAGAGGCGCGGCGCCGTGTTCGCGACCGTGCAGGGCCACTACTACGCCGAGCCGCCCCGTATCGAGCGGGGCTGGCGGCACCACCTCCTGTCCACCGAGGGCCGCTCGTACCTGGACATCGTCAACAACGTGACCCCGCTGGGCCACGCCCACCCCCGGATCGAGCGGGCGGTGTCCCGGCAGCTGCGCAGGCTGAACACCAACTCGCGCTTCCACTACGCGTCGGTGGTGGAGTTCACCGAGCGCCTCGCCGCGCTCCTGCCCGCGCCCCTGGACACCGTGTTCCTCGTCAACTCCGGCTCCGAGGCGGTGGATCTGGGCCTGCGGCTGGCCATGGGGGCTTCCGGCAGGCACGACGTCGTCGCGCTGCGCGAGGCGTACCACGGCTGGACGTACGCCTCCGACGCGGTGTCCACCTCGCTGCAGGACAATCCCAACGCCCTGGCCACCCGCCCGGGTTGGGTGCACACGGTGGACTCGCCGAACTCCTACCGGGGCCGGCACCGCGGTCCGGACGCCGTGCGGTACGCCCCGGAGGCGGTCGCGGTGATCGACGGTCTGGCCGCCGCCGGGCGCCCGGCGGGGGCGTTCATCGGCGAGACCTTCTACGGGAACGCCGGCGGTGTCCCGCTGCCCGCCGGCTATCTCTCCGAGGTGTACGCGGCGGTGCGCCGGCACGGTGGCCTGGCCGTCGCCGACGAGGTCCAGGTCGGTTACGGACGCCTGGGCGAGTGGTTCTGGGGCTTCGAACAGCAGCAGGTCGTCCCCGACATCGTGTGCGTCGCCAAGGCCATGGGCAACGGGCACCCCCTCGGCGCCGTCATCACCTCCAAGGAGGTCGCGGAGCGGTACCGCGAGCAGGGCTACTTCTTCTCCTCCACCGGCGGCAGCCCGGTCTCCAGCGCCGTGGGCCTGACCGTCCTGGACACCCTGCGCGACGAGGACCTCCAGGGCAACGCGGTACGTGTCGGCGGGCATCTGAAGCGCCGGCTGGAAGCGCTGGCCGACCGCTTCGGCCTCGTCGGCGCCGTCCACGGCTCCGGCCTCTACCTCGGGCTCGAACTCGTCCGGGACCGCGTGAGCCTGGAGCCCGCCACGGAGGAGACCGCCGAGCTCTGCGACCGGATGCTCGACCTGGGTGTCATCGTGCAGCCCACCGGCGACCACCTCAACATCCTCAAGATCAAGCCGCCGCTGTGCGTCGACACCGCCGCCGCCGACTTCTTCGCCGACATGCTGGCGCTGGCCCTCGCCCAACTCGGGCACGGTCCCGCGTCCGCGCCCTCCGGAGCGGGGAGCCGAGTGCGGGTGTCCCGTGGCGCGGCGGCCACCGGGTGACGGCGCCGGCCCTGCTCGCGTTCCCTGCGCGGGTCATTCGGCGGTGAGCGTGTCCAGGAGCCGCTGCGCGGCTTTGGGCTCCTTGCCGTCGATCGCGTCGCCGAAGGCGACGACCCGCTGGAGGCAGGCGCGGGCCTCGGCCGGTTCTCCCCGTTCGATCAGGGCCTCTGCCAGATGCAGGAGCGCGCTGCTCTCGATGTGGGGAATGCCGATGCGGTGGGCCTGCGCCGCGGCGTCGCGAAGGTGGTCGGCGGCCTCGCGCCATCGGCGCAGGGCGGCGTGGCCGCGGCCGAGCGCGCCGGTCGTGTTGGCGCGGTACATGTCGGCCAGGTGCCCGTTCACCGGGCAGTCTGGCGCGTCCAGGAAGGTGATGATGCGCTGGTGCTGGACCAGGGCCTCCTCGGCACGGCCGAGCAGGCGCAGAGAGGTTCCGTGGGTGAACACGGCGCCCAGCCAGCCCGCGCGGTCGTCGGTCTCCTCGTAGAGGCCTATGGCGGCGAGCGACGTGTCGGCCGCCTCCTGGACCTCGCCGAGCTCCGACTGGGCCCACGCCGCCAGCGCCAGCGCCGAGGCCTGTTGGGCGCTGTTGCCGGCGCGGCGGGCGCACTCCAGCCCTTCGCGGGCCCGTGCGACGGCCTCCGCGTACCGGGACGCGCAGGAGAGGGACCAGGAGTGGACGTTGAGGTGGAACGCCTGCATGGACGGGTCGTCGAGCACGGCGGCGGCCTCGGCGGCCAGGCGGAAGACCTCGGGCCAGTGCCCCCAGTGGACCCACAGGTTGCAGAACCATTCCATCGCGTAGGCCGTCTCCACCACCCGGGTGTGCTCACCCCGCCGAGCGGCGACGCGCAGCGCGGCGAGCCAGGAAGGCGCTTCGCTCTGGAGCCAGGCACGGGCCTCCTCCGCGTTCTCCAGCGGGACCAGGCCCTTCCAGGAGGGCGGTGGCGCCCCGTACTCCGGTTTGTACCAGCGGCCGGCGACCCCGGCCGTCTCCAGCAGCCAGGCGCGCAGCCGGTCGTCGGCGGCCTGCCGCTCGGCGGGCGGCTCCTCGCGGGAGAGCCGGGAGCGGGCGAACAGGCGGATGAGGTCGTGGAGTTGGTAGCGGCCGGTGAAGGCGGCCTGCAGGAGTCCGGCCTCGACGAGCTCCTCCATCGCGTCCTCGGCGTCGAAGACTCCGGTGCCGGTGAGGGCGGCGCCGTAGGCGGCGGTCATGTCCGGTCCCGGGACCAGGCTCAGCAGCCGCAGCATCCGCGCGGCCTGGGTGGTGAGTTGGCGGTAGGACAGCTCGAAGGCCGCCTCGACCCGCACGTCGCCGGCGGTGAGCGCGCCGAGCCGGCGCTCCTCGTCGGCCAGCCGCCGGACCAGGTGCCCGACGCTCCACCCGGTACGGGCCGTCAGCCAGTTTCCCGCCACCCGCAGGGCCAGCGGCAGCCGTCCGCACAGCTCGGCGACCCGCGCCACGGCCTCGGCCTCCGCGTCCGCCCGTTCCTCGCCCAGGATCCGCCGCAGCAGGCCGACCGCCTCGTCCTGTGCCATCTCCGACAGCGCGAGGCGGTCGACGTCCTCGAGACCGGTCAGCGGACGTCTGCTGGTGACCAGCACCAGGCTGCGCCCGGCGGCGGGCAGCAGCGCACGGACCTGCCCCTCGTCGCGGGCGTTGTCGAGCACCACGAGGCACCGGCGGTCGGCCAGCAGTGCCCGCAGCAGCCCGGCCCGCCCGGAGGCGTCCTCCTTGGCCAGCCTGCGGTCCGACACCCCGAGGGCCTTCAGCAGCTTCAGCAGCGCCTCGTCCGTGTCGACGGGGCCGTCCACGCCGTGCAGGTCGACCACGAAACACCCGTCGGGGAACTCCCCCGCCAGATCCGCCGCCGCCTTCAGCGCCAGCGTGGTCTTCCCGCACCCCGGGGGACCCGAGACGACCCACACCGGCACCGCACCGCCGGCCGGGGCCCGTTCGGCGGCCGCCCGCAGGACCGCGAGCTCCGGCTCCCGCCCGGTGAAGTCCCCCGCCGACCGCGGCGGGACGCCCGTTCCCGCCACCGCGGCCGGGCGCGTCGGACGTGCCGCCCGCGCCGTGCTCAGCAGCGCGTCCCGCTCCTCGTCCGTGAGCCCGAGGCCCTCCGCGAGCGCCACCACCGTGCGCCGCTGCGGAACCAGGCTGCGCCCGCGTTCCATGTCGCCGATGGCCCGGACGCTCACGCCCGACGCCTCGGACAGCTCCTCCATCGTGAGACGGCCTCGCTGGCGCAGCCCGCGCAGCACGGCACCGAAGGACTTCTTCCCGTACACGGTTCTCCTTTCCCGGCCACGCCGGTCAACTGGTCGCTCGTACCGCGGTCCTGATCAGGTCGGCGACCCGCTTGGGCTCGGAGAGGCCGACGGCGTGGGAGGCGTCCGGGAGTTCGACGACGACGGCGCCGGCCCGTGCGGCGCCGAAGCGCTGGACCTCGGGGCCGATCGTGCGGTCGGCCCCGGCCACCAGCGCCCAGGACGGTTTCGTCCGCCAGGCCGCCGCGGTCGCGGGTTCGGTGAACGCGGCCGCGGCGAGCGGGCGTTGAGCGGCCGCCAGGGCACCGGCGACGTCCTCGGGCACGTCCGCCGCGAAGACGGAGGGAAACGCCGTCGTCTCGATGGTGACCTCCACCGCCAGGGCGCCGTCGTGGAGCGGGTAGGTCCACTCCTTCAGGCTGTCCGCCAGCGGAGGACCGGGGTGGCTCCCCTGGAGCCGGACCAGGCTCTCGCCCTCGTCGGGGACATAGGCGGCCACGTAGACGAGCCCCACCACGTTGTCCGCGGCGCCGGCCACGGTGATCAGCGCACCCCCGTACGCGTGGCCGACGAGGACGGCCGGACCCTCGACCTGTCTCAGGACGGAGGCGAGGTGGAGGGCGTCCGATGCCAGGCCGCGGAGCGGGTTCGGCGGGGCGAGCACCGGGATGCCGCTGCTCCGCAGTTCCGCGATGACGCCGATCCAGCCGGTCGCGTCGGCGAAGGCACCGTGCACGAGGACGACGGTGGGGTGGGGCATGGGAGTTCTCTTCTCGGTGTCGGGCGGGACGGAGCGCGCGTCTCAGCGCCGTCGCTCGTCCTGGGCGTCGGCGGTCATCGGTGCGAAGGCCGAGGTCGCCAGGGCCTGCCATGCGCTGGGGCTCATGCCGTAGGCCCCGCGGAACGTGCGGCTGAAGTGCGAGGGGCTGCTGAAGCCCCAGCGGTGTGCCATCGCGGCCATCGTGGTCCTCCGGGTGGAGCGGCTCAGCTCGAACCGGCAGGACTCCAGCCTGCGTTGCCGCACCCACTGGCTCACGGTGCTGCCGTCGTTCTGGAACAGCTTCTGCAGGTAGCGCACGGAGATGTGGTGGGCGCGCGCGATGGATTCCGCCGAGAGGTCCGGATCCATCAGGTGTTCCTCGATGTGGGCGTGGACACGGGACAGCATCTCCCGACCGGCTCCGGACGCGTCGTCGGCGGTGTCCGCCGTGTCCGCTTCGAGGAGCTCCATGACCAGGACGGAGAGGAGGTGGACGGCCGTGCGGGCGCGCCGCTCCCCGATCGAGGACCGGCGGAACTCCGCCCTGGCGGCGATCGCGGTCAGGAAGTCGGACACCAGCGCCCCGATGCCCTCTCCGCCGCGTACGGGGACGCCGAGAACCCGGTCCAGTTCCGACTCCGGGACGCCCGGATAGCACCGGGGCACGCGGCAGAAGATCATCTGGCAGTCCTCTCCGAACCGCAGCAGGTGCCGCCGGGCCGGGTCGCAGAAGACGAGGTCGTTCGGCTCCAGCGGGGTCTCGGCACGCTCGCGTACGGTCACGGGCCCACGGACGTGGACGCCGAGGTAGAGGTGGTTCCGGTCGTTCGTGTCCGGCATCTCGGAGAGCGTTTGGACCAGCCACTCCGAGCCGGAGGAGGGCGCGGTCGGCGCGGGCGCCCGCCGGGGCACCTGTTCGGGCGTGCGTGACACGAGTGTGAGGGTCATGGTGATTCCTGGCCGTGGGTTCGTGCAGACGGAGGGCGGGTTCACGCCCCTCTCGGCGGCTCCTCGGCCAGGAACTTCTCCACCACGGCGTTGAAGGCCGCCGGGTTCTCCAGGAAGGGGTAGTGCGAGCTCGCCACGTCGGAGGCGAAGACGTGCAGGCGCGCGCCGGGAATCCGCTCGGCGACGAAGCGCTGCGCGTCGGGGTGCACATGACTGCCCTCGCAGCCGATCACCAGGGTCGGCACGTCGATCCGGGGAAGCACGTCCCGCCAGTCCTGGGCGCAGTGGTCGAAGAGCAGCGGCACGCCCGGGTGGGCGGGTGTCGACCTGATCTCCTCGGCGACGAAGGCCAGCACCTCGGGGTCCGGTTCGCCGGAGAACATGCTGTTCACGAAGTCGGCGCGGACCGTGTCGCCCTCGGGGCCCGCGAGGGCCGCGCCCAGGTACAACAGCCCCGACACGTCGAAGATGGCGCCGGACTCCCGCTGTTCCCGCTCGGTCATCCAGGGCACGGCGGCGACCGCCGCGGGCTGGTCGACGGCGACGAACCGCCGGATCCGGCCGGTGCCGTACTGGTCGACGAAGCTCCACCACACGGAGACGCCCATGGACCAGCCCAGTGCGTCGAACCGGTCGAGACCGAGATGGTCGACGAGTTCGAGCACGTCGCGGGAGAGCCGGGCGACGCGGTGGCCGTGGTCCGGTTTGTCCGACCGCCCGTGGCCGCGCAGGTCGACGGTGACGACCCGACGGGTCGGGGCGAGCCCCTCGATCTGGTGGCGGAACATCGCCTGCGTCTGCCCCCAGCCGTGCAGCATCACCAGCGGGACGCCGTCGCCTCCGGTGTCCTGGTAGGCGAGCCGTACGCCGTCCGTCGTGATCAGTTGCTTCATGACCTCTCCCCTGGTCAGGGGCGGTACGTCGTCCCCGCCCGTCCCGAACATCCTCGAATGGGGCCCGTCGCGCGCACCACCGCGCGCTGTAGGAATCGGGCCGTGGATCCTCCTCGCTTTGTCGAAGCGCTCGGGGGTCACAGGGCCCTGTCGGCGTCCGGGGCGAGGAGTTCCCCGATCCTGAGGCCGAGGTGGAGGGTGAGCCGGTGGGCGCCGTCGTCGAGATCGAGTCCGGTGATCTCCTGGATCTGGCGCAGCCGGTAGTACAGCGAGGTGCGGTGGATGCCCAGCGTCTGCGCGGTCTTGGGGATCGATCCCGCGTGTTCCAGGAAACAGCGCAGGGTGTCCCGCAGCCGGTCGCCGCCGTGAGCCTCGGTCAGGGTACGGAGCGGCTTCGGGACCAGCGAGGGGGTAAGGGCGTGCTCGGGGAGCTGGAGCAGCACGGCCAGCTCCCCGAGGAGCTCCCAGTCCCCGATCTGGTTGAGGGCGGGCAGTCGGCGGGCCGCGCGGGCGGCCACGAGCGCCTGCTCGTACGAGGTCCACGCGTCGTCCAGGCCGGTGTGGCGGCCGCCGACGCCGATCACGGGGGCCACCGACGGGTCCAGGAAGGTGCGGAGTTCGTCGAGGATGTGGGCGGACTGGGCGGCGACCTCGTCCGGGTGCGGCGGCCGGTCGCGGAGCTGGAGCAGGATCGCCCGCTCCTTGTCGATCGCGACGAGTCCCTGGGCGGAGCGCGTCTGCCGGTATCCCTCGAGCGCGGCCCACAGGGCGGCCTCGGACCGGCGCAGGAGCTCCGGGCCGCAGGCCAGCCGGACGACGGTGACCAGGACGTGCTCCGCCGGGCCGAGCAGCGCCGTCTCCGTGCCGCGGCGACGCGCGGCGGTACGGGCGGCGACGTCGGGCCCGACGAGGGCGAGGGCGAGGTCCCGCTCCTCGGTCTTCCGGGTGTCGGCGGTGATCTGCTCCCCGTACATCTGGGCCGACATGGCCTCCGCGGCCCGGGTGATGGCGTGGATCTCCTGCTCTCCCAGCGTCTTCTCGGGGACGACGACCAGGAGCAGCCCGAGGAGGTGCCCGCGCTCGCGCAGCGGCACGACGTACCGGGGCAGCAGTCCGAGGTCGTCACGGCCGTCGATGAAGCCGGGCCTCGTCCACCGGGTCACGCCCTGGGCGAGGACGTAGCGGATGGCGGCGTTGTCGGCGCGGCCCTGCAGCAGGGTGCCGATGCGCACCGGATCCTCGTCGCCGAAGTGGCGGCTCGTGCAGACCATGCGGACCAGCGGGTCGTCGACGGCGACGGAGCGGCCGAGCCGCTCCGCGAGTTCGTCGACGAGTGCCTGGAGCTCGGGGCTGCCGGGGCGGGCTCGCTGGAGCCTGGCGGTCATGCGTCGTTCCTCTCTCGATCGGCTGTCCGCGCGAACTCGTCCATTCCGCGGTGCTCGATCAGTCTGGGGAAACGACGACGACGGCACATCGCACGAATCGTGCATTGCCGTGACTCCCCCGGGGGATACGAAGCGACTACTCTCCGCTGTCGCGGTGCTTCACCAGTCGGGTCAGCTCCGCGCGTGAGGTGACGTCGAGCTTGGTGAAGGAGCGGCGCAGGTGCGAACCCACCGTGTGCGGCGAGAGGGAGAGCTGCTCGGCCACCTGACGGTTGGTCATTCCTCGGGCCACGAGCCGCACCACCCGTGTCTCCGCCGGCGTCAACTCGGGCCATGCGGCGTCGGGTCGGGCCGACGCGGGCCGCTTGCGGACACCGGCGGCCCGCAGGCGCCCGCGTATCCGTGCGACGTCCCGATCGGCGCCCGCGCGCGCGGAGAGCGCCAGGGCCGTCTCCAGGTACGGCACCGCCTCGGCCTTCCGGGTGGCCGCCAGTCGGCGTCCGGCGTCCTCCAGTGCCGAGGCCCGGGCCAGCACCCTGGGGCAGTCCTCGTAGAGCCGGACGGCGTGTACGAGGGGGGCGAGGTCGTTGTCGAGGAGCCCCCTGGCGTGCGCGGCGGTGGCGGCGAGGAAGGTGAGGCCGGGATTGAGCGAGGCCCGCCGCTCGGCCTGGGCGACCGCCTGCGCGGCCCGTTCGAACGCGCCCGCCCGCAAGGCCAGCCGGACGAGCACCGGGGCGTCGGCGGGGTCGATCAGACCGGCGTAGGCGGGCCGCTCTTCGGCGGGCGACGTCATCACTCCGTCGAGCTCGGCCATGGCGAGGTCGGGCCGGCCTTCGAAGTCGGCCGTCAGTGCCAGCATCCAGGAGCCGAAGTGTCGCACGACGGGAGCGTCGTCGCTGCGCATGCGCCTCGCCTCCGCCGCGTAGGCCTGTACGGTCCGCCGGTCGCCGGTGTGCAGCGCGACGCGCAGCATCACGTACCGGAGCGTGACGTCGGCGAGGTTGCCCGGGCCGGGATCGTCGGGCGCGGACGCGGCCTCGCAGTCGGCCCGGGCGTCCGCCAGCCGTCCGGCTTCCAGGAGGATGCGGGAGCGGGTCATGAGCCACATGCGGGTGGCGGCCGTCCGGCCCTGCTGCTCGGTGGCCCGGATGCCCTCCTCCGCGACGGCGAGCGCCTCCGCGGTGCGTCCGGTGGTGTTCGCGAGGAGGGCGTGCCACAGGGCCTCCGGTACCCACAGCGAGGTGCTGACGCCCAGGGCTTCGGCCAGCGCGGCGGACCGCTCGGCCTGTCGGAACGCCTCGGTCAGGTCCATGCGGTGGAAGCTCACGGCCGAGCGGACGGTCGTCAGCGTGGCCTCGGCGGCGCGGTCCCCCGCGGTCGCCGCGGTCTCCCAGGCCTCCGCGGCGACCCGTTCGGCCGCCGTGTGCTCGCCGGACATCGACAGGCCGACGGCGAGCATGGCGAGCAGTCGCCCCCGCGCGGTCGCGGAGATCCCGGGCAGTGCCGCCCCGGCGCGGGCCTGCCGGACGGCCTCGGAGAAGTCGAAGGGTATGGCGAGGCGGGCCAGGGCGAGGCGGATGCCCGCCTCGTCCTCGGGCCCGAGACCGCCGTCCGCCAGGGCGGAGGTGCCCAACTCCCGTGCCTGGGCGGCCCGGCCCGTCTGCCAGAGCAGCGGGATCGTCTCGGAGATGATCCGCGGCCGCTGCGGGGCGTCCGCCGCGGTGAGTGCCAGGGCCTCGAGGATGCGTTCCGCGGCGGGCCCGGGAGCGGTGGCCGCGAGTTCCGCCGCTCGGGTGCGGAGCCGGTCGGCCCGCACGGCGTCATTCGGTGCCGGCCCCTCGGTCCGTGCGGCACGGGCCGGTGCTCTGCCCGGCGTCGGGCCGGCGGTCCGGCGGGGCAGGGCCCGGCGCAGGGGCAGGGGGAGGCCGGCTTCCACGGCCTCGCGGACCAGGTCGTGGCGGAAGACGAGGCGGTCGCCGCTCTCGGCGAGCAGATCGGTGTCGAGGGATTCCCGGACGGCTGTGATGAGCGCCGCCGAGGATCTGCCGAGCAGTTCGGCGAGGGCCGCGACGGTGACCGTGCCGCCGACGGCGGCCGTCGTCTGCACCAGCTCCCGCGCCTCGTCGGACAGTTGGCCGAGGCGGCGTTCGACGGAGGGGAGCCGGCGTGGGGCGGGGGGCCCGGCCGGCAGTCCGGCCGTGCCGTTCTCGATCGTCACCGCCTCCTCGGGCAGCGAGCCGAGCAGCTCGACGAGCAGCTGGGGCACCCCCTCGGCGCGGCGGGCGAGGCGGAGGACGTCCGGGTCGGGAGGGGCGCCGAGGACGTCCTCGGTGATCCGGGCGACCGCGCGGTCCTCCAGCGCTTGGAGGACCAGCTCGTGTGCGCCGGCCTGGCGGATCCTGTCCAGGGTGGTGCGCACCCCGGACGGGACGCTGCCGCCGCGCACGGCGACCAGCCACAGGATCGGGTGAGAGGAGAGTCCCGCCGCGAGGGTGTGGAAGGTGAGGAGGGTCAGGTCGTCGCACCACTGGAGGTCGTCGAGGGCGACGAGCAGGGGTCCCTTGCGAGCCGCCTCCCGCAGGCGGTCCCCCAGCTCCTGGAGCAGCCAGAACCGCCGGCCGGGTGTCGTGGCGAGGTCCCGCAGCCGCCGGGCGCCCGACAGCGGTTCCTCGCCGGCGAGGACGCCTTCGAGGAGCGGGCCGAGCGGTACGAACTGGTCGTCGGGGTCGGCGGCCCCCTCGAACACCCGGGTCCCGCGCCGCCTCGCGGCCGCCGCGGCCTCGGCGAGGATCCGGGATCTGCCGATTCCGACGGGGCCCTCCACGCGGACGATCCCGCCTGTGCCGCGGCCGAGCGCGTCGAGCCGGTCCTCGATGAACGCCAGTTCGGCGTCCCTGCCCCGGAGGGGTGTCCGTACGCCGTCGGGCCCCTCGGGCACGGTCCTGGTCGTCACTCGGTTCACGCTCATACGGCGGAACAGTACGACGCCGGGTGAACCGCTCCGGCGCGGCCCGGTGGGCGCGGCCGTGCGCCCGTCGGTGTACGCGTCGCCGTCCGGGGCCGCAGGTCCTTCCGTCGCACCTCGCGTCCCTTCCTGTACGGGGGCGCGGAGGTCGCGCTCAGGCGTCGACCGCCGCTGCGGCGTCGTCCTCCGCGAGGACGATCCGGGCCAGGTGGACCCGCGATCGCACCGCGAGCTTGCGGAAGATCGAGGCCAGATGGGTGTTGACCGTGTGCGGGGAGACGACGAGGGTCTCCGCGGCGGACCGGTTGGTGTGACCCGCGGCGATCAGCCGGGCCACCTTGCGTTCCGAGGCCGTCAGCGCGTCCCAGCCCTGGTCGGTGCGCGGCCGGAGCCGGCCGGTGCGCCGGCCGGGGCGGCGGGTGGCCCGTTGCGGATCGGCCCGGACCCGGTCGGCCTCGGCGTCGGCCCCGGCCCGCGCGTAGAGGTCGTGCGCCGTGGTCAGGGCGGCTGTCGCGGCGGCGCCGCCCGTGGGCAGGAGCGCGCGCCCCAGGTCGGCGGACGCGGCGGCGAGGGGCAGCGGCCGGGGGCCGTCGTGGAGGATGCCCACCGCCCGCTGGAGGAGTTCCCGGTCGGCGTTCACCAGGGCGGAGGCGTGGGCGGCCGTGCCCTGGACGGTCGGCACGGCGGGGTTGCGGGCGGCGTGGGCGGCGGCCTGGGCCGCGAGGTCCTCGGCGAGTTTCCGGTCCCCGCCGCGCAGGGCGATCCGCACGGCCTGGACGAGGTGGGGGCGCAGCAGCCGCCACCGGAGGAAGGGGTGGTCCCGCTGCACCGACCGGACGAGTTCGGCCGCTGCCGCGTGGTCGCCGTCGGCGTCGGCGACCACGGCCTCGAAGTACCGGAGCGTGGCGTGGTTGCCCGTGTTCGGCCGGTCGGTCACGTTCGCCCGCACCACGTCCAGGTGTGCCCCCGCGGCCTTGCGGTCGCCGCGCAGCAGCGCGATGAGGCCGCGGTTGACGCGGATGTTGACCAGGTTGCCGGGCAGGCGGAGGTCCGCTTCGAGCCGCTCGGCGGTGACGAAGTCGGCGTCCGCGTCGTCGAGCCGGCCGAGCGCCATGTTCAGGGTTCCCTGCGTCCAGGCGAGCATGGCGGGGCGCGGGTGAACGTCGCCCGCCGACCGGAGCAGTCGCCGTGCGGCGTCGAAGTCGTCCATGTGGATCAGGGCGACGGCCTCCTCGGGAAGGAAGGCCGAGTCGAACACGCTCAGCGCCGTGTGGTGGGCGACGGCGGCCGCGCAGTCGCCGGCGTTGAGGGCGATCTCGCCGAGCCCCCACAGGGCGAGGACGCGGGCCTCCCGGTCGCCTGCTCGCTCCGCCTCGGCGAGCGCCCGCTCGCCGCACTCCCGGGCGGCACCGAGGTCGCTCCCCCGGGACCGGGCCAGGGCGTGCCGGGCGGTCAGCCGGGCGCGGACCGCCGGGTCGGTGACGGCTGCCAGCGCCGTCGTCGTGCGGCGGGTCAGCTCGTGGACGTCGTCGAGGTGCCAGAGCGCGTCGCCGAGTGCGGACTGCAGACGGGCGAAGACGTCCAGGGGCGGCTGCCGGGCGAGCAGCGCGTCGCCGGTCTCCCGTGCCTGCGCGTACCGGCCGGCGCGGGTCAGCGCGACGATGGCCCGCTCCCCCACCTCGTACGCCAGGGGCGCACGGGCCGGTACGAGTTGCAGGGCCCGTACGGCCAGGTCGGCGGCGAGGTCGGGCATCACGGCGAGCACGTCGTCGGCGGCGGTGCCGAGCAGTGCGATCGCCTCCGTGTCGCCGGGTTCGGCGCTCTTCAGCAGATGCGGGACCGCGTCGCCTGAGCTCCGGCCGGCCGCGACGAGCCGGCTCGCCGCCTCCCGGTGCAGGGCCCGGCGTACGGAGGGGGCGAGGTCGGCGTACACCGCCTGGCGGAGCAGGTCGTGGCGGAACAGGAGGCGTTCGCCGTCGTCGTGGAGGAGGGCGGCGGCGATCGCCTCGTCCACTTCGGCGCTCAGTCCGGCGGCGGGCCGGCCGCACAGGGCGGCGGCGTCGGCGAGGGAGAACGCGCGGCCGAGGACCGAGCCGATCCGCAGGAAGTGCAGGGTGTCCGGCCGGAGGTCGGCCAGTCGGTCGCGTACGCCGAGGACCAGCCGCTCGGGCGGTTCCGACCCGCCGGTGCCCGTCGCCGCGATGCCGGCGAGCATCTCGGCGGCGAGGAAGGGATTGCCGCCCGCCCCGTCGAGGAGTGCACCTGCCCGCGCGGGCAGGTCCCGGCCGAGGACGTCGCGTGCCAGTTCGGCCAGGGCCGTCTCGGACAGCGGCCTCAGCGGGAGGAACGTCGTCAGCGGCCCCTGCCCGTACAGCTCCGGGTCCTCCCTGCTGGTGAGCAGCCAGAGGACCGGGGAGCTGAGCAGCCGTGCGGGCAGGACGCTCAGGGCGAACCGGCTCAGCGGGTCGGCCCATTGGACGTCGTCGACCGCGATCAGGACGGGCCTGCCCGCCGAGCGTTCCTCGATCAGCTGGGCCAGGCGTTCGACGAGCCGGATGCGCTGGTCGTGGCGGCCGGCCAGGTCCGCGAAGTCCGCGCCGGAGAGCAGCGGCGGGTCTCCGTGCAGGAGGCCCGAGGCCAGTGAGGCGAGCGGTGCCAGTTCGTGCAGTTCCTCGGCGCGTCCATGGCCGACGAGGAACCCGCGGTCCCGCCCGAGCGAGACGGCCTCCTGGAGCAGCGCGGTCTTCCCGATCCCGGGCTCGCCGAGGAGCAGCGCGACCGCGGCTCCCTCACCGTCGCGCACGGCTTCGAGCAGGGCGCGCAGCCGCTCCAGCTCGGCTTCGCGTCCCCGCAGTCCGGGCCGGCTCAGTCCGGTCGCCGCACCGTGCCCCCCGGGCCGGCCGGGGCTCATCCCTTGACCGATCCGGCGAGCAGTCCCCGTGCGAAGTGCCGGCGGAGCAGGAAGAAGACGAGCAGCGGAACGAGGGCGGCCACGAAGGCTCCCGCGGTGAGCCGCTGCCACTCGCTGCCGTAGGTGCCGGCCAGGCTCACCAGTCTGACCGTCATGGGCGCGGTCTCCGCCGTTCCACCCGACAGGGTCAGTGCCACGAGGAGGTCGTTCCACACCCAGACGAACTGGACGACGGCGAGGCTGACGAGGGCCGGGCGGGCCAGCGGCAGCACGATCCGGAGCAGCAGCGTCCCGTGCGACGCGCCGTCGACGCGGGCGGCCTCGATCAGGTCCCGGGGCAGTGCCGCCAGGAAGTGGTGCAGGAGGAACACCGCGAACGGCAGCGCGAAGGCGGTGTGGGCGAACCAGACCTGGCCGAACCGCGCCGGACCGGTGAGGTGCCAGGCGGGCAGGAACAGCCAGCCCCCGGAGAAGAGCCTCAGGAGCGGGACGAGCGCCATCTGGAGCGGCACGACCTGGAGCGCGAAGACGCCGACGAGGAGCGCGTCGCGCCCCCGGAAGTCGATCCAGGCCAGGGCGTACGCCGCGAAGAAGGCCAGGACGAGCGGGAACAGCACCGAGGGGAGGGTGATGACGACGGAGTTGACGAAGTGCTCCGCGAGCCGGCCCGAGCCGTTCCCGCCGCCGGAGAGGACCTCGCCGTAGTTGTCGAGCGTGAGGTGCGGCGCACCGAACACGGTCCACCAGCCCGTCGTCTTGATGTCCTCCTCGGGGCGGAGCGAGGAGAGCAGCAGGCCGAGGGTGGGGGTCGTCCAGAGGATCGCGATCAGCACGGCGACGGACGAGAGGGCGCGGGAGGCCAGACGCTCCCGGATGCCGTTCACCCCGTCCTCCGCTGCGCCCGGACCTGGTGGGCGACGAGGGGGGTGACGAGGAGGAAGAGGAGCACGGCGAGCGCCGCGCCGCGGCCCGTCTCGCCGTAGCGGAAGGCCTGCTCGTACATGGCGTGCGCGAGGACGCCCGTGTCGAACTGGCCGCCGGTCATGGTCTTGACGATGTCGAAGGCCTTGAAGGTGCCGACGGCCTGGGCGAGGAGGACGACGAGCAGGGTGGGCCTGATCGACGGCAGGGTGATCCGCCGGAAGATCTGCCCGGGGGACGCGCCGTCGAGCCGGGCGGCCTCGGTCAGCTCCGCGGGTACGGCTCTGATCGCGCCGGCCAGCAGCACGGCCGCGAAGCCCGTCTGTGTCCACACCATCGCGACGATGAGGAACAGGACGTTCCAGGGGGAGTCCACGAGCCATTGCCGCGGTTCGCCGCCGAACGCGACGACGAGCCGGTTCAGCAGCCCGATCTGGCCGGCCCCGGCCGGACGGTAGGCGTAGACGAACTTCCAGACGACACCCGCGCCGACGAACGAGATCGCCATCGGCGTCAGGAGGAGGGACAGCGCGAACGTCCGGCACCGCGACCGTGCGACGGCCGCGGCGTAGAGCAGACCGACCCCGGTGGACGTCAGCGGTACGAGGACCACCCACGCCAGGGTGTTGCGCAGCGCCACGAGCGCCCCGCGGTCGGTGAACATCCACACGTAGTTGTCCAGGCCGGCCCAGGTGTCTCCGCCGCTGCCGGTGAACGACAGCGCCAGGGTGCGCAGCCCGGGCAGGAGGAGGCCGATCGTGAGCAGCAGCAGCGCGGGGGCGAGCAGGAGGAGGGCCGCGGCCCTCCTCCGTACCGGCCCCCGGTGCAGCGCGAGGAGGATCAGGGAGACGACCGCCGCGAAGGCGGCGAGGCCCTGGAGCAGGTACAGCAGCTTGGGCTGCTGGGCGACGACGTCGAACGACTTCACCTTCCCGGCCAGGACCGTTCGATGGAGGCGGCGACCTGCCGGGTGCTCGCGCCGCCGATCCAGTCGACGGCTCCCTTCCAGAACGTCCCGGCGCCGACCGAGGCCGGCATCAGGTCCGAACCGTCGAACCTGAACTGCGTCCCGGGATCCTGGAGCAGCTGGATCGAGAGCCGGTCGACCGGGGTGGCGGCGTTCGCCGGATCCACGCCCCTGTTCGCCGAGACGAAAGGGCCCTTCCTCATGCGCGCGTTCGCGAAGTCCGCGGAGGCCAGATACTCCTGGAACGCCCGCACCTCGGGTCGGTCGGCGAACGCCGCCGTGAACACGCCACCGCCCAGTACGGGGCGGCTCGCCGGGTCGCGACCCGGCAGGAGGAAGGTGTAGACGTCCTTGTCCGGTCCGATCTCGGTGCCCTTCGGCCACAGGCCGGCGTAGAACGAGGCCTGGCGGTGCATCGCGCAGTCACCGGAGAGGACCGGTGCCCCGGCCTCCTGGAAGGAGATCGAGGCCATCGACCGGGCCGGGCCGAAACCGCCGTTGGCGTACCGGTCGTTCCTGAGGAGGGACCCCACGGTGTCCATGGCCCTGATGACCCGCGGGTCGTCGAACGGGATCTCGTGGGCGACCCACTGGTCGTATACGTGCGTGCCCTGCTGACGCAGCAGGACGTCCTCGATCCAGTCCGTCACGGGCCAGCCGGTCGCCTCGGCGGACTCCACGCCCGCGCACCACGGCTTGACGCCCGAGGCGGCGATCTTCTCGGTGACGGCCATCAGCTCGGTCCACGTGCGGGGAACGCTCAGTCCCCGGTCCCGGAAGAACGTCGGGGAGTACCAGACGAGCGACTTCACGTTGGCGTCCAGCGGAGTGCCGTAGAGGGTTCCGTCCACGGTCGCGTAGCCGTTCCAGTCTGCCGACCAGCCCTGCTTGGCGAGAGCGGCGACGCCGGAGCTCACGGGCTTCAGCCTCCCGGCCCGCGCGAAGCGTTCCATGAGGCCGGGCTGGGGGAAGAACGCCACGTCAGGGGCGTTCCCGCCGTCGACCCGGAGCTGGATCTGCGCCTCGAACTCCCCGTCGCCCTCGTACTGGACGTCGATTCCCGTGCAGTCGGCGAAGTCCGCCCACGCCTCCTCGAAGAGGTCGGCTTCCCGGTCCCGGTTCTCCGCGTACACGGTGACCCGGGTCCCCGGGTGCTCGCCGTAGCGGGCGTACGGGGCGCAGTCCGCGGCGGTGTGCGACCGCGGACCGCCGTCCCGCGGGGTGCCGCAGGCGGTGGCGGTGACGGCGAGGACGATCACGGCGAGCGCGAGCCTCGCGCCGGACCTCATGGGTGTGCTTCCTCCGATCGCCCGCCGCGCGTTCTCGGCGGGCGTTTCGGAAAGCTACCGGGTTCGCACGACATAGACCAATCGTTCGACGTCGAAGGGCCAGGTCAGTGGCCGGTCGACCGCGCCGCGTCCAGGATCAGCTCCGCCACGGCCTTGGGCTGGGAGAGCATCACCAGGTGGGAGGAGTCGACCTCGACGGTCGTCATGCCGGCCCGCGCGTACCCGTACCGCTCCACATCGGGGTTGATCGTACGGTCGGAGGAGGCGACCAGTCCCCACGAGGGCTTGGTCCGCCACGCGGCGACCGGTGCCGCCTCGGAGAAGGCCCGTGCGGCGAGGGGGCGCTGGGAGACGGCGAGCACCTCGGCGAGCCGGGGCTCGACGTCGGCCGCGAAGAGTTCGGGGAACCGGTCGACCGCCACCGAGACGTCGGTGCCGGTCTCGCTGGTGCCGGGGACCGGGAACGGGGTGTAGACGAGCGCGTCGGCGAGACCGGAGTCGGGGAAGCCGCCCTGCAGCTCGCCCAGGCTCTCGCCCTCCTTCAGCGCGTATCCGGCGAGGTACACCAGCGCGCGGACGTTGTCCTCCGCACCGGCGAGGGTGATGACGGCGCCGCCGTAGGAGTGCCCGACCAGGATCACGGGGCCTTCGACGGCACGGACCACGGAGGCGATGTACGCGGCGTCGTCGACGAGGCCGCGGTTGGGCACGGCCGGAGCCACCACGTCCAGACCGGCTGCGGTGAGTTCGGGGATGACGCGGGCGAAGCCGGAGGCGTCGGCGAAGGCGCCGTGGACCAGGACGACGGTGGGTCGGGCGTGTCGGGGCATGGGTCAACTCCTGGGTGAGTGGCTGCGGTTGATGATGATCGGCAGTCGGTTCACAGGCCGAAGCGGGCGCGGCGCGCCTCGGGCACCAGCTCGGTGTACTCGGGGTGCTTGCCGATCCATCCGCGGATGAAGGGGCAGTACGGCAGGACGCGCAGCCCACGGGCCCGGGCGTCGTCGAGGGCGCCGCGGGCGAGCAGCCCGCCCAGGCCCCGGCCGCCGAAGCGGGGGTCGATCTCGGTGTGGAGGAAGGCGATCTCGCCCTCGGAGAGGTGGTACTCGGCGAAGCCTGCGGTCTCGGCGCCGGTCTCGGCATCGGGCTCGGCGAGGATCTCGTACCGGGACTTCTCGGGCCGGTCGATGACCTGGGGTTCCATGGGTGCTCCTGTCGTTCGCGGTGGTTCGGGGGCCGGTGGCGGGTCCGGGGGCCGGGGGGCCGGGGGCCGGGGGGCCGGGGGCCGGGGGGGCCGGTGGTTCGGGGGCCGGGGTCCGGTGGCCGGCGTCCGAGGCCGGTGGTTCGGGGGCCCGGTGGCCGGGGTCAGAGGGTGCGGCGCACGCCCGCCTGGCGCTCCAGGTTGCGGAGCTGGACGGCGAGGTCGCCCTCCACCGCGAGGTGGGCGGGGCCGCTGCGGCCGAGGGGCAGAATCTGCTCGCTGCGCATGTCCTCGAGCATCAGGGCGAACGCCGTGTACATCGCGACCAGCGCCACCACGAGCCCGAGCACCCCGGACGTGCGCGTCAGCCACTCGGCGCCGGTGACGCCCGCGAGGCCGGTCGCCGCCCACCGGGGCAGGGAGACCGCGAGGACGAGCCAGAGCGCCCGCTTGGGCCCGGTCACGGCGGTCATCAGCGCGCCGAAGCAGAGAAGGGCCAGGTTGAAGATGCCGAGGACCTTCGGTCCGTCCGCCGCGCCGCTCAGCATGATGAGCGAGTAGGGCAGCCAGCTGCCGGCGAACACCGCCATCAGCGTGGCGGCGATCACGTCGCGGGCGCCGAAGGCCAGGAAGCTGACCAGGAGTTGGAGGACGAAGGCGGGCAGCACGGTGAAGGCGACCGCGGTGCGGGCCTCCTCGCCGAGGATCCCGAGCTGGAGGCAGCCCGTCATCACGGACGCGATGGCGATCGTGAAGAAGCCGAGCGGCATGGGTGAGGCGATGGGGCGCAGGTTGATCCGCGTCATCGACCGGAGGTCCGGCTCGAATCGGCGTCCGGGCGGGGCGCCCGGGTCTTCTTCGCCGTCGGCGGCCGGGGAGGCGGCAGTCATCGGGTGTCTCTCCTTCAGTGGTCGAAGCAGGGGTCGACGAAGGGCGGCGCCGTCTCGGGGACGGAGCCGCGCGCGACGCGCCACCTGCGGTGCTGCTCGGACTCGGCGGCGGCCTCGGCCACCGACGACGCCTGACGGGCGCCGGCCCGGCCCGCCTGGTAGCCGCCGAAGCGGGCCACCGGGCTCCATGCGGGGCTCACCGGCGGGACGGCCTCGTCGAGTCCCTCGTACTCCGCGGTCGCGTAGACGATGCGGCCGCCGACGACGGTGAGGACGGACTCGATGTCGGGGATGACGTCCTCGGGCACGGTGAGGAAGTCGTCGGAGAGGACCGCCAGGTCGCCGTAGTAGCCCTCCCGCAGGGTTCCCTTGACGTCCTGCTCGCCGGTGAGCCGCGCTCCGCCCCGGGTGTAGAGGCCGAGGGCGGTCTCCCGGTCGAGCAGGTTCGCGGCCGGGTAGAGCGCGGTGCCGCCGACGGTGCGCCCGGTGACCAGCCAGTGGAGGGCGACCCACGGGTTGTACGAGGAGACGCGGGTCGCGTCCGTTCCGGCGGCGACGGTCAGGCCGCGGTCCAGCATGGCCCGGACCGGCGGGGTGTGCGCGGCCGCCTCGGCGCCGTAGCGGTCGCGGAAGGCGGCGCCCTGGAAGGACATCCGGTTCTGGACCGAGACCGCTCCGCCGAGGGCGGCGATCCGGTCGAGGCTGCCGGCCGAGACCGTCTCCGCGTGGTCGAAGAGCCAGCGGTTGCCGCCGGGGAAGAGCCCCTCCGCGGCGAGCTTCTCGAAGACGGCCAGGTCGCGGCGGATCGTCTCGTCGTAGGTCGCGTGGAGCCGGAATCCCCAGCCGTTCTCGAGCAGGAGCCGTACGGCCTTCTCGAACTCGGTCTCGTAGCCCGCGGCGAGCTCGGGGCGGGGCTCGGAGAAGTTCTCGAAGTCGGCGGCGGCCCAGGTCAGGTTCTCGCCGGCGCCGTTGAGCCGGAGCCACTCGTCTCCGTCCCCGGGCTTGACCGTCTCGGTCCAGCGCTTGAGGTCGGCGAGCTCCTGGCCGGCCGTCTGCGGGAAGAGGTGGTAGGCGATCCGCAGGGACAGCTCCCCGGACCGGGCGAGGTCGACGACCGTGGCGTAGTTGTCGGGGAAGTTCTGGAACCCGCCGGCGGCGTCGACGGCGGACGTCAGCCCGAAGCGGTTCAGCTCGCGCAGGAAGTGGCGGGTCGACGTGCGCTTGTCGGCCTCGTCGAGGGCGGGTGCCTTCGCCAGGGTCGAGTAGAGGATGAGCGCGCTCGGCGCCGCGAGGAGCACGCCGTTGGGTTCGCCGTCCCGGCCCCGGACGATCTGGCCGCCGCGCGGGTCGGGGGTCTCCCGGGTGAAGCCGGCGGCCTTCACCGCGGCGCGGTTCAGCAACGCCGACTGGTACAGGTGGAGGACGAACACCGGGGTGTCGGGGGCGGCCGCGTTCAGCTCGGCGACGGTCGGCATCCGACGCTCGGCGAACTGCTCCGCGGTCCAGCCGCCGACGATCCGGATCCACTGCCCCTTGGGCGTGCGGCCGGCCTGCTCGCGCAGCATCGCCAGGGCCTGGCGGAGGCTGCGTACGCCGTCCCAGCGCAGCTCCAGGACGTAGTTGAGGCCGCCCCGGATGACGTGCAGGTGCGAGTCGTTGAGTCCCGGGACCACCCGGCGGCCGAGGGCGTCGACCACCTTGGTGCCGGGACCGACGAGGTGGGCGAGGTCGTGGTCGTCGCCGAGGGCCGCGACCCGGCCGTCGCGGATCGCGACGGCATGGGCCCCGGGGCGGTCGGGATCACCCGTGAAGACCTTGGCGTTGCGGACGAGGAGGTCGGCGTGCTCGGCTTCCCGACGCGGGGCGGGCACGAGGCCCGCCACCGGCATGCCGGTCGACGGCCCGGTCATGCGAGGGCCTTGCGCAGGGCGTCGGTGGCGACACCGATGGCGAGCTCCGCACCCCGCGTCTCGCGCAGCGCGTTCAGCATGACGAAGTCGTGGATGACGCCCTGGACGCGCAGGGCGGTGACGGGCACCCCGGCGGCACGGAGCTTGGCGGCGTACGCCTCGCCCTCGTCGCGCAGGACGTCCGCCTCGGCCGTGACGACCAGGGCCGGCGGCAGACCGGTGAGCTGCTCGGTGGAGGCGCGCAGCGGGGAGGCGGTGATCTGGGCGCGGTCGGCCTCGTCGGTCGTGTACTGGTCCCAGAACCACTTCATGGCCTCGCGGCGCAGGAAGTAGCCCTCGGCGAAGGCGTGGTACGACTCGGTGTCGAAGCCCGCGTCCGTGACCGGGTAGAAGAGGACCTGCTGGAGGAGCGTGACGTCGCCGCGCTGCTTGGCCATGAGGGTGAGGGCGGCGGTCATGTTGCCGCCGACCGAGTCGCCCGCGACGGCCATGCGCGTGCCGTCGAGGTCCTTGTGGTGGCCCTCGCGGGCGACCCACTGGGCGACGCTGTAGTTCTGCTCGATCGCGACGGGGTAGCGGGCCTCGGGCGACAGGTCGTACTCGGGGAAGACCACGGCCGCCCCGCTGCCGACGGCGAGTTCGCGGACGAGCCGGTCGTGGGTGTGGGCGTTGCCGAAGACCCACCCGGCGCCGTGGATGTAGAGGACGACGGGGAGCGGGCCGGTCGCGCCGCGCGGGCGGACGATCCGGGCCCGGACGTCGCCGGTCGGGCCGCCGTGGACGGTGACCCACTCCTCGTCGACCTCGGGCAGGGGGACGCCCTCGCCGCTCTGGACGTCGTCCACGGCCTTGCGGCCGTCCGCGACGGGGATCTCGTAGAGGAAGGGCGGCTGGGCGGTGGCGTCGGCGAACGCCTGGGCGGCGGGTTCGAGGACGGGGCGGTCGTTCATCAGGGACTCTCCTTGGGGATGTGCGCGGTGAACGCGGTGTGCGCGGTGTGCGCGGTGAACGGGATGTGCGAGGCGAACGGGATGCGGGGGAAGCGCGGATCGGGGTTCAGCGCGTCGCCCGCGCCGCGGCGAGGATCACGTGGGTGACCACGGCGGGGCGGGAGACGGCCACGGCGTGCGACGCGTCCACTTCGGTGACGTGGGAGCCGGCGCGCCGGGCCATCCACTGCTGGGCGGCCGGAGGGATGTTCTTGTCGGCGGTGGCGATCAGCGCCCAGGACGGGACCGTCCGCCAGGCCGTCCGGCCGGCCTTCTCCTCCAGCGCGGCGGTGGCGACCGGTCGCTGGCTCACGGCCATGACGGACGCGTCGGCGGTGGGGACGTCGGCGGCGAACTGCCGGCGGAACTTTGCGGGTTCGACGACGAGTTCGGTGCCGGTGCCACCGCCGGGCAGCGGGTAGGACCGCGGGTTCACGGTGTCGCCGAGGGTGGAGCCGGGGAACTTGGCGGCGAGCTCGGCCGCGCTCTCGCCCTTGTCCGGGGTGAACGCGGCGATGTAGACGAGGGCCTTCACACGGCTGTCGCCCACCGCGGCACCGCTGATGACGGCGCCGCCGTAGGAGTGCCCGACCAGGACGACGGGGCCGTCGACGGCGGCCAGCACGCTGCGCAGGTAGGCGGTGTCCACGGCCAGGCCGCGCAGCGGGTTGGCGGGGGCCAGGACGGGGTAGCCGGCGTGCTGCAAGCGCCGGATCGTGCCGCTCCAGCTGGAGGCGTCCGCGAACGCTCCGTGGACCAGGACGATCGTGGGCTTGGGCACGTGCCGGTCGGTGCCGGCGGGGGCCGGGCGGCTCGCGGGTGCGGCGGGTCCGGCGCCGACCAGGGCGGCAAGCGTGGCGGGCAGGGCGAGGCCGAGGGTGAGGGCGCGCCTCGTGGGATGCATGGGGGTTTCCTTGTCGGGTGGTGGGACGTTCGGGTGTGGTCGGCGGTGCGGGAGGCCGCGGTGGGCGGGAGCGACGGCGGGAGCGCCGGCGGGAGCGACGGTCACGCGAGGTCGCGCCTCAGAGGCCGTACGCCTCCAGGAGCCGGAGCCAGACCTCGCTCACCGTCGGGAAGGCGGGCACGGCGTGCCAGAGGCGCTCCAGCGGGACCTCGCCCACGATGGCGACGGTGGCGGTGTGGAGGAGCTCGGTCGCCATCGGGCCGGTGAGCGTGCAGCCGACGACGACCCCTCGGGTCTCGTCGACGACGAGTTTGGCCAGGCCGCGGTAGTCGTCCGCGTGGAGCGCGGCCCCGGCGACGTCGTCGATGCGGTACTCCACCGTGCGCACCGCGAGACCCGCTTGGCGGGCCGCGCGTTCCGTGAGCCCGACGCTCGCGATCTCGGGACGGGTGAACACGGCCTGCGGGACGGCGAAGCGGTCGGCTTCCGCGCTCCACGGCTGTCGGCCTCCGGTGGCGGCCGGGCGCCCGGCGGCTCGCTCGGCGATCGCGGCCGCGCAGGCACGGGCCTGGTACTTGGCCATGTGGGTCAGCGGGGCACGGTGGTTGACGTCGCCGACGGCGTACAGCCAGTCGCCCTCGACCCCCGCGACCCGGCACGTGTCGTCGACCGGGAGCCAGTCGCCCGCCGGCAGTCCGACGGAGTCGAGGCCGAGGTCCGCGGTGAGCGGCCGCCTGCCGACGGCGGCGAGGACCTCGTCGCAGTCGAGCGTCGTGCCGTCGTCCAGGTCCAGGGTCACCGTGCGGGTGTCGTCGTCACGGGCGGCCCGGACGGCCGACACCCCGAAGCGGAGGGTGACGCCCAGCTCGCCCAGCCCCCGGGTGACCTCCTCGGCGGCACACGGCTCCCAGCCGGTCAACAGGGCTTGGTCGCGGACGAGCAGGGTGACGGAGGAGCCGAGCGAGCGCCAGGCGGTGGCCATCTCGCACGCCACCACTCCCCCGCCGATGACGACGAGCCGCTCGGGCACCGCGTCGGCCGTGGTGGCCTGCCGGTTGGTCCAGGCGCCGATCCGGTCGATCCCCTCGACCGGCGGAAGAGCGGGTTCGGTTCCGGTGCAGACCACGACCGCGCGCCGGGCCCGCAGCGTACGGACCCCGCCGTCGGCTTCCGTCACCGCCACCCGGCGCTCTCCGGCGAGCCGCCCGTGCCCCCGTACGAGCGCGATGCCCGCGCCGTCGAGCCAGTCGGCCTGGCCGCTGTCGTCGCCGCGCCCGGTGAAGCGGTCGCGGCGGGCCAGGACGTGTGCCGGGTCGACGGCCGCCGTGACCGCCTGCCGGGCCCCGTCGACCGATCGGGCCTCCGCCCGTGCGGCGCCGGGTCGCAGCAGGGCCTTGCTGGGGACGCAGGCGCGGTAGGAGCACTCGCCGCCGACCGCGTCGGCCTCGACGACGACGGCGGTCAGCCCGGCCCGGACCGTCCGGTCTGCGACGACCTCACCGGCGGGTCCGCCGCCGACCACCACGACGTCGTACGTGTCCATCAGCCGCGCACCAGAGGGGTGTCGACGAGGTGCTCGGCCAGGAACCACACCTGCGCCTCGCCGGTGCGGATGACATCGGAGACGAGCAGGTCGGCGCTGCCCTCGTCGCCCTCTCCGGAGAGCCGGGCGGCGGCGTCCCGGGCGTCGATCAGGATCCGCTCGTGCGCGTCGAGGAGCCGCGACAGCATGACGGGCACCGGCTCGACGCCGTCCGGCGGCCGGGGGACCGAGGTCAGCTCGGCGACGTGGCGGGGGTCTCCGACGGCGACGCCGCCGAGGCTCTGGACCCGTTCGGCCAGCGCGTCCACGATGGCCAGTTGGGCCTCCGCGTGCTTGTCCAGCATCAGGTGGAGCGAGTAGAAGGTCGCCCCGCGCATGAGCCAGTGGTGCTTCTTGTACAGGGAGTAGAGGATCTGCGTGTCGGCGAGGACGCGGTTGAGCCGCTGGCAGGCGTACATGCGGGTGTCGTGGCCGAGGCCGATCGGCAGCTGCTTGAGCGTGCCGAACGCCTGGGTCTCGGCGCCCTTCTGGTGCAGCAGCGGCTGGCCGCCGTGCTGGGGCGTGCGGGTGTCCATCGGGTGCTCCTGTTCGGGAAGAGGGGTGGGAAGGGCCCGGCCGCCCGGTCGGGGGTGCGCGGGCGGCCGGACCCGGTCTGCGGGGCGCGCGCTCAGCGCGCGGCGTCGGCCGGGGCGGGGAGCCGGTGCAGGACGAGCCGGGTGATGAGGCCGCTGCCGAGGCCGGCCGCGAGCGCGAGGGCGGCCCACCACAGGGGGTACGGCGTGAGGCCGAGGGCCGCGTCGAGGGACCAGGCCCCGGGGCCGGTGGCGGCGAGGGCGGCGGCGGTGCCGATGAGGACGAGCGGGTACTCGTATCCGTCGTTCTGCACCCAGAGCCCGTGGCGCCACTTCACGGTGAGCGCGACGGTCATGACCCCGATGGTGCCGGTCGCGGCGAGCGGGGTGAGGAGCCCGGCGGCGAGCAGCAGGCCCGAACCGATCTGGCCACCTCCTGCCGCGAGGGCGGTGAGGACCCCGCCGCGGAAGCCGTCGGCGCGGAACTCCTCGGCGCCGCCGGCCAGGCCCCTGCCGCCGAGATGCGAACTGACCTTCTGCACGCCGTGTCCGGCGACGAGCAGTCCCACCAGCAGACGCAGGATCAGAATGCCGGTGTCCACGGGGTCAGCCGGCCGCGTGGGCGCCGATGACGCTCTGCGCGTACACGATCCCGAGGCCGTACGCGCCGGCGTGGGCCTTCACTATCTCCGTGACGGGGACGTACGTCTCCTGACGGGCCCAGTCGCGCTGGAGCTCCAGGAGCACCTGCACCCAGGTCACCGGCACCGCGCCGGCGGCGATCATCCGCTGCAGGGCGTGCTCGTGGGCGGCCGGGCTCACGCCGGCGGAGGCGTCGGCGACGACGTACACCTCGTACCCCTGCTCCAGGGCCGAGAGGGCGGGCAGCACCAGGCAGACCTCGGTCCACAGGCCCGACAGGACGATCTTCCTGCGCCCGGTCGCCTTGACCGCCGCGACGAGCGCCTCGTCCTCCCAGGCGTTCATGGTGGTGCGGTCGATGATCTCGTGCTTGGGGAACACCTCGGCGAGCTGCGGCAGCAGCGGGCCGGAGAACGACTCGGCGGCGACCGTCGTCAGGACGACCGGAACGTCGAACGCCCGGGCCGCCTTGGCGAGGCCCACGGTGCTGTTGACGACGGCGGCGCGGTCGCCGCTGCCGGCGCCGAAGAACATCTGCGGCTGGTGGTCCACGAAGAGCATGACCGAGTTGTCGGGCGTGAGCAGGTCCTTGCTCGGAGCGGCCTGCACCTTGTCGATGTCGAACACGAGGGGTCCCTTCGGAGCTGTGGGTGACGTGCCCGCCGCTTCCGCGGTCCGGCACTCCCCGAAGCTACGGGCGACCCGGCCGCCCGAGTTGACCCCCGGCGCCCGGGGGTTGGCACGACAGCGCACAACCGCCGGTGCGCCGGACGCCACCGACGGCAGCGGCGACGCCGACCCTCCCCCGGGTCAGCGCACCCGCCCCCGGGCCTTCAGCCGGTTCGCCGGGACCTCCGGCGCGTCCAGCCGGCCTCCGTCGTAGCCCTTCACCTCGCCGAAGCGGTCGCCCGTCATCCACGCCTCCCTCGCCTCGCGGATCTCCTCGTCCGTGCGGCCGACGAAGTTCCACCACATGACGATCTCCTCCTCGAACGGCTCGCCGCCCAGGAGCATCAGGCCCGCGTCGGAGTCGGCGCGCAGGGGGAGTTCGGTGCGGCCGCAGCCGAGGTAGAGCATCGAGCCGGGGAGGACGGGGACACCGTCGACATGGGCCTCGCCGGACATGGCGAGGACCGCGTACTCGAAGTCCGGTTCGAGGGGCAGGCGGGCCTCGGTGCCGGCGGTGAGGGCGAGGTCGGCGCCGGTGAGGGGGGTGTAGGCCGTGCCGGGCGAGACGGCGCCGGCGAGTTCGCCGAGGATCACTGTCGCGGTCAGGCCGGGGGCCGTGACGTGCGGGAGCTCGGCGTGGTGCTGGAAGTGGGGTTCGACGTGGCGGTGGGCGTCGGGGAGGGCGACCCAGAGCTGGGCGCCGTGCAGATAGCGGGCGTGCGAGCGGGGGCTCTCCTCGGAGTGGGAGATCGCCCGGCCGGAGGTCATCAGGCCCAGCTCGCGCGGCCGGATGGTCTGCAGGCTGCCCGTGGAGTCGCGGTGCAGCACCTCGCCCTCGTGGAGCCAGCTGACGGTCTGCAGACCCATGTGGGGGTGGGGCGGGACCTGCATGCCGGGTTCGCCGGCGATGTCGTCGGGGCCGTAGTGGTCGACGAAGGCCCAGGCGCCGACCATGCGGCGGCCGAGGTTGGGGAGCAGGCGGCGCACCTCGGTCGACTCGCCGAGCTGGACGCGCCGGGGGCTGAGGAGTTCCCGTACCGGTTCGGCGACGACGAAACCGCGGCCGCCGCAGACCTGGAGGGCGGCCTGGCGATCAAGATTGCTCATGGCGTTCAACCTATTCCTGTCCGGGGCGGAAGGTCCTGGATCGGCGTGGACCCGCCGCACCGCAATATTGGTGGAATGTTCAACCACATGGCGGTGTTGCACGGGCACCAGCATTTCCGCCCACAGGAGAGAGAGCCAGAGCGGTGAGCGAGGAGACGTACTACGAGTTCGGGACGGCGGGCGAGCGGTGGGACCGCGCCCAGCTGTTCTTCGAGGCCAAGGAGTACCTGACGGCCGTGCGCATCCTGCGCGGTCTGGTCGCCGAGCACCCGGACCAGACGGCCCAGCGACTGCTGCTCGCCCGCGCGTACTACCACTCCGCCCAGCTCTCCCGGGCCGAGGACGAGCTCCGGACCGTCCTGGAGCGCGATCCGGTCGAGCACTACGCCCGGCTGATGCTCGGCCGCACCCTGGAGCGTCAGGGGCGCACCGAGGAGGCGGCGCCGCACCTGCGGCTGGCCGCCGCCATGGCGGGTGAGCTGCCGGAGTGAGCCGGCCGGCGCCCGGCGCGCTCACGCCTTGAACCGGAGGTCGGCGGCGCCCTTCAGCAGAGGGGCGTCGTCGGCCTCCGTCCATTCCCGGTGGTTCGGCAGGTCCTGGAGGCAGGTGTCGTTCGCCGTGGCGATCACCGTGCCGGGCTGGACCGCCGGGGGATAGCCCCGGGTGCGTCCCGTGTTCCCGTGGACGGTCCCGCGGACGGACGCCAGGGCCACGTCCGCCCGCGGCGCGCCCGGAAAGGTCGCCTGGAGGACGAGGACCCCGCCGCCCTTGGCGAAGCGCGGCTCCGCGAGCGGGACGCGGTGCTCGTCGTACCCGCAGGCGTTGCCGGTGATCTCACTGGCCGCGTCGGTGCGGACGGTCACCTCCGTGACCCCGAAGACCTCCCGCAGGATCGCCGTCCACATGTCCGGGACGCCGCCCATGTTCCCCTCGGTGTCGGCGTAGGGGACGATGCCGCCGCCCGGCCGGTCGGAGGTGATGTTCCCGGTGAACCGGGTGCCGGTGAGGGTGAGGTCGGCGTTGCGGGCCGAGATGCCGCCGCCGCCCGGCTTGGCCCGGCGCGGCTCCCCCGGCCGCGGGGCCGCTTCGAGGCCGCGCGAGACGTTGTCCTTGATCACGCACCGCTCGACGGTGCCGGCCGAGCCCCTGGTGATCCGTACGCCGCCGCCCGTGCTGCCCGTGGACGCCGAAGAGTTCGCCGGCGTACGGGAGGGTGCCGGCGAACTCGCCGACGGGCCGGCCTGCGCGCACGGGCCCCGGCACGGGCGCGGTGAGCACCCCGCACCGGGCCGGCCGGGCCGCCGGCGGAGGTCGCGAACGGGGTCACCGTCCAGGCCCGCCCGGGGCCCTGGTCGCGGACGACGAGGAGGAGGTCCCGGTCCGCTTCGGTCGGCGGTGCGACGAAGGAGAGGGCCTGCGGTCCGGTCCCGGTGACCGTCCGGCCCGCGTACCGGCGCCCGGAGCCGGGGCCGCCTCGGCGAAGGCGCCGTCGGGGGCGGGCACCCCGGGGAAGAGCGCCGGGTCGCGCAGGTCCACGTCGGCGGGGAGGGCCAGGGCGAGCCGTTGCCCGGGGCGGAGGTCGGCCGGGCTCGACGACTGCACCCGGGAGGACCAGATCGGGTACCAGGATCCCGCGGTGGGGAGCGGGGTCCTTCCGGCGAAGGTGACGACGATCGACATGGGCGCGCCTCCCGGCATGGTCACGGCGGACGGGCGGATGCCAGGGCACTGCGGGATCAGGGTCGGGCCGCGGGTGAGGCCGTGTCACCGGCTTGGCGGAGGTGCGCCAGGGGGCGCCCGGGGGCGTCGAGGGACGTCCGGGAGCACGCGGACGGGGTACCCGTGCGGGGTATCCGCCTCCGGGTTCGGTAAGGTCGGGGCCAGGAGGTCGAAGCGGTGGACGCGGGACGAGCGGGACGCGGCGGTACGCGAGCGGGAGGTGCCCTGGCGCACCTGCTGCTCGTCGTGGTGCTCGCGCTCGGCGTGTTCGTGATGCACGCGGTCGGCCACCCGGAGGGCTCGTCGGCCGGCGACGGCACGAGTCATGCCGCGGCCCCGACGCAGCCGGGCCCGCAACACCACCGGGGCGCTTCCGCGCAGCCGGCCCCGCACGACTCCCCGCACAGCTCCGGCATGGGGATGGACATGACCACGCTCTGCGTGGCCGTGCTCGGCGGCTGGCTGCTCGCCGCCCTCCTCAGGGCCGCCCTGCGCCGCGGCGCCGCCGGGTTCGCCCCGCTCCTCGCGCGGCTGCTGTCCTGCCTCGGGCCGAACGCCCCGCCGCCGCGGCCCCCTGACCTCGCCCACCTGTCGATCCTGCGGATCTAGGCCGTATCGCCGCCGCGGGCGCCTCGCGCTGCCCGCAGACGTGCACGGCCCATTCCGTCATCGAACGAACGACAGCACACGAGGTGTGACACCCATGCGTACCTTCAGCCGCCCCGGCTCGCGCACCACCCGCGCCATCCGCATCCCCCACGCCACCCGCACCACCCGCACCACCCGCACCACCCGCAAGCTTGCCCTGACCGGCGCCCTGGCAGCGGCGGGGCTTCTGCTCGCCGCCTGCTCGGGCTCCGGCGACTCCACGCAGGGCACGGACCACGGCGGGAAGACCTCCGCCGCCGCGCCCTCGGCGTCCGCGCCGTCGGGCGCCTTCAACGACGCGGACGTGATGTTCGCGCAGATGATGATCCCGCACCACGAGCAGGCCCTGGAGATGGCGAAGCTCGCCGACGGGCGCGCCGAGGACGCCGAGATCAAGAAGATCGTCGGCGCGGTCGAGCAGGCGCAGGACCCGGAGATCCGGAAGATGAAGGGCTGGCTCAGGACCTGGGGCAAGCCCGAGTCCACGGGCGGCGGCCACGGCATGGCCGGGATGATGTCCGACGCGGACATGGCGGAGCTCGCCGCCGCGAAGGGAAAGGCCTTCGACCGCAGGTTCGCGGAGCTGATGATCGCCCACCACGAGGGTGCGGTGGAGATGGCGAAGACGGAGCAGGCGAACGGCGGTGACGCGGCGGCCAGGAAGGTGGCCGACGACGTGGTCCGTACCCAGGCCGCCGAGATCGCCCAGCTGAAGAAGATCCTCAAGCGGCTCTGACCGCCGGAGCGCCGGTTGGATCCCGCCTCTGGGATCCAACCGGCGCTCCCTTGGATCCAACGGGCCCCTCCCACCGCCCCTCCGCTCCCCCTCCCCCTCTCCCTCGGACACGTCATCATGAAGAAGCACCGCGCTGCCCTCGCCGCCGCTCTCGCGGCGGCCCTCTCCCTCGCCCTGACCGCCTGCGGCACCGGCGACGCTCCCGCCGCGCGACCGGACGCGGACGCCGCCACGGCCCTCAGCCACATCCACGGCGTCGCCACCGTGGCGGGGAAGCTGTACGTCGCCACCCACGAGGGCCTCTACACGCCCGGCGCCGACGGGCGGCCCGCCCTCGTCGGAGACCGCAAGGACGACTTCATGGGGTTCACGGTGACCCCGAAGGGCGCCTTCCTCGCCAGCGGCCACCCGGCCCCCGGCACGGACGCCCCCCTCGACCTCGGCCTGATCGAGTCCACCGACAAGGGCGCCACCTGGAAGGACAAGTCGCTGGCCGGCGAGGTCGACTTCCACGCCCTCGACACCGCCGCCGACGCCACCGTCTACGGCTACGACAGCACCAACCGGCGGCTGAAGGCCAGCCGCGACGGCGTCACCTGGGAGGACCGTGCCGAGCTGAGCGCCCTCGACATCGCCGTCTCCCCCGCCGCGCCGGGCACGGTCCTCGCCACCACCGAACAGGGCGTCGTCCGCAGCACCGACGGCGGCCGGACCTTCGGGGAGCCGCTGACCGGACGGCTCGTCGCGTACGTGTCCTGGGGCGCCAGGGACGCTCTGTTCGGCGTCGACCCGGCCGGGCTGCTGCTGCGCAGCGCGGACGGCGGCGCGACGTGGAGCCGGGTGTCGACGGTGCCGGGCGGCGCACCGCAGGCGCTGACCGCGGTGGACGCGCGGCGGCTCCTGGCGGCCACCCAGGACGGGGTGTACGAGTCGGTGGACGGCGGCAGGTCGTTCACCCGGCGGATGGCCGTGGCCTCGGGCGGCGACGACCACTGAGGCCGGCGCCGCCGGTCAGTAGCCGATCCGCACCCCCGTCACCGTGTGCCGGTCGGTACGGCCGCCGGTCGTGCCGCCGAAGCCGACGAGGACGTTCTTCGGGAGCGTCACGGCCACGTCGATCACCCGGGTGCCGTCGACGCTGACCTGGAGGTGTCCGGTGGCGGTGACGACGGCGTCGACGGTGTGGCTGCCGCTGCGCAGGTTCGGGACGTTCGTCGCGGTGGCCGCGTAGGTCAGGGTGGTGCCGCTGCCTCCGGTGGCGACCGCGACGAAGTTGCCGGAGGGGTCGTTCACGCCGTTGTCGTAGGTGTCGAGGGTGACGGCCACCCCCGGCAGTCCGGCGAAGCCGAGGCTGCCGCCGCTGTTGACGGCGAGCGCCTTCGGGGTCGCCCTGCTCGCGTCGAGCAGCAGCAGGGCGAGCCCGTCGGCTCCGGTGCCGCCGCCGATGGTGGCGGTGAAGCGGGCCTTCAGCTGGGCCGAGGGCACGGCGGTGGCCTGGATCGCGGAGCCGCGCTGGTAGGTCTGGACGGGGGTGAGTTCGAGGCTGGTGCCGGAGAGCCGGGCGCTGCTGTTGTACGTCCAGCCGTTGGGGCCGGGCGGCGGCACCGCGTACGCCGTCGCGGTGATGTCCGCCTTGCGGACGCTGTGGATGTCGGTGAGGCCCCCGGTCGCGCCGGTGAAGGCGACGAAGGCGGTGGGCGGCAGGGAGGCCACGCTGGTGCTCAGCCGCTGGGTGCCGTCGACGGAGACGGTCAGGGTGCGGCCGGAGACCGCGACGGCGACGGTGTGCCGGCCGGAGCGCAGGTTGGGCACGTTCGTCGTGGTGGAGGCGTAGGTGAGGGCGGCGCCGCTGCCGGAGGTGGCGATGCCGACGAAGTTGGACGAGGGGTCGTTCGTACCGTTGTCGTAGGTGTCGAGGGTGACGGCCACGCCGGGCAGGGCGGAGTAGCCGAGGCCGCCGCCCGCGGCACCCAGCGCGCTCGGGGTGGTCCGCGCGGGATCGAGCAGCGCGAAGGTCAGGCCGTCGGCTCCGGTGCCGCCGCCGATGGTGGCGGTGAAGGAGGCCTTGAGGCCGTCGGTGACGACGGGGACGGGCCAGACGGCCGAGCCGCGCTGGTCGGGGGTGGCCTGGGTGAGCGCGAGGTCGCTGCCGGAGACCTGGGCGTTGCCGTTGAGCTTCCAGCCGCCGGCGTCGGGGCCGGGGACGGTGACGCCGGTGCCCGCGGCCCCGGTGCCGGTGAGGGCCTCGCTGAGTGCGCCCTGTCCGTCGTCGGCGGTCAGTTCGTAGGCGGCGTTCACGGGGCCGATCGAGGTCGGCGAGAAGGTGACGGCCTGGTGGACGACGTCCTCGGGGCCGAGGACCTGGCCCTCGCTGATCGGGTCGGAGACGTGGAAGGGGGCCGTGGGCGGTTTGGCCTTGGTGATGGTGAGCGGGATGTTGCCGGTGTTGCTGATGTCGAAGGTCCTGGTGACGGACTGTCCGACCTTCACCGAACCGAAGTCGGTCGAGGTGGGGGTGACGGTCAGCCGGGCCCGTCCGGTGACGGCCGTGCCCTTCAGGGCCACCGTGGCCGTGCCGTTCCGGCTGGTCACCGCGAGGCTGCCGGTGTCGTCGCCGCCGGTGGTCGGCGCGTAGGCGACCTGGACGGAGACGGACTGCTGGGGCTGGACGACCGTCCCGGCGGCCGGCAGACCGGTGGCGCTGAACGGTGCGCCCGGCGGGGTGGTCGCGGCGACGGTCTCGGGCTCGGTCCCGGTGTTGGTGAACGTGACGCCGAGGGACTTCTCCGTGGTGGTGGCCACGGTGCCGAAGTCGAGTGCCGCCGGGGCGGCGAGGAAGCCGGGTCGGGTGCCGTATCCGGTCGTGCCGACCGCGCTGTCGCCGAGGTCGGTGGCGAAGGTCAGCACCGAGCTGTCCGGTCCGGGTGCGGTCGGCGCGAAGGTGACGGGCACGGAGTAGGTGTCGCCGTTGTGGAGGGTGCGCGGGAGCCCGGTGGGGCTCGCCGTGAAGGCGCTGCCCGCCGGTGTGGTGACCGCGCTGATCGTGACGTCACGGGTGGCGGTCACCTTCGCCGTCGCGCTGCCGGTCGAGCCGACCGCGACCTTGCCGAGGTCGACGGGGGCGGCGGTGAGCGCCGTGTTGGCGGGGCGGCCGAAGGCGAGGACGTGGCCGTCGCGGGTGCCCACGTAGACCCGGCCGTTGTCGGTGGCGGGCACGGTGAACTTGGCCGCCGTGCCGATCGGCGCGGACCAGCGCAGCTTCAGGGTGCCGCCCACGGGGACGGCGTCGTACGCGCGCAGCCGGGCGCCCGCGCCGTTGGAGCCGTCCGCGTGGACGGCCCAGACGAGGGCGGAGCCCGGGTTGGTGCCGGTGGAGGTGATCACGGGAGAGCCGGAGGTGTAGCCGAACGTCTCCGTGCTGCTCCCGGTGTTGGTGAGGGCGGGCTCGCCGGTGCCGGTGAGGCCGTAGGCGAAGGCGCGCAGCGGGCCGCGGGAGCCGATGGTGTAGACGTAGCCGCCTTGTCCGCCGTACACCCCAGGGTGGCCCCAGACTCCCTCGTACGGTCCGAAGGTGCCGAGGACCTTGTCGGTGCCTCCGGGGCCCTGGGAGCGCCCGCCGAGGTTGTCCCGGTCGAGCAGGAAGAGGCGCCCGTCCTTGCCGATCTGCACGAGGAGCCGGGGGTGGCCGCTGGTGCCGAAGGGCGTGCCGGGCAGGGCGACCGGGCCGCCGGAGCCGAAGTCGGTGTCGTTGAGGTCGAGCTGGTTGGCGTTGGACGGGCTGAAGAAGTCCTGCGCGGACATGGTGCCGTCGCTGTTGACGCCGAGCCGGACGACGGACTCCGACAGCTGGCCGGGCGGCATGGTGCCGGGGCCGGGCGCGGGGGTGACGCCGTTGCCGGTGGAGAAGAGGATCCGGCCCGGTCCGTCGGAGACGAGGCCGCCGCCGCTCATCCAGATCCCGGCCATGCCGTTGGCGGAGGAGTCCTCGGTGGCCCACAGGGTCTGCTTGCGGGTCGAGGTGTTCACGCCGAGGACGTAGCCGACGTACGGGCCGCGGTCGCAGTGCGAGGCGAAGCCGGCGTAGACGGAGCCGCCCATCAGGAGCAGCCCGGGCCGCTGTCCCGCGGTGTACGGGTTGAACGCGCGGCCCGGGTCGTTGGTCGGCGAGCCGCCGATCTTGACGGGCCAGCCGCTGCGCTCGGCGCCGGTGGCGGGGTCGAGGGCGTGCAGGTACCAGTTGGGGTGCTGCTCGTCGGGGCCGTCGTTCACCTTGGAGGTGAGGTAGAGGGAGCCGCTCGCCGGGTCGTAGACGGGGGTGGCGGTGACGCCGATGTTCGGCACGAGGTCGCCGCAGGTGATGGCGGAGGCCGGCCAGGGGGCGCCCAGGTTCCTGGTCCAGCCGATGGCGCCCGAGGCGGCGTCGAGGCCGTAGACCTTGTTGTTCTCGGTGGCGACGACGAGGGTGCCGCCGACGACGACGGGCTGGGCGTAGACCTGTCCGTCGACGGCGGTCGAGAACTGCTGGCCGAAGTCGGAGCTGGAGACCTGGTCGGGGGCGAGGCCCGGCTCGTCCTGGTCCCAGCCGGTGCGCAGGTTGTCGTGCGAGATGGTGGTCTGGTCGGCGGCGGGGGCGCGTGCCTCGACCGGGGCCGGGGCGGGCGGGGACGACGAGGCGGCGCGGGGTGCCCCCAACAGGCCACCCGCGCCGATGATCAGACACATCGTCAGGATCCGGGACAGGGTCCTGCTTCTGCCGGTCGTCGCGTCCATGCAGCGAGCCTGCCCCCGCGGGCGGGCCACCCGACGGGGAAGCGGCTCACTTCACCTGGTCGGGTGGCAGCCGATGGAAGCCCGCCTCCTGCGTGTGGAGGGTGACGGTGCCTCCGCCGAGCATCTCGGCCTTCCTGAGCAGCCGCTCGACGACGGCCGGGCCCGGTCGGCCGTAGACGTCGATGGACCGCATGCGGATGAGCCCGGCGAACCCGCGGAACTTCTCGGCGCCGAGGTCCATGTGGAACTCCATGGAGGCGGAGTCGGGGTGGACGGCCACCAGGGTCATCGTGGACCCGGCCTCGTCGACGAAGAAGTGGTACGCGATCAGCCGGGGCTCGTTCGCCTCGACGAACGCGGCCAGGTCGCGCATCCGGCTCCGGACCTCCTCGATGCTCCCTTCGAGAAGGTCCGAACGGTCGACGTAGTACAGGGGGTCGGACATGGCGCCCGAACCTACCCCTGCCGACCCCTTCGGGATCCGTGCGACGCGCGCGACGCCGGATCAGAAGGGCTTGGTCGGCAGGTACTTGCCGTCCAGGGTGATGACGGCGCGCTCGCCGCCCTCGGGGTCGGCGACCTTGCGCACGTCGAGCCTGAAGTTGATCGCGGAGATGATGCCGTCGCCGAACTGCTCGTGGACCAGCGCCTTGAGGGTGGTGCCGTAGACCTGGAGCATCTCGTGGAAGCGGTAGACGGTCGGGTCGGTGGGGATGCCGCCCGGGATCGAGCCGCGGGTCGGGACGGTGGTCAGCAGAAGGGCCGCGTCCGCGTCCAGGCCGAGGAGCTCGGCGACGGCCTGCGCGGAGTGCTCCGGCAGCGCGTGCTGGCCGAGGACGGCGGCGGTGACGAACGCGACGGAGAGGCCGGCGGCGTCGGCGATCTGCTGCCAGGAGAGGTCCTTGCGGGTCTTGGCCTCGACGGCGGCGTTCGCGAGGTTCTGGCGGGCGGTGGGGTCGAACTGGGCGTGCAGCATGATCGGTGGGTCCTTTTCCGGTGGGTGGGGCCGCTACGGCCTCGGGTCGGCCGCGCGCGGTGGATCGATGGGGGGAGGGGGTGAGGGGCCGGTGGCGCAGGGGGCCGGGGGTGAGGGGCCGGTGGCGCAGGGGGCCGGGGGGCCACCAGGGCGGGGGTCAGGCCGCGACGGTCGGGGCGCTCAAGGCGGTCGGACCGGTCGGGGCGGTCGGGGCGCTCAAGGCGGTCGGATCGGTCGGGGCGGTCGGGGCGGTCGGGGTCAGGTCCTCGACGCGGCCGCTGCCGATGTCGTAGACCCAGCCGCGCAGGGTCACCCGCCGCTCCGCCAGGGCCCTGGCGACCGAGGGGTGGGTGGCCAGGTTCGCCAGCTGGGCGAGCACGTTCTGCCGTACGAGGGCGGGGACGTCGCCCGAGGCGGCGGCCGCGCGGGCCCGGGAGGCGTCGGCGTGCCGCAGCCAGGCGGCGACCGCCGGAGCGCCGCTGAGGTCCTGCCCCTGGGCGAGCGCGGTCATGGCGCCGCACGCCGAGTGGCCGCAGACGACGATCTGCCGGACGCCCAGGGCGGCGACGGCGTACTCGATGCTGGCGGCGACGCCGTCCGCCTCCGGGGTGTGGGCGGGCACCAGGTTTCCCGCGGTGCGGACGACGAACAGGTCGCCCGGCTCGGTGCCGGTGATCAGCTCGGGCACGACACGGGCGTCCGAGCAGCCGATGAAGAGGGTGTGCGGGGCGTGATGGGTGGCGAGGCGGGCGAACAGCTCCGCCTTGGCCGGGAAGACGTCCCGCTGGAAACGGGCGACGCCCTCGGCGAGGTCCTGCATGGGTGGCTCCCTTCGGTGACCGCCGTCCCCTCGGGGGCGGCGAGATCCACCCTGCACGAGCTGCGCCTATAGCGTCCAAGACTTGGTATCCATGGCAGCCAGTGGTGACATCTATGGCCCCGCTACAGTGGTGTCATGGCCGCCGCCCCGGAACTGCGACATCTCCGCTATCTGCTCGCCGTCGCCGAGCACGGCAACTTCACCCGCGCCGCCGAGGACCTGCACCTCTCGCAGCCCACGCTCTCCCAGCAGGTCAGACAGCTGGAACGCGCCCTGGGCGTCCAGCTCCTCGACCGCACCGGGCGCACGGTGCGGCTCACGGACGCCGGTGCCGTCTACGCGGAGCACGCCCGGCGCGCCCTGCGCGACCTGGCCGCCGCCGAGCGCGCGGTCCACGACGTCCAGGACCTCTCCAGCGGGCATCTGCGCCTGGGGTTCACCCCCACCTTCGCCGCCTACCTCGTCGGCCCGCTCACCGCCGCGCTCCACGCCCGGCACCCCGGGATCGCCCTGACCCTGACGGAGACGCCCCAGGACCGGATCGAGGGCGCGCTGCTCGCGGACGAGCTGGACCTGGGCATCGCCTTCACGGGCCCGCACCCGGCCGGGGTCGCCGCCGAGGCGCTGTTCACCGAGACCCTCGGGCTCGTCACCGCCGGACCGGACGCCGCGACGGCCCCCGCCCCGCTCCCGGTCCGGGCCCTGGAGGACCGGCAACTGGCCCTGCTGAGCGCCGACTTCGCCACCCGTACCCATATCGACGCCTACTTCGCCGCCCATCGCGTCACGCCCCGCGTCGTGGTGGAGGCCAACTCCGTCCAGGCCCTCACCGAGATCGTCCGGCGCGGTCCGCTGGCCACCGTCCTGCCCGACGCCATCACCCACGACCACCCCCACCTCACCCCGATCCCCCTGGACCCTCCGCTGCCGTCCCGCACCGTCGCCCTGCTGCACCGCCAGGGCGCCTATCGCACCGCCGCCACCAGGGCCTTCGTGCGGCTGGTGCACGACCTGGTCCGGGAGCGGGGCTACCGCGGGGCCGGGGCCGCCGGGCCCGGGGGCTGAGCCCGGCGGGGCCGGCCCCGGCCTGTGCCCGCCCCGCGGCCGCGCCCACGCCTACCCGGCGGTGTGCACCACCTCGCCGCCCACGACGACCGTCTCCGCGACCGTCCCGGGGATGGCGTCGGGCTCGATGCGGAGGATGTCCCGGGACAGCACGACGAAGTCGGCGAGCTTGCCCACGCTGAGGGAACCCCGGTCGTCCTCCAGGAAGTTGGCGCGGGCCGAGCCCATCGTGTAGCCCTCGACGGCGGTGGCGACGTCGATCGTCTCGCCCGGCGTCCAGGCCGCTCCGCCACCGGGCGGGCGCCGGGTGACGGCGGCGTGGATGCCGATCATGGGGTCCATCTCGGCGACGTTCCAGTCGCTGGACAGGGCCAGCAGCGCGCCGGCGCGGTGCAGGCTGCGCAGCGGCCAGGCCTTGTGCCAGCGCTCGGGGCCGATGTTCTCGGCCCAGTCCTGGCCGGGGCCCGCGATGTCGGGGGCGGCGTGCCGTGGCTGCATGCAGGCGGTGACGCCGAGCGCGGCGAAGCGCGGGGTGTCGGCCGGGTCCAGGCACTCGACGTGGACGATCTGGTGGCGGGCGTCGCGCGGCCCGTTCACCGCGCGGGCGCGTTCGACGGCGTCCAGCACGGTGCGGATGCCCCGGTCGCCGGTGGCGTGCACGAAGCACTGGAAGCCGCGCGCGTCGAGGCGGGTGAGCAGGGCGGCGAACTCCTCGGGCGGGTAGAAGGTGTCGCCCCGGTGGTGGCCACAGCCCGCGTACGGTTCGAGGAGGGCGGCGGTGCGGGGTTCGACGACGTCGTCGATGTAGAGCTTGAGCGGCCCGACCCGCAGCCGGTCGTCGGCGAACTCCCGTGCGGCGGCCTCGAACGCGTCCAGGTCGGCGTCGGTGGTGCCGCGCGGGTGGAAGAGCGCGGCGACGATCCGGGAGCGGAGCCGGCCCTCGGCGCGGGCGCGCTGGTAGAGGGCGAGGTCGTCGAGGGAGTTCTGGGGTTCGACCACGGTGGTGATGCCGAAGCGGACGGCGTCGTCGAGGCTCTTGGCGAGGCGCCCGTACTGGCGGTCGGCCGAAGCCCACGGGACGCCGAGCTCGCGCAGGGCGCGGTGTCCGTCGCGGGACAGGCCCTTGACGGCGAAGTCCTTGACGAATCCGGTGGGTTCGCCGGTGGCAGGGTCGGTGACGGCGGTACCGAAGGGCAGTTCGGTGCGGTCGGCTCGGACGTCGAGTCGGCGCAGGGCCGCGGTGTTGAGCCAGGCGGTGTGGACGTCGTAGCTCAGCACGAGCGCCGGGGTGTCGCCGGTGGCGGGGTCGAGGTCGGCGGCGGTGGGCATCCGCCCGCCGGGGATCACGGCGTAGTCGAAGGCCTCGCCCTCGATCCAGGGGGCGTCGGGATGGGCGGCGCGCCAGGCGCGGATGCGGGCGTGCACGGCGTCCAGGTCGCGGGCGCCGGCGAGTTGGACGCAGGCGTCGTCGGAGCCGAGGCGCACGTGGTTGTGGGCGTCGACGAAGCCGGGCAGGACGAGCCGGCCGCCGGCGTCGACGACCCGGGTGTCCGGTCCGGCCCAGGCCTCGGCCTCGGCGGCGGTGCCGGTCCATACGATCCGGTCGCCGCGGACCGCGAGGGCCTCGGCCCGCGGCCGGGCGGGGTCGACGGTGTGGATACGGGCGCGGGTGAGGAGGAGGTCGGCGGGGGCGGGGCGGTTCATGGGGTTCTTCGTTTCCTTGGGGAGGGCGGGCGGAGGGTGGCGGTCAGGCCGCCGGGGTGGGCCGCACGGCGCGGCGGGCGAGGAGGACGTAGACGAGGGCGGAGACGACGGAGCCGAGCAGGGTGAGGTCGGCGCCGCCGAGCGGGGCGACGAGCGGGCCGGTCCACAGCTCGGAGTCGCAGGTGAGGGCGGCGAAGACCATTCCGGCGAGGAGCGCGGCCAGCCCGGCGGGGTGCCAGCCGGCGCGGTATGCGTAGGCGCCGCCCTCGGCGGTGTGCAGGGCCGCGGAGTCGTAGGTGCAGCGGCGCAGCACCATGTCGGCGAGGAAGACGCCGCCCCAGGGGGCGAACACGATGATCAGGAGGGAGAGGAAGGAGAGCAGCGAGGTGGTGAAGTCGGCGAGGAAGAGGGCGCCGAGGGAGCCGGCCGCGGTGACGGCCGCGCTGACGACGATGGCGCGGGCACGGCTCCACGGGATGCCGAGGACCTGGAGGTTGAGGCTGGAGGAGTAGAGGGTGATGATCGAGTTGGTGACGGAGCCGCCGAGGACCAGCGCCAGGAAGACCGGCTGGAACCAGCCGGGCAGCAGCCCCTCCGTCCCGGCGACCGCGTCCGTCATGTCGGCCTGGGTCGCGGCGGCGGCCCCCGCGATGCCGAGCGCGACGGAGGACAGCAGCCCGCCGAGGCCGCCGCTCCAGGTGAGCGCCTTGAGACGGGTGGTGCGCGGCAGGTAGCGGGTGTAGTCGGCGGGCATCGGGACGTACGAGAAGGGGCCCGCGAACATCACGACGAGGGCGAGGCTCCAGCCGGAGGCGTCGGGTGCCGCCGCGGGGGCGGCGGTGTCGGTGCCGGGCAGGACCAGGGCGATGAGGACGGCGAAGCCGGCGGCCAGGACGTAGGCCATCCAGCGCTCGGCCCACTGGACGGTGGCGTGGCCCCACAGGGCGACGGCGAAGGTCAGGGCCAGGGTCACGGCGAGGGCGAGCGCGCGCGGGAGCGGGCCGCCGCTCCAGCCGAGGTCGGCGAGGAAGGCTTCGAGGGCGAGGGTGCCGACGACGGTGTTGACGATCGTGTAGCCGATGCTGACGACCCAGTTGAGCAGTCCGGCGGGCCAGTTGCCGCGGACGCCGAAGGCGGCGCGGGAGATGACGAGGGTGGCGGTGCCGGTGCGGACGCCGCTGAGCCCTGCGGCGCTGATCGCGAAGAAGGACAGTCCGCCGAGCAGGACGACGGCGGTGGCCTGCCAGAAGGAGAGGCCGAAGGCGACGGCGAGGGCGCCGTTGATGACGTAGGTGAAGGTGAGGTTCGAGCCGAACCAGAGCCAGAAGAGGTCCTTCGCGCCGCCGTGGCGTTCGGTGTCGGGGATGGGGTCGATGCCGTGCCCCTCCACCTGGAAGACCTCGTCCCGGCCCGCTGTCACGGGCGTCGTCTCGTGTCCGGGCACATCGCACTCCTGTCGTGGACGTCGTCCTTGGATGCCGTTCGGGCATGGCGTTCTCGCCCGACGTTCTCGAATGTTCTTGAACGGCGTTCTAATTCTTTGAACGGCATTCAAGATGTGGGATGGGTTCCGGCCACGTCAAGACCTCGGCGGGAAGCGGTTAGGGTCGACCCGTACGAGGAGTCGAAGCGAGGACGGCGGCGGTGGCTGGGGCAGCGCGGGCGGGACGGCGGCGGGACGGCAGCATCACGCGGGAGCGGATGCTGGAGGAGGCCATGACCGCCATCGCCGAGGACGGCCTCGCCGCGCTCACCATGTCCGCGCTCGCCGAACGCCTCGGCACCAGCGGCGGCCACATCCTCTACCACTTCGGCAGCAAGGACCTGCTGCTGCTCGCCGCGCTGCGCTGGAGCGAGGCGGCCCTGGCGGAGGAGCGCCGCCTGCTGCTCGGGCGCCGGCTCACCGCCCCGCGCCGGCTGGACCTGTTCCTGCGGCTCTATCTGCCGCGCGGCCCGCGCGACCCCCGCTGGACCCTCTGGATCGAGCTGTGGGCCCGCACCCCGTCCAACGAGGAGCTGCGCGAGGCCCAGCGCGAGCTCGACCGGGGCTGGCAGGAGGACCTGGAGACCCTGCTCGTCAAGGGCGTCGAACGCTCCCAGTTCGCCCCGCTGGACGCACCCGCCCGCGCTTCCGAGATCCTCGCCCTCCTCGACGGGTTGAGCACCCGGGTGGTCCTCGGCCAGGAGTCGGCCCTGGACGCCAGGCCCGCCCTGGAGGCCGCCCGCGCGGCGGCCGCGCTCCTGGTCCCGCCCCCCTGACCTCAGCCCGTGGGCGGCGGCTCCCACGGCAGCGGCTCCACGGGGCTGAACGGCCAGGCGGGGGCGTCCGGATGACGGCTCGTCTGCTCCGCGTACCACAGCGTCTGCTCGGTGTGCAGGGCCGGTCGGGAGAGCCGGGCGAGCGGAGCGTGGCGGGCGCCGATCTCCTGTGCCACGAGCAGGCTCGCCTCGGCGTCGGAGGCCGGCTCGCCCGGGTGCGCGTGCGCGACGCCGTACCACTCGGCGACCGCGCGCAGCGAACGTCCGCCGGGGCGGTAGCGGTCGGCGTGCCGGTCGAGGACGAGCGGGTCGCACACGGGCGCCACGCCCGCGGGCAGGCGCTCGGAGAGCGGGGCCAGGCCGTGCCGGACGAGCTCGGCGTGCAGGGTGCCGAGGACGTACGGGGCGAACCAGACGACGAGGAGCTCCTTGGCGGCGAGGTGGGCGGTCAGGAGGGTGGCGAGTTCGTCCAGGGCCGGGCCGGATCCCGTGTCCGTCCTCCAGTCGTACGCCGTCCCGTCGCTCCCCCGCAGCGCGGCCGACCGGATCCGGTCCACGGCCGGCCGGTTCCCGGTGGATCCGATGTCCAAGGCCAGCAGGGTGCGCCGGTGCCACCCCGGGTGGTCGCCGCGCGGCGGCGGCCCCGGCTCCGGGGCGTGACCGCGGTGGTAGACGAGCCAGCCCTTCGCGCCGTGCCGCAGCAGCCCGGAGCCCGCCGGGACCGGCCGGCCGCAGTCGGCGCAGGAGGCGTCGTACTCGTTGACGCGCTCCCCGGCGCTCACGCCGGGCCCGCCCCGTCCCGGTAGGCCTCCAAGAGCCGCAGCCAGGCCTCGCTGAGGGTCGGATACGCCGGAACGGCGTGCCAGAGGCGCGCGATCGGGACCTCTCCCGTGACGGCGACGGTGGCCGAGTGGAGGAGTTCGCCGGTGCCCTGGCCGACGAGGGTGACGCCGAGGACGGTCTCCCGGTCCAGGTCGACGACCATGCGCACGCGCCCGCGGTAGCCCTGGGCGTACAGCCCGGCGCCCGCGACGGACGCCATGTCGACGTCCACGGCCCGCGCCCGGTGTCCCGCGGCCTCGGCCGCGGCGAGCGTGAGGCCGACCGAGGCGACCTCGGGATCGGTGAACACCACCTGGGTGACGGCCGCGTGGTCGGCGGTCGCGGAGTGCGGACCCCAGGCGGCGGTGTCCAGGGAGCCGCCCCCGGCCGCCCGGGCCGCGATGGCCGCGCCCGCGATCCTGGCCTGGTACTTGCCCTGATGGGTCATCAGGGCCCGGTGGTTGACGTCGCCCACGGCGTACAGCCAGTCGTGGCCCGTCACCCGCAGGGAGTCGTCCACCGTGAGCCAGCCCCCGGGTTCCAGGCCGACCGTCTCCAGGCCGATGTCCTCGGTCCGCGGCCGTCGCCCGGTCGCGAAGAGCACCTCGTCGCCCTCGACGTGGTCGCCGCCCTCCAGGACGACGGTGACCGGGCCCTCGTGCCCGTCCCGTACCACCGCGGCGACCGCGACGCCGGTGCGGACGTCGGCGCCGCGTTCGGCGAGGGCGTCGGCGACGTGCTCGCCCGCGAACGGCTCCATCCTCGGCAGCAGCCCCCCGCCCCGTACGAGCAGCGTCACCCGCGCGCCGAGGGCCTGCCAGGCGGTCGCCATCTCCACGCCGACCACTCCCCCGCCCACGACCACGAGCCGCCCCGGCACCGTGGCCGAGCTGGTCGCCTCGCGGCTGGTCCAGGGCCGGGCGCCGGGGAGTCCCGGGAGCTCGGGCAGGACGGCGCGGGTTCCGGTGCACACGGCGACGGCGTGCCGCGCGGTGAGCACCTGCCGGTCGCCCTCGGGGCCCTCCACCACGACCCGGCGGGCGCCGTGGAGACGTCCGTGGCCCCGGTAGAGGTGGACGTCGACGGACGCCAGCCAGTCCACCTGGCCGTCGTCCTTCCAGTGCCCGACGACGTCGTCCCGGTGGGCGAGCACCTCGCGGGCGTCGAGGGGCCCGTAGGCGTGGCCGCGGAGGCCGGGCACCCTGCGCGCCTCGGAGCGGGCGATGGCGGGCCTGAGCAGTGCCTTGCTCGGCATGCAGGCCCAGTACGAGCACTCGCCGCCGATCAGTTCGCCCTCCACGACCGCGGTGCTGAGCCCGGCGGCCCGCACCCGGTCCGCGACGTTCTCCCCGACCGGTCCCGCGCCCAGGACCACCACGTCGTACTCGTGCTCGCGCGTGTGCCCGTCCCGCTCCGCTGGTGTCATGGTTTCCAGTCTGCGGGCGGTGGGGCGGAATAGCGCGGCTCGATACGCCGTTGTGCACGGCGGGTCCCGAGGGGACCGTGAGGAAGGCGCGCCAAGGACGCCGGCCCTGAGAGGTAGGAAGCATGAGCACTGTCGAGCTCACCAAGGACAACTTCGACCAGATCGTGAGCGAGAACGAGTTCGTTCTCATCGACTTCTGGGCTTCCTGGTGCGGTCCGTGCCGCCAGTTCGGGCCGGTCTTCGAGGCGGCCTCCGAGCGCCACGAGGACCTGGTGTTCGCGAAGGTGGACACCGAGGCGCAGCAGGAGCTGGCGGCGGCGTTCGAGATCCGCTCGATCCCGACCCTGATGATCGTCCGCGACAAGGTCGCGGTCTTCGCCCAGCCCGGCGCGCTGCCGGAGGCCGCCCTGGAGGACGTCATCGGCCAGGCGCGCGGCCTCGACATGGACGAGGTCCGCAAGTCCATCGCGGAGGCGCAGGCGCAGCAGGGGCAGTGACCCGCGTGCGGCGAGGGGTGGTCCGGAGTTCCGGGCCACCCCTTCCGTGTGCCGTGGGGCGCGGTGGGTACGGCGGGGGCAGGCGCATGCCCTTACGCGCCTTGCGGCAGGGGGCATACGCACGCCCCTGACGCGCCTTGCGGCAGGGGACAGGCACGCCCTTGACGCGTCCTTGCGGTGCGGGGCATGGCATACGTACGCCCCTGACGCGTCCTTGCGGTGCGGGGCACACGCACGCCCTTGACGCGCCCTTGCGGCGTGGGGCACACGCACGCCCTCGACGCGTCCTTGCGGTGCGGGGCATGGCCATGCGTACGCCCCTGACCGGGGTGGTGCGTACGAAGGCCCCTGACGCGTCCTCGCGGTGCGGTGCGGGGTCAGCGCTCCAGGACGAGCGCGAGGCCCTGGCCGACGCCGATGCACAGGGCGGCCAGGCCGGTGCCCGAGCCGGCCGCGGCGAGCTGGTGGGCGACGGCTCCCGCGAGGCGGGCGCCGGAGGCGCCGAGCGGGTGGCCGATGGCGATGGCGCCGCCGCGCGGGTTGACCACGGCGGGGTCGAGTTCCGGCCATTCGGCGAGGCAGCCGAGGGACTGGGCGGCGAAGGCCTCGTTCAGCTCGAACGTGGTCAGGTCCGCGAAGCCGCGGCCCGCCTTCTCCAGGGCCCGGCGCACGGCCTCGACCGGGCCGAGCCCGAAGAGCTGGGGCTCGATGCCCGTGACGGCCGAGGCGCGGATCCGCGCGAGGGGCTCGCGGCCGGTCGCGCGCAGGCCCTCCTCGTCCACGATCAGCAGGGCGGCGGCGCCGTCGTTGAGCGGGGAGGCGTTGCCCGCCGAGACGGTGCCGCCGTCGGGGCGGAAGGAGGGCTTGAGGCGGGCCAGCGCCTCCAGGGAGGTGTTGTCGCGGATGCACTCGTCGCGTTCGAGCTCGACGCCCGGGTAGGGGACGACCTCGCCGTCGTAGAGACCCTTGGCCCAGGCCTCGGCCGCCTTCTGGTGGCTGGCGAGGGCGAAGGCGTCCTGCGCCTCGCGGGTGAGGCCGTGCTTGTCGGCGACGAGTTCGGCGCCCTCGCCCAGCGAGACGGTCCACTCGGCGGGCATCCGCGGGTTGGTCATGCGCCAGCCGAGGGTCGTCGAGTGCAGCTGCTGGTGGCCGGCCGGGAAGGCCCGCTCGGGCTTCTGCAGCACCCAGGGGGCCCGCGACATCGACTCGACGCCGCCCGCGACGGCGACGGAGGCGTCGCCGAGGGCGACCGCGCGGGCGGCCTGGATGACGGCCTCCAGGCCGGAGCCGCAGAGCCGGTTGACGGTCACGCCGGGCACCGAGGTGGGCAGCCCGGCGAGCAGCACGGCCATGCGCGCCACGTCGCGGTTGTCCTCGCCGGCGCCGTTGGCGTCGCCGAAGTACACGTCGTCGATGCGGGCCGGGTCCAGGTCCGGGCTGCGGTCCACGAGCGCCTTGACGACGTGGGCGGCGAGGTCGTCCGGGCGGACGGAGGAGAGGGCACCGCCGAACTTGCCGATCGGGGTGCGGACGGCGTCGACGATGTAGACGTCGCGGATGCTCATCGGTTTCTCTCCCACGTGACCTTCGCGTACGGACGACGGCGCGAGGACGACAGGAGTGTTCGCCTGGTGAACTATTCTTCGTCCCTGCGGGCCCGAGTCTCCGCCCCTCCACGGCCCCTGTCAACGCCGCCCCGGGCCGTTCCCGGCCCCCTGATCAGCGCCGTCAGACCGTAGTCGAGCTCGTTGCCGTCGACGAGCAGCGCCTCCACCGTGCCCGTCTCGGGATCGATGTCGGCGATCAGGCCGTGCCCCTCGTAGATGGGGTAGCCGGACTCTCCGGTGCGACCGGTCGCCTCGACCACCGCCGACCGTACGGCGCTGTCCTCCACGGAGGCCTCGCCCCGGTCCTCGACGTGCGCGGGCACCAGCAGGATCTCGAAACGCTTCGGGTGAGTACTCATGGACCGACGCTAAGCGGAACGGCCTCCCGGCGCCGCCGGGAGCGCCCCGACCCGGCCCACCCTCGCGACCCGGCACAGCCCGGCCGTCCGGCCGGCCCGCCCCGGCCCCGGTCAGCTCGACTCGCGCCGCACCACGCGGGAGTCCAGCAGCTCCTGACGCTCCGGCGCCGACTCCGGGTCGCGGACCACGCGGTCGACCAGTTCGGCGAGCTCGCGCCCCATGACCATGTCGATGTGCACCGTGCTGAGCCGCGGCCGCAGCAGCCGCCCGAGCACCAGGTCGTCCGAGCCGACCACGGCCGTCTCCTCGGGGATCGCGATCCCCGCGTCCTGGAGCGCCCGCATGAGCAGCATCGCGTACTCGTCGTTGTAGGCGAACACGCCGTCCAGGCCCCGTTCGCGCCAGCCGGCCGCGAGGACGCGCGCCGGTTCCTCCTCGTAGCGCAGCGGCAGCGGGACGACCTCGGCGCCCGCGGCCTCGGCCGCGGCCCGGACCCCTTCGAAGCGCGGTACGGAGAACATCTCCAGGCCCGGCTCCTCGGGCAGCACGACGCCGATGGCGCGGCAGCCGCGCTCCACGAGGTGGGCGCCCGCCGCCCGGCCGACCTGCGCCTGGTCCATCACCAGGGCGTGGGTGCCCTCGACCCGCTGCGGGCCGACGGTGATCACGGCCTTGGCGCCGGAGCGCTTGAGGAGCTGTACGCCCTGCGGGGTCAGTTCGACCTCGCCCAGCGAGACGACGGCGACCGGGCGCAGCTCCGCCCAGGCCCGGGCCGCCTCGTCCGCATCGAGGCCGACGCTGCCGTACTGCACCACGGTGTAGTCGAGCCGGCGCAGCGCCCACTGGAGCTCGTTGAAGAAACGGCTGTACAGCGGGCCGATCGGCACATGGGCGGTGGGCAGCAGGACCATCCGGCTGTGACCGGCGCGCAGACTGCGCGCCCCGGCGTGCGGGACGTAGCCGAGCTCCTCGGCCGCCTCGCGGACGCGGCGCCGGGTGGGCTCGCTGATCCGCACGGCCGCGGTGTTGTTCAGGACGTAGCTGACGGTGGCCCGGGAGACGCCCGCCAGGCGCGCCACATCGGCGCTGGTGGGGACGGGGCGTCCGGCGGACTGCTTGGGTGACTGGCTCATCGCTCCGGCATCTTTCCAGAACGATCCGGACTCAGGTCTGGCGGATGGCCGGATTCGAGTGCTACACAGGGGTTACACGCGCCACTGACACGTGTAACCACGGCGTGTAGACCGCACTCCCCCTTTCCGCTCCCGCCCCCGCACGGGCGTCTCCCCAGGAGGGCATCGTGGCCCTTTCCTCCCCCGGAACCACTCCCGGCACCGCAGGCGCCGCCTCCCCCGCCGTCCCCCGGCCCACGCGCGGGCTGCTCCCCCTGCTGCTCGCGGGCAACACGGCGATGTACGCGCTCTACATCGGCGTCCCCGGCATGCTCCTCGCGCTGCAGATCGAGGACATCGACCCGGCCGCGAAGGTGGCCAACTTCGGTCTGGTCTCGGGCGTCTCCGCGATCTTCGCGACCGTCTTCAACCCGGTGGCCGGAGCGCTCTCCGACCGCTCGGGGCGCCGCAATCCGTGGATCCTGGCGGGCGGTCTGCTCGCCGTGCCGGTGATGCTGCTGCTCGGCAGCGTGCACACGGTCCTGCTGGTGATGATCGCCTGGTGTCTGGGCCAGGCCGTGATGAACATCTACCAGGCGGCCCTCACCTCCGTGGTGCCCGACCGGGTCCCGCTCGCCGTGCGCGGCAAGGCCTCGGCCGCCGTCGGGCTCGGGCTGCCGATCGGCTCGACCATCGGCGCGCTGGTCGGGGCCGCCTTCTCGGAGGACTACCGCACCGGCTACCTCGTCTTCGGCGCGATCGTCGCCGCGACCGCCGTCCTGTTCACCTCCTGCGCCCGCGAGGAGCGCATGCCCGCCAAGGCGCCGATGCCGGTGGGGCAGCAGATCGCGGCCTTCGGCAGCGCGTTGAAGGACCACGACTTCCGCTGGGCGTTCATCGGCCGGGCGCTGCTCGTCCTCGGCTACTTCGCCGTCGCCGGCTTCCAGCTCTACATCCTGAAGGACCACACCGATCTGCCGGCCGGGCTCAGCGCCGAGGAGGCCGTGGCCGTCCTGATGCCGGTCAACTCGGTCGCCATGGTGGTATCCACGGTCCTCGGCGGCTGGCTCTCCGACCGCTACGACCGGCGCAAGCTCTTCGTCGGCGCGTCCGCCGCGCTCGCCGCCGCCTCCCTGGTCCTGCCCGCCGTCTCGACGAGCTGGACCGCGATGCTGGCCTTCTCCGTCGTCAACGGCCTCGGATTCGGCTGCTACATGGCGGTGGACACGGCGCTGGTGACCATGGTCCTGCCCAAGGCCGAGGACGCGGCCCGTGACATGGGCGTGCTGAACGTCGCCAACGCCGGTCCGCAGATCGTGGCGCCGTTCGTCGCCTCGCTGATCGTCTCGCTCAGTGGCGGATACACCGCGCTCTTCCTGGTCGGCGCCGTACTGTCGGTGCTCGGCGCACTCGCCGTGCGCCCCATCCGTACCGTGCGCTAGCCGGCCCGCGCCGCACGCGGTGCCCGGCGCACCCCGAAGAAGGGCACCGCCGTGCAGTTGCACACCACCACCTGGGGATCGGGCGACCGGGTCGCCCTTCTGGTCCACGGCATCCTGGCCGACCACCGCACCTGGCGGCGGGTCGGACCCGCGCTCGCGGAGCGCGGATACCGGGTGGTGGCCGTCGACCTGCGCGGCCACGGCGCGAGTGGACGGGCCGCCGGGCCCGCCGGGTACACCCCGCAGGACTACGCCGACGACCTCGTCGAAACCCTGCCCGCCGGCGCCGAGTTGGCGATCGGCCACTCCCTCGGCGGACTGGCCCTGGCCACCGCCGTGGAGCGGCTCGCCCCGCGCCGGGCCGTGTACGTGGACCCGGCCTGGCACCTGCCGGAGGGCGACGCCGGGTACCGGCCCGAGCTGTTCATCCTGGCCAAGTCCCTGACCCGGGAGCACATACGGCAGTTCAACCCGCGCTGGCCGGACGAGGACCTGGACATCGAGGTCGACTCGGCGCGGCTCTGGGACGAGCGCTCCGCCCACGGCCTCGTCCCGTTCGTCGGCAAGGACCTGCTGCCGGCGCACCCGGCGGTGCCCTCGCTGCTGATGCTCGCCGACCCGAGCATGCTGCTCTCCCCCGAGCAGGCGCGGGTGCTGGAGGAGCGCGGTTTCCACGTCCGTACGGTGGCGGGCGCGGGACACACGATCCAGCGGGACGACTTCGACGGGTTCATGTCCGCCCTGGACGGCTGGATCTGACGTACCTTTTGGTCATGGACGACGCGTCGATGGTGGGACTGCTCGGCCGGGTGACCGGCACCGTCGGACCCGGTCTCGTCGGTGAGGTGATCGTCCGGATCCGCGGCGGGGCCGAACACTTCCTCGCCTATGCGGCCTCCGGCAAGGAGCGGATCGAGACGGGGACGGTCGTGATGGTCATGGAACATCTACCGCCGCGCACCGTCTATGTCACAGCCGCGTACGACAGTTGACCCGCCCATTGAGTGACGGGCGCACCGGGCGCACACTCCCTTCACCGGATCCGCACGGCTCCGGTGAAGGGGGAACCTGCCCATGAGCCTCGGGATCGTGGCGGGCGCCGTCGTCGGCGCGCTGGCCGTTCTGATCGCTCTGTTCAAACTGATGTGGCGCGTCGCCGAACCCAACGAGGCGCTGATCATCTCCGGTTCGAACCACAAGATGGAGGGCCTCGGCGAAGGCATGGGGTTCCGGATCGTCACGGGACGCGGCACGCTCGTGCTGCCGGGAGTCCAGGCGGTGCGGAAGCTCTCGCTCGACCTCAACGAGACCCAGCTTTCGGTGGAGTGCGTCACACACCAGGGCATCCCGCTGAAGGTGCGGGGCGTGGTGATCTTCAAGGTGGGCGACGACTTCGTGTCGATCGCCAACGCCGCCCGCCGTTTCCTCGACCAGCAGAAGCTGATGTCGGAGCGGGTGCACATCGTCTTCGCCGGTCATCTCCGCGCCATCGTCGGCGGGTTGACGGTGGAGGACATGATCCGTGACCGGGAGAAGCTGACCGGGCAGGCCCGTTCGGCCTGTGGCACGGAGATGGAGAAGCTCGGGCTGATCGTGGACTCGCTGCAGATCCACGAGATCGAGGACCCGACCGGGTACATCAAGAACCTGGCGGCGCCGCACGCGGCGGCGGTGCAGCGGGACGCGCGCATCGCCCAGGCGGAGGCCAACCGGCGGGCGACCGAGGCGGAGCAGCAGGCCGCGGCGCGCATGTCGGAGGCGACCAGGGACAGCGAGATCCTCCAGGCGGGCTACCAGGCCGAGCGGGACCAGGCGTCCGCGAAGGCCCGGCAGGCCGGTCCGCTCGCGGACGCGGCGGCCCGTCAGGAGGTCGTGGTCCAGGAGACCCGGGTCGCCGAGCTGGAGGCCGACCGCAAGGAGCAGCAGCTCCAGGCGGACGTGCGCAAGCCCGCCGACGCCCTGGCGTACGAGAAGCGGACGCTGGCCGCCGCCGAGCGCGACGCGCGCATCTCGGCGGCCGAGGCCGACGCCAAGGAGACCGAGCTGGCGAGCGCGGCGATGGCGACGGCCACCCGGGTGACGGGTGAGGCGGAGGCCGCGGCGGCGCACGCGAAGGGCCTCGCGGTGGCCGAGGCGACGCGGGCGAAGGGTCTCGCGGAGGCCGAGGCGATCAAGGCGCGGGCCGCGGCGCTCGCGGAGAACCAGGAGGCGGTGGTCGCGCAGCAACTGGCCGAACGGTGGCCGGAGATCGTGGAGGCCGGCGCTTCGGCGTTCGGCAACGTGGACCAGATGGTGCTGCTGAACGGCGCGGACGGGATGGCGGACATGTTCGCCAAGGCGCTGACCATGGGCGGCACGGGCCTGGGGCTCGCCCGTCAGCTGCTCGCCACCATGAGCCCGAACGGGAACGGGACCGGGAACGGGGCCGGTGCGGCGGCGGGGGCGGTGGCCGCGGTGCCGGCGCCGCGTTCGCAGGAGATCGTGGTCGGCGACGAGGAGTAGCCCCGCCGCGCCCGCCGACGTCGGGGCCCGGCACCGGTTCGGCCGGTGCCGGGCCCCGTTCGCGTGCGGTGCGGCGCCGTCAGCAGGTCTCGTCCTTCTTGACGGCGCCGAGGTGGATCTCCGACCCGTCGATCGCGGCGCCCGGGGCCGGTTCCTGGGTGCAGATCTTCCAGTCTGCCGCGTACATGGGCACCGTGCGGCCCTTGCCGGAGACGTCCTCGACGAGCATTCCGCCCGACAGCCGGCTCATGGCGCCGGCGACGCTTCCGCCGACGAGGTCGGGCATGTAGCCCTTGGCCGCCTGCGGGGGGTCGGTGACGGCCGGGGCCGGCGTCTCGGGCCCCGCGTCCGGCGCGGGCCCCGTGGAGCAGGCCGTGAGGCCGGCGGCGAGCAGGGCGACGGCGAGGACCGCGGTGTTGCAGGTGGTGCGCATGTTCCCCCCTGGGACGAGCGTGAACAGAGGGTCCATCATCCACGCTCCGCCCCTCGGGCCCCTGTGCGCCGGGTCAGTTGTGCCCGAACTTGCGCTCCCTGCGGTGGGACGGGGTGTCGAGCACCGGGCGTGGTGCGTCGGACGAGGCGGAGCGCGGACTCTCCTTCGCCGCGACCGCCGCCTTGTGTTCGTGACCGCCGGTGCGAGCGCCCTTGTTGATGCGGGTCTGTTTCTTGCCCACGATGGTGCCTCCCGTCGTGAATCTTCCTCTCAGGCTCGCACGGGGGTACGAAGGCCGCACGTCAGGCGGCGGGGGTCGCCGGGGCGCCCTGGGCGAGTACCGGCCACAGGGCGGGGTCCTCGAATCCGAGGGCCCACACGGCGGTGTGGGTGACGCCGTGGCGGCGCAGGACCGTCAGGTGGCCGGCGACGCCGCGGGCGTCCTGGTACCAGACGTGGCGGGTGTCGGGGCCGTCCACGTAGACGAAGTACGGGGTGCCGGATTCCGCATCCAGTCGGTACGGAGCCCGCTTGGCCCGGCGCAGGGCCTCGGCCTCCTTCCAGGTGACGTGGGCGGTCCTGCCCGCGCGGGTCCCGTCCGGGCGGACGGCCCAGTCCCAGCCGTAGGCGGGCAGGGCCAGTTCGACGCGCTCGGCGGGGACGAGGGCGGTGGCGGTGCGCAGCACCTCGTCGTACCAGGCGGTGCTCGCGAGCGGCCCGGGTGCGCCACCCGCCCAGTGCAGGTTGTAGCCCATGATGCGGATCCGGTCGGCGGCCTTGCCGAGGGCGGCGTAGTCCCAGACGCGGCCGCTGCCGGCGGTCTTCGGCATGAGCGTGACGACGCAGGTCTTCGCGCGCGCGTGCAGCCGGGCGCAGACGTCGGCGACGAGGGCCGCGTACCCGTCGCGTACGGCCGCGTACGTGGCGTCGCCGGTGGTGGCGATGGTCTCGTAGTCGAGGTCGAGGCCGTCGTAGGCGCCCTTGCCAGCGGTGGCGAGGAGGGCGTCGGCGTGGGCGGCGCGCCGGGCGGGGTCGGTGACGAGGGCGGCCAGGGCGTCCTTGGGCATCGACTCCATGACGGTGGGCACGACCTTGATGCCGGCCCGGTGCAGTCCGTCGACGATGAGCCGCTCCCCCGCGCCCGGGTGGTCCGTGACGGTGCCGTCGGCCTTGGCCTCGTACCAGAAGGGGCTCACGGTGTGGAGCTGGTCCGCGTGGCGCAGCGCGCCGAGGTAGGCGGCCTCCTGGTCCCAGTACGGGAGCCAGCCGGAGACGGTGCGGCGCGCGGGCGGGGTGTCGTCGGCGGCGACGGTCGGCGGGACGGGTGCGGCCGCGGCCGCGGTGGCCGGTGCGAGGGGCAGCAGGGCCGCGAGGGCGAGGAGAGCGAGGCGCATGGCCACGAGCCTGCGGATCTTCCGCGCGACACGCCCGGCGTGCTGAGCCGTTCAGGCGCCAGGCCGTGTCCGGACACGGCCTAGGGTGCGGGGATGACGACGCCCTTGTACTCCACGACCGAGGCCGACCCGTACTCCACCGGGGCGGTCCGCACCTCCTACGCGCCCGACCACGACGGCGACCCCGACCCGGGGGAGATCGTGTGGACCTGGGTGCCGTACGAGGAGAACGACGGGCGGGGCAAGGACCGTCCGGTGCTGGTGGTGGCGCGCGAGGAGGCGGGCACGCTGCTCGCCGTACAGCTGTCGAGCAAGCGGCACGACAACGATCGCGAGTGGGTGGCGATCGGGTCGGGGCCCTGGGACTCCGCGCGGCGCGAGTCCTGGGTGGACCTCGACCGGGTGCTGCGGGTGCACGAGTCGGGCATGCGGCGGGAGGCGTGCGCGCTGGACCGGCCGCGCTTCGACCGGGTGGTGCTCCGGCTGATCGAGCGTTACGGCTGGTCCTGACCGAACACGCGGCGGAAGGCGCCCAGGGTGGCCTGGTCCCGGCCGCGGTCGAGGATTCCGAAGACGATCTCGTCGAAGTGACCGGCGAACCGCCCGTCGCGGGTGATCGACTTCTTGAAGGCACCCGCGACGTCGGCGGGCTCGTTCCGGAAGACGCCGCAGCCCCAGGCGCCGAGCACCAGCCTGCGGTAGCCGTTCGCGGCCGCGGTCTCCAGGACCCGCTCGGCGCGGGCTGCCAGCACCGCGGGCAGGCGCTCGGCGAGCTCGGGGGTGCGGGCGCGGACGACGCCGGCGTTGGGTGCGGGCGAGGTGAGGAAGCCGACCGTGAAGGGCTCGGCGAGCAGGACGCCGCGGTCGGTCCGGAAGACCGGCACCCGGGGCGAGTGGATGACCCGGTCGGTGTAGAGGGCGTCACGCTCCGCGCGGTGGTGTGCGTAGTACGACGGGGCGCGCAGCAGGGTGGCGTACAGGGCGGAGGCGCGGCACAGGGCCTCTTCCTGGGCCTGGGCGCCGTTGAGGTAGCCGCCGCCGGGGTTGCGGGCGGAGGCGAAGTTGAGGACCGCCACCGGGGCGGAGGCGTCGGCGCGGACCATCCGGCGGGCGGCGGCGAGGCTGCTCTCGCCGGTGACCTCGATCAGGGTCGTACGGCCGGTGCCCGGGGTCACCGGGACGGGTTCGGGGCCGTGGACGCGCGTTCCGGCCAGTGCCGCCGCCAGGTCCTCGGCGAGGGAGACGGTCCGGCCGTCCGGCGCCGTGTAGCGGCCGGCCGCCACGATCCCCTCGTTCTCTCGGGCGAGGGCCCGAAGTCGTGCGCTCATGGCCCGAAAGCATGATCGACTCCCCTTTCGGGCGGCAACGGGTTTTACCGGCCACCCCGCGAGAGGCGCTCTTGCACGCCCGGGCGGGGTGGCTTTAGGTGGAATCAGCGCTTTCCCTGGAGGTGCAGCGATGCCCACGTCGCCGACGAGCGGCATACCCCACAGCGGTTCCTCGCTGAACGAGGCGGAGGCCGAGGACCTGCTCCGATGTATCTGCTTCAAGACCGGCCCGCCCCGTACGGTCGGGGCCGAGCTGGAGTGGCTCGTCCACGAACTGCGCGACCCCCGCCTGCCCGTTCCGCCGCGCCGGCTGGCCGCGGCGATCGACACCGTGAGGGCGCTGCCGCTGGTCTCGGCCCTCACCTTCGAACCCGGCGGGCAGCTGGAGCTCAGCTCGCGGCCCGCCTCCTCCCTCATGGAGTGCCTGGACTCGCTCGCCGCCGATCTGCGGGCGGTGCGCGGCGCTCTGCGGCCCCTCGGGCTCGGGCTCAGCGGCTACGGGGTGGACCCGTGGCACGCGCCCCGCGCGCGGGTGCTGCACGAGCCGCGGTACGACGCGATGGAGATCGCCCTCGGCCGGACCGGCCCCTCGGGCCGGGCCATGATGTGCGAGTCGGCCTCCGTGCAGGTCTGCCTCGACGCGGGAGTGGAAGGGCCGGGTCCGCTCGGCTACCGGCGGCGCTGGGAGCTGGCCCATCTCCTCGGTCCCGTCCTGGTGGCGGCCTTCGCCAACTCCCCCCTGCACGGTGGCCGCAGCACCGGCTGGCGCTCCACCCGCCAGCTGCTGTGGGCGGACCTGGATCCCTCCCGGGCGCTCGCCCCGCCGGCGGACGGGGAGCCGCGCGCCGAGTGGGCGGCGCACGTCCTTGACACCCCGGTGCTCTGCGTACGGACGCCCAGCGGGCCGTGGGCGGTGCCGGAGGGGCTGACGTTCCGGGAGTGGCTGCGCACGGGCGAGCCGCGGCAGGCCGGCATGGACGACCTGCGCTATCACATGACCACCCTCTTCCCGCCGGTGCGGCCGCGCGGGCACCTGGAGCTGCGGATGATCGACGCCCAGTCCGGTCCGGACGGCTGGATGGTGCCCGTCGCCGTGACCACCGCCCTGTTCGAGGACCCGAAGGCGGCCGAGGCGGCCCACCGGGCGGTCCTGCCGCTCGCCGCGCGCGGGGCGGCGGGTCCCGCGCCGCGCAACCCGCTGTGGCTCACCGCGGCCCGCGACGGACTCACGGACCCGGCGCTGCACGTGGCCGCGCTGGCGGCGTTCGACGCCGCCCTGGAGGCGCTGCCGCGGATAGGGGCGACCACCGAGGTCGCGGGCCGGGTCGCCGCGTTCCGCGAGCGGTACGTCGTCCCCGGCGGCTGTCCCGCCGACGAGCTCCAGGAGGTGGTGTCATGACCGCTCAGGACACGGAGGCCCTGCGGCTGCGGGCCGTGACGGCGCTGACCGCGGCCCGCGCGCGGACCGCGCTGCTCACCTCCTGCGTGGACGACTCCGAACTCGTCGCCCAGCACTCCCCCCTGATGTCGCCGCTGGTGTGGGACCTCGCGCACATCGGCAACCAGGAGGAGCAGTGGCTGTGGCGGGCGGTCGCCGGAAAGGAGGCGCTGCGGCCCGAGATCGACTCGCTCTACGACGCCTTCCAGCATCCGCGCGCCACCCGGCCCGCGCTTCCGCTGCTCGCCCCCGCCGAGGCCCGCTCGTACGCGGCGGACGTCCGCGGGCGCGTCCTCGACGTGCTCGACGGCGCGCTTCTGGAGGGCAGTCCGCTGGTCGACGCGGGCTTCGCCTTCGGGATGATCGCCCAGCACGAGCAGCAGCACGACGAGACCATGCTGATCACCCACCAGCTGCGCAAGGGGCCCACCGCGCTCACCGCGCCCGCCCCGCCGAAGACGCACACCTCCGGCCCCATGGCGAGCGAGGTCCTGGTGCCGGGCGGCCCGTTCACCATGGGCACCTCCGACGAGCCGTGGGCCCTCGACAACGAGCGCCCCGCGCACACCCGGATCGTGCCCGCCTTCTTCATCGACACCGTCCCCGTCACCAACGGCGCCTATCTGGCCTTCATGGCCGACGGCGGCTACCGCGAGGAACGCTGGTGGCGGCCGGAGGGCTGGCGGCAGATCCGCGAGCACGGCATCGAGGCGCCGCTGTTCTGGCGGCAGGACGGCGGCCGCTGGCTGCGCCGCAGGTTCGGCGTGACCGAGCCGGTGCCCGAGGACGAGCCGGTGCTGCACGTCAGCTGGTACGAGGCGGACGCCTACGCCCGCTGGGCGGGGCGCCGGCTGCCCACCGAGGCCGAGTGGGAGAAGGCCGCCCGGCACGACCCGGCGGCCGGCCGCTCGCGCCGCTACCCGTGGGGGGACGCCGACCCGGAGCCCGTACACGCCAACCTCGGACAGCGGCACCTGGGTCCCGCGCCCGGCGGGAGCTATCCCGAGGGCGCCTCCCCGCTCGGGGTGCGCCAGCTCATCGGCGACGTGTGGGAGTGGACGGCGAGCGACTTCCTGCCGTACCCGGGCTTCCGGGCCTTCCCGTACAAGGAGTACTCGGAGGTGTTCTTCGGGCCCGAGCACAAGGTGCTGCGCGGCGGGTCCTTCGCCGTCGACCCGGTGGCCTGCCGGGGCACCTTCCGCAACTGGGACCTCCCGGTGCGGCGGCAGATCTTCTCCGGCTTCCGCACCGCGCGGAACGCGGAGCCCGTCTGATGTGCCGGCACCTCGCCTTCCTCGGCGAACCGGCGACGCTCGGCGAACTGCTGCTGCGGCCCCCGCACTCCCTGGAACGCCAGTCCTGGGAGCCGCGATCTCAGGCCAGCGGGGTGGTGAACGCCGACGGCTTCGGGGTGGGGTGGTGGGCCGAGGGCGACCCCGTGCCCGCCCGCTACCGGCGCTCGGGGCCGATCTGGGGCGATCTCTCCTTCCGCGACCTGGCCCGTGTCGTCCGTACGCGCGCGCTGCTCGCCGCCGTCCGGGGCGCGACGCTGCCGGGGGCGGACGGGGAGGCCGCGGCGGCGCCGTTCGCCGCGGACCGTTGGCTGTTCAGCCACAACGGGGCCGTCCCCGGCTGGCCGGGCTCCCTGGCCGCGGTGGCGGCCACACTGCCCGCGCGGGATCTGCTCGCCCTGGCGGCCGGGACGGACTCGGCGCTCGTGTGGGCGCTCGTGCTGCGCCGGCTGCGGGCGGGGGACGCGCCCGAGCAGGCGCTCGCCGACACCGTACGGGAGGTGGCGGAGGCGGCTCCGGGCGCCCGGCTCAACCTCCTGCTGACCGACGGGTCGACCATCACGGCGACCACCTGGGGGGACTCGCTCTGGTACCTCACCGGCCCCGACCGCACGGTCGTGGCCTCCGAACCGTACGACGCCGACCCGCGCTGGCAGGCGGTGCCGGACCACTCGGTCCTCACCGCCTCCCGCTCGGGCGTCGCCCTCTCCCCGCTCAAGGAGCCCTCCCCGTGAGCCCGTTCCAGCTGACCCGCACCCTCCCCGAGGACGCCACGGACGCCGCGCTGCGCGCCGACGTCCTGCACGGCCTCACCCGCACGCCCAAGGAACTGCCGCCGAAGTGGTTCTACGACGCCCGCGGCAGCGAGCTGTTCGAGGAGATCACGCGGCTTCCGGAGTACTACCCGACCCGCGCCGAGCGGGAGATCCTCGTCGCCCGCTCCCACGACATCGCGGCGGCGACGGGTGCGCGGACCCTGGTGGAGCTCGGTTCCGGCTCCTCCGAGAAGACCCGCCATCTGATCGACGCGCTCCTTCCCGAGCTCGACAGCTACGTGCCGGTGGACGTGAGCGAGTCGGCGCTGAAGGGGGCGGGCGAGGCGCTGCTCGCCGAGCGGCCGGGGCTGCACGTGCACGCCCTGGTGGCGGACTTCACCCATGGGCTCGCTCTGCCGGCGGCTCCGGGGCCGCGGCTGGTGGCGTTCCTCGGCGGGACGATCGGCAATCTGCTGCCCGCGGAGCGGCGCGATTTCCTGCGCGCGGTACGGGGGATGCTGACGCCGGGCGACGCGCTGCTGCTCGGCACCGACCTGGTGAAGGACGAGGCGACCCTGGTCGCCGCGTACGACGACGCGGCCGGGGTGACGGCCGCGTTCAACAAGAACGTGCTCGCGGTCATCGACCGCGAGCTGGGGGCGGACGCCCGTGCGGAGGACTTCGAGCACGTGGCGGTGTGGGACCGCGAGCGCGAGTGGATCGAGATGCGGCTGCGGGCGCGCCACGCGCTCACGGTGAAGATCCCCGAGCTCGACCTGGTGGTGCCGTTCGAGGCGGGCGAGGAGCTGCGGACCGAGGTGTCGGCGAAGTTCCGTCAGGAGGGCGTACGGGAGGAGCTGGCCGAGGCGGGGCTCACGCTCGCCCGCTGGTGGACGGACGAGGAGGAGCGGTTCGCGCTGTCGTTGGCCACGGTGGGCTGACGGGGGATGGCGGACGGGTTCGGGTGGAGCGGGTGAAGCGGCGGGGTCCGGTGGGTGGTCGGGTGGGTGGTCGGGTGGACCGCGGTCCGGGCGGCCCGGGCGAGGGCCCGCCGGTCCGGGTCGCGGCTGCTGGATATCGGGTCCAGTAGCCGGATGTCGGCGACGAGTCGCTCCGTCGTCGCGATCCGCCACAGGGACGCCCCCAGGGTGTCGTCCCCGACGAACGCGGCCGGGCCGACGGGCCGGTAGGCGATCCGTACGGGTTGGATGTCGGATCCCGTGTCCACGGCGGCTTGGAACGCGGCCGGACGGAAGGGGCCGCCCGCCCGGCCGCACCACGTCGACCCCTCGGGAAAGACGATCACCCGGCCGCCGCCCGCGAGGACACGGCTCATGGCGCCCACCGTGCCGGGCAGGCTCCTGAGCCGGTCGCGGTCGATGAAGAGGGTGCCGCCGAAGGCGGCGAGCCGGCCGAGCAGGGGCCAGCCCCGCACCTCCCGCTTGGCGAGCATCCGGCCCGGCAGCACGGCCGCGACCAGCGGGATGTCGAGCCAGGAGAGGTGGTTGGCGACCACCAGGTGCGCGCCGGTGGGGGGCGCCGCCGGCCCGTGCACCCGGATCCGCACGCCGAAGGCGCGCAGCACCGCCCGGCACCACAGGCGTACGAGGAACAGCCGCGCACGGGCGGGCAGCGGGGCCGCGAGCGGGGCGAGCAGCACCCCGAGGAGCACGGCCGTGAGCCCGGCGGCGAGCCGGAGCACGCCCCGGGCGGCCGTCGCGCGCGGGGCGGCGGGCCCGGGATGCGCGGCGCACCGCCCCGGTGTGCAGGGCGCCGTGGGCAGCCACGGCGACGCGGCCGTGGGGGCGCTCACCGGACCGGGGCGAGCGAGAGGAAGTGGCGCAGGTAGCGGGGGTTGGTGCGGCGCATCGACAGCAGGACGTAGAGGTCGGCGCAGCCGAAGTCGGGGTCGTGGGCGGGGGCGCCGCACACCCAGGCGCCGAGCCGGAGGTAACCGCGCAGGAGCGGCGGCAGTTCGGTGCGGCCCCGGGCCGGGGTGACGCCCTCGGGGGTCCAGAGCCGGTGCGGGGTGACCCAGAACTCCTCCGGTGCCAGGTGCTTGGCCCTGACGGAGTCCCAGGTGGCGGCGGCGAGGGTGCCGCCGTCGGCGAGCGGGACGGAGCAGCAGCCGGCGAGCCACTCGTGGCCGGTGCGGGTCATGTAGCGGGCGAGACCGGCCCAGATGAGGGCGATCACGGCGCCGTTGCGGTGGGCGGGGTGGACGCAGGAGCGGCCGACCTCGACCAGGTCGTGGCGGATGGGGGCGAGCCGGCTGAGGTCGAACTCGCTCTCGGAGTAGAGGCGCCCCGCGACGGCGGCCCGTTCGGGCGGCAGCACCCGGTAGGTGCCGACGACCTCGCCGGTCTCCTCGACCCGTACGAGGAGGTGGTCGCAGTAGGCGTCGAAGGCGTCGCTGTCGAGACCGGGTTCGGGACCGTCGAGGACGGCGCCCATCTCGCCGGCGAAGACCTGGTGGCGCAGCCGCTGGGCGGCGCGCACCTCCTCCTGGTCGCGGGCGAGGCCGACCACGTAGCGGGGCAGCTGCTCGCTCCCCGCCTGCGGCTGGGCCGGCACGGCCACGACCGGTGCGGCGACGACCGGTGCGGCGACGGGCTGGGCAACGGGTACTGCGGCCATGTCGGGCTCCTCCGGCGGTACGGAAGGGACGGTGGGGCCGGACCGCGCGGGTGGCGGTCCGGCTTCTTGTTTCTTCCGTGACCGGCTGGATTCGACGTGACCGTCCGGGGGCCGGTCGGTGTGGAGGCGCTGAATGCTCTTCGGCGCCCGGCCTACTCCGCGAGGCCGGCGGTGATCTCCTCGGAGGCGTCCTTGGCGGCCTGCACCGGGTCCTCGCCCTGGAGGACGGCCGTCATGTACGGCTTGATGGGGTTGTCGCCCTCGATGTCGGCCCACTGCGGGGAGTTGGGGGTGGCGCGGCCGCGGGCGGCGCCGACGGCCATGGTGGCGGTCGCCTCCTGATTGTCGACGACGGAGGCGAGGGAGGTCTTGTTGGGGACGTAGTTCATGGCGCGGGCGAGCTCGGTCTGCCACTTCTCGCCGGCGAGCGCCTTGACGACGTCGAGGGCGGCGGCGCGCTCGGGGGCGTTCTCCGGGATGATCAGGTCGGAGCCGCCGGTGAAGACGGCACACGGCTGGCCCGCCTTCTTGCCGGGTATCGGGAAGAAGCCCAGCTTGTCCTTGAGGCCGGGGTTGGCCTTCGTGATGACGGGGATGGCGCTGGGGGTGGCGATGATCTGGGCGACGTTGCCCCGGGCGAAGACCTCGGCCTGCGGCGGGTTCTGCTCGTCGGCGTCCTTGGGCCCCTTGCCGTGGGACTGGAGCTCCTTGTAGAAGGCCATGCCGCGCCGGGCGGCGGGGCTGTCGAGGGCGCCGGTCCACTGGCCGCCCTTCTCCACGGCGAGCTCGCCGCCCTCGTCCCAGATGAAGCCGGACAGGGTGTACCAGTCCTGGCCGGCGAGGTAGATGCCCTGGGTGCCGTCGCGGTCGAGCTTCTCGGTGTCGTCGAGCCACTGCTCGCGGGTGGCGGGCGGCTTGGTGACGCCGCCCCGCTCGAAGAGGTCCTTGTTGTAGATGACGATCCGGTTGGCCGCGTACCAGGGGATGCCGAACTGGGCGCCGTCGATGGAGCCGGGCTCGGCGAGACCGGGCAGCCAGTCCTCGCTGCCGAGGTCGCGGACCGACTCCAGGGTGAGGTCGTAGAGCTTCTCGGTGTCGGCGTACTGCGCGACCTGGGTGTTGCCGACCTCGATGACGTCGGGTCCGCCGGGGCCCTTGATGGCCTCGGTGACCTTCTTCCCGATGCCGGTCCAGTCCTGGATCGTGAACCGGAGGTCGACGTTGTCGTGTTCCGCCTCGAAGGACTGCGTGAACCGCTGGAGGAAGTCGTCGCTGACGCTGTCGCGCATCAGCCAGACGTTGACCGTGCGGGTCGGGCCACCGCCGCCGGGGAGGAGGCCGCACCCCGCGAGGGCGAGGGCGGAGGCGACTGCCAGCGGACAGACGAGGGGGCGGTTCTTCACGTAGGTCACCTTCTGCGTTCCAGGGCACGAGCCGCCGCATGGAGTGCGGCACGGCGTGCGGCATGGTGGGCTGACCCGACGTGTGGGGGGACCGAACGTGTGGTTCGCGCGGGTATGTGGCCTGGATTCTGGTCTGGACCAATGCGGATGGTCAAGTCCTTGACGACCTCACGCGCGGCACCGCCGTGTCGCGGACCCCGGCGGGGTGGGGCACCGTGGAGGGAACGCACCGAGAGGAGTCCGGCTCCCATGTCGAACCACACCTACCGCGTCACCGAGATCGTCGGCACGTCCACCGAGGGCGTCGACCAAGCCATCCGCAACGGCATCCAGCGTGCCTCGCAGACCCTGCGGGGCCTCGACTGGTTCGAGGTCACGCAGGTCCGCGGACACCTCGTCGACGGAGCGATCGAGCACTACCAGGTCGGGCTCAAGGTCGGCTTCCGACTCGAGGACGAGGAGAGCTGACCGGGGCGCGCCCTCAGGTCCGCCCCTCCCCCTCCTGCGCGTCCTTCAGCGCCTGGGACGGCGTGGCCCACCGGGCGCGCACCACCGTGAAGCCCGCCGCCTCGGCCGCCTCGCAGACCAGCTCGTCGTCGTCGACGAGCATCCGGATCTGGCGGTCCTCCCCGAGGCGGCGCAGCACCTCCAGCTTGGTCTGCCGGGCCGGGCGGAAGTCGCGGCCCCGTCGCATGTGCAGCGGCCCCTCGGGCAGCCCCTGGGCGGCGAGCCAGGCGAGCGTGTCGCGGCGGCAGCGCTCGGGCCGGCCGGTGAGGTAGACGATCTCGCACTCCTCGGCGGCCTCCCGGCATAGCGCGACGCCCTCGGCGAGCGGCGGGTCCTTGGGCGCGGCGGCGAAGAAGCCGTCCCAGTCGCGCGGCTTCCCTTCCAGGAAGTGCTGCCGGTGGGCGGTGGAGCTGAGGGTGTTGTCCAGGTCGAAGACGGCCAGCGGCCTGCGGTGTCGGGTCACTCCCCCAGCCTAGGGACCGACACCGACACGACCCGCGCACCGGCCACGCACCACGCGGGCCACGCCGGCCACCGGCCGGGCCCCCCACCATGCGCCGCGCCCGACGTCCCGCACCCCGCACCCCGCACCCCGCACCCCGCACCCCGCACCCCGCACCCCGCACCCCGCACCCCGCACCGGGAATCCTCGGCGGCGCCGTACGTTGAACCCTTCGTGAGCACCATGACGCCCCCGGCCCTCGCCGGCATCCGTTTCTCGGTCCTCGACCGCTCCCGCACCCGCGAGGGCGAGGACGCCGGCCAGGCGCTGCGCGACACCGTGCGACTGGCCCGGGAGGCGGAGGCGCTGGGCTACCACCGCTTCTGGGTGTCGGAGCACCACAGCGTGCCGGGGGTGGCCGGTTCGGCGCCGACGGTGCTGGCCGCGGCCGTCGCGGGCGCGACCTCGCGGATCCGGGTGGGCACGGGTGGGGTGATGCTGCCGAACCACCAGCCGATGGTCGTGGCCGAGCAGTTCGGCGTCCTGGAGTCCCTCTTCCCCGGGCGGATCGACATGGGCCTCGGCCGTTCCGTCGGCTTCACGGACGGCATCCGGCGGGCCCTCGGCCGGGACAAGGAGGACGCGGACCGGTTCGGCGAACAACTGGCGGAGTTGCTCGGCTGGTTCACGGGCGACCGGACCGCCCATCCCGAGGTGCACGCGCGCCCCGCCGAGGGGTTGCGGGTGCCGCCCTTCGTGCTGGCCACCGGCGAGGGCTCGGCGATCGCGGCGGCGGCCGGGCTGCCGCTGGTGATCGGGGACCTGCGCGGACGCTCGCGGCTGCTCGCCGCCATCGACTCCTACCGGGCCGCGTTCCGCCCGTCGGCCTGGTCGCCCGAGCCGTACGTGGTGGTGGCGGGCACGGTGGTGGTGGCCGGGACGGACGAGGAGGCGCGGCGGCTGCTGATGCCGGAGGCGTGGTCGCTCGCGTACTCCCGGACACGGGGCGTCTTCCCGCCGCTGGCGCCGCCGGAGCGGATCGAGCAGCTGGAGGCGGCCGGGGCCGACGGGATGACGGAGAAGCAGCGCGGCTTCTACGCGTCGGGGCTCTCCGGCCACATCCACGGGACGAAGGAGCAGGTCGTCGAGGCGCTGGCGGCGGCGGTGAAGGAGACCGGGGCGCAGGAGGTGCTGGTGACGACGAGCACGTACGACCGGGGCGCGCTGCTCGACTCGTACCGCGGGCTCGCCCACGCGGTGGGCCTGACCAGGGCAAACGCGAAGGGCCGCCTAGACTCGTCGGATGCACGACCGCACTGACGCCACACCCCCGCCCGCGGCCGACTCCCCGTCCGCGCTCCCGTCCGCCCCGGCGTCCGGGGCGCACGATCCGTTCGTCCGCGTCCGGGGCGCTGGCGAACACAACCTCAAGGGCGTGGACGTCGACGTCCCGCGGGACGCGCTGACCGTGTTCACGGGGGTGTCGGGCTCGGGCAAGTCCTCGCTCGCGTTCGGGACGATCTACGCGGAGGCCCAGCGCCGCTACTTCGAGTCCGTGGCGCCGTACGCCCGCCGGCTCATCCACCAGGTGGGGGCGCCGAAGGTCGGCGAGATCACCGGACTGCCGCCGGCGGTCTCCCTGGAGCAGCGCAGGGCCGCGCCGAACGCGCGCTCCTCGGTCGGCACGGTGACGACGCTGTCCAACTCGCTGCGGATGCTGTTCTCCCGCGCCGGTACGTATCCGCCGGGGGCGCCGCGCCTGGACTCCGACGCCTTCTCCCCCAACACCGCCGCCGGGGCCTGCCCCTCGTGCCACGGCATGGGCCGGGTGCACGAGACCAGCGAGGAGCTGCTCGTACCGGACCCGGGGCTGTCGATCCGCCAGGGCGCCATCGCCGCGTGGCCGGGCGCGTGGCAGGGCAAGAACCTGCGGGACGTGCTGGACACCCTGGGCCATGACGTGGACCGGCCCTGGCGCGAGCTGGACGCGAAGGACCGGGAGTGGATCCTGTTCACGGACGAGCAGCCCGTGGTGACGGTCCATCCGGTACGGGAGGCGGGGCGCATCCAACGCCCCTACCAGGGCACGTACATGAGCGCCCGGCGCTATGTGATGCACACCTTCTCGGACTCGAAGAGCGCCACACTGCGGGCGAAGGCGGAGCGCTTCCTGACCAGCAGTCCCTGCCCGGTGTGCGGGGGCAGCCGGCTGCGCCCGGAGGCGCTGGCGGTGACGTTCGCGGGCCGGACGATCGCGGAGCTGGCGGGGCTGCCGCTGACCGATCTGGCGCGGACGCTGGAGGGCGCGCTGACGGGGCCGGCGGCGGGCGGCGCCTCGGAGACCGCCCGGGTGCTCGCCGAGGACCTTCTGGCGCGGATCGGCACGGTCACGGAGCTGGGCCTCGGCTATCTGAGCCTGGACCGGGCGACGCCCTCCCTGTCCAACGGCGAGCTCCAGCGCCTGCGGCTCGCCACCCAGCTGCGGTCGGGGCTCTTCGGAGTGGTGTACGTGCTGGACGAGCCGTCCGCCGGTCTGCATCCGGCGGACACCGAGGCGCTGCTCGTGGTCCTGGACCGGCTGAAGGCCGCGGGGAACACCGTGTTCGTGGTCGAGCACCATCTCGATGTGGTGCGGCACGCGGACTGGCTGGTGGACGTGGGCCCGCGGGCCGGGGTGCACGGCGGCCGGGTGCTGCACAGCGGCCCGCCGCACGGACTCGCCCAGGTGCCCGACTCGGCGACCCGCCGCTTCCTCTTCGACCGGGCGCCCGGCCCCGTGCGCGAGGTGCGCGAGCCGTCCGGGCTGCTGCGGACCGGGCCGGTCACCCGGCACAATCTGCGCGGTCTCGACGCCGCCTTCCCGCTGGGCGTGCTCACGGCCGTCACGGGGGTGTCCGGTTCCGGCAAGTCGACCCTGGTGAGCGTGCTTGCGGAGGGAATCCCAGGGGTGGAGCGGGTGGTGACGGTCGATCAGAAGCCGATCGGCCGCACGCCCCGGTCCAACCTGGCCACGTACACAGGTCTGTTCGACGTGGTGCGCAAGCTCTTCACCGCCACGGACGAGGCCCGGGAGCGCGGCTACAAGGCGGGCCGCTTCTCGTTCAACGTGCCCGGTGGGCGCTGCGAGACCTGCCAGGGCGAGGGCTTCGTCTCCGTCGAGCTGCTGTTCCTGCCGAGCACGTACGCGCCGTGCCCGGACTGCCGGGGGGACCGCTACAACCCGGAGACGCTCCAGGTGCGGCTGCGCGGCCTCACCATCGCGGAGGTGCTCGACCTGACGGTGGAGTCGGCCGCCGAGTTCTTCGCACAGGTCCCGGCGGCGGCCCGGGCCCTGCGCACCCTGCTCGACGTGGGCCTCGGCTATCTGCGGCTCGGCCAGCCCGCGACCGAGCTGTCCGGCGGGGAGGCGCAGCGCATCAAGCTGGCCTCCGAGCTCCAGCGGCCGCGCCGCGCGCACACGCTGTACGTGCTCGACGAGCCGACCACGGGGCTCCATCCGGCCGATGTGGAGGTGCTGATGCGCCAGCTGCACGGCCTGGCCGACGCCGGTCACACCGTGATCGTGGTCGAGCACGACATGGACGTGGTCGCCACCGCGGACTGGGTGATCGACCTGGGGCCCGGCGGCGGCGACGCGGGGGGCCGGATCGTGGCCGCGGGCCCGCCCGCCGAGGTGGCCCGGGCGGCGGAGAGCCGGACGGCTCCCTATCTGGCCCGGGCCCTGGGCCTCGCACGCTAGGCGGGACCCTCCCGAGGCGGCCTAGGCCGCCGTGTCGAAGGTGTAGTGGCGGGTGTGGTCCAGCATGTCCGCCGGGGTCACGTCGTTCCACGGGCGCATGGTGTCGTGGAGGTCGACGACGTTCGCGGTGCCCGCGGCCGGCAGATAGGCCGACTTGGGGTGCCGGGCCTGCCACTCGGCCCACAGCTTGTCGATGAAGGCGTGGTGCATCCAGAAGACGGGGTCGTTCGGGGAGACGCCGGTGGCCATCTGCCCGCCGACCCAGACGTGGACGCGGTTGTGGAGGTTGACGCCGCGCCAGCCTTCCAGGTGGTTGCGGAAGCCGTCGGAGGAGCTGTTCCAGGGTGCGGTGTCGTAGGTCTCCATGGCCAGGACGGAGTCGACCTCGGCGCGGGTGGGCAGCTGCCGGCCGCCGGCCCCGAGGTCGCGCCGGAGGTAGTCGCGGCCGTCGACGCGGACGTTGACGGTCCAGCGGTTGCCGGCGCGGGCGAAGGCGCCGTCGGTGACCTGCCCGTCGCGGGCTCTGCCGGTGCCGCCGAGGAAGTCGGGGGCCCAGAGGGAGGAGCGGGCGGTGCGGTCGGCGGTCCAGTCCCAGTAGGGCAGGGTGACGGTCGCGTCCACGGACTGCAGGGCCTGCTCGAACTCTATGAGGAAGCGCCGGTGCCAGGGCAGGAAGGACGGCGAGCGGTGGCCGACGCGGTCGCCGCTGTCGGTGTCGCTCATGATGAAGGCGTTGTGGGTGGTGACGAAGGTGTCGTAGCGGCCCGAGCGCTTGAGTTCGAGGAGGGCGGCGACGAGACGCCGCTTCTCGTCGGCGGTGAGCGTGGCCTGGTTCTTGCGTACGGTCATGGCGGTGTGGCTCCCGGAGGTCAGGCGAGGGTGAGGGGGACGAGCGGGGCGCCCTGGAGTTCGCGGACGGCCGCGCGGGCCACCGCCTTGGGCGTGGCGACCGGCTCGTAGTGGTTGATGACGCTGATCCAGGTGCCGTCGGCGTTCTGCATCACGTGCAGCTCCTCGCCGTCGATCGTCACGGAGTAGCCGCCCCCGTGATGCCCCCCGTGGTGGCCGCCCCCGTGCGTGGGGCCGCCCTTGATGCGGCGGCCCTGGTAGACCTCGTCGAAGGCGGCCGGCTCCGCGCCGGCCGCGGCGGCGGTGCCCGGCGTGGCGGCGCCGGCGGAGCCGGCCAGGGCGAGGCCCGCGGCGGCACCGGCGGCGCCCGCGGCGACTCCCAGGGCCCGGCGACGGGTGATGCTGGACATGAAACCCCCAAATGGACTGGTACGACGGGGGTTTGGTCATATGCCCCCGGCAGTGCCCATGAGTACCCGGAGGTGTCGGCGCGCCGGAAATCGACCGGAACGGGTTGGCCGCGATATGGACAACTCGCCATGATCAGTACAGCCTTGAACGGAGTTGATCTTGCGGTTCGGGGGCACGGAAACGCCCCGGAACGAAAGTTCTGTGAAGATCACGACGATCTCGTGAACGATCTTTCGTTCCGGGGCGCCCGACGTGGCGGGGCTCACGCTCCCAGCCTGTCCGGAATCAGCGCACCTTCCGCCTGGCCCGCAGCCATTCCTTGTTCATCGCCGCGATCGACGGCAGCGGGATGCCCTTGGGGCAGGCGGTGGCGCACTCCCCGGTGAGGGTGCAACCGCCGAAGCCCTCGGCGTCCATCTGGGCGACCATGTCGAGGACACGGGTCTCGCGCTCGGGGGCACCCTGCGGCAGCACGCCCAGGTGGTTGACCTTGGCGGAGGTGAAGAGCATCGCCGAGCCGTTCGGGCAGGCGGCGACGCACGCGCCGCAGCCGATGCACTCGGCGTGCTCGAAGGCGAAGTCCGCGTCGGCCTTGGGGACGGGGGTGGCGTGGGCCTCGGGGGCGGAGCCGGTCGGGGCGCTGATGTAGCCGCCCGCCTGGATGATCCGGTCGAAGGCGGAGCGGTCGACCACGAGGTCCTTGACCACGGGGAAGGCGGCCGCCCGCCAGGGCTCGACGTCGATGGTGTCGCCGTCGCGGAAGGAGCGCATGTGCAGCTGGCAGGTGGTGGTGCGCTCGGGACCGTGGGCGTCGCCGTCGATGACCAGGCTGCAGGCTCCGCAGATGCCCTCGCGGCAGTCGTGGTCGAAGGCGACGGGATCCTCGCCGCGCAGGATGAGGTCCTCGTTGAGGGTGTCCAGCATCTCCAGGAAGGACATGTCCGGGGAGATGCCGTCCACCTCGTAGGTGGACATCGCGCCTTCGGCGTCGGCGTTCTTCTGGCGCCAGACGCGCAGGGTGAGCCTCATGCGTAGCTCCGCTGGGTGGGGTGGACGTACTCGAAGACGAGGTCTTCCTTGTGCAGGACGGGGGCGCCGTCGGCGTCGAACTCCCAGGCGGCGACGTACGAGAACTCCTCGTCGCGGCGGGCGGCCTCGCCGTCCGGGGTCTGCGACTCCTCCCGGAAGTGGCCGCCGCAGGACTCCTCGCGGTGCAGGGCGTCGAGGCACATCAGCTCGGCGAGTTCGAGGTAGTCGACGATCCGGTTGGCCTTCTCCAGGGACTGGTTGAACTCCTCTCCCGTGCCGGGCACCTTGATGCGCCGCCAGAACTCCTCGCGGATCTCGGGGATCCGGCGCAGCGCCTTGCGCAGGCCCTCGTCCGTGCGGGCCATGCCGCAGAACTCCCACATGAGCTCGCCGAGTTCGCGGTGGAAGGAGTCGGGGGTGCGGTCGCCGTCGACGGCGAGCAGGAGGTGCAGCCGGTCCTCGGTCTCGGCGAGGACCTCCCGTACGGCGGGGTGCTCGTCGGTGACGGGCTCGCTGTGCGGGTGGCGGGCCAGGTAGTCGTTGATGGTGGCGGGGAGCACGAAGTAGCCGTCGGCGAGGCCCTGCATGAGGGCCGAGGCGCCGAGGCGGTTGGCCCCGTGGTCGGAGAAGTTGGCCTCGCCGACGGCGAAGAGGCCGGGGACCGTGGTCTGGAGGTCGTAGTCGACCCAGAGCCCGCCCATCGTGTAGTGCACGGCGGGGTAGATCCGCATCGGCACCTCGTAGGGGTTCTCCGCGGTGATCCGCTCGTACATGTCGAAGAGGTTGCCGTACTTCTCCTCGACCCTGGCCCGCCCCATGCGCCGGATGGCGTCGGCGAAGTCCAGGTAGACCCCCTGGCCGCCGGGCCCGACGCCGCGTCCCTCGTCGCAGACGTTCTTGGCGGCGCGGGAGGCGATGTCGCGGGGGACGAGGTTGCCGAAGGAGGGGTAGATGCGCTCCAGGTAGTAGTCGCGCTCGTCCTCGGGGATCTCGCCCGCGGGGCGGGTGTCGCCCTGGGCCTTGGGGACCCAGATGCGTCCGTCGTTGCGCAGCGACTCGCTCATCAGGGTCAGCTTCGACTGGTGGTCGCCGGTGCGCGGGATGCAGGTGGGGTGGATCTGGGTGAAGCAGGGGTTGGCGAAGTAGGCGCCGCGCCGGTGGGCCCGCCACACGGCGGTGGCGTTGGAGTTCATGGCGTTGGTGGACAGGTAGAAGACGTTGCCGTAGCCGCCGGTGGCGAGGACGACCGCGTCGGCGTAGTGGGTGGAGATCCGGCCGGTGACCAGGTCGCGGGCGACGATGCCGCGGGCGCGCCCGTCGACGACGATCAGGTCGAGCATCTCGGTGCGCGGGTGCATCTCGACGTTTCCGGCAGCGATCTGCCGGGACAGCGCCTGGTAGGCGCCGAGGAGGAGCTGCTGGCCGGTCTGGCCTCGGGCGTAGAAGGTGCGGGAGACCTGGACGCCGCCGAAGGAGCGGGTGTCGAGCAGTCCGCCGTACTCGCGGGCGAAGGGCACGCCCTGGGCGACGCACTGGTCGATGATCTCGACGGAGATCTGGGCGAGCCGGTGCACGTTGGACTCGCGGGCGCGGAAGTCGCCGCCCTTGACGGTGTCGTAGAAGAGGCGGTGTACGGAGTCGCCGTCGTTGCGGTAGTTCTTGGCGGCGTTGATGCCGCCCTGGGCGGCGATGGAGTGGGCGCGGCGCGGGGAGTCCTGGTAGCAGAACTGGACGACCTGGTAGCCCTGTTCAGCGAGGGTCGCGCCGGCGGAGCCGCCGGCGAGGCCGGTGCCGACGACGATGATCCGGTGGCCGCGGCGGTTGGCGGGGTTGACCAGCTTGGCCTCGAAGCGGCGGGTGTCCCAGCGCTCGGCGACGGGGCCGGTGGGGGCCTTGGTGTCGGCGATCGGCGCGCCGAGTACGTAGTCAGCGGCGTTCATGTCAGCTCACCACTCCGGTCATGACGGCGACGGGGACGGAGACGAAGCCCGCGGTCAGGACGAGCGCGAGGGCGTTGGCCAGGAACTTCAGGACGCGTTCGCGGCGGGCGTTGCCGACGCCGAGGGTCTGGGCGGCGCTCCAGAAGCCGTGCCGGACGTGCAGTCCCACGGCGAGCATGGCGACGATGTAGACGGTGTCGCCGTACCAGGTGGAGAAGGTGTCGACGACGTTCTGGTAGGGCTTGCCCTCCTCGAAGCCGCCCGGGTGGGCGGTGCCGGTGGTCAGGTCGAGGAGGTGCCACACGAGGAAGAGGGCGAGGATGACGCCGCCCCAGCGCATGGTGCGGGTGGCGTAGCCGGATCCCCTGCGGCGGTGCACGTACGCGGTGGGGCGGGCCCTGAGGTCGCGCCGGCTGAGCTGGTACGCGGAGACGATGTGGGCGACGACGGCGGCCAGCAGCACGATCCGGGCGATCCACAGGCCCCACTGGTGGTGGAGGACGGGGGCGCCCATGGTGCGCAGCCAGTGGCCGTAGGCGTTGAACTCCTCGGGTCCGAAGAAGACCTTGAGGTTTCCTGCCACGTGGGCGACGAGGTACGCGAGCATCGTCAGGCCGCTGACGGCCATGACGGTCTTCTTGCCGATCGTGGACGCCCAGAAGCCCCGGGTGGGGGCGGCGGGCGGCCGGCCCGCCGACGGGGCGGCCTTCCGGTCGGTCTTGGTAGCCAGAGCCATGCCAGCGACGGTAGGGGCGAAGGACCCGAGAGGTCCAAGACATGGTTCGGCTGATCTCGATAGGAGAGGCCTATGATGCGGGGTAGGCTGGGTCTCATGCAGTTCCAGCAGCTCCTCTACTTCGTCGCCGTCGCCGAGACCCGCCACTTCACCCGGGCCGCCGAGCGGGTGCACGTCTCCCAGCCCTCGCTCTCCCAGCAGATCAAGGCGCTGGAGCAGGAGCTCGGCGCGGAGCTGTTCAGCCGGGCCCGGGGCAACATCGCGCTGACCGACGCGGGCGAGGCGCTGCTGCCGCTGGCCCGCCGGATCCTCGCCGACACGGACACCGCCCGGCACGAGGTGCAGGAGCTGGTGCAGCTGCGGCGCGGCCGGGTGCGGCTGGGGGCGACGCCCAGCCTGTGCACGGGCCTGCTGCCGGACGTGCTGCGCACCTTCCACGACCTGCATCCGGGGATCCGGCTGCTCATCGAGGAGGGCGGTTCGCACGATCTCGTACGGGAGCTGGCGCGCGGGGCGCTGGATCTGGCGCTCGTGGTGCTGCCGCTGCCGACGCCCTCGCCGGCCCTGACCACGGTGGAGCTGCTGACCGAGGACCTGGTGGTGGTCTCCGCGGCCTCGGCGCCCGCGCCGCGGCGGCCGGTGCGGATCGCCGACCTGCGCGAGCAGCCCCTGGTGATGTTCCGGCACGGCTACGACCTGCGGGAGCTGACCGTGGCCGCCTGTCGGGCGGAGGGGTTCGAGCCCTCGTTCACGGTGGAGGGCGGCGAGATGGACGCCGTCATCGGATTCGTGCGGGCGGGGCTCGGCGTCGCCGTCGTCCCGACGATGGTGGCGGCCCGCGCGGGCCGCGACCTGAGGGTCACGGCCCTGGCCCGGCCCGGGCTGCGCCGCACGATCGCGCTGGCGCACCGCAGCGACGTGGCGCCCCCGAGGGCGGCGCGCGAGCTGCAGAAGCTGCTCATGGCCTCCCGCAAGCAGCCCGCGGCCGGGACGACGGCGGGCTGACGACGGCCGACGGGCCCCGCCTGGTTCGACGCCCGCGGGGCCCGCACCGCTCCCCGCGGGCCGGGCGCTGCCCACGGGCCGTCGCCGGCGGGCCCGAGCGGCGGGTCAGCCCTGGGCGGCGGTGATGTTGACCATCCAGGGGACGCCGAAGCGGTCGGTGCACATGCCGAAGACGTCGCCCCACATCTGCTTGTCCAGCGGCACGGCCACCGCGCCGCCCTCGGACAGGCGCTCCCAGTAGCCCCGCAGCTCGGCGTCGTCGTCACCGCTGAGGCTGACGGAGTAGTTGGCACCGTCCGCGCGCGGCATGTCCGGCGGGTTGTCGGCACCCATCAGGGTGAAGCCGCTCGGGGTCTCCAGCATGCCGTGCATGATCTTCTCGGCGAGCGGGGTGTCCGCCTGGCCGAACGAACCGTAGGTGTTGAGCGTGAGCGTGCCGCCGAACACCTCCCGGTAGAACTCCATCGCCTGCCGGGCGTCGCCGCCGAAGGTGAGGTACGGGTTCAGTCGCGAGGCCATGCGAACCTCCTGGATCGGGTGGGGACCTCGGATGCGCGCACTGTAACCCCGGCCTCCGACAACGGCAGGGCGACGGTGTCCGCCCGCCTGTCACGGCGGACACCGCACCCGCCGGGCCGGGCGGGACCTTCCGGACCCGGCCTAGACGGCGTCGGCCAGCACCAGGGAGTGGATCCGGTCCGGGGCGCCTGGGCGGGCGTAGTACCAGCCCTGGGCGGTGTCGCAGCCGAGTTCGCGCAGCTGCTGGGCCTGCGCGCCGGTCTCCACCCCCTCGACCGTGACCGCGAGCTCCAGGCTGTGGGCCAGCTGCACGATCCCCTCGACGATCTTCAGGTCCACCGGGTCCACCGGGTGCTGCTGCATGCCCTGCGTGAAGGAGCGGTCCAGCTTGAGCACGCTCACCGGCAGCCGGCGCAGGTTGGCGAGGTTGGAGTAGCCGGTGCCGAAGTCGTCGAGCGCGATGTCCACGCCCATCTCGGCGAGCTGCCGCAGCGGCTTGAGCAGGTCGTCGTCGGCGCCGATGAGCGCCGACTCCGTCACCTCCAGGCAGAGCGCGCCCGGCTCCAGCCCGGAGCGCTCCAGGACGTCGACCGTGTCGGCGACGAGCCGCGGGTGGTGCAGCTGGGTCGGCGACAGGTTGACGTTGATGCGCAGCGGGCCGCCGTCGGCGTGCCGCTGCTGCCAGAACCGGGCCTGCCGCACGGCCTCCTGCAGCACCCAGCGGCCCAGCGGCACGATGAGGCCGGTGTTCTCGGCGAGCGGGATGAAGCGGTCCGGGCCCAGCACCCCGTGCTGCGGGTGGCACCAGCGGACGAGCGCCTCGGCGCCGTGCACGCTGCCGTCGCCGAGGTGCACGAGCGGCTGGTACTCGATGAAGAACTCGCCGCGCTCCAGGGCGGCCGGCAGGGCGGTGGTGAGACCGTGCCGGGTGATGGCCCGGGCATCGGCCTCGGCGTCGGCGAACTCGAAGCGGTTGCCGCCCGCCGACTTGGCCCGGTACATGGTGATGTCGGCGCTGCGCAGCACCTCGGCCGCGGTGCGCTCCCCCGCCGGGCCCTCGACCACGCCGACGCTGCCGCGCACGGTCAGTTCGCGCCCGTCGATGCGGATGGGGGTGGCGAGCGCGGCGAGCATCCGGTCGGCGAGTTCGGCGACCTTGCGCTCGCTGTGCGGACCGGTGGTCAGCGCCACGAACTCGTCGCCGCCCAGCCGGGCCACCATCTCGCCGGGCGCGGTGACCGAGCCCTGCAGCCGGTCGGCGACCTCCACGAGCAGCCGGTCGCCGGCGGCGTGGCCGAGGCTGTCGTTGATGGCCTTGAATCCGTCGAGGTCCAGGTAGCACAGGCCGAAGCGGCTGCCCTCGCCCGGCGCGAGGGTCTTCTCCAGGCGCTCGAAGAACAGCGTCCGGTTGGGCAGTCCGGTGAGCGCGTCGTGCGTCGCCTCGTACCGCAGCCGAAGGTTGAGCAGCCGCCGCTCGGTGGTGTCCTCCATCAGCGCCAGCTGGTACTGGGGGGCGCCGGCCGCGTCGCGCAGCAGCGAGACGGTCAGGTTGGTCCACAGGACGGTGCCGTCGCCGCGGTAGTACGGCTTCTCCACCCGGTAGTGCTCGCGCTCGCCGCGCACCAGCTCGTCGTACAGCCGCCAGACGTGCGGGCCGTCCTCGGGGTGCGACCAGTCGGCGACGTTGCGGCTGAGGACCTGCTGCTCGAAGCCGCCGAACATCCGGGTGAGGGTCTCGTTGACCTCCAGGACGTTGCCCTCGAGGTCCGCGATGCCGATGCCGATCGCGGCGCCCTCGAAGACCGCGCGGAAGCGGCTCTCGGTGGCGTGCAGGGCGAGTTCGGCGGCGCTGCGGGCGGAGAGCGCCGAGTGGGCGATGGACTCCTGCTCGCTGAGGGTCCGTTCGCGCAGGGCCTGCGCGAAGCCGGCGGCCACGGCGTGCTGGAGCCGGGAGCAGCGGGCCCGCAACTCCTCGGCGGTCGCGACCCCGGGGTCGGGCTCCGCGCAGTACAGCACCAGATACGAGTCGACGACTCCGAGGCTGCGGGCCAGCGCGTCGGGGTCGGTGCAGTGCGCCGCGACGAGGGCCTGGCCGACGCGGTGGGCGGGGGCCGTGTCGAAGGGCCGTGCGTGCAGGGCGTCGCACAGCTCGCGGGCGAGCGGCAGCAGGTGCCGCTCGAACTCCTGACGGGTCATCGAGGTCGCGGTGACCGGGAAGACGGCCCTGCTCCAGATGGTCACGAACCGTCTGAGTCTGTCCTCCGGTCCGTCGGCGTCGGCGACGGACCGGGCCGACTGGGGCGGCACCTTCACGCTGTGCGCCCCACCCCTGCGAACCCGGAGAAGGCATAGGGATCCTCCTCCTCGTCCGGACCGTCGGGACGCCACAGGGGCATCGACACGAGTCCGGGCTCGACGAGTTCGGTGCCGTCGAAGAAGCGGGCGATCTCCTCGCGCGGGCGCATCACCAGCGGGTTGCGGATGTCGCGGTAGACGTCGACGGAGCCTTCGGCCCGGTCCTGCGGCAGCGGCACGCCCTCGTAGGAGGCGTGGGTGAGGACGAGCAGGCTGCCGGGGGCGAGCGCGTCGAGGAGTTCGGCGACGAGGGCGGCCGGCTCGTCGGCGTCCTCCAGGAAGTGCAGCACGGCGACGAGCAGCAGGGCGACCGGGCGGTCCAGGTCGAGCAGTCCGGTGACCTCGGGGCTGTCCAGGATGTCGCGGGGCTTGCGCAGATCGGCCGCGAGCACGGCCGAGCGCTCGTCGCCGGCGAGGACGGCCCGGCTGTGGGCGACGGCGACCGGGTCGTGGTCGACGTAGACGACGCGTGCCGCGTCGCTGGCGGCCTGCGCCACCTCGTGGACGTTGCCGAAGGTCGGTATGCCGGAGCCGATGTCGAGGAACTGGGTGACGTCGTGGTCGACGGCGTAGCGGACGGCCCGGCGCATGAAGGCACGGTTCGCCTGCATGATCTTGGGGAGTCCCGGCATGAACGCCATGGCCTTGCGGGCCGCTTCCCGGTCCACTTCGAAATTGTGCGAGCCGCCCAGATAGAAGTCGTACATACGGGACACGCTCGGCACCGAAATATCGATACCCGGCGGAGCCCAGGCGGGACGCTCCATCAAAGTCTCCAACAAGTCGCCATGGGGGATGCGGCCATGTGTTCGCAGCCGACGTTCGAGCTGAGGCTACTGATCGCTTGCCTGGAGAGCGAGTAGAAACGGAAATTCGCGATCCGTTCTTGGTCACACGCCATTGGCACGTGCGGCGGGAACGGAAGAGTTCACGCCTTCGGCCCGTGCACCTTCACGTGCATATGGCCGTGCGGGCGTTCCCCCGCAGTCCGGAGGCGGCGGAGGGGCCCTCGACCGGTCCTCACGGGCGACGAGTACCGGCCACTTCCCGCCCAAGGACTCCCCCGCGCGGGCGACTCCGTGCCATTACGCCCCAATCCGGCGCAACAGCAAGCCCTTTGGGAGCACTGCGCACCAACAGGTCGGCAAAGTCAGCGGAAACGTCAAACCCGTGCACATCGAGATCCCCTCCATCCGGGGAATCCGGGGCCGTTCCGGGCCTACGGCCCGCTTCGTGTGATCAAGCTGCTCGGCGTGTCTCCGTCGTCTCCGCTGTCTCCGTACGTATCGCGCCTGGCGCGGCCCCTGGCGGCCGGCGCCCTCGTGTGGCTGCTGTCCACACCGGTGCCCGTCGCCGCCGACGCCTGTGCCTACGCCTCGACCGGGCCCGGGGGTTCGCACACCTCGGTCTCCGTGATCGGTCCGGGGCCGTGCTTTCCCACGCACCCCCCGCACCCGCCCCACCCGACACACCCACCCCACCCCACGCATCCACCCCATCCCACGCACCCGCCCCGACCGTCCCAGCCTCCCAAGCCGCCGAAACCGCCGAAGCCGACGCCGCCCCCGCCCGCGCCGAAGCCCCCGCCTCCCGTGCGGACCGCTCCCCCGCCGCGGCCGGCCCCGGAGCCCGTGCCGGCCACACCCGAGGCCGAGCCGCCCGCGCCGCCGAAGCCCTCGCCCCCGCCGACCCTGCGTCCGCGCCCGCCCGCGCCCGTCGCCCTGCCGCACTACCGGCGCACGGCGGCCCGGGCGAAGCCGAAGAGCGCCCCGAACGTCCTCACCACCACCCTGCTCGTCACCGCCCCGGCCGTGATCGCGACCGCGATCCTGCGCCCCCGCTCCCGCTGAGCCCGCGCTCCGCCACCGGAGGAGAACCGTGTCCGAATGGCTTGTCCTGACCATCGCGATGGCCGCCGCGTGCGCCGTCGTCCTGACCATCGTCGTCATCAACCACCGCAGGATCCCCGAGGACGACGACCCCAGTGAGACCCCGGACGTCATCGAGTACATGACGATGATGATCGGCGTGGTCTACGCCATCGTCCTCGGCCTCGCCATCGCCGGCGTCTGGGAGGCCCGCAGCGCCGCCCAGGAGACCGTCCGCCAGGAGGCTCAGGCGCTGCACGAGATCTCCGCCCGCGCCGAGGTGTACCCGGTGGCGGTGCGGGAGCGGATCCGCGCCGACGTGGACGCGTACGTCCGCTACGTGGTCACCGACGAGTTCCCGCACATGTCGGAGGAGGGCGAGCTCAGCGACAGGGGCACGGAGCTCCTGGAGAAGATCCGCAGGAGCGTCACCGACTACCAGCCGGCCAATGACTTCGAGGGCCAGGCCTATCAGCCGCTGGTGGACCAGGTGGCGGTCGCCGACGACGCCCGCGGGGCCCGCGGGCAGAGCGCGGGAGACACGATGCCGGGCGTGGTGTGGTTCGGTCTGATCATCGGCGCGCTGGTGACGGTGGGCCTGATCTTCACGCTGCAGATCAGGCGCACGGGCAAGGAGTTGCTGCTCGCCGGCCTCTTCAGCGCGCTGATCGCCTTCCTGCTCTTCCTCATCTGGGACTTCGACGCGCCGTTCGGCCGGGGCATCGCGGCGACCGCCGCGCCGTTCACCGATCTGTTCCCGCAGCTCACGGGCTGATCAGCGGCCGGAACATGGGCCGGGCGGGGGACATCGGTGCCCCATTTGCACGTCTGGGATCGCGGCTGTGATAGGGGGCTCCTAGCGTGTCGGGCATCGAGGTGCATGTCAGGTGATGTGTGGAAACCGCTTCCGCAGCTGCGCCTCGGGACCCGGAGGATTCACCATGCGCGCGATACGTGCCGCCACCACCACTGTGCTGGGGGCGGCCGCCCTCGCCCTGGCCGCCCCCCTCGCCGTCGCCGCCGACGGCCCCCCGGCGGCGCCCCGCCCCCAGGCGCCCAGGGCGAAGCAGGCGGGCGACTTCGTCGTCTCCCCCGGCGTCGTCGCCCCGGGCGGCCGGATCACCCTGAGCGCCCCGGGCTGCGCGAGTACGGCGACGGCCTCGGCCGGCATCTTCGACACGGTCACCATCGCCCCGGGTTCGGCGGCCACCGCGACCGTGGACATCGACGCCAAGCGGGGCGCCGTCTACACGGTGTCGTTCAACTGCACCGGCGGGATCGCCGGCACGGTCGACCTGACCATCAGCGGCGGCAGCACCTCGACGCCCACCGCGGCCTCGACGCTGCTGCCCCCGCCCCGTGGGGTGCAGGGCGGTCTCGGCGGCTCGGTCGGATCGGCCGGGACCTGGACGCTCGCGGCCGGCGGGGCCATGGTGCTCGCCGCGGCCACCGGTGTCGTGCTGGTCGTGCGCCGCAGGGCCGCCGACGGCCGGCGTCACTGACGGGTGCGCCCGGTGCCCGCGCCCGTACCGCTCGCGCCCCGCACGCCCGTCGTCCCCGGGCCCTGGTCAGGACTCGGGGACGACGGGCGTTGCGGGCCGACCGGGAGGTTCGACCGGTCAGACCCCAGCGCCGGACATACGGCGCCGGCGGGCGATGAACAGCCCCCCGCCCAGCGCGGCCGCGGCGACCAGGCTGCCGCCGACGGCCATCTCGGTGGAGCTCGGGGCGAGCGAGCCGCCCAGACCGCCCTGGGCGCCGCGACCCGGCAGGACGCGGAACGGGTGCGTGACGACGCTGCTGTTGTCGCTGCACTTGACGGCGAGGTTGTAGCTGCCGGGCGTCGCGTTGTTGTAGACGCGGGCGATCGCGCTGGAGAGCCCGTTGGAGTTCACCGAGAGGTTGGTCTCGGGGAACGCGTTGGACGTGACCGTGCCACCGTGACCGCAGCCCTTGGCGGTGATGGTGATCGTCGAGCCGGCATGGACGTCGTACGGGTTGACCTGCACATTGGTCGGCCCGTTGGTGGCGGTGGCGAGGGGGGCCGCGAGCCCGAGCGCCGCGAACGCGGTCGCCGTCACCGCCAGAGTGCGTGCAGCACGCATGGTTGAACCTCCAGTGGAAGACGCCCCAAAGCGGTAGCTCCGGGAGATTCGACGAGTACGCCTTCCATGACGAACCATCACAAGCCGGGACGAGCCTCGCATGTCGGCCTTGGGCCACCCCGGTGACCGGGGGCGCCCGCCGAACGGGGGTGGGGATCCGACGGACCCGCAGGTCACGCACGGTAAGGACGATGATCTGACGATTACTCGGATGGGTCATCACCCGGTCGCCGCCGCACCGACGGCCGACACCCGTTCGCCCCGCCCCGATCGCCGGTCGGTCCGGGCGCCCTTACCGTTCCCGTGACGTTCCCGTGACGCCACGATGGGAGAACCATGAGGCCCAAGGACTTCAGCGTCCTCGACGCGGCCAGAAGACGCCAACCGTGGGGCGCCCTGGCCCTCGTCATGCTGTCCGGGCTGGCGATAATGCGCAACGGGGTCGGCTTCGAATCGGGACCGCCCCAGCCCACCGCCGCGGCCCGCCCGGTCACCCGTCCCGTCGGCCCCGCTCCGACCGCGGCCGCCGGACTCGAACCGCTGCCCTTCGCCCCGGCCTCCCGGATCCGCATCCCGGCACTGCGCGTCGCCGCCCCGGTCATGGACGTGGGCCTGGACCAGAACGGCTGGATCGCCGCTCCGCCGCCCCAGGACGCCAACCTCGCCGGCTGGTACCAGAACGGCATCGCGCCGGGCCAGCGCGGCACCTCCGTCGTCGTGGGCCACGTCGACAACATGGCGGGCCCCGCCGTCTTCTACGGTCTCGGCTCCCTGCAGAAGGGCCAGCACATCGAGGTCGAGCGGTACGACGGCCGGGTCGCCGTCTTCGAGATCTACGGGGTCGAGGTGTACGCCAAGAACGACTTCCCCGGTGTGCAGGTGTACGCGGACACCGGCGAGCCCGAGCTGCGGGTGATCACCTGCGGCGGCGGCTACTCGCGGGCGCGCGGCTACGACGGCAACGTCGTCGTCTACGCCCGGATGGTGGGCTCGCGGTAGCGTCCCGGGCAAGGAGGAGGGCCCCGGCGCGGGGGAACGCGCCGGGGCCCTCGTCCCGTCCGCGCCGGGCGGTGCCGCTCAGCGTCGCGGGACGGTGATGCTGTAGCCCGCGTCGAGGAGTTCGGGCAGATAGCGCTTGAGCGCGGCCACGCTGTGCGAGCGGTTGCCGCCCGCGTCGTGGTTCAGCACGACGATCCCCGGTCCCGCGCCGTCCAGGACCCGGCGCACGATGGAGTCGGTGGGGGGCTCCTGCCAGTCCAGGGTGTCGACGGTCCAGGCCATCGGCTCCATGCCCAGCTCGGCGCCGATCTCGAAGGAGAGCCGGTTCCACGCCCCGTAGGGCGCGCGGTACCAGAGCGGCGGGGCGCCGATGGCCCGCTCGATGACCTCGCTGGTGGAGCCGAGCTCCTGGCGGATGCGGGAGGGCCGCAGCTTCGGGACCAGGGGGTGCGACCAGGAGTGGTTGCCGACCACGTGCCCGTCCTCGGCCATCTCCTTGAGCAGATCCTGGTTGTCGACGGCCATCTCGCCGCAGACGAAGAACATCGCCCGACAGCCGTATCGGCGCAGGGTGGCGAGGATCTCGGGGGTGTAGCGGGGGTCGGGGCCGTCGTCGAAGGTGAGCACCATCGAGCGGCCGACGCCGGTCAGATGGAGGAAGGGCCGGGTGCGCACCGGCGGGATCGCCCGTCGGAAGGCGGGGGGCGCGTAGCCGGTCATGGGCTGGAGGCGGTAGGCGGCGGGCCGCAGCCGGGCGTGCGCCTGCGCTCCCGGAGCACCGGCCGGACGGGCCGGGGGCGCCGCGCCGGTCGCGGGTCCGGCGTCCGGGCCGCCCATCCGGTCCGTCGCGAGGACCCCGACCGTGGCGGTGGCCCCGAGGGCGGCGGCGAGCCGCAGCAACGACCGCCGCCCCGTGGTCATCTCATCCTTTTTCATGACCAATGGTTCGTACGGAGGACCGCGCACGCTTCTCAGCGACACCGGCCGCGTGCCGGAAAACACCCGATGGGCCGAAGGCCGCAGCCGGGCGGCGCGGCTATTCCCCCATGACCAGGCCGTCTCGGGCGGCGCCGCGGCCGAGGACGACCTCGCGGATGGTGTCGCGGGTCTCGGTGTACTGCTCCTCGCCCTTCCCGATCGCCGCGTTGAGGTTCACGACCCGGCCGCGGGCGGTGTCGAAGAACTGCGGGAGGAACTCGGCCCGGGAGACCTCCCAACGGCCGCCCTGCGCGGCCGGCGGGGCGAAGGTGAAGCGGGCGAGGGTGCCCTGGTTGCCGCGCTTGTCGTAGGAGCCCTCGTAGTTGATCATGTCGCCGGCGATCTGGTCGCCCATGCCGTAGACGATCCAGGTGCCGTTGACCTTCTCGTACGCCTGCGGGATGTGGGCGTGGGTGCCGAGGACGAGGTCGATGTCGGGGCGGCCGCCGGTCGTCGAGGCGGTGAGGGCGCGGCCGAGGGTGAGCTGGCGGTCGTCGGGCGCGGTCTGCCACTCGGTGCCCCAGTGGACGGAGACGACCACGACGTCGGCGCCGGCCCTGCGGGCGGCCCGGGCGTCGGCGATGATCTTCTGCTCGTCGATCAGGTCGACGGCCCAGGGCTGCCCTTCGGGCAGCGGGTAGCCGTTGGTGTCGTACGTGTAGGCCAGCTGCGCCACGGTGGCGCTGCCGGCCTTGAGCAGGGCGGGCCTGCCCGCCTCCTCGGCGGTGCGGGCCGATCCGGCGTGCCGCACGCCCGCCTTGTCGAGGGCGTCGAGGGTGCGGCGCAGCCCGGCGGCGCCGTCGTCGAGGGTGTGGTTGGAGGCGGTGGAGCAGGAGTCGTAGCCGGTCTCCTTGAGGGCGGCGGCGATCTCGGGGGGCGACTTGAAGGCGGGATAGCCGGTGTAGGGGCCGCCCTCCTCCCCGTACACGGTCTCCATGTGGCAGATCGCCAGGTCGGCGGCGGACACGACGGGCTTCACCCCCGAGAGCATGGGGCGGAAGTCGTACCCCGCGCCGCCCGCGTCGGCGGACGCCTGGCGGATGATGGAGTCGTGCGGCAGCACGTCGCCGGAGGCGACGAGGGTGAAGCCGGCCGGTGCGGACGCTCCGCCGGGGGCCGCCGGGGGGTGGGGGGTGCGGCGGGGCGCTTCGGGGGCGCGGTCCTGGGCGGCGCATCCGGTGGCGGCGGCGAGCAGGACGGCCGCGAGGGCCGTCGCGCCGGTTCTGGTGCGTGGGGGCATCTGCCGAACTCCACTGATTCATAGGATGAACATCTGTTCCTTTGAATTGATCGTCAGCAAAGGGCCCAGTCAAGGGTCATTGCCGCAGAGCAGGGCAAATCCCGCTGAATCGGACGCAAGGGTTCCCGGTGCCCGCGCGGCGTACCGTTCGCCCTACCGTTCACCGCGCGGTGCGACCGTTCGTCGCATCCCGCTGTCCGTTCCCTGTCGCTCCTCGTCCGTATGCGTTCGGATACCGGCCATGACCACGGCAACCACCGACGAGCGGACCCTGAAGGAGCTCCAGCGGGAGCACGGTTCCGCGCTGCTGGCCTTCCTGCTCGGACTGACGGGCGGCGACCGGCAGCGCGCCGAGGACCTGGCGCAGGAGACCCTGGTGCGGGCCTGGCTCCACCCCGAGGCCTTCGACGCGCCCTACGAGTCGATGCGCCCCTGGCTCTTCACCGTCGCCCGGCGGCTCGCCATCGACGCCCGCCGCTCCCGGCTCGCCCGCCCCACCGAGATCGGCGACGGCGTGCTCGCCGTCACCGCCGACCCTGCCGACACCACCGCCTCCGCCGACGCGGCGCTCGACGTACGGGCCGCGGTGCGCGGCCTCAGCCCGGAGCACCGGGCGGTGCTCGTACGCCTCTACTTCCACGGCCTGACCGTCAACGAGGCCGCCGCCGACCTCGGCATCCCGCCCGGCACCGTGAAGTCCCGCTCGTACTACGCGCTGCGCCTGCTCGGACGGCGGCTGCCCGGCTACCGGCCGCCGCGGCGCACGCCCGTTGCCCGGCCGCGGGCCGCCGCCCCACAATGATCCGCGTGACGCTGACTCTCGCCGCCGCCGAAAAGGTCCTCGCCGACAACTTCGCCCCCTGGGTGCTCGATCTGGGGCTCACCGTGGACTCCGTCGACGGCCAGGAGGCCGTCCTGCGCCTCCCCTGGTCCGACCGGCTCGCCCGGGAGGGCGGCGGGCTGTCCGGTCAGGCCCTGATGGCCGCCGCCGACACGGCGACGGTGCTCGCGGTGGCCGCCGCCCGCGGCGGCTTCGTCCCGATGACCACGGTCCAGCAGTCCATCAGCTTCCAGCGCGCGGTGGTCGGCACGGACGTCCTGGTGCGGGCCCGGCTGACCAAGGCCGGGAAGCGGATGGCCTTCGCGGACATCACCATGACCGCCGAGGGCAGCGAGGAGACGGCCGCCCACGCGACGGCGGTGTACGCGCTCCTCGGCTGACCGCCACGGGCGCCTCCCGCCCCGCAGCTCACGCCTGTCACACGACCCCCACCTGCACCGATGTGCCGGGGGCCGTATCCGGAACCGTGCGGGCGAGTTGAGCAAAGAGCGCCCCGCGCACGTGCTTCCAGGAGGAGGCTCGTCGTCGGGGCCTCGTGAGGGACGTCCGGGAGAAGGTGGAGCGTTGCTGCCCGAGAGCACGAACGGCACCGGCGGGGGCGGGCTCGCCGTCCCCATGGACTGGCTGTGCGCCGAGTACGCCGCCGACGACCTGCTGCGCGCCGGCGGACTCGTCGAGCCGGGATCGCTGGAGTTCCGCGCCGGGCTCCAGGCGCTGGCCCTGACCGTCCACCTCTCCGGCGGCGGGCTGACGGAGTGGCTGTGGCGCACCTCCCACGACCACCCCTGGTCCGGCTGGGTCGAGGCGCGGCTCGCCGCACCCGCCGCCGACGGGCCCGACGTGGCACTGGCCCGGGCGACCTGGCGGCGGCTGTGCGCGACCGAGCTGCGCGCCGCCGACCTGGCGGACCTCGCCGGGGTGGCCGGGCCGGTCGCGTCGGCGCCGGCCGGCGCCATCGACGAGGACCGCCAGGTGTGGCTCCCCGCCTGGCAGTTGGGCGTCGCCCTCGCCCACCTCGCGCTGCACCTGCACTGAGCCCGGTCAGGGGGCGGCCGGGTGGACCCCGGGCCGGTACTTGGGGACGCGCACCGTCACCTTCATCCCCGCGCCGACGCCCGTCTCGATGACGAGACCGTGCTCCGGCCCGTACACCTGGCGCAGCCGCTCGTCGACGTTGCACAGACCGATCCCGGAGGCGGAGGGCCGCTCGCCGCGCAGCAGGGCGCGCAGCTCCTCGGGGTCCATGCCGACGCCGTCGTCCTCGATGGTGACCACGGCCTCGGCGCCCGCGTCGTGGGCCGCGATCACGATCCGGCAGCCCTCGGCGGAGTCCTCCAGGCCGTGTTTGACCGCGTTCTCCACGAGGGGCTGGAGACAGAGGAAGGGCAGCGCCACCGTCAGCACCTCGGGCGCGATCCGCAGGGTCACGGTGAGCCGGTCGCCGAAGCGGGCCCCGGCGAGCGCCAGGTACTGCTCGATGGCGCGCAGTTCGTCGGCGAGCCGGGCGAACTCGCCGTGCCTGCGGAAGGAGTAGCGGGTGAAGTCGGCGAACTCCAGGAGCAGCTCGCGGGCCCGCTCGGGGTCGGTGCGGACGAAGGAGGCGATGGCGGCGAGGGAGTTGAAGATGAAGTGCGGGGAGATCTGGGCGCGCAGGGCCCGGATCTCGGCCTCGACGATCCGGGTGCGCGAGCGGTCGAGCTCGGCGAGTTCGAGCTGGACCGAGACCCAGCGGGCCACCTCCGTGGCCGCCCGCACCAGGACCGCGGACTCCCGGGAGCCGTACGCGACGAGCGCGCCGAGCACCCCGTCCTCTCCGGTGAGCGGGGCGACCACGGCCCAGCGCAGCGGGCAGGCGTCGTCCGCGCAGCCGGTGTGCGCGGAGTGGCTGCGGCCCGAGGCGAGGGTCTCGGCGACCAGCTCCGGGACCCGGTCGCGGTGGTGTCCGTCGCCGGGGCCGTCCCAGGCGAGCACCGCGGTCCGGTCGGTGAGGCACAGCGCCTCGGTGCCCAGCAGGGAGCGCAGCCGGCCGGCGGCGCGGCCCGCCGTCTCCTCGGTGAGTCCCGCGCGCAGCGGCGGCGCGGCGAGCGAGGCGGTGTGCAGGGTGTGGAAGGTGGCCCGTTCGACGGGGGTGCCGAGCCCGGGGCCCGCGGAGCGGTGCCCGCGGCGGGTGGTGATCCGGCCGAGGACGAATCCGGCGGCGAGCAGGACGGCTCCGACGGCGCCCGCCGCGGCCAGTTCGATGCCGCTCACCGCTCGGCCGCCTTCGGCAGCGCCGGTCCGCTCCGGCCCGGCTCCCGGGGCGCGGGACGCCCGCTGAACTCCTCGGGCAGGTGCAGCCGGGCCAGGATCCGGGCGGTGCCGGGCGGCACCCGGCGCGGGGTCGCGAGCGAGACCAGGACCATGCTGAGGAAGCCGAGCGGCACCGACCAGACCGCGGGCCAGGCCATCAGCGTGTGCGGCCAGCCGGCCGGCGGCAGCCCGGCCCGGGTCGCCATCACGGCGGCGAGCGCCGAGCCGCCGCCGAGGAGCAGTCCGGCGACGGCGCCCGGCGGAGTGAGCCGCCGCCACCAGATGCCGAGGACGAGCAGGGGGCAGAAGGAGGAGGCGGAGACGGCGAAGGCCAGGCCGACGGCGTCGGCGACCGGCACCTGGGAGGCGACCGTCCCCGCGCTCAGCGGTACGGCCGTGGCGAGCAGGGTGGCGAGCCGGAAGTGCCGTACGCCCCGGGAGGGCAGCACGTCCTGGGTGAGGACCCCGGCGACGGACATGGTCAGTCCCGAGGCGGTCGACAGGAAGGCGGCGAAGGCGCCGCCCGCGAGCAGCGCGCCGAGCAGGTCGCCGAGGACCCCGCCGAGCATCCGCTCCGGCAGCACGAGCACGGCGGCGTCGGCGGCGCCGGTCAGGGCGAGTTCGGGGGCGTAGATCCGGCCGAGCGCCCCGTAGACCGGCGGCAGCAGGTAGAAGACGCCGACCAGGCCGAGGACGACGAGGGTGGTGCGGCGGGCGGCCCGGCCGTGCGGGCTGGTGTAGAAGCGGACGGCGACGTGGGGCAGGCCCATGGTGCCGAGGAAGGTCGCGAGGATCAGCCCGTAGGTGGCGTACAGCTGGTGTCCGTCGCGGCCGCCGGCAAGCGGTTGGGACCAGCCGAGGGGGTCGGCGCCGGTGCCGGCGCGGCGCGGGACGGGGGCGCCCGCGGGGAGGGCGAGCGTGGTGTCCGCCTCGACGCGGTGGGTGCCCGGGGCGAGGGTCACGCCCTCCCCCGCGTACGTCCGGTCGTCGACGCGGCCCGTGACGGTGAGCGTCAGCGGGGTGTCGACCTCGACGCGCACGGTCTCGGCGACCCGGACGTCGGTGTGGGCGCGCAGCACGGCGGGGGCGTCGAAGCGGGCGCGCGGGGCGCCGTCCCCGTACCAGGCGGCGGCGAGGAAGAGCACCGGGACGAGGAGGGCGGTGAGCTTGAGCCAGTACTGGAAGGCCTGGACGAAGGTGATGCTGCGCATGCCGCCCGCGGCGACGGTGCCGGTGACGACGAGCGCGACGAGCAGTCCGCCGACCCAGTCGGGGACGCCGGTGAGGATCTCCAGGGTGAGGCCCGCGCCCTGGAGCTGGGGCAGCAGGTAGAGCCAGCAGATGCCGACGACGAAGAGGCTGGCGAGCCGCCTGGCCTGCGGTGACTCGAGCCGGGCCTCGGCGAAATCGGAGAGGGTGTACGCGCCGGAGCGGCGCAGCGGGGCGGCGACCAGGAGCAGCAGGACGAGGTAGCCGGCGGTGTAGCCGACCGGGTACCAGAGCATGTCGGGGCCCTGGACGAGGACGAGTCCGGCGATGCCGAGGAAGGACGCGGCGGAGAGGTACTCGCCGCTGATGGCGGCCGCGTTGAGGCGGGGGCCGACGGTGCGGGAGGCGACGTAGAAGTCGGAGGTGGTGCGGGAGATGCGCAGCCCGAGGGCTCCGATGAGGACGGTGGCGAGGACGACGGCGGTGACGGCGGCGATCGCGTAGGTGTGGTTCACGGGCCGGTGCTCACCGCTCGACGAGGCCGGTGAAGTCGCGTTCGTTGCGTTCGGCGCGGCGCACGTACCAGTGGGCGACCGCCCAGACGACGGGGTGGACGCCGACGCCGAGCACGACCCACACGACGGCCTCGGGGGCGGGCAGGGCGAGCAGCAGCGGCAGCGAGCCGACGAGCAGGACGAGGGCGCCCAGTGCGGTGAGCGCGGTGCGCAGCTGGCTGCGCATCAGGGACCGTACGTAGGTGTGCCCGAGGGTGGTCTGCTCGCTGATCTCGGAGCGGGCGGGCGCGTGCTGGGGTCGCGGCCGGGGCACGGCACCGCCGAGGGCCGACGCGTAGGTCACGGTCTCCCGCCGCGGCCGGCGCGGGGCTTCTCCCCGGCCGGGGCCCCGGGGAGGGTGGTGCTCGGACATCGGTGTCCGCTCTCTCACGGTCTGCTGGGCCCGTGGAGTGTACGCGGAAGGGGCTCGTGCCCGGTAGGGGTCCCGGCGCCGGCGGGCATCTCCTCGGACCGGCCCTACGGGACGCGGCGCATGAGGAGCTCGCGCAGGTGGCGGGCGTGGCGGCGGGAGACGGCGAGTTCGGCGTCGCCGACCCGTACGGAGGTCGCGCCGCCGTCCAGGCGCAGCTCGTCGATGCGGTCGAGGGCCACGAGATGGCTGCGGTGGATGCGGACGAAGCCGCGGGCGGCCCAGCGCTCCTCGAGGGTGGAGAGCGGGATGCGCACGAGATGGCTGCCGTGGTCGGTGTGGAGGCGGGCGTAGTCGCCGTGGGCCTCCACGTACGCGATGGTGTCGACGGACACGAAGCGGGTGACGCCGCCGAGTTCGACGGCGATCTGCTCGGGGGCGGGGGCCGCCTGGGCGGTGGTGTGCACCAGGTCGTGCACCCGCCGGACGGCCTCGGCGAGGCGTTCGCGGCGCACGGGCTTGAGCACGTAGTCGACGGCCTCCAGGTCGAAGGCCTGGACGGCGAAGCCCTCGTGGGCGGTGACGAAGACGATGAGCGGGGGCCGGGCGAAGCCGCCGAGCAGCCGGGCGAGGTCGAGCCCGCCGAGCCCGGGCATGTGGATGTCGAGGAAGACGACGTCGACGGCCTCGTCGCCGCCGGGCCCCGCCTCCAGGGCGCGCCCGATCCTGCGCAGCGCCTCGGTGGCGTCGCGCGCGCCCTCGGCGCTGCGCACCCGCGGGTCGGCCCGCAGCAGATAGAGCAGTTCTCCGAGGGCCGGCGCCTCGTCGTCGACAGCCAGTACGCGCAGCATGCGCGGGAGTCTATTTCAGGGGCCCCGAAGGCTATTTGAGGAGTTTCGACATGCGCCGGTCGGCGAGCGGTTTGCCGCCGGTCTGGCAGGTGGGGCAGTACTGCAGGGAGCTGTCGCTGAAGGACACCTCGCGGATGGTGTCCCCGCAGACGGGGCAGGGTTCGCCGGTCCGGCCGTGGACGCGCAGGCCGCTCTTCTTCTCGGCCTTGAGCTTCCCGGCGGCGAGCCCGTGGGAGCGTTCGACGGCTTCGGCGAGGGTGGTGCGCATGGCCGTGTAGAGAGCGGCGGTCTCCGCGGGTGTGAGGTTCTGGGTGGGTTTGAAGGGCGACATCTTGGCGACGTGCAGGATCTCGTCGCTGTACGCGTTGCCGATGCCCGCGATGAGGCTCTGGTCGCGCAGCGCCCCCTTGATCTGGCGCCGTTCGCCGGCGAGCAGCGCCGTGAAGGCGGCGAGGTCGAAGGCGTCGGCGAGCGGGTCGGGGCCGAGGCGGGCGACGCCGGGCACCTCGGCGGGGTCGTGCACGAGGTGGACGGCGAGGCGTTTGGTGGTGCCGGCCTCGGTGAGGTCGAAGCCGTCGCCCTCGGTGAGCGCGGTGCGCAGTGCCAGCGGGCCCTTGCCGGGGCGGGGCGGGCCCGAGGGCAGCACGTCCTTCCACTGGAGCCAGCCGGCCCGGGCGAGGTGGACGAGGAGGTGCAGGGGTCCGGCCGCGCCGTCGGTGGCGATGTCGAGGAACTTGCCGTGCCGGGCGACGCCGGTGACCCGGGCGCCTTCGAGGGCGGTGAGGGGCGGGTCGTACGTCTTGAGCACGCTGATCGCGACGGGCAGGACGCGGGCGATCTCCTTGCCCACGAGGTGCTCGTCCAGGAAGGCGCGGAGGGCTTCGACCTCGGGCAGTTCGGGCATGCTCCCACCCTGCCGTACGGGGCCGTCGGACGCCCGCCGGAAGGGTCCGGATCCGGCGGGCCCCGACCGGCGCGGCCCTCGGTCTCCCGGTGCACGGCGTCGCCGTCGCCCGCCGTCTCACTCCCCCGGCGTCTCCGTGACGAACTCGCACCACACGCACTTGCCGCCGCCGCGCGGCTCGACGCCCCACAGGTCGGAGATCCGGTCCACGAGCAGCAGGCCCCGCCCCGAGACCCCCGCCTCGCCCGCCTCCCGGCGCCGGGGCAGGGCGCTGGAGCGGTCCTCGACCTCGACGCGCAGCCGCCGTTCGGGCCCGGGCAGCATCCGCAGGGTCACGATGGCGCCGCCGTCGGTGTGCATCAGGGCGTTGGTCATGAGCTCGTCGGCGACCAGCTCGATCTCGTCGGAGCGGCTGCCCGCGCCCCAGGCCCGTACCGCCGCCCGGATCATGTGCCGGGCCGAGCTGAGCGCCTCCGGGTCGTTCTGGCCCACGTGCTGCTGGAGCCGGCCGCCGGGCTGCGGGTGGACGCCCTCGCGGCGCAGCAGCAGGATCGCCACGTCGTCCTCGCCGCCGCGCTCCTCGACGACGTCGCACAGGTGGTCGGCGAGCTCCTGGAGGTCCCGGGGGCCGCGTTTGACCAGCGAGGAGAGCCACTGGAGCCCCTCGTCGAGGTCGGCGCCCGGTTTCTCCACCAGGCCGTCGGTGTAGAGCAGCAGGGTCTGGCCGGGGTCGAGCTCGACGGTGGTCACCGGGTAGTCGAGCCGGGCGAACTCGGCGGACAGGCCCAGCGGCAGGCCGCCGTCCACCGGGAGCCGCCGGCTGGTGCCGTCGGGGTCCTGGACGAGCGGGTCGACGTGGCCGGCGCGGACGATCTGGACGAGGCCGGTCGCGGGGTCGGCCTCGGCGTAGGTGCAGGTGGCGAAGCGCTCGGTGTCGAGCTCGTGGAGGAAGACGGAGGCGCGGGCCATCACCGTGGCGGGGGTGTGGCCCTCGGCGGCGTAGGCGCGCAGCACGATCCGCAGCTGGCCCATGACGGCGGCGGCGTGGGTGTCGTGGCCCTGGACGTCGCCGATGACCGCGCCGACCCGGCCGCCGGGAAGCTGGATGATGTCGTACCAGTCTCCGCCGATGTCCTGGCCGAGCCGCGCGGAGCGGTAGCGGACCGCGATCTGGGCGCCGGGGACGTCGGGGATGCGGCGGGGCAGCATGGCCTGCTGGAGCCCCTCGGCGAGGTCGTGCTCCTGCTCGTAGAGCATGGCCCGCTGGAGGCTCTGGGCGATGGAGCTGCCGAGGGCGACGAGCAGGTTGCGCTCGTCGGCGCTGAAGCCGGTGCGGTCGCCGCTGTAGAGCAGGCCGAGGGCGCCGATGGGGCGGGCCTGCGCGATGAGCGGGAGGTAGGCGGCGGAGGTGATGCCGAGGCCGCTGATGTGCGGCCAGAGCGTCGGGTAGGAGGCGGCGAAGTCCTCGGGGGACTCGATGAACCGGGGGCGCAGGGTGCGGATGACCTCGCTCATCGGGTACGGCTCGTCCACCCGGGTGAACCGGGTGCCCGGGACGAAGGCGCCGTCGGGTCCCTCGGCGACGAGGTGGATGCGCCCGGCCTCCAGGAGGCCCATGACGAGGCTGGCCGCGCCGAAGTGTTCCAGGCCCTGGGAGTCGTTGAGCAGGTCGATGATGTCCTGCACGGTGCGCGCGTGGGCGAGGGCCGCCGTGGTGCCCTCGACGACGCTGGTGCGCTGCCGCCGCCCCTCGTCGAGGCCGAGCCGTGCGGCCGACTCGGTCAGCTCCTCGGAGGCGTCCCGGACGATGCCGACGATGCGGACCGGGCGCCCGGTCTCGTCGCGCCGGACGAGGCCCTGGGTGTGGGTCCAGCGCTGGGCTCCCGCGCGGGTGCGGATGCGGAAGTAGGCGCCGTAGTGGTCGCTGCCGTCCTTGAGGGCCTGGGCCACGAGCGTGTCGAGGCGGCGGCCTTCGTCGGGCAGGACCCGCGAGGAGAGGACCGCCGGGTCCCCGTCGTACGCGCCGGGTTCCATGTCGAAGACGTTCAGGGCGCCCTCGTCCATGGTCATCCGGCCGGTGAGCAGGTCCCAGTCGAAGCTGCCCATCCGGAATTCCTGGCCGAACTCATGGAGAAAGCAGCAGGCCGGCCCCGCCGACCCCGCTCCGCAGCGGCACTGCTCCGCCGCCTCCCCGCCCCCGCTGCCCGCGTTCATGGGGCCACGCTAGGCGTAGCCCCGCCCGTGCGCACGGCGAAGATCGGAAATGGGTTCGGACAGGGGTCCGAGCGGGGGGCCGGCCCCGGTCGGTCAGCCCTCGAAGGTCTCGGGCTGCCGTGCGGCCGGGTCGTTCGGGAACAGCTCCTCGAACGAGGGCGGCGGCTCGGCGGAGGGGAAGTCGGGCGGCAGGTCATGGGGCGCATCGGGCATCGGGAGGTCGGGGGTCGGGACGTCCGGCGCGGGCACGTCGGGCCGGGGGGCGTCGGGCGCGGGGACGGTCGTGTCGGGGGCCGGTGCGCTCGTGCGCGGACCGCTGTCGGGGGACGGCGGGGACGAGGGCGCCTGGGGCTGCGCGGGCGTCCTCGGCTCCGCGGGCGAGCGCGGGGCCTGGCCGTCGGGCAGCGGGGCGGCGGGGGCGGTGGCGGGGTCGCAGGAGGCGGGGTCGCAGGGCGGCAGGACCTCGGGCCTGCGGTCCTGGTCGCCGTCGCTGCCGGTCTTGCGCTCCAGCCAGGTGTTGTCGGCGAGGTTCGCGATCACCAGGCCGGTGACGACGCCGCCGGTGGGGGTGATGGCGACGACGCGGTCCGGTGCGTAGCCGGGCCACGGTCTGCCGGTGTGCACGGCGCCGGGTCCGGCGGCGGGGGCGCGCAGCGGGTTGCCGCAGGCGCAGCGGACGCGGGGGGTGCCGTACTGGTCGACGAGGACGGCGGTGCCGGCCTGGAGGACGGACTGGAAGGCGGTGGCGCGGCCGTCGCGGTAGCCGTGGTCGGTGACCCGGGTGTCGGAGCGCAGCAGGACGGGGGTGAGCCCGCGCAGCCAGCCGGTGACGTTGGCCTCGGGGATGCCGGCCGCCTCGGCGAAGGCGCGGGTCCGGGCCGGTTCCGCGGTGAGGAGGGCGACCTGCTGGGCGACGTTGCAGCTGGCGACGGAGCGGGTGCCGGCGTAGAGGCCGGGGGTGGCGCCGGTGACCAGGCGGGCGGCCGGGACGGGGCTGCCGGTGATGCCCTCGGGTGCCGAGCCGGGCCGCGCGGGGGCGCCCTCCTGCGCGGTGGAGGGGGTGAAGGCGTCGGGTCCCTGGGCGCCGGCCGGCTGGAGCAGGACCTCGCGGGCGGGCGCGGCGGCGGTCTGCTCCGCCCCGGCCTCCCCGGCGCCCCCGGAGGAGCAGCCGGCGATCAGCAGGGCCGAGGCCAGCGCGGCCGTCGCCACGGCCGCGGGCCGGGTGGGCCTTCGTCTGGGTGTGCGCACCTGGTTCTCCCGCTTTCGCCGCCGAGTCGTTCCTTCATGTCTGCCGCAGGCCCCGGGCCCCCGCAATCCACGTACGCCCATCCGGCGAGGCGGCGGTCACCCACCCCGGCCTTGAACGCGTTCAAGAGAGGCCCTACGCTCATCCATGACGCTTGAACACGTTCAAGAAGGGGGCTCGACGTGCCATGTCCGTACTCGTGGGACTGATCGTGATGCTCGGGATGCTGGTGATCGTCCCGATCGGCCTGCGCCTCGTGGACGGCCCCCAGCCGCCCACGCTCCGGCTGCTGCGCCGCGCCTGGCCGCTGCTCGCCGCACCCGGCGCGCTCGCCCTCTGGCTCCCCCGCTCGCCGCTCGCCGCCGCGCTGGCCTGCTGCTACGCGCTCGCCACCCTGGCGCTCGCCCTGCACGCCCCCGCCCGGCTCCTGGTCACCCGCTCCCTCGCCCCGGCGGAGGTCGCGGTGCTCACCGCGCTGGTGACCCCTGCGGTCGCGGGCCTCGCCCTGGTCGCCGAACGCGCCGGACACGAGCTGTTCGGCTTCGAGCTCGGCATCCTCGCCCTGACCGTCCCCCACTTCCACTTCGCCGGCTTCACCGCAGCCCTGGTCGCCGGCCTCGTCTGCCGGACGACCGGGGGCCGCCCGGCCCGGTTCGCCGCGCTCAGCGTCCCGCTCGGCACCCTGCTGGTCCTGCTCGGCTACTTCGTCGACGACTGGGCCGAGCTCGCCGGAGCGCTCGTCCTGACCGCGGGCATGTGGGCCGTGGCCCTGCCGACCTGGCGCGAGCTGCGCACGACCGCCGCCGATCCGGTCACCCGCGCCCTGCTCGGGACCTCCGCCGCGGTCCTGGCCGCCACCATGCTGCTCGCGCTCAGCTGGGCGCTCGGCGAGGCCACCGGCCTGCCGCACCCGAGCCTGACCTGGATGGCCGCGACCCACGGCCTCGGCAACGCCCTCGGCTTCGCCCTCTGCTCGCTGCTCGCCTGGCGCCGCCTGCGCGCGCTCCCGGCCACCGGCCCGACACCGGTGGGCCGCCCCCTTCCCCGTACCGCCCCGCGCGGCCGGCCCGGGACCACCCCGCAGGCCACCGCCCGCACCGCCCCGCACCGAACGGAGCTCCCGGCATGACCCGACTCATCCGCAGCCTCTCCGACGCCGTCGCCGAGCCGGCCGCTCCCCCGAGCGCACCGAACTACCCCGAGGTCGGCGCCACCCGCACCCGGCCGCTGCCGGCCGGCTACCACCACCTCCACCACACCGTCCGGGTCGGCCGGGGCCGCGAGGCCTTCCTGGCCGCGGGCGCCGCGGTCACCACCTGGCGGATGCACCGCGCCACCGGGGCCCGGGTGACCAGCGAGGCCCGCGAGGCCGCCCCGGGCGTCACCCTGGAGGTCTCCCTGGGCCTCGGCCCGGTCCGCTTCCGCGCCCCCTGCCGGGTGATCTGGACCGCGGACACGGAGACCGAGGCCGGCTTCGCCTACGGGACCCTCACGGGGCACCCGGAGCGCGGCGAGGAGTCCTTCATCGTGGAGCTGCGCGAGGACGGCTCGGTCTGGTTCACCGTGACCGCGTTCAGCCGTGCCGCGGCCTGGTACACCAGGCTCGGCGGCCCTGTCGTACGGGCGCTCCAGCTGGCCTACGCCCGCCGTCTCGGCCGCGCGCTGCGGGGGCTCGCCGACGGCGCCTGACGGCCCACGGCGGGCCCGGGAGAGTTACGCTCCTTCTGTAGCGTGAGGAGGCGGCCATGAGCCAGTACGACGAGTACACCAGCCCCTCGCAGGCCGAGGGCGAGCGCCTCGAAGAGGACATGGACTCGATGCAGAAGCAGCAGACGCATCCGATGACCATCCGCACCACCCCCTCCCAGGCGGAGGGCGAGCGGGCGGTGGACGAGGACGAGAAGCGCTGACCCGCGGCGCGTCCGGCGCCCCCGGTGCCGGACGCCGCCGACGCGCCGGTCGCGATGGAGTGGTTCACCGCACCCGACTACTGGCTGAGCAGGATCGTCTTCCAGCGCGGGCTCGCCGGTCTCTACCTCGTCGCGTTCCTCGCGGCGGCCTTCCAGTTCCGCGCGCTGATCGGCGAGCACGGCATGCTCCCGGTGCCCGCCTACGTGCGCCGGGTCCCCGCCCGCGGCGCGCCCAGCCTCTTCCAGTGGCGGTACTCGGACGGCCTGTTCGCGGCGGTCGCCTGGGGCGGGGCCGGGCTGGCCCTCGCGATGGCGGCGGGCGCGGGCGACGCTGTGCCGCTGCCCGTCTCGATGCTGCTGTGGCTCCTGCTGTGGGGGCTCTACCTGTCGATCGTGAACGTGGGCCAGACCTGGTACTCGTTCGGCTGGGAGTCCCTGCTCCTGGAGACGGGCTCCCTCGCCGTCCTGCTCGGCAACGACGAGACCGGACCGCCCGTGCTGGTGCTGTTCCTGCTGCGCTGGCTGCTCTTCCGGGTCGAGTTCGGCGCCGGGCTGATCAAGATCCGCGGCGACCGGTGCTGGCGTGACCTCACCTGCCTCTACCACCACCACGAGACCCAGCCGATGCCCGGGCCGCTGAGCTGGTTCTTCCACCATCTGCCCCGGCCGCTGCACAAGGTCGAGTGCGCCGCCAACCACGTCGTCCAGCTCGGCGTCCCCGTGCTGCTCTTCACCCCGCAGCCGGTCGCGACCGTCGCCGCCGGGCTGATGGTGGCGACCCAGCTGTGGCTCGTGCTCTCGGGCAACTTCGCCTGGCTGAACTGGCTGACCATCGTCCTCGCCCTCTCCGCGATGGACGGCTCGCTCGTCACGGGCGCCCACCCGCTCCCCGACCCGCCGGTCTGGTACGTGGTCGTGGTCTGCGCGGCGACCGTCCTGGTGCTCGTGCTGAGCCGGCACCCGGTGCGCAACCTGATCTCCAAGCGGCAGGCGATGAACCGCTCCTTCGACGCGTACCACCTGGTCAACACGTACGGCGCGTTCGGCACCGTCGGGCGGATCCGGGACGAGATCGTCGTCGAGGGCACGGACGACCCGGAGCCGCACCCGGGCACGGAGTGGAAGGAGTACGGCTTCAAGGGCAAGCCGGGCGATCCGCGCCGGCTGCCGCGCCAGTTCGCCCCGTACCACCTGCGGCTCGACTGGCTGATGTGGTTCGCCGCGCTCTCCCCCGGCTACGCCCGCGACTGGTTCGGACCCTTCGTCGAACGCCTCCTCGCCAACGACCGCGACACCCTCCGCCTGCTGGCCCACAACCCCTTCCCCGACGCCCCGCCCACCCACGTCCGGGCCCGCCTCTACCGCTACCGCTACACGACCTGGCAGGAGCTGCGCTCGACCGGCGCCTGGTGGCACCGGACGCTGCTGCGCGAGTACATGCCGCCGGTGCGTCTGCGGGAGCGGGCCCGGCGCGACTGAGCGGGCGGCCCCGGGACACGCCCGTGCCCCCGGCCGCACGGGGCGGCCGGGGGCACGGGGTGAACGGCAGCGACGACTCAGTCGATGCCGGGCAGGATGTGGGGCTCGGCGAGGTCGTCCTCGTAGCCGGCCAGACGGATGGGGGCCGAGCGGGCCCACACCTCGAGGCTGCCGAGTTCGCCGGACCGCTTGCGCTCGGTCGGTTCGGCCGGGCGCTGTTCCTGCTGGGTCAGTTCTGGTGTCACCGCGCACTCCTTTGTGTCGCGTACCAATGGGGACTGGGACCGTCGGCCGCGGTGGCGCCGTTCTTCGGACGGGACCGCGGCCTTGGTGTCAGGCCTGTCCCCAGGCCGACCGTGAGGGTTCGGTGAAACCCTGGTGGCCGACCGTGGACATCAGACTAACCAGATGAGCGAGCCAACGCTCTATGGGGCGCCAAAGTGTGACGCGAACGGGTGACGGCTTTCCGGCCAGAAGGGGACGGACTACCAGTTACCGGGCGCGTAGTCCTTCATGAAGACGCCGTAGAGGTCCTCGCCCTGCTCACCGCGCACGATCGGGTCGTAGACCCGGGCCGCGCCGTCGACCAGGTCGAGCGGGGCGTGGAAGCCGGCCTCGGCGAGGCGCAGCTTGTCGAAGTGGGGACGCTCGTCGGTGATCCAGCCGGTGTCGACCGAGGTCATCAGGATGCGGTCCGTCTCGAACATCTCCTGGGCGCTGGTCCGCGTCACCATGTTCATCGCGGCCTTGGCCGCGTTGGTGTTCGGGTGGCCCGCACCCTTGTAGCCGCGGCTGAAGACGCCCTCCATGGCGGAGACGTTGACGACGTAGGAGCGCCCGCTGGGCGCCTTGGCGGCGGCCTCGGCCATCACCGCGCGCAGCTTGCTGATCAGGATGAACGGCGCCGTGTAGTTGCACAGCTGGGTCTCCAGGAGCTCCACCGGCGAGATCTGCTCGATGGACTGCACCCAGGTGTTGGACTCGACGACGTCAGGCACCAGGCCGCCCGCGTCGATGGCGGTGCCGTCGAGGTGCCGGGCGACGCTGGCGTTGCCCGCGACCAGGGCGAGGTCGGCGACCTGCTGGGCGTCGAGCCCGCTCACGCCGGCGGGCAGCGCGGCGCCGGAGCCCAGCTCGCCGACCGCGCCGGAGCCGAAGGCGCCGATGACGTGGTGGGCGGGGAGCTCGCCGGCGGGCAGCGGCGCGTTCTCGCCCTCGACCAGGGCGGCGTAGGCGGAGGGCAGCCGGCGCACGGTCTGGGTGGCGTTGTTGACCAGGATGTCGAGCGGTCCGGCCTCGGCGACCTGGTCGGCGAGGGCCACGGCCTGGGCGGGGTCGCGCAGGTCGATGCCGACGACCTCCAGGCGGTGCATCCACTCCGCCGAGTCCTCCATCGCCTTGAAGCGGCGGATGGCGTCCTTGGGGAAGCGAGTGGTGATGGTGGTGTGGGCGCCGTCGCGCAGCAGCCGCAGCGCGATGTACATGCCGATCTTGGCGCGGCCGCCGGTGAGCAGCGCGCGCTTGCCGGTGAGGTCGGCGCGGGCGTCGCGGCGGGCCCGGTTCAGGGCCGCGCACTCCTGGCAGAGCTGGTGGTAGAAGTAGTCGACCTCGACGTACCGCGTCTTGCAGGTGTAGCAGGAGCGGGGGCGCTGGAGTATCCCGGCGATCTTCCCGGCCTCGGTGATCGAGGAGGGCAGGATGCCCTCGGTCTCGTCGTCGATGCGCTGCGCGGAGCCGGTCGCGGTGGCCTCGGTGACCGCCTTGTCGTGGGCGGTCTTGGCGGCCCGGCGCTCCTGGCGGCGGCGCTGCTTGACGGTCCGGTAGATGCCGGCGGTCGCGCGGCGGACGGCGATGGCGTCCGGGTGGTCGACCTCGATCTTGTCCAGCTCGTCGAGCACGCTCAGGCAGACGGCCAGGCGCTCGGGGTCGATGCCCGGCCCGTAGTCCTGGGTCTCTTCAGTCACCGTCATGGCCTTCGTCGTTCCTCGATCGCTCGCGCCGTGAGTACCCCGTCAGTACTTCCAAAGACGCAACTTTACGGAGCGGGGGGCCGCGCCTCCAAACCCGTTCGAGGAGCGTGGTCGAACACACAGTCGCCGCACAGGCCGCCGGAGGGGCAGCGGTAGTAGAGACAGCAGCTGGTGCGGCGCAGCGCGGGGCCCCGGACCGTACGGGCCAGGTCGGGGTGGTCGAAGAGGCCCTGGACGAGGGAGGTGGCGCGCTCGGCGGCGTCGGGGCGGCCCTGGGCGCGGGCCCAGCGGAGCAGCTCGCGCAGGGCCCCGGCGAGCGCGGAGCCCGCGTTGCCCCACAGCAGCCGCTCGGAGATGCGGCCGTCGCGGGCGAAGGCCGCGTGCAGTGGGACGAGGTGGGCCTCGTGGACGACGGCGCGCAGCTCGTCGACGCCGGCGGGGCGGGTGGCGGTGCCGGACCACCAGAGGTCGTCGGGAGAGGTGAGCGCGCCGTCCCAGTGCAGGGTGGCGGGCGCGAGGTCGGGGACGAGTCCGTGCAGTGCGGCGGGGCCGAGGGCGGTGGACCAGAGGCGGGCGGCGAGGCCGAGGTGGGCGATCGAGGCGGCGACCCGGCGTTCGGGGGCGCCGAGCCGGGCGGCGACCCGGTCCACGCGGGCGGCGAGAGGGGCGTCCCGGCCTGCGTAGAGGAGGGCGAGCGGGAGGTGGTCCGCGCCCGGTGCGGGCGGGGTGGTGCGCAGCGCGAAGAAGCCGCCCACCTGTGCGCTGTCGTCGAGATCCACGCCCGCATCCTGCCGTACGCGTCCGCCGCCCCGATCCGGACCTCCCTCTACTCGATCAAGTCCAGTCATCCTTGGCCAAGAAACGGTCACGCGATCTGTCCGGCGAGTGGGTGGAGAACACCGTGCGGGCCAATGTGGACCGGGTTGTCCTACGACTGGCTCGGGATGAGGCGTTCGCGGGGGCCCGGATCGTCGGCGCCCACTTCGACCTGGACACCGGAAAAGTCGTGTTCCACCCGGCCTGACCTGCGCAGGCGTACATCCCAGGGTGTACGCGGCGGGCTCGTACTCCATCCGCGGTACCTCCGATCGCGTTCCTGGGTACGAAGACGGGAGCGCCCGGGAGAGAGATCGTGGAAGGTATGAGCCCCCTCCTGCTGTCCGTGCTCCTGTCGTTGGTCTCGGCGGTCGCCTACGCGGCCGCGGCGATCGTGCAGGAGCGCGTCGCGGCCTCCGCCGCCGGACCGCGCTACGCCCCGCTGCGCACCCCCGCGTGGTGGGGCTCCGTGCTGCTCAATGGAGTGGGCGCGGCCCTGCACGTGGCCGCGCTCGCCTACGGACCGCTCAGCCTGGTCCAGCCGCTGGGTGCCCTGACGATCGTGTTCGCGCTGCCGATGGCGGCGCTCCTGGTGGGCCGCAAGGCCGGACGGACGGCGTGGCGGGGCGCCGTGATGGCGACGGTGGGCCTGGCGGGGCTGCTCAGCCTGACCGGCGGCGCCGGGGGCCAGACGCTCTCCGACGGCGAGCGGCACCTGCTCGCGCTGACCACCTTCGGCGCGGTGGCCCTGCTGTTCGCCCTGGCCCGGGTGGTGGGCCGTTCGGTGCTGCGCAGCGTGATCCTCGCCGCCGCGGCCGGGGTGTCCTTCGGCATCGCCTCGGTCTTCACCAAGACCGTGGCCGAGGAGTGGACGGCGAGCGCGCCGCTCGCCGAGTGGACCAGCCTGCTGACCCTCTCCGCCCTCGCCGTCACCGGACTGCTGCTCTCCCAGGCCTCGTACCGGGGCGCCGGTCTGGCGGCCCCGCTGGCCACGGTCACCGTGGTCAACCCGGTGGTCGCCGCGACCGTGGGCCTGACCCTGTTCGGCGAGTCCTTCCGCTACGGGACGGCCGGCGCCGTCGCCGCGCTCATCTGCGGCGCGCTGGCGGCGGCCGGCCTGGTCCAGCTCACCCTCGACCGGCTCGGGCGCGCCGAGGACGCGCCGGCGCCGTCCGCCCGCCCCGGGGCGGGCGGACGGCGATCAGATCGACACGCCCCGGGCGCGGAGGTAGGCCAGGGGGTCGATATCGGAGCCGTACCCGGGTCCCGTGCGCATCTCGAAGTGGAGATGCGGTCCCGAAGTGTTGCCGGTCGATCCTGAGCGCGCGATGCGCTGCCCGGGGTTGACCCGCTGCCCCTCGCGGACGTTCAGCGCGGACAGGTGCGCGTACTGGCTGTAGCGCCCGTCCCCGTGGCGGATGACGACCTGGTAGCCGTACGAGCCGGCCCAGCCCGCGGAGACGACCCGGCCCGAGGCCACGGCCCGTACGGAGGTGCCGGTGGGGACGGGGAAGTCGACGCCCGTGTGGTAGCCGCTCGCCCAGGACGAGCCCGCCTTGCGGTAGCGGGTGCCGATGTCGGTGTCGGCGACGGGCGAGGTGAAGTGGTCGGCCTCGGGGGCGGCGGGGCGGGGAGCGGGCTTGTGCACCGGCTTGTGCACCGGCTTGTGCACCGGTTTCGCGACCGGCTTGGCGGCCGGCTTGTGAACGGGCTTCGGCGCGGGCTTCGCGACCGGCTTCGTGGTGGGCTTCGCGGCCGGGGGCCTGGGAGTCGGCGGGGTGACGGGCCTGGCGGGGGCCTTGCCGGCCGGGGGCTTGGCGGCCGGGGGCTTGGCGGCCGGGGGCTTCGCCACCGGCTTGGGCGCGGGCCTGGTCTCCGGCTTGGCCGCGGGCGCCTTCGGGGCGGCCATCCGCAGGGTGAGCCGCTGGCCCGGGTGGATGAGGTCGGGGTCGTCGCCGACCACCGTGCGGTTCGCCGCGTACAGCCGCTGCCAGCCGCCCCGCACGTGCTCGTCACGGGCGATCGCGGACAGGGAGTCGCCGGGCGCCACCGTGTACATCTCGCGGACGCTGGGCACGGCGGTCGGGCTCGTGCCCGCGGGCTGCTTCCGCTGGGCCGGTAACGCGGCCTTCAGCGGCCGGACGCCCGCCGACTGGGCCGCCGGGCCGGGGGCCTCGCCGCCCCGTTCGAGCCCGGCCCGCGGCCCGCAGGCCGGCCACGCGCCGGGGCCCTGGCCCTTGAGGACGCGTTCGGCGACCGCGATCTGCTGGTCGCGGGAGGCCAGGTCGGCGCGGGGCGCGTAGTGCGTCCCGCCGTACCGCTCCCAGGTGGACTGGCTGAACTGCAGCCCGCCGAAATAGCCGTTGCCGGTGTTGATCCCCCAGTCGGAGGAGGACTCGCAGGCGGCGAGCTTCTCCCAGACGTCGAGGGAGGCCGCCTGCGCGGCGCCCGCCCCGATGAGCGGCAGGGCCATTCCGGCGCCGCCCGCGGTGACGGTGAGCGAGGCACGGTTGATCAGGCTCGGCTGGTACCGGCGGTGTCTCCCGCGTACGGCCATGGGCCCCCCTTGAAACGCATCGGCAGTCGCCCACGGTAGGGGCGCGCAACCGTGCGTGACAAGGCCCCTGGCACAATCGCCCCGCCTTCCGTCACCTCGCCGTCAGGGCCCCGCGGGACCCGGCTGCGGAGTGGGCTCCGGCTCGGGCACCGGCGTCGGCCGGGGGTCCGGCACCGGGCTCGGCGGCGGTACCGGGCCGGGCGGGGGCACGGGCGGCGGCGGAGGCACCGGCGGCGGGATCGGCGGCGGCAGCGGATCGGGGTACGGGGGCTGTGTCATGGCGACTCCGGGGTCCGGGGACACGGTCGGGTCTAGGTTCTCCCGGTACGCGTGCCCCCGCGCGCGGAGCCCATTCATTCGGGTCGGTACCCCGCCGCGGCCGCCGCCGCCGCGAGCCCGCTCGCCGGGCTGGACAGCACCCTCAGCGGGGTGCGTACGCGTTCGACGGCGTCGGCCATGGAGGCCTGGGCCAGCACCACCACGGTCCCCCGGGAGGGGTCGATCCGGTCCACGGCCCCGGCGACGGCGTCGAGGTATCCGTCCCGGTCGCCGGCCTCGAACCGCTGCCACGCCTCCGGCAGGACCAGGGAGCGGACGAACGTGGTCCGGCCGGTGGACTCCTCGCGGAGCAGCTCCATCGTGGGCTCCACGGTGGAGGCCAAGGCCGCGACGACCACCACGAGCCGCCCGTCGCGCATGGCCTCCGCGGCCATCGGGCGGTCGACGCGCAGCACGGGCACGCCGAGGGCGGCGGCCTGCGCCTCGGCGACCGCGCCGATGGTGGAACAGGTGCACAGCACGGCCCGGGCGCCGTCGGCGACGGCCCGCGTGAGAACGGCTCCGACCTCGCCCGCGACCGCGTCGGGGCCTTCGGCCCTGGCCCGGTCGAGCAGCTCCTCGTGGACGAGGTGGCGCAGCCCGAGCCCGGGGTGGTGCCGGTCCCGCAGCCCGTCGAAGACGGGGACGTGGACCGGCGAGGTGTGCAGCAGGGCGAGCGGCCCCCGGGGCTCCGCGGTCACCAGAGGTCCGGCGTGGCCTTGAGCTGCCGCTTGGCCGCGCGGGTGACCCCGTCCGCGGGCGCAGGCGCCTCGTCGGGGTGGCGCTCGGCCCACCTGGCCGCGTACGGGCAGAGCGGCACGACGGGGACGCCCTCGGCGGCGGCGATCCGGTAGAACTCGCGGACCAGCGCCGAGGCGACCCCCTTCCCCTCGTGGGTCGCCTCGACGACGGTGTGCACCGCGACGAGGGCGTGGGGCGCGTCCTCCAGGACGAAGTAGACGACGACACCGGCGTAGTCGCCGTCGTCGAACGCCTCCAGGCGTCCCTTCTCGCGGTCGTCGCGGATGGTCGGCTCGGCCATGCTCCGGTCTCCCTCGCTGTGCGCCTCGCGACGCGGGGCCCCCGCCCGCGGGCCCCGCCGCCCTCGCGGGTCTGCTCAGACCTGTGCGGGCACGGCGTGCGGCGGGCGCACCGTGTCGCTGTCCGGGACCGGAGCGGACGCGTCCTGCCCCAGCTCCACGATGCGGTTCTCGGCGTCCACGTGCACGACGCGGGGCACGAGCGTCCGTGCCTCGGCGTCCTCGACCTGGGCGTAGCTGATCAGGATGACCAGGTCCCCGGGGTGGACGAGATGCGCGGCGGCGCCGTTGATCCCGATCACGCCCGAGCCGCGCTCGCCCTCGATGACGTACGTCTCCAGGCGGGCGCCGTTGTCGATGTCGACGATGTGGACCAGCTCGCCCGGCAGCAGGTCGGCGGCCTCCATCAGCTCGGCGTCGACGGTGACGGAGCCGACGTAGTGGAGATCGGCCTGGGTGACGGTGGCCCGGTGGATCTTGGACTTGAACATGGTGCGCAGCACGTGGGGCTCCTCGAAAGACGGCTCCCTGCCTGCTTTGTACAGGTCAAGGGCGTCCTCGACCTTACACCGGCGGCCCTGCGGGAGGCCTGTGAGGAATTTCGCTCCGGCCGACCGGTGTTCAGCCGCTCGCACCGGCGTCAGGAGCGGGCCAGCCGGGACGCGAGATAGGGCGCGGTGGCGCTGCGCCGGGCCCTCGCCACCTTGGCCGGCGGGCCCGCCGCGACCACCCGCCCGCCCGCGTCGCCGCCGCCCGGACCGAGGTCGATGACCCAGTCGGCGGTGGCGATCGTGTCCAGGTCGTGCTCGACCAGGACGACCGTGTTGCCGGCGTCGACGAGCCGGTGCAGCTGTCGCAGCAGGAGCGCGATGTCCGCGGGGTGCAGGCCGGCCGTCGGCTCGTCGAGCAGGTAGAGCGCGTGCCCGCGGCGGGCCCGCTGCAGTTCGGTGGCCAGTTTGATGCGTTGCGCCTCACCGCCGCTGAGTTCCGTCGCGGGCTGGCCCAGTCGCAGGTACCCCAGTCCCACCTCGCGCAGCGTCTCCAGGCTGCGGGAGGCGGCGGGGACGTCGGACAGGAACCCGGCGGCGGCGTCGACGGACAGCGCCAGCACTTCCGCGATGTTCTTGCCGCGGTGGGTGACTTCCAGCGTTTCGGCGTTGTACCGGGCGCCTTCGCAGGTCGGACAGGGCGCGTAGGTGCCGGGCAGGAACAGCAGCTCCACCGCGACGAATCCCTCGCCCTGGCAGGTCTCGCACCGCCCCTCGGGCACGTTGAAGGAGAACCGCCCGGCCGGGTAGCCGCGCGCCCTGGCCTCGTCCGTCGCCGCGTACAGCTTGCGCACCGCGTCGAACATCCCGGTGTACGTGGCCAGGTTGGACCGGGGCGTTCGGCCGATGGGCCGTTGGTCGACCCGGACCAGGCGGTCGAACGACTCGACCCCCGACGCGCCCTGGACGTCGACCTCCAGCTGCGCCTCGTCGGGCTCCTCGGGTGCGAGTCCGAGGTGGGCGCGGACGACCTCGGCGAGCACCTGTGTCACCAGGGTCGACTTCCCGGAACCCGACACGCCCGTCACCGCCGTCAGTACGCGCAGCGGTACGTCGACGGACACGTCGTGCAGGTTGTGCCGGGAGACGCCGCGCAGGTGCAGCCAGCCGTGGGGTGCGCGCGGGCGGCGATCGGGCGGCCGGGCGCGCCCGGACAGGTACCGGCCCGTGGCCGACTCCCCGACCTGCTCGAGACCGGCGACCGGGCCGCTGTAGAGCACGCGTCCGCCGCCCTCGCCCGCACCGGGACCGATGTCGACCACCCAGTCGGCCCGCCGGACCACATCCATGTCGTGTTCCACGACGAACAGCGAGTTGCCCGCCGCCTTCAGGCGGTCCAGCACCTCCAGCAGCGGCTCCGCGTCGGCCGGGTGCAGGCCCGCGGAGGGTTCGTCGAGGACGTAGACGACGCCGAACAGCCCCGAGCGCAGCTGGGTGGCGATCCGCAGGCGCTGCGCCTCGCCCGGCGACAGGGTCGTCGAGCGGCGCCCGAGGCTGAGATATCCCAGGCCCAGGTCGAGCAGTACCTCGATCCGCGCGACGAGATCGCGGCAGATCCGGACGGCGACCTCGGTCGTCTCCCCGGACCGGGCGGTCGACGTGGTGGCGTCGGCCTCGGACCGCCCCGCGACGGGCCGCAGCAGCGCCACGACCTCGGTGAGCGGCATCGCGTTGGTCTCGGCGATGGAACGTCCGGCGAAGGTGACGGCGAGTGCCTCGGGCCGCAGTCCGCTGCCGTGGCACGCGGGGCAGGGCACGCTCCTGACGAACCGCAGCGCCCGTTCGCGCATCCTCTCGCTCTTGGAGTCGGCGAGGACGTGCATGACGTGCTTGCGGGCGCTCCAGAACGTGCCCTGGTAGCCGTAGTCGACGCGGCCCTCCTCCGGCTCGATGTACACGGAGGGCTGCTCGTCCGTGTAGAGCAGCCAGTCCCGGTCCTTCTTCCTGAGCCTGCGCCACGGCCGGTCGATGTCGATCCCCAGCCCGCTCACGACGCTGCGCAGATTGGCGCCCTGCCAGGCGCCGGGCCAGGCGGCGATCGCCCCCTCGCGGATGCTCAGCGTGGGATCCGGGACGAGCAGGTCCTCGGCGACGTCGTGCACGACGCCCAGTCCGTGGCACTCCGGGCAGGCCCCGGCCGCGGTGTTGGGGGAGAACGACTCGGCTTCCAGCCGTGCGGCCCGGGGCGGATAGGTGCCGGCGCGGGAGTACAGCATGCGCAGCAGATTCGACAGCGTGGTGAGGGTTCCGACCGTCGAGCGCGAGCCGGGCGAACCGCGTCGCTGCTGCAGGGCCACGGCCGGCGGCAGCCCGGTGATCTCCTGGACGTGCGGTGCGCCGACCTGTTGCAGCAGCCGTCGGGCGTACGGTGCCACGGACTCGAAGTAGCGCCGCTGCGCCTCCGCGTAGAGCGTGCCGAACGCGAGCGAGGACTTGCCCGAGCCGGAGACGCCGGTGAAGGCGACCAGCGCGTCCCTCGGAACGTCGACATCGATGTTCCGCAGGTTGTTCTCACCGGCGCCCCGGACATGGACGAAGGGGTCGGTCGCGTCCTCGTTCACCGTTCCTGGTTACCCGATCGCACCGGGAACCGCGCGACGGGGGCCGTCCCGGGCCCCGCGATCGTCGCGGGTGGTCCCCGTCGGAGAGGTGCCGGCGATCGGTGGCCGCCCGGGGCCGGGGCCGCTGACCGGTCGGTGCGTGGTTGTTTCGCCCCGGGGGTGCCGGGCAGTCGCCCGGCGCGCCGCCGGAGCGCCGAAGCTCCGCCTGGCGGGTCGGTGGCGGCAGCACCGTTCCATCCGAACCGGGTGGACGGCTCGTAGAGGCGTGCCGGAGGCGCGGACTCCCTCGTGGCCCTTTCCGGGGGTCGGGCCCTTTGGCGCCGTCTCGTCATCGCCGTGCCGCGGTCATGCCGCGACACCGAGGGAAGTCATCATGAAGGCAGCGGTATACGAAGGACCGCGAACGGTCGCGGTGAGGGACGTACCGGACGCGAGGATCGAGCACCCCTGCGACATCATCGTCAAGATCACCACCACCAACATCTGCGGTTCGGACCTGCACATGTACGAGGGGCGCACCTCGTTCGAGTCCGGCCGTGCCATGGGACACGAGAACATGGGCGAGGTGGTGGAGGTCGGCTCGGCCGTCCGCAAGGTCCAGGTCGGCGAGTACGTGGTCCTGCCCTTCAACATCGCCTGCGGCTTCTGCAAGCAGTGCGAGCGGGGTCTGACCAACTACTGCCTGACCATGCAGCCGGAACCCGCCCTCGCGGGAGCCGCCTACGGATTCGCCGACATGGGCCCCTACCAGGGCGGCCAGGCGGAGCTGCTGCGCGTGCCCTACGGGGACTTCAACGCGCTGCGCCTGGGCGAGGACGCCGCCGAGCGGCAGACCGACTACGTGATGCTCGCCGACATCTTCCCCACCGGCTATCACGCCACCGAGATGGCCCACGTCAAGCCGGGCGACCAGACCATCGTCTTCGGGGCAGGTCCCGTCGGGCTGATGGCGGCCTACTCCGCCCTCCTCAAGGGCGCCGGCCGCGTCTGGGTGGCCGACCACCATCCCGACCGGCTGGGCAAGGCGGAGGAGATCGGTGCCATCCCGATCAACACCGCCGAGCAGGACCCGGCGGAGGTCGTCAAGGAGGCCACCCTCGGTCTGGGCGCCGACAACGGCTGCGAATGCGTCGGCTATCAGGCCCACGACCCCCAGGGACAGGAGGACGCGAGCCTGACGCTCAACGGTCTGATCGATTCGGTCAGGTTCACGGGCGACATCGGGGTGGTGGGCGTGTTCCTGCCCGAGGACCCCGGCGGCGCGGAGGCCCAGGGCGAGCTGGAGGCCCAGGGCAAGGTCCCGATCGACTTCGGCATGATGTGGTTCAAGGGCCAGCGCATGGGCACGGGGCAGGCTCCGGTGAAGAAGTACAACCGGGCGCTGCGGGATCTGATCGTCGGAGGGAGGGCGAAGCCGAGCTTCGTCGTCTCCCACGAGCTCAGCCTGGACGAGGCCCCCACCGCCTACGAGCACTTCGACGCCCGTGACGAGGGCTGGACCAAGGTGGTCCTGCATCCGAACGGACACGGTGACGGCCACCAGGGTTAGGAGGTCCGGGGCCGCGTTCGCTCCGCCGGGCGATCGTCGGTGCGGCCGGTCCCCTGCAGGTCACTCGGAACGGCCCGGGCCCCGCGTTCGCTCCGCCGGGCGATCGTCGGTGCGGCCGGTCCCCTGCAGGTCACTCGGAAGGGCCCGGGCCCCGCGTTCGGGACCCGGGCCGGTGGTTCAGCGGTTGGGCTCCTGCATGGTGACGCAGTGGGCACCGCCGCCGCCGTTGCCGTAGAGGTTGTCGAGGTTGAGCTGGACGACGGGGCGGCCGTATGCGGCGGCGATGGCCGATTTGGCCGCCGCGTCCTTGGCGGTGTCGCCGAACTGGGTGGTGATGATCGCCTGGTTGGTGACCGTCCAGTTCATGTAGGAGCTGAGGAAGTCGGCCCGCTTGCCTGCCTGGATGCGGGGCAGGGTGTCGGGTCCTTCGATGGTGAGCACCTGCAGTCGGCGGCCCCTGGCGTCGGTCGCGGCTGCCAGGGTGTCGCGGATGGCCTGGGCGTTGGCGGTCCAGACGTCCGGGCGTACGGCGCCGGCCAGTTGCACCATGACCACGCCGGGCCTGATGTAGCGGGCGGTTCCGTCGATGTGGCCGTCCGTGACGTCCTGGCCGGTGACGCCGGGCAGCCAGATCATCTTCGACGCGCCGAAGCGGGACAGCAGTTCCGCCTCGACCTGGCTCCGCGTCTTGCCGGGGTTGCGGTTGGGGTTCAGCCAACAGCTCTCGGTGGCCATCAGGGTGCCGTCGCCGTCGTACTCCACGCCGCCGCCCTCGCCGACCACGGAGGCCTTCGCGAAGGGGGCGCCGCTGTAGCCGGCGACCTTCGGCGCGACCGTGCGGTCCTTGTCGTAGGCGGAGGCGGGGAGGCCGTAGAAGGTCGTGGCGTTCTCGCCCCAGGCGTTGAAGTTGAGGCCGAAGGCGTCGAGGCCGCCCGCTCCGTCGACGCGGAACAGCGGGCCGGTGTCCCGCATCCAGCAGTCCGAGACCGGGATCGAGCCGAGCACGGTGACCGTGGAGCCGCACATGGTCCTGGCCTGCGAGGCGGCCGAGGAGCCGTCCGCGCACATGACGACGGGCTCGTACTTGGCGACCTCCTTGGCGAGCTTGGCGATGTCGGCCTGGATCTTGGGCAGGAGGTTGCCCCAGATCGTGTAGCTGGACGGCCAGGCCATCCAGGTCCGCTTGTGCGACTCGTCCTCACCGGGGACCCTCCAGGACGCGGCCAGGGCGGGCCGGCTCCCGCCGAGGACCGTTCCGGCCGCCAGGGCCGCCGCGGCCGCTCCGGTTCGGGCCAGGAGTCTTCTGCGACTGATGCCCGGTCGTTCGCCGTCGTGCTCTGTGTTCACGTGGTGCTCCTTCTCTCAAAGGTTCTGTACGTGCGGGCGGGGGTTGCTCTGCGGGGTGCTCTCAGTGGAGGGGGTCCAGCAGTCCCTCCTCTCGGACCAACCGGCGTTCGGTGGCCAGGTCGAGGCTTCGGGCGAAGGCCCAGTAGAGGCCGCCGGCCACCGGGAGGCCGACGAGGACCGAGCAGTCGACGCCGCCGAGGAGCTCCGCGGCGGGTCCGACGAAGAGGCCGGTGATGACCATGAAGGGGGCCATGCAGGCCAGTCCGATCAGGTAGGCGAGGTTCCCTCGCCAGCCCCAGCGTCCGTAGATCCCGCGCGGGTTGAAGATCTCCTTGACGACGTACTGGCCGCGCCGGACGAAGAAGAAGTCGACCAGGTTGATGGCCGTCCACGGGATGAACAGGTACGTCAGGACCACCACCACGTGGGCGAAGAACCAGTTGAACTGGTCGATGCCGACGAGGGTGGAGACCGTCCCGACGGCGGCGAGCATGATCCCGATCGTGGCGACGCGGATGGTCCGGGTCGGCTTGACCGGCCGGAACGAGTCGACGATGGAGATCATCGTGAGGCTGCCGCCGTACTGGTTGATCGCCATGATGGAGAGCAGCCCGACCAGCAGCACGACGACCGCGATCGTGCCGAACCCGCCGAACAGCCGGTCGGCCGAGAGCTTCAGGGCGGTGACCGGGTCGGTGCCCTCGGGGGCGCCGGCCGAGACCACGGCGCCGAGGACGAAGACCCAGATCCCGGAGACGGCACTGGGCAGGTAGGTCCACCAGAAGGTGCTGCGCACGGGGACGTCGGGTCTGAGGTAGCGCGAGTAGTCCGAGACGTACGGTGCCCAGCCCAGCTGGAAGCCGGCGACGAAGACGAACACGAGCATGAACGGCGCGAGTTCGAACGGCCCCGCGTTCCAGGCGTCGTCCGGCAGTCCTCCGCCGGACAGGGCGGCGACCGTGACGGCCGCGGTGATCACGACGAAGGGCCAGGTGAGCCACGTGTTGAGCTTGTGGATCCAGTCGTATCCGAAGAGGGCGATCACGGTCGCCACCGCGGCGGCGAGGAGATAGCCGAGGGTGTGGGGCACTCCGGTGAGCAGGTTCACGGCCTGGCCGGACAGCAGGGCGTCGGACGTGTTGAAGGCCACGTAGTTGACCAGGGCGAACACCCACACCGTGAGCGCTGCCCCCAGATAGCCGAACTGCGGCCGCGACTGCACGAGTTGGGGCAGTCCCAGCTGGGGCCCCTGGGCGGAGTGGAACGCCATGAAGAAGGTGCCGAAGAGCGAGCCGAGGACGGTGGCGACCACCGTCCACACGAGGGAGGCCCCCAGGGACAGCGTCACGACGCCGGTCGCCAGACCGGTGAGGTTGAGGCTGCCGACGAACCAGATGGCCCCGACGCTCGACGGTTTGCCGTGCCGTTCCGACAGGGGCACCCAGTCGATCGAGTGCTGCTCGATCCCCGCGGCGGGGGCGGGATCGTACGTCGGCGGTTCAACTGGCCCCATGTGGGCTCCTGTTCACGGGTGCTTCGACGAATCCGCCGGCGCCCGGAAATCCCGGGGCGCCGTTCGGGTGCGCCTACCGTAGGGATTGACTTAAATTTCAGTCAATGCCTTGGGCGAACGAATTGACGAGAATTTCAGCCGGGTCGTCCCCAGGCGGCGGGGTGATGCGGAGGATGCCGCCGCCGGAGCCGGGACGGCCGGCTGTCAGAGCGCCCTGCGGGCGGCGGCGATCGCTTCGGGGGCCCAGCCGGGGCGGGGTACGGATTCCAGGAGGAGCCGGGTGTAGGGGTGTCGGGGGGCGGCGAGCACCTCGGCCGTGGGGCCCGCCTCGACGACACGGCCCCGCCGCATCACGATGACGTCGTCGGTGACGCAGCGGACGACGCCGAGGTCATGGGTGATGAACAGGTAGCCGATCCCGGTCTCCTCGCGGATGTCGGCGAGCAGGTTGAGGATCTGCGCCTGTACGGAGACGTCGAGGGCGGCGACCGCCTCGTCCAGGACGAGGACGGCCGGCTCGACGGCGAGGGCGCGGGCGATGGCGACGCGTTGGCGCTGGCCGCCGGAGAGCCGGCGGGGCCGCGCCTCGGCGGCCCGGGTGCCCAGACCGACCTGGTCGAGGAGCTCCCGGACCCGCCGGTCGTGGTCGGCGCCGGGGAAGTGCAGGCGCAGGGTCTCGCGCAGGACCTGTTCGACGCTGGTCCTCGGGTCGAGGGAGAGGTACGGGTCCTGGAAGACCATCTGGACCTCGCGCGCCCGCGCCAGACGCCGGGCCCGGCCGCGACTCCGCGCGCCGCGGGCCCGGCCGCGTACCCGGATCTCTCCCTCGTCGGCCTGTTCGAGACCGACGACGATCCGGGCCGTGGTGGTCTTGCCGGAGCCGGACTCGCCCACGATGCCCAGGGACCCGCCCTCGGGGAGTGCGAAGGACACGTCGTCGACGGCGCGGACGCCGCCGAAGGCGCGGTGGAGGCCGACGGCTTCCAGGACGTTATCGGGCATCGGCGGGACTCTCCGTGAGACGGTCGCTGTGGTGGCACGCGGCCTGGTGCGCCGGCCGGCCCGGTGCGGCCGTCGGCTCGGGTGCCTGCTGCGCGCAGACCTCCGTGGCGAGGGGGCAGCGGGCGGCGAACGGGCAGCCGGGCAGTTCCCGGCGCAGGTCGGGGGGCTGTCCTTCGATGGCGGCGAGCCTCCCCCGCGGTCCTTCGAGGCGGGGGGTGGAGGCGAGCAGCGCCGCGGTGTACGGGTGCCGGGGCCGGGCGAAGAGCGCTTCGGCGGGACCGCTCTCGGCGATCCTGCCGGCGTACATGACGTAGACGCGGTCGCTGATGGCGGCGGCGAGGTCGAGGTCGTGCGTGACCAAGAGCAGTCCGGTGCGGAAGCGTGCGCGCAGTTCGGCCAGGAGGGCGATGACCTCGGCCTGCGTGGTGACGTCGAGCGCCGTGGTGGGCTCGTCCGCGAGGAGCAGCTCGGGGTCTCCCATGAGCGCGGCGGCGATCACCACCCGTTGCAGCATGCCGCCGGAGACCTGGCCGGGGTACTGGTGCAGGGCCGAGTCGTCCAGGCCGACCGCCCGCAGGAGTTCGGTGGCGCGGGCGGTGGCGTCCGCCCGGTTCATGCCGCCGGCCAGGGTGACGCTCTCGGTGAGGAAGTCGCCGATGCGGCGGAGGGGGTTGAGGGCGGCGCGGGGGTCCTGGAAGACCATGGCGACGGTGTCGGTGCGCAGAGCGCGCAGCTGCTCGCCCCGCATGGCGAGCACATCGTGTCCGAGCACACGGACCCGGCCCTCGACGACGGCCCCGGGAGGCAGCAGCCCGAGCGCGCTGCGCGAGGTGAGGGTCTTGCCGGATCCGGACTCGCCGACCAGGGCGACGGTCTCACCTGCGGCGACGTGCAGGTCGACGCCGTCGAGGACGGGCCGGGCCGTGCCGGGCAGGGTGATCCGCAGTTTTCGGACGTCCAGGGTGTACGGGGAAGTCATCGGTCTCTCCTGGCGACGCGGTCGGCCCAGCGCTCTCCGACGACGTTGAAGGCGACGACGGTGAGCACGATGGACACGCTGGGCAGCACCGCCGAGAGCGGGTAGCCCTGCTGGATGGCGGTCTGGCCGTCGAAGACCATGCGGCCCCAGTCGGGGGTGAGCGCGGGGATGCCGAGTCCCAGGAAGGACAGGCCGGCGAGGTCCATCAGCGCGTAGCCGAAGTTGATGGTGGACTGGGCGAGGACGACGGGGGCGATGTTGGGCAGGATGTGGCGCAGGCCGATCTGGAGGGCCGAGTGCCCCTGGACCTGGTAGGCGCTGACGTAGGGGCGTTTTCGTTCGGCCAGGACGAGGGAGCGGGTCAGCCGGCTGACGTACGGCAGGTAGGCGAGGGAGAGCGCGACGACCGGGGCGAGGAGCCCCTCGCCGTGGATCGAGATGACGAGGATCGCGAGCAGCATGCCGGGGAAGGCGAAGACGAGTTCGCTGCTGCGCGAGAGGACGGAGTCGAGCCAGCCGCCCCGCCAGCCCGCGGCCATGCCGACCGCGATGCCGGCGAGGGTGGAGAAGGCGACGACGCCGAGCGGGCCGAGCAGCGAGGTGCGGGCGCCGAGGAGCAGCCGGGAGAGGGTGTCGCGTCCGGCGGCGTCGGCCCCGAGCGGATGCTCCGGGGAGGGCCCGGCCAGCGCGTTGCCGAGGTCGACGGCGTTGGGGTCGTGCGGCACGAGCCACGGCGCGAGGAGCGCGGCGGCCGTGACGAGGGCGACGAGGCCGAGGCAGGCAAGGTGGAGCGGGGACCGGGCGGTGCGGATCTTCGCGAGGCCGGGCCTGCGGGTCAGGACGGCGGTCATACGGAGGAACTCCTCGATCCGAGGGTGATCCGCGGGTCGACCAGCGGCAGCAGGAGGTCGACGATGAGGTTCACGATCATGAACAGGGCGACGATGACCAGCGAGATGGCCTGGACCGTCGGGAAGTCCTTGGTCGAAGTGGACAGTTCGAGGAGCTGGCCGATGCCGCCGATGCCGAAGGCGCTCTCCACGAGGATCGTGCAGACCAGCAGCGTCGAGACGATCAGACCGCCGGTGGTGAGGACGGTTCCCAGCGAGTTGCGGAAGACGTGCCGGCGGATGACCTGGCGCTCGGGGACGCCGCGGCTGCGGGCGACCGTGACGTGCTCGCTGTCGAGGGCCTCCAGCATGGCCGAACGGGTGACCCGCGCGAGCATGCCGATCAGGTACAGGGCGAGGGCGATCGCGGGCAGGGTGAGGTGCCATACCCGATCGAGGAAGCCGTCGCCGGAACCGCTGCTGGGGAACCAGCCGAGGTGGACGGCGAAGAGCCCCTGGAGGAGGACGGCCGCGACGAAGGAGGGGGTGCCGACGGCGAGCGTGGTGCCGACCAGGACGGCCGAGTCGGTGGCGCCGCCGCGTACGGCGGCGACCCGTCCCAGGACGAGGCCGACCACGACGACCACGGCCAGGGCCATCACCACGAGGAGCAGCGTGGTGGGCAGGCGGTCGGCCAGGAGCCGGGAGACGTCCGTGCGGTAGGTGATCGACCGCCCGAAGTCGCCGTGGACGATGTCGCCGAGCCAGCGCAGGTAGCGGACGAGGAAGGGGTCGTCCAGGTGGTATTGGGCGTTGATCGCGGCGAGGGCCTCCGGCGAGGCCGAGCGGCCCGAGAGCAGGAAGCCGGCCGGGTTGCCCGGCGCCAGGTACATGGCGCCGAAGACGACGAACGAAGCGCACAGCAGGGTGAGCGCCATCTCCGCGAGGCGCCGCCCGGCGAATCTCGTGAAGCTCACCGCGCGGCCCCCACGCCGGCGGCCCACGGGTGGTACATGTACGCGATGGTGGTGGGGGCGCCGGTGATCCTCTTGTTGAGGAAGACCGCGGTGGGCCACTCGGCGACCGGGATCCACGGGAGCTGCTCCGCCACCCGCTTCTGCATCTCCGCCTCGATCCTCATCCGCCGCTCCGGCGCGTACGCTCCGGTGGCCTCGTCGACGAGTGCGTCGTAGCCCTTGTCGCTGTATCCGGCGAAGTTCATGTAGGCGCCGGTCCTGAAGTTCTGCAGCAGGTCCAGCGGGTCGGTGATCGAGTCGTAGTAGGTGAGCGGGAACATGTCGATGCCCTCGCGCGCCTTCGGGTCGGTGAACAGCGCCGTGAAGGCGTTGGGGGCGATCGTCTTCAGGTTGATCCTCAGTCCGATCTGCGTGCCGGCGGCCTGGATCGCGGTGGCGAGGAGCGAGACGTCCTGGCCGATGGAGCTGGTGGCCACGGTCAGGGACTGGCCCGTGGCGCCGGCCTCCTTGATCAGCGCCCTGGCCTTCTCGATGTCCCGGGTGGTCGGCGGCAGTCCGTCGAAGGCGGCCCGCCGGGTCCGCTCCGAGGCTCCGGCCCAGGCGGCACGGGTGGTGAGCGAGGAGGTGACGGTGCCGGCGCCGCCGAGTCCGGCCCTGACGAACCCGGACCGGTCCAGGGCCAGGGAGAGCGCCCTGCGGACCCGGAGGTCGCCGAGCGGACCCGTCATGTTGGTGATGTTGACGTTGACCGTGCTGAGACCCTCGCCGAACCAGAGGGTGCCGACGCCGCTGTTCCTGAGGCGGTCGTAGCTCTCGGTGGGGATCAGGTAGCCGCCGTCGATCTCACCGCTGAGCATGGCGTTGGTGCGGGCCGAGGGGTCGGTCAGGATCCGGAAGACGGCCTTCTTCGCCTTGGCCTTCGTGCCCCAGTAGCCGTCGAAGCGCTCCAGTTCGATCGACTGGCCCTTGCTCCACGTGCCGAGCGTGAACGGGCCGGTGCAGGCGAGGTCTCCGGTGGTGCCGTAGTCCTTGCCCGCCGCCTTGACGCCCGCCTTGGAGGCGACGACGCCCGCGGCGGTGGCCATGTACTGGGGGAACTGGGAGTCGGGCTTCTTGAGCTTGACGGTGACCTGGAGCGGACCGGTCTTCGTTATGGAGGTGACGTTCCGGAAGACCTGGGCCCAGGCGGCGGCGTTCTTCGGGTCCCGCTGCCGGCCGAGGCTGTAGACCACGTCGTCGGCGGTCATCACCTTGCCGTCGTGGAAGCGGACGTCCGCGCGCAGGTCGTAGACCCAGGTGACGGGGTCGGGGTTCGAGGCCTTCCGGGCCAGGCCGGGCTGCACGGTGAGCCCTGGTGTCCAGCGCATCAGGCTCTCGCACACATTGGACAGGACGGTGTTCTGCGGGTAGTCGAACGCGGCCGTGTAGTCGAGGGTGGGCGGCTCGGCGTAGACGGCCCAGGTGAAGGAGTCGATCTCGCCGCGGGCCGGAGGCGTGGAGGCGGAGAGCCCCACTCCTGCGCCGGCACTGCCCGTGCCGCTCCTCGGCGGACCCGAACAGGCCGCGAGCAGGGCGAGCGAGGACAGGACCGCGGTCGCGGCGGCGATCCGTCCGCGACGGCGGGAGGGCCCCCTGGGGCCCTGGACGGGGGAGGTCGTCATCGGCGCGCTGTCTTTCCGTGAGGGGAGCGGAGGGGGTGACGGGCCGCCGGGCCGGCCCGTCAGGAGCGGCGGATCCGCTGCTACGCGGCGGAAGGACGTGCGGCGGGGATCTGCTGGGTGATGCAGTGCACGCCCCCTCCGCCGAACGCGATCGCGATGGCCTGCACCGGGACGACCTTGCGGCCCGGGTACGCCGAGGCGATCACCGCGAGCGCGGCATCGTCCTGGGGCACGCCCGCCACCGGGACGACGACGCCGCCGTTGGCCACGTAGTAGTTCAGGTACGACACCTCGACCGCTCCGTCCGGCAGCTCGACGAACGCGGTCTGGGGAACGTCGATGATCTCCAGTCGGCGGCCGCGGGCGTCCCGGGTCGATTCGAGGACCGCGCGGTTGGCCCGCATCCGGGCGTAGTCCGGGTGCTCGGGGTCGTCGGGCAGGGAGACCACCACGGTGCCCGGAGCGGCGAAGGCGCAGACACCGTCGACGTGCCCGTCGGTCTCCGTGTCCAGCAGGCCGCCGTACGGCAGCCATACAACCTTGCGGACGCCGAGCCGGGATTTCAGCTCGGCCTCGATCTCGTCCCGGTTCATACCGGGATTCCGGTTGGGATGCAGGAGACACTGCTCGGTCGTGATCAGCGTTCCCTCGCCGTCGACCGTGATCGCCCCGCCCTCCAGGATCATGTCGGAGGGGATGCGCTCGACGCCGAGGTGCTCCAGGAGGAGGCCGCTGACCCGGTCGTCGGAGTCGTAGGGGCTGTGCTTGCGGCCCCAGGCGTTGAAACGGAAGTCCACCGCGGCGCGGTTGCCGTCGCCGTCGAGGACGAACAGCGGCGCCGAGTCCCGGAACCACGAGTCGTCGTGGGCCAGCTCCACCACGGTGATCCGCTGACCGCACCTGCGCCTGGCCTCCTCACCGTGGCCGGGCGGCGCGACCATGGTCACGGGCTCGAACTCGGCGATGGCGCGCGCGACGTTCGCGTACTCCTCCTTGACGTCGTCCAGCACGCTGCCCCACAGGTCCGTACGGACGGGCCAGGCCATCAGGCACCCCTCGTGTTCGGACCACTCGGCAGGCATACGGAATGCAGTCATCACGGGTCTCTCTTCGTTTCGCCAGAAGTACCCGTCGGCGGCGGCCGGCTCGGCCAGGCGGAGGCGCGGGGACGGGTATGCGGTGTGAACAGCATCCTCCATCCGACTGAATTTTCAGTCAATACTGGAGGCATGCCTTTCTCGGTTCCCTCGGTGGGAGGGATCAGAGGAAGTACAGACGGCTCAAGGACACCTGGTGCGCCGGCTCGGAGCGCATGGGAGTGCCGTCCAGGGTCACGAGACCGCTGCGCGGGTCCACGTCCACCTGCCCGAGGCGGGCGTTGTGGACCAGGTCGGCAGGTCCGATGCCCCGGGTCCCCCGTACGGCCACACGCCTGCGCCGTGTGCCCAGCGCGTCGTACGGCGAGCCGACCGCTCCCGACTCGGCGGCGGCGCGGCTGACGAAGGCGACGGACAACTCGGCCGGAGCGGCGCCGTGGGCGCCGAAGAGGGGGCCGAGGACGAGTGGTTCGCAGGTGTCGGTGGCGGCGTTCGGGTCGCCGGTCACCCCGTAGGCGGGGAAGCCGTTCTTGATGACCATCTGCGGCTTCGCGCCGAAGAACTCGGGCCGCCACAGCACGATGTCGGCCATCTTCCCGACCTCGATCGAGCCGATCTCGTGGGCGAGGCCGTGGGCGATGGCCGGGTTGATGGTCAGCTTGGCCATGTAGCGGAGCACACGGGCGTTGTCGTCGTGGGCGCCGTCGCCCTCCATGGGGCCGAGCTCGGCCTTCATCTTCCCGGCCATGGCGAAGGTCCGCCGGACGGTCTCGCCGGCGCGGCCCATGCCCTGGGCGTCGGAGGAGGTGATGCCGATCGCGCCGAGGTCGTGCAGGACGTCCTCCGCGCCCATCGTCCCGGCCCGGATCCGGTCCCGCGCCATCGCCGCGTCGCCGGGCAGGTCCGTCTTCAGGTCGTGGACGGAGACGATCATCCCGTAGTGCTCGGCGACCGCGTCGCGGCCGAAGGGGAGCGTGGGGTTGGTCGAGGAGCCGATGACGTTCGGCACGCCCGCCATCTTCAGGACGTTGGGGACGTGCCCGCCGCCGCAGCCCTCGATGTGGAAGGCGTGGATCGTCCGGCCCTCCAGGACCTTGAGGGTGTCCTCGACCGACAGGCACTCGTTGAGGCCGTCGCTGTGCAGGGCGACCTGCACGTCGTGTTCCTCGGCCACCCGCAGCGCGGTGTCCAGGGCCCGGGTGTGGGCACCCATGTCCTCGTGGACCTTGAAGCCGGACGCCCCGCCCTCGGCGAGCGCCTCGACCAGCGGCGCCGGGTCCGAGGAGGAGCCGCGCGCCAGGAAGCCGATGTTCACCGGCCACGCGTCGAAGGCGTCGAACCCGAGTTTCAGGGCCCAGGGCGAGTTGACGCCGACGCCCCAACTCGGCCCGATCTCCTGGCCGATGACGGTGGTGACGCCGGAGGCGAGGGACGCCTCCATGATCCGGGGAGAGAGCAGGTGGACGTGGGTGTCGATCGCGCCGGCGGTGGCGATGAGCCCCTCCCCCGGGATCATCGTCGTGCCGGTGCCGACGACGACGTCGACGCCGTCGAGGGTGTCCGGGTTGCCGGCCCTCCCGATGGCGTGGATCCGGCCCTCGCGGATGCCGATCGACACCTTGCGGATGCCCTGCACGGCGTCGATCACCAGCACGTTGCTGATCACGACGTCGCAGGTCTCGCGGACCGCGGCGGCCTTGAGGTGCAGACCGTCCCGCGCGGTCTTGCCGAAGCCGGCCAGGAACTCGTCACCCGGCTTCTGCGCGTCCGACTCCACCCGTACGACGAGCCCCGAGTCACCGAGCCGGACCCGGTCCCCCGCGCGGGGCCCGTGCACGGAGGCGTACTCGTGCGGGTCGATGTGCCGGCTGCTGCCGGGCACGCAGTGGTCGCCGTGTCTGGTGGGCCTGCTCATCGCCGCGCCCCTTCCGTTCCGAGATAGCCGCAGGCGGCGGCGCGCTTCAGGGCCTCGGCCTTCACGCCGGGCGCGTCGAGCGGGCCGTCGACCAGGCCCGCGAAGCCGATGGCGATCCTGTCGCCCCCCATCGGCACGAGTCCGACCTCCACGACGGCACCGGGGTCGAACCGGGTGGAGGAGCCGGCCGGGGCCGCCAGCCGCATCCCGTAGGCGGCGGCCCGGTCGAAGTCGAGGCGCGGGTTGGCTTCGAAGAAGTGGAAGTGCGAGGTCACGCTGACCGGCACCGAGGCCGTGTTGCGCACGCGCAGAGTGACCGCCGGTTCCGGCTCCGGCAGGGTGTCCCGGTGAGGCAGGACGGCCCCGGGTGCACCGTCGCCGTGCACGACCTCGCCGAAGGGAGCGCTGATGACGGCCAGCCGGGTGCCGTCGTCGAACACCGCCTCGACCTGGATCTCCGTCACGACGTCGGTGACGCCGGGGAGCACGTCGTCCGGGCCGAGGGCGGAGCGGGCCGCCTCGATCGCCTCGGCGAGTCGCTTGCCGTCGCGGGCCGCTTCGCAGACCGTGTCCGCGATGAGCGCGGTCGCCTCCGGCACGTTGAGCCGCAGCCCTCGCTCCAGCCGGGTCCGGGCGAGCTGAGCGGCGGTGAAGAGGAGGAGCCGGTCGCGCTCGGTGGGGGTCAGGGGCATGGCGCCGCCTGTCTGAAGGGCCTGGTCGCACGCAAGGTGATCCCTTTCCTTTCCGCACGATGTCGGGGGTGGAGGTGGGTGGTGGAGGGAATTCACTGTCGCACTGACTGAAATATCAGTCAATACTGCGGAGCTGGTTCGCCCCGGAAGACCCGGCCGCCCGGTCAGGTCCCGGTGTACACCTCGGTGAGGTAGGGGCGCGTGATCCGCCCACGCGCGTCGAAGGCGCGCTCGACTCGGCGCGCATCTCCCAGGAGGAACCCGGTCAGGGACGGTCCAGCCGCTCGATCTCGGCGTCGATGGCGTCGCCCATCAGGGTCCGGGCGTGGGCGATCTGGAGCGTACCGCTGAGCCAGCGCATGCTCAGGCCCTCCAGGAGGGCGGTGAGCCGCTCGGCGGCGGCCTCGAGGGCGGTTGCCGAGGCCGCCGGCCGGACCTCGCCCAACAGGGCCGCCACCTCCTGCACCCAGACCCGGGTGGCCCGCGTCAGGTCTTCGCGCAGCACCTCGTCGAAGACGGCGCTGGCCCGCAACTCGCCCCAGGCGGTGCTGTTCTCCCTGACCTCGGTCGAGTCCTGGAGTTCGAGGAGGAGGGTCTGCTCCAGCTCCTCGCGCGGGCTGAGCGGCTCGGCATCCGGGTCGCGGTGGGTCGTGTAGCGCTCGGCGCGGTCGCTGATGAACTCCAGCGTCTTGCGCAGGATCCCGGCGCGGTCCTTGAAGTGGTAGTAGATCAGCGCGGTGGACACGCCCGCCTCGGCGGCGAGCTCCTCCACGCGCAGGCCTCGGACCCCGCGCCGGGCGATCACCCGGGCGGCCGCTTCGAGGAGCTGAGTGCTGCGAGACGCCATGGCCCAAACCTTACCGGGCCCGTCCCGGCAAGAGGATCACGGCCCTGCCGGGGCAGCGCTCCTCGAGGGGCCGGTCGCCGCCGGTGGACGGCGACCGGCGGTTCGTCCGGTGCCGCCCCGTCAGACGGCCGGGGGGACGGCGGGCTGGGACTGGGTGGCGCAGTGGATTCCGCCACCGCCGGTCGCGATGTTGTCGATGTCGAGCTGGACGACGGTCCGGCCGGGGTAGGCGGCCGCGAGGATGGCGGAGGCCACGCCGTCGGCGTGGTCGTCGCCGAACTGGGGGACGAGTACGGCGCCGTTGGCGGTGTAGTAGTTGGTGTAGCTGGACAGGAAGGCGCTGCCCCTGTTCTTGCCGCGGATGCGGCCGCGGTCCGGACCGGGGAGTTCGGTGACGGTCAGGGGACGGCCCTGTGCGTCGGTGGCGCTCAGCAGGATCCGCTTGGTCTCGTTGTAGACGGCCACCCACTTGGGGTCGGTACCGGGTCCCGGCTGGTCGAGGATGACGCGTCCCGGTGCGACGAAGCGGGCCAGGCAGTCGATGTGGCAGTCGGTGATGTCCTGACCCGCGAGTCCGGGCACCCAGATCACCTTGTCGATGCCGAGTGCCGACTTCATCGCCTGTTCGACCTGGTCCTGGCTCATCCCCGGGTTGCGGTTGGCGTTGACGAGCGAGCTGACGGTGGCCAGCAGGGTGCCCTGGCCGTCGGTCTCCAGGGAGCCGCCCTCGCCGACGAACGGGGCCTGGATCCTGTCGACTCCGTAGCGGCCCAGCAGCGTCGCGGCCGCGGCGGCGTCGTTGGCGTAGGGCTGGTAGTAGCTCGTGCCGGTCTTGCCCCAGCCGTTGAAATTGGTGTCCACACCTGCGACGGCACCGGGGGCCACCAGGAAGGTCGGGCCGAAGTCGCGGATCCAGAGGTCGTCGTTGGGTATCTCGACGACCTCGATGCCGTGATAGGCGCCGGCTCCGCACTCGTACCGCGCGTCGGCCGCCTGCTCGGGACGGGCGATCACCACGACGGGCTCGTAACGGGAGATCGCGTCGGCCACCCGCGCGATGTCACGGCGGACGCCGGTGAGGTACGGGGACCAGACCGAGGACAGCGCCGGCCAGGCCATGAAGGTGCGCACGTGGCGGTCGTGCTCCGCGGGCATCCGCAGCGTGGCGCCGGAAGCGCTGGTGGCGGCGCGCGCTGCCGCGGGCAGCGCCGCTCCGAGGGCCGCGAGCGGCAGGGCCGCCGCTCCGAGCTGGAGCAGTCGGCGTCGGGACGTCGTGGACGTGTTCATGGAACTCCTACCTGAGGGGAGGGGGGTGTGCACGGATCGTTCCGCAGACTGAAAATTCAGTCAATGGTCTCTTCAGGACCATGCCTGCCGATCGCGGCGACTAACGGTCGCTGCGGTAACGCTCGAACGCGGCCGTGACCGGGCCGCCTCCGGCCCGGGCCTCTATCAGCCGTACGACGGCGATGCTCTTCCCGTCGGAGCTACGGACGCAGAAGGGGCGCCCGTCGGCCACGTCCGCGAAGGCGATCCGGGTGACCGGTTCCGTGTCGATGCCCCGCACGCAGTCGGCGGGGCCGAGCTCGTCCGTCGCGGAGACGAAGGCGTCGCCGTCCTCCGGGAGGACGAACTCCGAGCGGTCACGCGCCAGGTACCAGGCGGCCGTGTCCGCGGGAACGACCTTCCCGGACTTCAGGTCGAATTCGTAGGAGGCGTCGGGAGAGGTCAGCTCCACCTCCCCGCCGACGGACGCATAGGAGTCGGCCGGTGGATACGACGGGCCGGACCCGGCGTCGCCCCCGGCCGGCGCGACGAGGAAGCGGACTGCGCCACCCGCCGCCACGAGGCTCGCGAGCGCGGCGAGGACCGCCAGGACCAGGCGGCGACTCCCCTTCCGTGCCCGCCGGCGCGAGGCGGGTGCGGCCGGGGAGGCGCTCCCGGCCCGCGGCGGCAGATGCGCCGGGGTCGGGGCCGCAGCCGGGGCCGCAGCCGGAGCCGGGGCCGTGAGGGTGGGCTGAGCGTGGACGGGCGCCGGGCGTACCGCCCGTCCCGCCACCTCGCTGCCCACCGACTGGGGCAGCCAGCCCTCGGCGAACTCCGGGCGGGGCCCGACCAGCGGATGGGCGTGAACGGCGGCGATGAGTTCCCCCGTCGCGGGGCGGTCCTCCGGCCGTTTGGCCAGGCACCGGGCCAGCAGGTCACGCAGCTCGTGCGGCACGCGGGCGAGGTCGGGCTGCTCGTGGACCACCCGGTACAGGGCGGCCGACTCCGGCCCCGCCCCGAAGGGAGCCTCGCCGCTCGCCACGTACGCGATGAGCGCGCCGAGCGCGAACACGTCGGTGGCCGCGGACACCGGCCGGCCGAGGGCCTGCTCGGGGGCCATGAACGCCGCCGTGCCGATGCTCAGGCCGGTCCCGGTCAGGGCGACGGCGTCGGCCGCGCGCGCGATGCCGAAGTCGATGACACGGGGCCCGTCCTCCGCGATCAGCACGTTGGCGGGCTTGAGGTCGCGATGGACGACGCCGGCACGATGGATCGCCTGAAGGGCCTCGGCGATGCCCGCCATGAGCATCAGCACCGTTCGCACCGGGAGCGGGCCGTGGCGCTGGACCACCTGCTGGAGGGACGGCCCGGGAATGTAGGCGGTGGCGAGCCACGGGGTCGGCGCGTCCACGCCCGAGGCGACCACCTGCGCGGTGAACAGGCCGTGGATGCGCTCGGCGCTGGCCACCTCCTGGGCGAACCTCAGGCGGAACTCGGGGTCCCCCGCGAACTCCTCCCTCACCGCCTTCAGCGCGATCGGACGACCGCCGGGGGTGTGCGCCAGGTACACCACGCCCATGCCGCCCGCTCCCAGCCGGGCCTGGAGGCGGTAGCCGCCGATCTCTCGCGGGTCGTCGGCCGTCAGCGCCGCGTGAGCAGGCTGTGCACCAGGAAGCTGAGCGGACATGCGGTGGCTCTTTCGACGAGGTGGAACGGACGACGTACCGGCTGACGCGGTGACGCGACTGACGCATAGTGGCTCTAACTAAAGATTCAGTCAATATGCGACACTGCTGGTTCAGACCACAGAGGAGGGGATCACGTGGCGAGGGATCGCCGAGGAGCCATCTTGGAAGGTGCCGCCCGAGTCATCGCGCGGCGGGGAGTGCGCGGGCTGCGCATGGAGGAGCTGGCGACCGAGGCCGGGGTGTCCACCGCCCTGATCTACTACCACTTCAAGGACCGGGCCGGCGTTCTGCGCCACACCCTGGAGTTCATCAGCGACCGGGCCGACCGCTACACGTCCGACGACGGCGCCGCCGGACCGTACGACGCCCGACAGGAACTGGAGCAGTCCCTGCTGCTGGAGTTCCAGAACCTCCCGGAGGTCCGCGAGAACAGCACCGCCTGGGGGGAGCTGCGGGCCAGCGCGATCTTCGAGCACGAGTTGCGCGGAGATCTCGCCAGAGCCACGCTGACCTGGATCCACGATGTCGCGGACCTGCTGGGCCGCATCCGGCCGTCGGCTCCCGCACCTGCCCTCACGGCGGCCGCGGAGAGGCTCACCGGCCTCCTGGAAGGCCTCAGCACCCGCTGGCTGAGCGGCGCCCTGCCGCTGGAGCACGCTCGCGAACTGGTGAAGGAGGCGGTCTCCATCGAGGTCGAACGACTGGACCGCTGACAGCGGACGCGCGAGGGGGTCCCCCGGAGGGGCGACCGCGCCCGGCGGGACACCCACACCGACTTGACTGAATTTTCAGTCAATGCCAGGGTGAGGGCCACACCCTCGGCCCCCCATGGTTCGCCGTCTCATCCCCGGCCCCGCGTGCCCTTCACGATCGGAGACCCCGATGTCAGACCTCCGCCCCTCCCGACGCTCCGCGCTGCGTCTGCTCGCCGGGATCGGCGCGCTCACCCTCGGCGCCTCGGCCTGCGGCCCCGGCGACCCGGGCCCCTCGGGAGCCGTGGCCGGCACCGGCCCGGCCACGGGGACCGGCGAGGAGCGGCGGCTGGGCGCCGAGTGGGAGAGCCACGCCCGCACCTTCATGGCGTGGCCGGCGCTGGAGTCCGTCTGGGAGGACGACCTCCCCTACGTGCGTCAGGACATCGCACGCATCGCCCGCGCCGTCTCGGAGTACGAGTACGTCGTGATGATGGCCCGACCGGACCAGGTGGCCGCCGCCCAGAAGGCCTGCGGCAGGAACGTCGAGGTCATCCCCCTCGCCGTCGACGACCTGTGGGCCCGTGACACCGTCCCCGTGTTCGTCGAGGAGGGCGGCAAGGTCGCCGGCGTCGACTTCAACTTCAGCGGCTGGGGCGGCAAGCAGGTCCACGACAACGACGCGCAGGTCGGACGGAAGCTGCTGTCGAAGTACGCGATCCCCCGCATCCAGACGTCGATCGTCGCCGAGGGAGGCTCCTTCGAGACGGACGGCGAGGGCACGCTCCTGATCACCGAGAGCTCGATCGTCAACGACAACCGCAACCCGGGCAAGTCCCGCTCCCAGATCGAGGCCGAGCTCAAGGAGCTCCTCGGCATGGACAAGGTGATCTGGCTGAAGGGCGTCCGCGGCGAGGACATCACCGACGCACACGTCGACAGCCTCGTCCGCTTCACCGCACCCGGGGTGATCCTCCTGGACCGCGCCTTCCCGGGCACGCCGGCCGACTCCTGGTCGCGCTCCTCCGACCAGGCCAAGGCCGTGCTCGGCGAGGCGACCGACGCGCGGGGCCGAAGCTTCGAGGTCATCGACCTCCCGCAGCCCGACCCCGACCGGATCACCGGCTACAGCGACGACTTCCTGTCGACCTACGCCAACTTCTACATCGGCAACGACGCGGTGTACCTGCCGAAGTTCGGCGACAGGAAGGCCGACGACCGCGCCCGGGGCATCCTCCAGGAGCACTTCCCCAAGCGCGACATCGTGCAGGTGAGCATCGACACCATCGCCACGGGCGGCGGCGGGATCCACTGCTCCACCCACGATCAGCCCGGCAAGCCGGTCGAGTGACCACGATTCATGGGAGCGCCCGTGTCCCCCACCCGTCGCCACCGGCCGAGCCGCGCCAGACTCCTCCCGGCCGTGACGGCGTGCCTGCTCATCGCGGCGGCCGTCGCCCTGGGCACGTGGCTCCAGTTCGGCGAGCGACAGGCCCTGGACCGGGTGTACGACGCGGGCGGTTCGGCCCCTGACCGGGTGGACGTCGAGGCCTCGATCCAACGGGTCGACGCCGCCGGACGGGAACTGACGCTCCGAGTGGACGTCACCCCTCGCGGAGAGCTGGCCGAGGCCGGCGGCGTCTCGCCCACCGAGGACCTGACGCTCCAGACGTCGACCTCGACCCGGGGCGATCTGTCCTTCAAGGCGCACAGCCGCATCGCGACCACGGACCTTCCGGTCGCCCTGAAGCGCGGTTCGATCACGGACTACCCCTTCGACGCCTACGACGCCTCGATCGAGTTCACCGCCGTCCACGGCGGCCGGAAGGTCCCCGTCCACCTGACCCTGTCCAACGGCGACGCGCTCTTCTCGGCGGCGGTGGACGATGCCTCGGGCGACGGGACCGCGGCCTTCGACGTCGCCCTGGGGCGCTCCGACAGCGTGCTCGTCTTCACCGTCTTCATGATGGCCGCCATGTGGGGCCTCGCCCTCGCGGTGCTCACCGGGGCGTGGTTCCTCGTCACCCGGCGCAAGGGCCTCACCTGGCCCGCGCTCGGCTGGATGGCCGCCACGCTGTTCGCCCTGGCGGCCTTCCGCAACACGGCTCCGGGCACGCCGCCCATCGGCTGCCTCATGGACTACATCGCCTTCCTCTGGGCCGAGACGGTCATCGCCTTCTGCCTCGTCACCGTGGTCGTCACCGGTTTCAGGGCCGAACGCCGGACATCGGACACCGAGTAGCCCACGGCCGTTCCTCCCGTCGCCGACGGCACGGCGCCGGCGCATCCGGCGGGCGCTCCCCGGGCGAAGACGGACGAAGGCGGGCGCGACCTCGCGGACGCAGAGGGAGGACGGCGTGAAGAGGACTTCGGACGACGCACGGTACGACGCGGTGGTCGTCGGCGCGGGGGCCGCCGGCCTCGCCTGCTCCGCCGACCTGCTCGCTGCGGGTCTGCGGGTGCTGCTCCTGGAGGCGGGCGGCGCGGCCGGCGGCCGGATGCGCACCGACCGCGTGGCGGGCTTCACCGTGGACCGCGGCTTCCAGGTCTTCAACACCTCGTATCCGCAGGTGAAGCGGCGGGTGCGGCTGAGGCCCCTGAGGCTGCGTCCGTTCACGCCGGGGGTGCTCGTGCACACCGAGCGCGGACCGCGCCGGTTCACGGATCCGAGCCGCCGCCCGGGCGAGGCCCGGGACCTGCTGCCGGGGCGGCTCGCGTCGGGCCGCGATCTGCTGGCGCTCTCCGTCCTTTCGGCGCGGGACGCGCTGGCCCCGGCGTCCGTGCTGCGGCGCGGCCCCGACGGGACCACGCGCGAGGCGCTGGCCGCGGCCGGGCTGTCGCCGCGGCTCGTGGAGACGTTCTTCCGCCCGTTCCTCTCGGGCGTGTTCCTGGAGGACCGGCTGGAGACCTCGGCGCGCTTCTTCCACCTGGTGTGGCGGAGCATGCTGCGCGGCACCCTGTGCCTCCCCGCCGAGGGGATCGGCGCCGTGCCCGCCCAGCTCGCCGCGCGGCTGCCACCGGACGTGCTCCGCACCGGCAGCGCCGTGTCCGCGCTGGGCCCGGACGGTGTGGTCCTCGCGGACGGGCGCGCGGTGCGGTCCCGCGCGGTCGTCGTCGCCACCGGGCAGCGGGTCGCGGCGGAGCTGCTGCCGGGGCTCGCCGTCCCGGCCGGCCGGACCGTGACCACGCTGTACCACGCGGTCGACCGGCCTCCGCTGGACGAGCCCGTGCTGGTCGTCGACTCCGCGCGCAGGTTCCTGAACACCTGCGTCCTCACCGCCGTCCAGCCGGGGTTCTCCACCGACGGCCGGGCGCTGGTGTCCACGTCGGTGCTCGGCTCTCCGGGGCCCTCGGACACGGCGGCGGTGCTCGCGGCCCTGGGCGAGGTGTACGGCGTGGACCCGGCCGGCTGGGAGCCCGTGCACCGCGTCACGGTCCCGGACGCCCTGCCGGCGATGCCGGGGGCGGTGCCGCTCTCCCGGTCCGTGCGGTGGGCACCGGGCCGGTACGTGTGCGGGGACCACCGGGCGACCGGTTCGGTCCAGGGCGCGCTGGCCTCGGGTGCCCGGGCGGCCCGCGCCGTCCTGGCCGACCTGCGGGCCGGCGCGGTCGCGTGACCCGCCGGGCGGCCCCCTGACCGTACCGCCGCCCCGCGGGCACCCTCGCGGCGGTGCGGTCAGGCCGGCACCGGGGCGAAGCGGTGGAGTTCGTCCGCGCCCGGCTGCACGACGCCGTAGCTGTTCTCCGGCACCTCGTTCCAGGCACCCGGCAGGTCCCCCAGGGGCTCGGAGACGATGAGGCGGGTGTCCTCCGAGACGCCCCGCAGGAACGCGACGTCGGGGTGGAGGCGGCGCAGCGCCTCCACCCGGCTGCTGTAGAAGAGCGAGCGGGACGCCCGGGCGGTGGAGTAGCGGAAGGCCCACAGGCGCTCGCCGTCGGTGAGGGCGAGCGTCATCTGGAGGGGGTGCTCCACCCCGTGCGCGCGTCCCACCCGCTCCACGACGCCCGCCATCCTGGCGACGGCCCCGGGCGGGTCGTCCTCCAGGCCGTAGGTGAGGGCGAGGTAGAACATGACCTCGGAGTCCGTCGTGCCCTCGATGTCCGCGTAGAGCGCGGGGTCGACGAGCAGGGTCAGCTCGCGGCGCAGCAGCGGGAAGTCCGCGATGGCGCCGTTGTGCATGAACATCCAGCGGCCGTGCCGGAAGGGGTGGCAGTTCGACTGCTGCACGGCCGTTCCGGTCGACGCCCTGATGTGGGCGAAGAAGAGCGGGGAGCGGACGTGGTCCGCCAGCTCGCGCAGATTGCGGTTGTTCCACGCGGGCCCGACCTCCCGCAGCAGCGCCGGGGTGTCGGTGTGCTCCGAGTACCAGCCGACGCCGAAGCCGTCGCCGTTGGTCGTCTCCACGCCCATCTTGGAGTGCAGGCTCTGGTCGATGAGGGAGTGGGCCGGCTGGTAGAGGAGCGTTTCGAGCAGCACCGGCGTCCCCCGGTACGCGAGCCATCGACACATACGCGATCACCTGCATCTCTGCGCGAGACCGGTCCGGCGCACCGTCCGGTCCTCCCATTCTCGGCACCGCCGCTGCGGGTCGCCACAGCGGCGGCATCGTCCTCGGGCCTGTCCGGCGGGCTCATCCGTCCTGGTGGCGCGCCTTCTCCGGCAGGCCTGCCTCGCGCCGCTCCTCGTCGTTCCACGCCCGGGTGTCACGCGGACTGACGTACGGCTCCCGCCCCGGTGGCATGCCACCGGCCACCGCGCGCCGGCGCAGCAGCTCGGCGTCGAACTCCAGGCCGAGCAGCACGGCGAGATTGCTGATCCACAGCGAGACGAGGAAGACCACGAGGCCGGCCATGGTGCCGTAGACCCGGTTGTACGAGGCGAAGGTCGAGACGTACACCGCGAAGCCCGCCGACGCCGCCAGCCAGATCAGCAGGGCGAGCACGCTGCCCGGGGTGATCCAGCGCCATCCGCGGCCCTTGGCGTTCGGGCTCGCCCAGTACAGCAGGGCGATCATGACCACGGCGAGCAGGAGGAGGGCGGGCCACCTGGCCACCGACCAGATCGTCAGGGCGGTGTCGCCGACGCCCAGCGCGTCCCCGGCCCGGCGTGCCACGTCGCCGCTGAGCACGAGCAGCAGGGCGCCCGCGGCGGCCATCGTCATGAGCGCCGCCGTCATGCCGAGCCGGATCGGCAGCAGCTTCCAGACGGGGCGGCCCTCGGGGACGTCGTGGACGCGGTTCGCGGCGCGCATGAAGGCGCCGACGTAGCCGGACGAGGACCACAGGGCCACCAGCAGTCCGGCCGCGGCCATGAAGGCGCCGGTGCCGGTGTTGCCGCTCAGGGCCTGCAGCCCCTGTTCCAGGACGTCGCGAGTCGGTCCCGGCGCCAGCTCCCGCAGGCTCTCCAGCACCCGGTCGGTGGTCCGCTGTCCGCTGATCCCGAGCAGCGAGACCAGGGCGAGCAGTCCGGGGAACAGCGACAGGACGCCGTAGTACGTCAGCGCCGCCGCCCGGTCCATGAGCTCGTCGTCCGTGAACTCGCGTACCGAGCCCTTCAGTACGGCGAGCCACGAGGACCTGGGCAGGTCGGCGGGTGAATCGGGGGCGCGCTCCTCGACGCCGGTGCCCGGTCCGGGGCCCTCGGGGCCGGACGGGTCGGGGGGCGGGGTCAGGGGCTCGGGAGTCCGGCGTTCGGGGACGTTGGGTTCGGCCATGCCTCGGCGGCTACCCCCCTCGGCCGGTCCTACGCCGGAGCCCGTGTCCCGGCCGTCAGACGGAGGCGCGGGCCTGGCGCCGGCGCCACCACCGGGGGCGGGTGCGCGGGTGCACGGCCCGGCCGAGGCGCCGGCCGATGGTCACGTACCCGATGAGCGCTCCCGTCGTGTTGAGGAGGACGTCGTCGATGTCGAAGGCACGGCCCGTCACGAGCGCTCCCTGCACCAGTTCCACGAGCAGCATGGTGGCGGCGGTGAGGAGCGCGACGCGGAGGAAGCCGCGGGCCCTGCGGGACAGCAGCGGCAGCAGGATCCCGAAGGGGACGCCGAGGAGGACGTTGCCCCCGAGCTGCTTCACGGTGTCCCGGAACGCGGGCCGCGAGAGATAGGCCTGGATCGAGCGCCCGGGTGTCAGATTGCTGTGGGTGAGGCTCGCGGAGGCCGGGGAGGCCTCCAGCGTCAGCCGGGCCAGGACCACGGCGAACGCCACCATGCCGGCGAGGGCCGTGAGGGCGACGAGCGCCCGTACGAAGCGGCCCGGCCCGCGCCGGACAGGGGCCGCGGTCCGGGGCGCCGTGGGGTCGGGATCCGTCCGCCCCGGGCTTCCGGCGGCGGGCGCCGCGCCGCCCGCCCGCCGCGTGTCCGCGGCCCCGTCCCCGCCCGCGGGCGCGGCGCTCCGTCCCTTCGACGCGCTCTTCGACGCTCTTCTCGCCACCGCTCTCGCCACTCTTCTCGACGCGCTTCGACCGAACACGAGTCGTCTCCTCCCCTGGGTGTCCTCGTGCGAACGGATCCCGCGTACCCGCGCCGGGGCACGGCATGCGCCGCGCTCCCCCGGGCCGCTCACCTCCGCACCAACCTCCCCTTGTGCCCCAACTGGGCCTGTTTTCAAGGGAGTCGGGTGTGCGCGCGGCGGACTCGGGCACCCGGCCCCCATGGGAGAAGAAGAGACGAAGAACCGCCCCGCGCCGGCCCACCGTTCGCATCGGGACCCCGCAGGCAGGTGGCGCATCGCCGCCGGCGCGCTGCTGGTGCTCGCCGTCGCCCTCATGCTGGTCGGCCAGTTGCTCCGGATCCCCGGCATGGACGTCTTCGGGACGGAGGTGAAGGACCGCTCCGGTCCCGCCGTCCTCAAGTCCGTCCAGGACCTGAGCCGGTACGAGGGGGCCGCGGGGACCTATCAGGTGGTGGTCGACCTGGAGCGCGACGCGCGCTTCCTGCCGGACGCGATCCGCGGCACCCGCACCCTGTACGTGGCCAGCGGCAGCGTCGCCGCATACGTCGAGTTCGGCGGCCTCGGGGACGGCGCCGTGACCGTCGACGCCGATCGGACCGAGGCCACCCTCCGGCTGCCGCACGCCCGGACGGCCGACCCGGCGCTCGATCCGGAACGGTCGTACGCCGTGTCGAAGCAGCGCGGACTGCTCGACCGGATCGGCGACCTCTTCTCGGACAACCCCGCGAACGAGCAGGCCGTCCACGTCCTCGCCGCCCGGCGCATCGGCGAAGCGGCCCGCGCGTCCGACCTGACGTCCCGGGCGGAACGGAACACCGCCGCGATGCTGCGGGAGCTGCTGCGGGGCCTGGGCTTCGAGCGGGTGAACGTGACCTTCGTCTGAGCGGGATCCACCCGGCCGGGGGGCGGTTGCGCGGGGCGCGGCGCCCACCGGCCCGACCGCGCCGTCCGGGGGATGTGGCGGCCGACACGCTCGGGTCGGTCCGCCGACGGGGCAAGGGGCTTACATGAGCACTCACGACGACGACCGGAACGCCCCCGAGCCCGACGCCCCTGACGCCCCCGATGCCCCCACGGTCGAGGCCCTGGGCTCGCTGTCCAAGGCACTGGAGACGGCGGAGCGCGCCCGGGGCCATCTGTACGGCTTCCACCAGCTGACCGGCACGGCGGACTTCGAGCTCGACCGGGCGGTCCGGCTCCTGCGCGAGGCCGGGCACCACGCCTGGGCGGACCGGGTGGAGACGGAGATCCTGGGGCGCAACGTCATGCCCGGCCACTGGACGTACGAGATCGTCGACGCCTACAACGAGACCTACTACGAGCCCTTCCGGCAGCTGGAGCGCGCCGCGGTCTCGGCCCTGTCCGGCGGCCGGGAGCACCGTTTCGAGGCCCGGCTGCAGAGGAAGCGCCGCACTCCGGGCCACCCCGACCACGCCCCGGCCGACGAGGCCGGCACCTGAGCAGTCCGGGCGCGGGCCCAGGGCCGCGCCCGGACACGGAGGAACGGCTCCTGGGTTCCCGCACCGAAGGCGCGTCCGGTGCGGGAACCCAGGAGCCGTGCGCGGGGGGGATCAGTCGGCGCTGGTGCCCAGCAGGCCCTCGCGCAGGCGCTTCACCGTGCGCGTGAGGAGCCGCGAGACGTGCATCTGCGAGCAGCCCAGCTGCTCGCCGATCTGCGCCTGGGTCAGTTCCTCGACGAACCGCAGGTGGATGATCCGGCGGTCGCGCTCGTCGAGGTCGGCGATGAGCGGGGCCAGCGAGTGGAAGTCCTCCACCAGCTCCATGGCCGGGTCCTCGGTGCCGATGAAGTCGGCCAGCGAGGCGTCGCTGTCCTCGTCCTCGCCGCTGAGGGCGGCGTCGAGCGAGGAGGAGTTGTAGCCGTTGGAGGCGAGCCGCGCCTCGGTGACCTCCTCCTCGCTGAGGCTCATCAGCTCGGCCAGCTCCTTGACCGTCGGCGTCCGGCCGAGGCGGGTGCTGAGCTCCTCGGTCGCCTTGGCCAGCTCCACCCGCGCCTCTTGGAGCCTGCGCGGTACGTGCACCGCCCAGGAGGTGTCCCGGAAGAAGCGCTTGATCTCGCCGACGATGTAGGGGACGGCGAAGGTGGCGAACTCGACCTCGCGCGAGAGCTCGAACCGGTCGATCGCCTTGATCAGGCCGATCATGCCGACCTGGACGATGTCCTCCATCTCGTCGGCGCGGTGCCGGAAGCGCCCGGCGGCGTAGCGGACCAGGCTCATGTTCATCTCGATGAGGGTGTTGCGCGCGTACTGGTACTCGTGCGTCCCCTCCTCCAGCGTCGCGAGCTCCTGGAAGAAGACCTTCGACAGGGCCCTCGCGTCCTTGGGCGCGACAGCCAACGTGTCCGGGATCTGCGGCAGCGTCCCCGCTCCGGACTCGATTCCCGCCAGCGACATCGTGGTGACCGTCACACCTGTCCCCTTTCACGTGTGTTCCTCGTCGGGATGCATGACCCGTGGCTGCTCGCCTACCCCGACTTCGCGGATTCAGACCTGCCGATTTCTCATGAGTTTCCGACCGGTTCCTTTCGGCCCCGCGAGGGGCAGACGGAAACCCTGACCGGACGTCCGAAGGAGAGACATGACACGGGATCCCTCGATGCGGGCCGTCGGCTGGGCACGGTCCCTGCCGATGGGCAGCAGCGTCAAGACGGCACGGGACTGGACGCGCGAGCACCTGGCGGCGCTCGGCTGGGACCGTACCGCCCCCGGGGTGGCGGACTCCGTCGTGCTGACGGTCTCCGAACTCGTCACCAACGCCCATGTGCACGCCCACAGCGACGCGCAGCTCATCCTCACCTGGGACGAGGAGTGCCTGCACGTCACCGTGCACGACGCCTCGCCCCTGGTGCCCGAGCAGCGCAGGCCCGACGAGGGCGCGCTGGGCGGGCGCGGACTGCTCCTGGTCGACGCGCTCGCCGACGACGTGCGGACCCGCCCCTGCCCGCGGGGCAAGGACGTCACGGCCTGTTTCCGCCCGGCCATAGGCCGGCCCGGCTGAGGAGGCACCCCCCGCCGCACGTCAGTGGCCCAGGGAGGCGAGCAGCGGCGCCCAGTCGATGTGACGCTCCTCCGTGCCCTGCGGCACGAGGACGAAGGTGTCGCGCACGAAGCGGCCGAGCGCCTCCTGCTCGCACCGGACGACGGCGCACTGCCCGACCGGCCCGAGCTGGAGCAGGAGCCCGCCGTCGGGGGTGGGACGGATCCTGACCTCGCCGTCACCGGTGGGTCCCAGCGCTCCGGCGAGGATCATCCCGCGGTCGACGCGCCACACCACCGGTTCCTCGCCGAGGAGGTGGAAGGCGATGCTCAGGGCGTAGGGGTCGCGCGATTCGTAGCCGACGGTGGTGTCGATCCGGATCGCCACGTCCGAGGTGAACAGGTCCATGGCCATCGGCTGGACGAGGGCGCGGGGTGCGGGGAGCGGTGCGACGGGGGGCTGGGGCATGAGGTCCTCCGGCTGAGGGGATGTCAGCGAGCGGGTGCGGTGTCCGCTTGACCCGTCCCGCCCCTGTTACACCTCGTGCCCTCGTGACGGATGTGCCGATGCTGTCGTGATTCGGTGAAGGCCGTGAAAGACCGTCAGGGACCGGTGGGATGCGGCCCCTCCGCGGCGCCGCTCGGGGTGTCGCCGTCGGGTCCCACGCTCTCGGCCCGGCCCGTCAGGTGCTCGTGGGTGCCGGTGAGCAGGAGCAGCCGGTCGAGGAAGGGCGGTCTGCAGTCGAGGTGCAGCGGGACGCCCGCGGTCGTGGCGAGCCGGTGGAGGGCCAGCAGGGCGGAGAGGCCCATCGAGTCGCAGAGGGTGAGCCCGGCGCAGTCGACGCGGAGCCGCGTGGGGGCGGCGGTCTCCGGGTCCAGGTGGGCCCGGGTCGCGTCCAGCAGCTCCTCGGCGCTGTCCCAGGCCAGGTCGCCGGCGAGCGTCACGTACAGGTTGCCGTCGGGCGCGGCGACGGCCTTGACCTCGAAGGTGTGGTCGGAGGTGGTCACGAGTGGGGTCCTGGAGCGGGCGGGGCGGGTACGGACAGGAGGGCGCGGCGCCCGGCGGCGAGATGCGCCCGCGAGCGGGGGAAGTCGTGCTGGGCGTCGGCGAGCAGGTCGAGGGCGGCGACCAGCGCGCCGCCCGGGACGCCGCGGGCCCGCAGGACCCCGGCGGTCCAGGTGACGAAGCCGGTGAACAGCTCGGGGTCGTCGGCGTAGAGGGAGGCGCCGAGGAAGTCGACGATGTGGGCGATGTCCTCTGCGGTCCGCTCCCGCTGCCGGTCGGTGTACGAGGCCATGGCGGGGACCGCGTCCTCGAGGCCCTGGAGGATCCGGCGGACCAGCGGGGCGCGGGCCCGCGTGACCAGGGTGTACTCCTGGTCGGCGAGGTGGGGCAGGTCGGCGGCGGGCCGGCCCGGACGGGGTCGCGGCGGACCGGCGGCCAGGAGCCGGGCGGCGGACCTGGCGTCCGGGGCCCAGCCGTCGGCGCCCAGCAGACGGGCGTAGCGGCCGTCGGGGCCGAAGGCGGCGCCCCCGACGAGGACGGGGAGCCCGATGGCCTGGACGGCGGTGACGGCGGCGTGGGCCGTCGGGAGCCGGACGGGCAGCGAGGACGAGAGGGCGACGACGTCCGTGCCGGTCTGGTGCAGGTGGGCGATGAGGTGGGGGGTGGGGACGTGCGCCCCGAGGTAGTCGACGAGGAAGCCGCGGCCGCGCAGCACCTCGGCGAGCAGCCGGGCGGGCAGGGCGTGCCACTCTCCGTCGACACAGGCGACGGTGACGTGCCGGGGCGCCTGACCGCTCTCCGGCCGGGGAGCGGTCGCGTCCGCCGTGCGGTGGGCGAGGGCCGCGACGACCCGGTCCTGGATGGCGGTGGCGGCGTGCTCCTGGGCGACGCCGATGCGGCCGGCGGCCCATTCCGCGCCGATGCCGGCCTGGACGGGGCCGATCACGTCGAGGAGGAGGTCCTCGGCGGGGACTCCGGCGTCGTGGGCGCCGAGGACGGCGGCGGCGGCCGCCGTCTCGTCCCGCGCCTCCAGGGCCGCCCACAGCTGTCGGCGGGTGGCGAGGAGGGCGGCGGTCGGGGTGGTGGTGGACGTGCTCATGCGGTGTACCTGCCCCGGGTGTGGCCGTTCACCGCCGACAGGTGGGTGGTGTGCGGTGCGGTGATGGCGACGACCGCCATGTCGTCGTGGGGTCCGCGGCCCACCCAGTTCCCGGCGATCATCTGCACCCGCTCGACGACGGCCTCGGCCGGGAGCCCCACGCACTCGGAGAGCGCGGAGCGCAGCCGCTCCTCGCCGAACATGGCGGGGTCGAGCGGCCCGCCGCGGGCCTCCGTGATCCCGTCCGTGTAGAGCAGGCAGGTCTCGCCCGGCGACAGGTCCACGGTCGCGGAGCGGCTGGTGACGACGGGCAGGGCGCCCACCAGGGTGCCGCCGGTGTCCGCCTCCTCCACCTCTCCGGTGGCGCGCAGGACGAGCGGGCGGGGGTGGCCGGCGCTGGTGAGCCGGAGCCGCACCCGGCCGCCCGTGCGCCGCACCGAGGCCAGCACCAGGGTGGCGAAGCGGGTGTGCCGGGTGGTCAGCAGGGCGCCGTTGAGCAGCCGCAGGACGTCCTGGTGGTCGCCGGCGAGGGGCAGCAGGGCCTGTACGGTGCTGCGGATCCGGCCCGTGAGGACGGCGGCGTCCAGTCCCTTGCCGCACACGTCGCCGAGGACGGCGAGCGTGTCGTGGCCGTCGTCGGTGCCGGGGTGCACGTCGTAGAAGTCGCCGCCGATGCGCTCGGTGTCCTGGGAGGTGCGGTAGCCGCCCGCGAAGTCGACCCCGCCGACGTGGTGGAGCCGGGGCGGGAGGAGTTCGGTGATCAGCGCGCGGGTGACGCGGGCCTGTTCCGCGTAGAGGCGGGCGGCCGAGAGGGCGGCGCCGGCACGGGCGGCGAAGAGCCGGGCGAAGCGCTCCTCCGAGGCGTCGAAGGCCCGCTGCCCGCTGCGCCGCAGCAGGATCAGGGCGCCCGCCGGCACGCCGTGGCCGGGCAGCGGGGTGATGGCGACGGACCCGGGTGTGCCTCCGAAGCCCTCGGGCACGGCCCAGGAGGGCAGTTCGGCCGGGTCGATCCAGCGGGCGGGCACCGGCGGGAAGCCCTGGAGAGCCTCGGCGAGACCGGGCACGAGGGTCGGGTCCAGGGTGAGCTGGGTCCGCTCGAACGCCCCGGCCATGGCGGTGACCACGGTGGAGCGGTTGCGCGGCCCGGGCGGGGAGATCACGAGGGCGGCGTCACCGAGGTGCTCGGCGGCGAGCAGGGCCGCCTTCTCCAGGCAGCGGTCGGGGTTGAGCGAGGCCAGCAGCTGGGTCGAGGCCTCGGCCAGGATCGCGTGGCGCTCCCGTTCGGTGCGCAGGGCGTCCTGGGCGGCCGTCAGGTCGGAGTCGTCGACCAGCCACCAGGCCACGTCGCCGTGGCCGGACTCGGTGGGGTGGGCCCTCAGGAGCCTTCCGTCGTGGCAGCCGCGCAGCGGGGCGGGGCCGGCCGTGGCCGTGGCCGGCCCGGCGGGTGTGTGCGGCGGGTGGGTCAGGCGTCGGTGGGCGTCGGCGAGCCACCCCGGGACGACCTCGTCCAGGCCCTTGCCGATCCCCAGGCGTGGAAAGAGGTCGGCGGCGGCGGCGTTGAACTCCACGACGCCGCCCTCGCGGTCGGCCACCACCGCCGGGTGCGGCGACCCCCGCCATACGGGGCTTCCCGCTCCCGCGCTCTCGCGGAAGCGGCCGGACTCGTCCTCGAAAACAGTCATAAGCGTGGCCCGCGCGTCGTGGACCGCCACCTTCCCACTCGACTACAGCTCGTCCGTCCACCCTTGCGCAGTGGGCTCCGCACATCAAGCGAGCCCCCCTCCCGGGGTCCGCATCCGGCCCGCCCCCGCACGATCCCCACGGTTCCGGCACACATCCTTCACGGAAGCGGTGCTCAGGTGGCGGTGAGGACGAGGACCGCCCGGTCGTCGTCGATGTCCTGTCCGCCCGTGAAGTCGCGCACCGCACCGGTGAGGGCGTCGACGACCTGCTGGGCTGAGGGGCGGGGCGGGGTCCCGGCGACGGCCTCGGCGAGCCGTTTCTCTCCGAACTGCTCGCCCGAGCCGTCGCGGGCCTCCGTGATGCCGTCCGTGTAGAGCAGCAGGCTCTCGTGCGGTTCGAGATGGAGGGTCCGGGAGACGACGTCGGTTTCGGCGGAGATGCCGAGCAGGGATCCGGGGGCGTCGACGAGACGGGTGGTGTGGCGGGTGTCGAGGTGCAGGGGCAGGGTGTGGCCGGCCCGGACCAGCTCGACGTCCAGTCCGTGCCCGGTGGGGGTGAGCCGGCCGTAGACGAGGGTGACGAAGCCGGTGCCGTGACTGCCCGGGCGGTTGACGAGGGCCCGGTTGACGGCCGCGACGACGTCCTCGGGGCCGGGCAGGAGGGGTGCGACGGCGCGCGCGGTGTGGCGGACGAGGGCGGTGGTGGTGGCGGCGATGGCTCCGCGCCCGCAGACGTCGCCGAGGAGGAAGGCCCACCGCCCGTCGTCCAGCGGGAAGACGTCGTAGAAGTCGCCGCCGATGTCGAGGCCCTCACCGGCGGGGTGGTACGAGGTGGCGACGTCCGCGCCGGGCACGTCGGGGAGTTCGGGCATGAGCAGCCCGGCCTGGAGGTCCCGGGCGAGGGTCACCCGGTGGGTGTACTGGCGGGCGTTGCGGGCGGCCGAGGCGGCGCGGCGGGCGAGTTCCTCGGCGAGGGCCACGCGGTGCCCGTCGAAGGGCTCCGCCTCGGTGGAGAGCAGCGTCACGGTGCCGAAGGCGGTGCCCCGGTCCAGCAGCGGGATGCAGAGGTAGCCGGTCACGCCGAGGTCCCGCCAGGGGCCGGGGCCGGTGGGGGCGCGCCGGGCGACCTCGCTCGCGCGCGTGGCGAGGACCCGGGCGACGGCGTCGTCGTCGGTGTCGTAGACCGGGATGTGCGAGGCGAGGACCTCCCGTCGGCGTTCGTCCGGGGCGGCCGTGGCGACCCGGCGCAGTCGCCCGTTCTCCACCACGTCGACGGCGCACAGCGGTGCCAGGCGCGGGGCGCAGGAGGCGGCGAGCCGCTCCAGGGTCTGGACGGCGTCGAGGTCGAAGGTGAGGGCGGTGCTGGCCTGGAGGAGGAAGGCGAGGTCCTCGCGGGCCGCCCGCTCCCGGGCCTCGGCGGCGCTGCGGGCGACCTCGGCCTGCTGCCGCTCCACGGCGAGCGCCGCGGTGTCGGCGAAGAGGCGGGCGAGGGCCAGGTCGGCCGCCTGGGGGAGCCTCGGGGTGCGGTGGTACATCGCGAAGGTGCCCAGGACCGCGCCGTCGCGTCCCAGGACGGGGGTGGACCAGCAGGCGGCCAGGCCGGCCCGTCGCGCCAGGTCGCGGAAGTCGTCCCACAGCGGGTCCGTGGCGATGTCTCCGACGATGACGGTCTCGCGGCGGTGCGCGGCGGTGCCGCAGGAACCGGCGCCCTCGCCGATCGCGATCCCGTCCACGGCCCGGTTGTAGAAGTCGGGCAGGCTGGGGGCCGCGCCGTGCACCAGTCGCCGGCCCTCCTGGTCGGCGAGGAGCACGGAGACGACGAGGTCCTCCGGCGACAGTTCCTCTATCGCGCGGGCCATTCCGTCCAGGACCTCGCGCAGCGGCGCCTGCCGGGCGATCTGCTCCAGGAGGGCGCGGTGTTCCGCCGTGAACCGCTGGGCCTGCCTGACCTGTGTCGTCTCGACCCCGATGACCCGGACGCCGGTGACGTTGCCGCCGGAGTCGACGCGCGGCTCGTAGCTGAAGTCGAAGAAGGCCTCCCGCGGCTCGGCGCCGGCGTCGAGGAGGAGGACCCGGGCGTCGCGTCCGGTGCGGGGGGTGCCGGACCGGTAGACCCGGTCGAGCAGTCCGATGAGTCCCTGGCCTGCGGGCTCGGGCAGCAGGTCCCCGAGGGGCACGCCGGTGCGGACGCGCGGGCCGGCGCCGATGGCGTCGAAGAAGGCGGGATTGGCGCTCTCGACCAGGTGCGCGGGGCCGGCGAGGGAGGCGAAGACCGCGGTGGTCTCGCCGAACAGGACTCTGAGGTCATCGTCCGTGGCGTCGACGGCGGCGCGACCGGGGTCCTTCGCCGGGTCGGGCCGGTGGGGATGTTGACCCGGTACGCGCCTCATGCGCTCTCTTTCCTGTTCTGCGGCGCCGGCGCTCCGGCTCCGGGGGCGGTGTCCGGCCCGGCCGGTAGCGCGGCGAATGCCTCGCGCACGTCGGCGTGCACGGTGAAGATCTGGTCGAGGCCCGTCAGGGCGAACAGCCGACGGACGGTGGGCGGTACGGCGGCGAGCCGGAGGGTCCTGCCCTGGGCGGACAGGTCCTGATAGAGCCTCAGCAGGGCGCTGATGCCGCTGGAGTCGCAGAAGGTCAGAGCGGCGAGGTCCACCACCACGGGCCCCGGCACGGCGCCGGCCCCCGGTCCGCGGTGCCCCGCCTCGTCCAGTTGGACGGCGCTGTCGTAGTCCAGCTCGCCGCGGAGCACCAGTACCGTGCCCCGTTCCTCCTGTCTGACGTCGACCGAGAACACCCTCGACTTCCTCCGTGTGCGACTGCCGGCGGACGGACCCAGCCTAGGGAACCGGCGTGGACGTCACTTCCTCCCTCCGCGTTCTTCCGCGTTCCCCGGTCCTTCGGATTCATGACGGAGGAAGGCGTTTCGGTGTGGTGTTCGGGGTCAGTCGCATCCTGGAACGCGGTCCGCTCCCGGAAGGATTCCGTCGTGCCGGTCTTGCTGGTCCTGGTGTTCGGTGTCGGTGTGGCGATGGCGTGGTGGAGTGTCGTGCCCGTCCCGCGCGGTCCGCGGCGTGGTCCGCGTTGACGCGCCGGAGCGCCGCCGTGCGGGTTTCACGTGACGCCGAGCGGTCAGGCGGACGGGGAACGAATCCCTACTCATGTGCCAGGAGGCTCACATGGACGGCTGGCGTGCGGCCGCGGCCTGCCAGGAGGTCGACCCCGATCTGTTCTTCCCGGTGGGCACCGGCGCCCCCGCGCTCGCCCAGGCGGAGGAGGCCAAGCGGGTCTGCCGGCGTTGCCCGGTACGCGAACCGTGCCTGCGCTCGGCCCTCGCGCAGCCGCACCCGCCGTCGGGCGTGTGGGGCGGCCTGACCGAGGCCGAGCGGCGTGCGCTGGCGCGCCGGGCGCGTCAGCGGGCGGACGACCGCCGGTGACCGGCCGGAGGATCACGCCCCCCGGGCTCCCCCCGGGGGGCGTACTGCGCCCGGCGGGCCGGTGGGGCGCCGCCGCGTCAGCGCGTTCGCCGGTTCCGCGGGGACGCCGGGTCGGGGTACTCCGGCAGCAGGGAGAGGCGGGCGCGGACGCGCTTCCCCTCCGGGGCGGGCTCCACGGTCAGGCTCTGGCAGACGGCGACGACGATCTCGACGCCGTGCTGACCGATGCGGCGGGGGTCGTGGCCGCGGGGCACGGGGGCGGCGGGCTCCTGGTCGAAGACCGAGATCTCCAGGGTGTCGCGGCCCAGTTCGAGCAGGAGCCGGCAGGGGCCGGCCGTGTGCCGGATGGCGTTGGTGACCAGTTCGCTGACCACCAGTTGTGCGAGCTCGACGCGCTCGTCGCCGACCGGTGCGTCCAGCACGGCCGGGGCGGCCGCGAGGAACTCGGCGGTGAAGGCGCGCGCCGATGCGATCGCCCCGCCGCGGGCGGCGTCGCCGTAGACGACGCCTGCGGACAGCAGGGGTTCCGGGATCGCGCGCTCCGCGGTGATCGCGTCCGTCATGGCGCTGGTGCTCCCCTCGTCCTGGGTCGGCGGCTGGGCTCCTCGTACCCGCCTTTCCCCTCTTCATGGTTCCCATACCGCACGCAACGCGGATCACACCCCCGGACGGTGCGTCAAGGGGACGTCGGCGCGGTCGGCGCGAGGCCCCCGTGTCGTCCCTCGCCAGGGGTTCCGGCCCGGTGGCCGCGCCAGTCGAGACAGAGTACGAGGACCGCGTCCGACGCGCCACGGGGTGTGCCGCGCAGCGCGCGTACGACGGCCCGGGGGACGTCCGCGCCCTTCCGGCGGCGGACCGCGGCGAGGGCTCGGGCGACGGGCCCGTCCGGCGCCTCGTGCCTCTCGGCGGTCGTGGGCTCCGAGGCGCCGCGGGCGACGAAGACCAGCCGGTCACCGCGCAGCAGGCGCAGGCGCTGGGGAGCGTAGACGGTGTCCTCGAACATGCCCAGGGGCAGTTGGCGGTCCAGGTGGATGCGCTCGGTCGCGCCCCGGCGCAGGCGCCAGAGCGCCGGCGACCCGGCGTCCACCACCTCGGCCTCGCCGGTCGCCAGGTCGATCCGGAGCAGCAGGGCGGAGAGCGGATGCCGGCCGTGGTACTGCCCGTAGAGCGCCTGGTCGGTGAGGCTGGCCTGGGTCACCAGGTCGAGCCCGGCCCGCCGGGCGTTGCGGAGCGCCATCAGGGCGAGCGTGCTCGCCAGGGCGGCCGGGGTGCCGGGGCCGGCGCCGTCGGCGACGACGATGACCAGGTCCCGCTCGGTGGCGCTCCAGTCCAGGAGGTGCCCTCCGGAGGTGTAGGCGGGCTCCCAGTGGGCGTGCAGGTCGAAGGCGGGTCCGGAGCTGGCCCGGCCCGGCAGGGTGTCCCACTGCATCTCCCCCGCGACGCTGAGGGCGTGCGTCCGGCGGGTGCGGCGGTACAGGTCGGTGTGGCGGTCGGCGACGCGCAGGGCGTGTCCGAGGGTCTCGGCGACCCGGGCGAGGCTCGCGGTGGTCACCGGCGAGGAGCGGTCCGCGGGCAGCACGACGACCAGGACGCCGAACCGGTCGCCGCGGACCGTGACGGGCAGGTAAACGGTCGCCGTGGGCCCGACATCACGGAAAAGATATGGTTGCTGGGTGCGGAAGACGCGGCCGGCGGGGCCCGCGTCCACGGGCGTGTGCGGCATCCCTGCAGGTGCCTGGACGGGCTCGACGGGGCGCAGGGTCGTGCATCCGTAGTCGACGAGCAGCAGGTCGGCGGAGGTCGCGGCGTACTGCTGCGCGAGACTGGTACGGAGGGAGTCCAGGAGGAGGTGTGGTGCCGCCCCGCGCAGTGCGCCTTCCACTGTCACGTGTCGGTCCACCGGATCCGTACCGCCTTCTGGAGAGATGTGGAGATGACCGGTCCGTCGCAAGGCCGCTGTCCCCGGCCCCGGACGTCCGAGGAGGTTCGGCAGGCATGACGAGCAACCCCGCCCCGCCGCCACCGGAACCGCAGCGGACGGCCGAGTCCGCCCGGGAGCTGATCGAGCTGCTGGAGGTGCTGTGGGAGCGCGGCCGGGACATGGTGTCGTCGACACCCGTCTCGGCGAGTCAGCTGCGCGTGCTGTACAGCCTGGACCGCGAGGAGGGCATCAGCCTGCGCACCCTGGGCGAGCTGCTCGGCTCCGCGCCGCCCTCGGTGAGCCGCATGTGCGACCGGCTGGAGGCCCTGGGCTTCGTGCAGCGGCTGCCCAGCCCCGTGAGCCGTCGGCAGCTGGAGCTGCACCTGACCGTGCACGGCAAGGCGTACCTGCGGGACCTCAGGGCCCAGCGCGAGGAGGCTCTGCTCGCGGTCATCGCGGACATGTCGCCGACGAGCCGCAAGGCGCTGCTGCGCGGACTCACCGGCTTCCACGACGCGGTCGGGGGGAGCGGAGCAGCCGCCTCGTCACGCGCCCGCACGCCGCTGAAGGACGTCAGCTCGGCCTGACCCCCGCGCGACGCCGGCTCCGGCCGGGCGCACACCCCATGTCCTCATTGCCACCTCTGGTCGTCCTTGACGGCGTTCTTCCGGGCACCCGCCGGGTGTTGCCCCAAGGATACAGTTGTCACGCGACAACTGTTGACGCGGTGCCGTGCCAGTCGAGGCAGACGACCAGGGCGTCGTCCTCCAGCGGACTGCCGCCGTGGTGGACGGCGAGCTCCCGGAGCACCGCCTGCGGCACGTGCGTGGGCGGCAGCAGCCGCGTCCCCCGCAGCGCGCGGGCCAGCGCCCGGTCCCCGTAGCTCTCCCCGGCCGGCGAGACGGCCGCGTACACGCCGTCGCTGCCGAACAGCAGCCGGTCGCCCGGCCGCACGGAGAACCGCTCCGGTACGTACACGGTGTCCTCGAACATGCCGAGCGGCAGCTGCGCCTCGAAGTCGACGGACTCCACCGCCTGCCCCCGCTGCCGCCACAGCCGGGGCGATCCGGCGTCGACGGCCTCCACCTCGCCCGTGGCCAGGTCGAAGCAGAGCAGCAGCACCGACACGAAGGCCTCGCCCCGGTACTGGGCGTACACGGCCTGGTCCGCCAGCGCGGCCTGGTCCGCCAGCGGGAGGCCGGCCCGGCGGGCGTTGCGGAGCGCGTTGATCGCCAGATTGGTCAGCAGGGCGGCCTCGATGCCCTCCCCCATGCCGTTGGTGACCGTGAGGGTCAGCCGGCCGTCCGAGACCGACCAGTCGTAGTTGTCGCCGAAGATGGCGTAGGCGGGCTCCAGATGGGCGGCCAGCGCGAACTCGGGACGGGCGCAGGAACGGCCGGGAAGCAGCTGCCACTGCATCTCCGCCGCGAGCGTGAGCCGCGTCGCGCGCCGCGCCAGGACGTACAGGTCGGTGTCCCGCTCCGCCACCAGGATCTCGTGGCCGAGCGCCTCGCAGAGCTGCGCCAGCCCGGGCAGCAGCGGCCCGACGTCGGCCTCCGGGGGCAGCTCGGCCGTCAGCACCCCCAGCCGGTCCCCGCGGACCGTGACGGGCAGGTGGAGCAGGAGCGCCCCGGGCTCCCGGACCACGTGCGGCTCCTGGGCGCCAAAGGCCCGGCCCTCGGGACTGTCGTGGATCGGCACCGACGGATCCGTCCCGGGGACGTGCCCGACGAGCTGGAGCGTCCGCAGACCGTAGTCGGCCATGCGGAGTTCCACCCGCCGCACCCCGCGGTGCTCTCTGAGGGCGTCCTCGACGACACCGACGAGCCGGTGCGGAGCCGCCCGGCGGAGCGCCTGCTCGATCTCGGCGATCTCGCGCACGGTCTTTCCTCTTCCTCTTTCCTGCGCCCGGCCCCCTGCACGGGGACCGCGCCACCCGTCCGCTATCTCGCGCCGCCGGCCGCGGCCAGCGCGTCCGCCACGCCGTCGTGCGGCGGGATCGTCGTCGTCACGCCGGTGATCTCCAGGATGCGGCGCACGGCCGGGGTCGGCGCGGCGAGATACAGGTCGCCGCCGGTCCCCCGCACCTTGTTGACCGCCCGGATCAGGACGTTCAGCCCCGAGGAGTCCATGAATTCGAGGGCGGACAGGTCCAGCACGAGACGGCGCCGCCCCCGGGCGAACTGCTCCGTCAGCACCTCCTGCAACCGCCCGGCCGTCTCCATGTCCAGCTCGCCCGCGACGGTCAGCAGCGCCGTGCGGTCATCGCGGATCTCGACGTCGACATCAAGGTTCGGTTCACGCTCGGACATGTCTCCTGCTTTCCGTGGGGGGTGTGGGTCCGGTCTCGGGTCGGCGGTCGCGGTCAGAACACCTGGACACCGACCACGCACGTGTCGTCGTCCGTGTCCGACTTGCTGCGTGCGAGGAGCTGGTCCAGCCTGCGTTCGAGGCTGTCGGACGGCTGCCGGGCGACCGTCAGCAGCTGGGCCACGGAATCCTGGACGGCGGTGTCGCGCCGCTCGACGAGTCCGTCGGTGTACATCAGCACCGTGTCACCGGGTTCGAGCCGCAGCTCCGTCTCCTCGTACTCGGCCTCCGCGAGGGCTCCCAGCAGCACCCCGCGCAGGAGCGGCAGGTCGCGCGCCTCCTCCCCGCGCACCAGCACCGGCGGGAGGTGTCCGGCGCGGGCCCAGCGCAGGGTGCGGCTCTCCGGGTCGTACACGCCGCACACGGCGGTGGCGGTCACCTGGGCGGTGAGGTGGTGGGCGACCCCGTTGAGCCAGGACAACAGCTGTCCGGGACCCGCGCCCGTGACGGCGAGGCCGCGCAGGGCGTTGCGCAGCACCACCATGCCCGTGGCGGCCTCCACTCCGTGCCCGGCGACGTCCCCGACGCACAGGAGCACCTTCTTGGACGGCAGCACGACCGCGTCGTACCAGTCGCCGCCGACCAGCGACTCGGACTCCGCGGGCCGGTAGCGCACGGCCACGCCGAGTCCCGGCGCGTCGAGCGGCGGCATGGCCGGCGGCATGATCGCGTGCTGGAGCTGGAGGGTGAGCCGGTTGCGCTCCTCGGCGGCCTCCTCCGTCTCCGCCAGCCGGTCGCGGGTGGCCGTGAGGGCGACCTCGGTCCAGTGCTGCGCGGAGATGTCCTGGTAGGCGCCCCGGACGGCCTGGAGACCGCCGTCGCTGCCCAGGGCGGGTTCGGCGGTCACCCGGATGTGCCGGGTGACCCCGTCGCGGCGGAACATGCGGAAGGCGGCGGAGCCCACCCGCCGCTGCTCCAGCACCTGCCGCAGGAAGCGGCGGATGGCGTCGGCGTCGTCCGGGTGGGCGTGGCCGGCGAGGTCGCGCAGGGGCACCGGCGGCTCCGTCGTGCCGCGGCCGAAGAGCTCGTACAGCTGGCCGTGCCAGGTGATGTCGCCGGTGACGAGGTCCTCCTCGAAGGCGCCGACCCGGCCGAGGCGCTGGGCGTGCTGGAGGAGGCTGGCGAGGCGTGCCGACTCGTCCTCGACGCGCCAGATGAGCAGCAGGCTCGCACCGTGCCGGCTGATGCTGATGTCGGCGAGCGAGGCGAGCGGCACCTGGTCCACCAGGGCCGTGAGCCGCACCCGGCGGGCGCGGAAGGGCTCCCCGGTGGCGTAGACCCGCTCGATCCGTTCGAAGAGCTCGCTGCCGCCGGCCGTCGCCGGGTACGCCTCGAGGAGCAGGGCGCCGTCGACGGAGCCACGGGGCCGTCCGGCCGGATCCTGGAAGTGCGCGTTGGCGTGCCGGATGCGGAAGTCGACGAGCGTCCCCGCCTCGTCCAGATGGGGGGTGAGGACGAGGGCGGGGTCGTAGAGCCCGTCCGAGAGCTCGGCCAGCGCCGCCGCCCCGTCCGCGCCGGGGACCGGGAGGCCGCCGGGCACGGGGAAGCCCCCGGGGGACGTCTCGGGGAGCGTCTCCAGGGTGTGGGCGCAGAGCTCGGCGAGGGCCTCGATCTGGCGCTCCACGGCCTGCGGCAGGGGGTCGAGCGGACGGGCCCAGCAGATCTCCAGGACGCCGTGGATGCGGCCGCCGGTCCCGGCGGGGACGACGACCCGGCCGCCGTCGGGATGGCGCGAGCGGCCGATGGAGGGGATGCCCGCGGCGGCCAGGGAGGCGTAGCGGACGGTTCGGCGCCCGATGAGCGCCTGGCGGGCCGCGGTGGTCACGCCCGGCGGCACGTAGTGCCAGCGGGCGGCCTCGTCGAGGCCGAAGCCGGCGTGGCCGCGCAGGCTCAGCGAGGTGTCCGGGCCGGTCGTCCAGATCGCGACGGCGACGGCGCCCAGAGGTTCGAGGGCGTGCCGCAGCAGCGACTCGGCGACGGCCTGGGTGTCGTCGGCGCTGAGGGCCGCGCTCTCCGCCGTGCGCAGCCGCACGGCGACCGAGGCGGCGGTGGCGGGTGCGGTCTCGGTGGCGGGAGCGGTGGCGAGGGCCTCGGGCTGGCCGACGGCCGTCCTCACGAACTCGTCCGCCGCCTCCGCCATCCGGTCACGGGACGCCTGGTTGATGATGTCCGCGGCCAGTTCCAGCCGGGACACTCCGGCCCGGTCGGCGAGCTCCGCGAGCTGGCGGGCCGCCTGGGCCGGGCCGCAGCCCAGCCGCTCGACGATGACTCCCTTGGCGAGTTCGATCAGGGCGCGGCCCTCTGCCGCCGCCTGCGCGGCGCGCACCTCGCCGCGCAGGCGTTCCACCGTGGCGGCCAGCCGGCCGTCGGCGGCCAGCAGGTCCACGGCGTCTGCGGCGCCCGCTGCGACCTCGGCGCCCACGGCGTCTGCGGCGCCCGCGCCGACCTCTGCGAGCTCCGCGACCTCTGCGACCTCTGCGACCTCTGTGACCTCTGCGTCCGGAACGTCCGGCGCGCCGTCGGCGGCGTACGGGGCGGAGGTCTCGGGGGGCGGGGGCGTGGTCACGAGGCCACCCCCGAGTCGAGCCAGCGGCTGACGCAGGCGATGAGCTCGTCGGCGTCGACGGGCTTGGTGACGTAGTCGCTGGCCCCGGACGCGAGGCTCTTCTCCCGGTCGCCGGGCATCGCCTTCGCGGTGACCGCGATCACCGGCAGGTCCGCGTACTGGGGCAGCTCCCTGATCCGCGCGGTCGCCGTGTAGCCGTCCATCTCCGGCATCATCACGTCCATCAGGACCAGGGAGACGGACGGGTTGGCCAGCAGCGTCTCGATCCCCTTCCGCCCGTTCTCGGCGTGCAGCACGGTCATGCCGTGCAACTCCAGGATGCCGCTGAGGGCGTACAGGTTGCGGGCGTCGTCGTCGACGGCGAGCACGGTCCTGCCGCGCAGGGTGCCGTCGACGGCCTGGGACGCGGGTGCCGAGTGGTCGCCGCGCACCAGGGGCACGACGTCGCCGGGCTGCTCGGCGGACAGGTGCAGGGCGATCCGCTCCCGCAGCTCGTCGAGGCTGGAGAGGAGCTCCAGCGGGCGGCGTCGGGCGAGGTCCTGCAGGGCGCCCTCCTCGTCGGCGGGGAGCCGGCGGTTGTTGTGGGCGAGGACGGGGACGGTGCGCAGCGCCTCGTCGCCGTCCACGGCCTCCAGGAAGCGCAGGGCGTCGCCGTCCGCCATGTCGACGTCGAGCACGACGCAGTGGAACGGCTGGGTGGCGAGCGCGGCGGCGGCCTCCTGGGGGCCGACGACCGCGACCAGCTCGATGTCCGCCCGGCCCGTGTGCCTTCCGTCGGCCGCGAGCTGGCCGACCGCGTTCTCGGCGACGACGGCGAGGAGCCCGCGCGGGCGCTCCTCGATCACGAGCAGGCGCCGGGTCGGCCGGGCGGGCGCGGCGCCGGGCAGCGCGAGCGCGCCGCCGCGGGCCGGGGCCGGGACGGTGAACCCCGCCGGGGACTCCGCCGGCTGGTCGGCGGAGTCGGGCTGCTCGCTGAAGTCGGTGCGGGCGACGGGGAGGTAGAGGGTGAAGGTGCTGCCCTCGCCGGGCACGCTGGTGACGGTGAGGGCGCCGCCGAGGAGATAGGCGATCTCGCGGCTGATGGACAGGCCGAGGCCGGTGCCGCCGTACTTGCGGTTGGTCGTCCCGTCGGCCTGCTGGAAGGCGCCGAAGATGGCCTCCAGGTTCTCGGGGGCGATGCCGATGCCGGTGTCGGCGACGCGGAAGGCGACGACGGCGCCCCCGCGGTGCACGGACACGGGCAGCTCGGCGTCCGATGCCGGTTCGATGCGCAGCTCGACGCTGCCGCGCTCGGTGAACTTGACGGCGTTCGACAGCAGGTTGCGCAGCACCTGCCGGAGGCGCGTGTCGTCGGTGACGAGGTCGACGGGGACGCCGGGAGCGGTGGAGACCGTGAAGGCGAGGCTCTTCTGCGAGGTGAGGGGGCGGAACGTGGCCTCGACGTAGTCGAGGAGCCCGCGCAGCGGCACGCGCTCCGGGTTGAGGTCCATCTTCCCGGCCTCCACCTTGGAGAGGTCGAGGATGTCGTTGATCAGTTGGAGCAGGTCGGATCCGGCCGAGTGGATGATGCCGGCGTACTCGACCTGCTTGGCCGTGAGGTTGCGGGTCGGGTTCTGGGCCAGCAGCTGGGCCAGGATCAGCAGGCTGTTGAGCGGGGTGCGCAGCTCGTGGCTCATGTTGGCCAGGAACTCCGACTTGTACGTGGAGGCCAGGGCGAGCTGCTGGGCGCGGTCCTCCAGCTCCTGCCTGGCCTGCTCGATCTGGAGGTTCTTGGCCTCGATGTCGCGGTTCTGCGCGGCGAGCAGGGCCGCCTTCTCCTCCAGCTCGGCGTTGGAGCGCTGGAGTTCCTCCTGCCGTACCTGGAGTTCCTCGGTGCGCGAGCGGAGTTCGCCGGCAAGCCGCTGGGACTCGTCCAGGAGCTCGTCGGTGCGGGCGTTGGCGACGATGGTGCTCAGGTTGACGCCGACGCTCTCCATGAGCTGTTCCAGGAAGTCCCGGTGCACGGAGGTGAAGGGGCTGAAGGACATCAGCTCGATGACGCCGAGCACCTGGTCCTCGACGACGACCGGCAGCACCACGAGGCTGCCCCGGGACGTGCTGCCGAGACCCGAGGAGATCGTGACGTAGTCGGCGGGGACGTTGTCGGCGCTGATGGTGCGGCGGCTGCGGGCGGCCTGTCCGACGAGCGACTCGCCCAGCCGGAAGCGCACCTGCTGCTGGTCGCCCGCGGGGCGTCCGTAGGATCCGACGAGGCCCAGCTCGATGCCGTCGGCGCCCTCCTCGGCCAGGTAGAAGGCGCCGTACTGGGCGCCCACCATCGGGGTCAGCTCGTCCATGACGAGCTCGGCGACGACGGCCAGGTCGCGGTGGCCCTGCATCAACGCGGACATCCGGGCCAGGCTGGACTTCAGCCAGTCCTGCTCCTGGTTGGCCCGCGTCGTCTCGCGCAGCGAGCCGACCATGGCGTTGATGTTGTCCTTGAGCTCGGCCACCTCGCCCGAGGCCTCGACGGTGATCGAACGGGTGAGGTCGCCCTCGGCGACGGCGCTCGCGACCTCGGCGATGGCGCGAACCTGGCGGGTGAGGTTGCCCGCCAGCTCGTTGACGTTCTCGGTCAGCCGCTTCCAGGTGCCGGAGACCCCCTCGACCTCGGCCTGGCCGCCGAGCCGGCCCTCGCTGCCGACCTCGCGGGCCACCCGGGTCACCTCGGCCGCGAACGAGGAGAGCTGGTCGACCATGGTGTTGATGGTCGTCTTCAGCTCCAGGATCTCGCCCCGGGCGTCGACGTCGATCTTCTTCGACAGATCGCCGTTGGCGACGGCGGTCGTGACCTGGGCGATGTTGCGGACCTGTCCGGTCAGGTTGCTCGCCATGGAGTTGACGTTGTCGGTGAGGTCCTTCCAGGTGCCGGCCACGTTCGGCACCCTGGCCTGCCCGCCGAGCCGGCCCTCGGTGCCGACCTCGCGGGCCACCCGGGTCACCTCGTCGGCGAACGAGGACAGCTGGTCGACCATCGTGTTGATGGTCGTCTTCAGCTCCAGGATCTCGCCCCGGGCGTCCACGTCGACCTTCTTCGACAGATCGCCGCCCGCGACCGCGGTGGCGACGTGGGCGATCGCCCGTACCTGGGCGGTGAGGTTCCCGCCCATCGAGTTGACGGAGTCGGTCAGGTCGCGCCAGGTGCCGGAGACGCCCTTCACGTCGGCCTGTCCCCCGAGGATGCCCTCGGTGCCGACCTCGCGGGCCACCCGGGTCACCTCGTCGGCGAAGGCCGAGAGCTGGTCGACCATCGTGTTGATGGTGTTCTTCAGCTCCAGGATCTCGCCGCGCGCGTCCACGTCGATCTTCTGGGAGAGGTCGCCCTTGGCGACGGCCGTCGCCACCTGGGCGATGTCACGGACCTGGGTGGTGAGGTTGCCCGCCATCGCGTTGACGGAGTCCGTCAGGTCGGCCCAGGTGCCGGAGACGCCCGGCACGGCGGCCTGGCCGCCGAGCGTCCCCTCCGTGCCCACCTCGCGGGCCACCCGCGTCACCTCGGAGGTGAACAGGGAGAGCTGGTCGACCATCCCGTTGAACACCTGGGAGATCTCGCCCATCAACCCGTCCGCCTCGTCCGGCAGACGGGTGCCGAAGTCGCCGTCCCGCACGGCCGTGAGCCCGGCCAGCAGCAGCCGCAGTCCAGGCTCGACCACCGCGGCCGGCTGCCCGGGCCGCTCACGGCCGGAGGAGCCCTTGGTCGTCGTCTCAGCCATGCCCCATCCTCGTTCCCACCAAGCTTGCGCACACGGACCGTACGGCCCACGCCGCGCGCCGGACGACCGCTCCCCCGGGTCGGCTCCGACTGCCGCGATCGTTGCCGTACGGCAATCATGACGACACTACCCTTCCGTGATCGACAGCAGGAGGGCGGTGCGGGTCATCCGGCCGGAACCCGTCCTCTTCGCCCCCGGTCGGCAGGTGTGCGACGCCGCGACCCGGGTACACGCGCCCCGAACCGGGCGGTCCCCCGCCCCGACGACGAGGGGAGCAGTACGTGCTGATGGCCCACCCCGCGGTCCTGCGCAATCTCATCGAGCAGTACGAGACGCTCAAGGTGCTCCAGGCCGAGAACGGCGGCGAAGAGGTACGGCGGCGCATGGACGACCTCGCCTACACGCTGTGTGTGTCCACGGGTACGCGTGACGTGGACGCGGCGCTGATCGCGGCCCGCCATCGCCTGCCGGGCGCGCGCCCCGAGGACGACTCGGTGCTGAGCGCCTGAGCACACGACAGAGCCCGGCACTCTCCTGACGGAGGTGCCGGGCTCTGTCGTGCGTGCCGCGGGCCCGGCGGGCGGGCGCGTGCCCGCCCGCGGGGCCGCCGCCTACCAGCGGTACCAGCGGCCGGTGCCGCCCTTCGGCCGGGCCACGAAGCCGATCAGCCACAGGACCAGCACGATGACGGCTATCCACCAGAGCGCCTTGACGGCGAAGCCGGCGCCGAAGAGGAGCAGGATGAGCAGCAGGACGAGGAGCAGGGGGACCATGTGAATCGACCTCCGTGAGGGCGGTGGGAAAGGGAAGGGAACGGCCGGGCGGCGGACTCGCGCGCACCGGCCTCGTCAAGGGGGCGGGAAGTGCGCCCGCTCAGCCGCGGCGTTCGAAGAACAGGGCCACCGGACCCAGGTCGCGGCGCGCGGCCAAGCGCCCGTCCCGGCGCCCCCGCCCGTACGCGAGGGCGAGCGCGGCCGCCGTGCCCGCCGCGGCGCCGGCCGCCACGGCCGGGTGGGCCCGCGCGGCGGCCCACAGCTCGCTCCCGGTGCCACGGGCCGCGTAGGCGGCCGCGCGGGCCTTCTCCGCGAAGGGCGCGGGCAGGAGGCGCAGCTCCCCGAGAGCGGCCGGCTCGTACCCCGCGTCCGTGCCGGGGTCGTCCACCCCCGTCAGGTCGGGGTAGTCCGGCACGGCGTAGGGGCCGGTCCAGGTGAAGTGATTCCGTCCGCTGTTCTCCGAAGCACTCATGGGCACCGTCTCGCCGGACTCCCGGGCGCTAAACCTGGTGGTCCCGAGCCCGCCCGGTCCCGCCTGCCGGCGCACCCGCCGGTCCCGCCCGTCGCCCCGCGCGCTTGACCTCGCCCTTCCGGGACAGACGGCCGTCCATGGTGACGTCACTGCTCGTGGTCTGCCCCGCCCTCGCCGCGCTCGCCACCGGCCTCGCGGCCGTCCTGGTGTCCCCGTGGTGGTGGTGCGCGGCCGGACCCGCCCTGCTGCTCGCCGCGGTCGCGTCGTACGACGTCGTCCAGCGGCGCCACTCGATCCTGCGCAACTACCCGCTCCTCGGGCACCTGCGGTTCGCGATGGAGGCGATCCGCCCCGAGGTGCAGCAGTACTTCGTCGAGAGGAACGTCGACGGCATGCCCTTCGACCGGGACACCCGGTCCATCGTGTACGAGCGGGCGAAGGGAACGGACGCCGAGGACCCCTTCGGCACCGAGCTGGAACTGGACCGGACCGGCACCGAGTACCTGGTTCCCTCCATGGCGCCGCGTCCGGTGCCGGACGAACCGCCCCGGGTCCGGATCGGCGGCCCCGACTGCGCCCGGCCCTACGACATGGCCCTGCTCAACGTGTCGGCGATGAGCTTCGGCTCCCTGTCGGCCCCGGCCATCCGCGCCCTGAACGAAGGCGCCCGGCGCGGTGGCTTCGCCCATGACACCGGCGAGGGCGGGATCTCCGAGCACCACCTCGCCCCCGGCGGCGCCCTCGTCTGGGAGATCGGGACCGGGTACTTCGGCTGCCGTGCCGAGGACGGCGGCTTCGACCCCGGGCTGTTCGCCGAGAAGGCCGCGCTCGACCAGGTCGCCTGCGTCCTGCTGAAGATCAGCCAGGGCGCCAAGCCCGGCATCGGCGGCGTCCTGCCCGGCTCGAAGGTCGGCCGGGAGATCGCCGCGGTCCGCGGCGTCCCCGAGGGGCGCACGGTGATCTCCCCGCCGTACCACCGCGTCTACCGGACCCCCCGGGAGCTGGTGCGCTTCCTCGGCCGGATGCGGGAGCTCTCCGGCGGCAAGCCGGTCGGCTTCAAGCTGTGCGTGGGCGCGCGCCGCGACTTCCTCGCCGTCTGCAAGGCGATGCTCGAGGAGGGGCTCACGCCCGACTTCATCGTCGTCGACGGGGCCGAGGGCGGCACGGGTGCCGCCCCGCTGGAGTTCGCGGACACCGTCGGCCTGCCCCTCACCGAGGGGCTGACCACGGTGCACCGGGCGCTCGTCGGCACGGGGCTGCGGGACCGGATAAGGATCGGCGCCTCCGGCAAGGTCGCCACCGGGAGCGACATCGTCAAGCGGCTGATCCAGGGCGCCGACTACACCAACTCCGCCCGCGCCATGATGTTCGCCCTCGGGTGCATCCAGGCCCAGCGCTGCCACACCAACACCTGTCCCGTCGGAGTCGCCACCCAGGACCCCAGGCGGGCCCGCGCCCTCGACGTCCAGGACAAGGCGGAGCGGGTCCGGCGCTTCCAGGAGGCGACCGTCCGCAGCGCCCTCGCGCTGATGGCCGCCATGGGTGCCGACGGCCCCGGGGACCTGGAGCCCGGCATGCTGCTGCGCCGGGTCGGCCCCGATGCCGTGCGGTCCCACGCCGAGCTGTACGAACCGCTCGAAACCGGTCAGCTGCTGTCGTCCGCATCGGTTCCGGACACGTGGGCAGGCGACTGGAAGGCGGCGCATCCGGACCGGTTCACCCTCCGCTGAACCGGCCGGCGCCCCCGGCGAAAGGAGACCCCATGACCCGTACCGTCGCACAGGTGATCGTCGACGGGCTCGCGGAGCTCGGTGTCGGCCGCGTCTTCGGCGTGGTCGGCGACGCGCTCAACCCGCTCACCGACGCCATCCGGACCACCGAGGGCATCGACTGGACCGGCTTCCGCCACGAGGAGGCGGCGGCCTTCGCCGCCGGAGCGCGCGCCCAGCTCTCCGGTGAGCTGGCCGTCTGCATGGGCACGGTGGGACCGGGCTCGGTGCACCTGCTCAACGGACTGTACGACGCGGCCAAGAGCGGGGCGCCGGTCCTGGCGATCTGCGGTCAGGTGCCGCTGTCGGAGGTGGGCGGGGACTACTTCCAGGAGGTCGACAACGACCTCCTCTTCCGGGACGTGGCCGTGTTCCGGGCCACCGTCACCTCGCCTTCCCAGCTGCCCCGGCTGCTGGAGTCCGCGGTGCGGGCGGCCGTGACCGGGCGGGGCGTGGCGGTGCTGACCGTCCCCGGCGACCTCGGCGACCAGGAGGTCGAGGAGGACCGGCCGACGCGGTTCGCGCTGCCGCGCCCGGCCGTCACGCGCCCCGACGACCCGGCGCTCGCCGAGGCCGCCGAGCTGATCGGCCGGGGCTCGCGGGTCACCCTCCTGGTCGGCCGCGGGGCCCGGGAGGCCCGCGAGGAGGTGCTGCGTGCCGCCGAGCTGCTCTCGGCGCCGATGGTGCTGACCCTGAAGGGCAAGGAGGGCTTCGAGGACGCCAACCCGTACGAGGTCGGCCAGACCGGCCTCATCGGCAATCCCGCCGCGGCCCACGCCATGGACTCGTGCGACACCCTGATCATGCTCGGGACGGACTTCCCCTACCGGGAGTGGTACCCGCGGGACTGCCGGGTCGTGCAGATCGACACCCGCGAGGAGCACCTCGGGCGCCGCGTCCCGGTGGACGTCGGGCTCGCCGGGGACGTGGGCGCGACGCTGCGGGCCCTGCTGCCGCTGCTGGCGCCCGTTCCGGCGCGCACCCACCTGGACGAGGCCCGCGAGCGGTACGCGGACTGGGAGAAGGGCCAGGCGGAGCTCGCCGACCCCGCCCACGACCGGCGCCTGCTGGGACGCGTACGGGCCATGTTCGACAACCGGGAGGCGGACATCCGTCCCGAGGCCCTCGCGGCGGCCGTGGACCGCCACGCCGCCGACGACGCGATCTTCACCTCGGACACCGGGATGGCCACCGTGTGGCTCTCGCGGCTGGTGCGGATGCGCGGCAGCCGCCGCCTGATCGGCTCGTACAACCTCGGTTCCATGGCCAACGCCATGCCCCAGGCCATCGGGGCGCAGCTGTGGGCTCCGGACCGGCAGGTCGTGGCCTTCTGCGGCGACGGCGGCCTCGGCATGCTGCTCGGCGACCTGATGACCATCCGCTCGGAACGGCTGCCGGTGAAGCTCGTCGTCTTCGACAACCGCCGGCTCGGCATGGTCAAGCTGGAGCAGGAGCAGGCGGGGCTTCCCGAGTTCGGGACGGTGCTGGACAACCCCGACTTCGCCGCGGTGGCCGAGGCACTGGGGCTGACCGGCATCCGCGTCACCGCCCCGGCCGAGCTGGACGAGGCCGTGCGCAAGGCGCTCGCCCTGCCCGGCCCGGTCCTCCTCGACGTGCTGACCAACCCGGCGGAGGTGGCCGTCCCGGGGAAGCCGACGGTGGCGCAGGGGTGGGGCTTCGCCATCGCCAAGATCAAGGAGAACCTGCCCTCCGCGGCGGGCTGAGCGGTCGGGCGCCGGAAATCCGTGGGTTTGTTCTCGCGGATTCGGGCGAGGCGTTCTGTTGTCAGATGCGTCGCACGAAGGGAGCGATCTCGTGTCCGGTGAGCAGAAGAGCAAGGCCAAGGGCGAGCAGGCCAAGGGCAAGGTCAAGGAGGCGGTCGGCCGGATGACCGACAACGAGCGCCTGGAGGCGGAGGGCCGGGCCGAGCAGGCCAAGGGCGACGCGCGTACCGCCAAGGAGAAGATGAAGGACGTCTTCAAGCACTGATCCGACGGACGAGGGACCTCGTCCGGCACGGAGAGGGGCGGGGCCCCCCCCGCGGGGCGCCCCCCCCCCGCGGCCCCCCCCCCCGCCCCCCCCCCCCCCGCCGGGGGGGGGGGGCCCGCCCCCCCCCCCCCGCCCCGGCCCCGCCCCCCCCCCCCGCCCCG